>DATGGK010000277.1:0-2194 GCA_035308565.1 Planctomycetota bacterium | reverse complement strand
TACTTTGGTATCCGATGTGCGTGTACTCCTTCGCATCATCGGGAGCTAGCTACAGGGGGAGTTCCGGAGAATGGGCACTCAAGCAGCGCTTGAAACGGTTTCATGCGTAGGTTCGTACGAAGCCGACAAGGAAGCTGCCCGCGAAATTCAATACTCGCTCGTGCCTACCGGGAATTTGATTAGCGCCGGCGTGGAAGTGGCATATCGCTTTTCACCCTTCGCGGAAGTGGGCGGCGATTTCACGGATTTCTTCCTTGTGCCAAATGGGCTTGTAGGCCTTTACCTTGGCGACGTGGTGGGAAAAGGACTCGCGGCCGCCATGTATGCCGCCCTTGTGATGGGCACCCTCCGCGGCATCAACAAAACCGGTGAAGATACCGCGGCCGTGCTGACCCTTCTCAACAAGCGCCTGCTCGTGCGCCCGATTTCAGGCCGCTACTGCGCCACGCTGTACGCGCTCTTCGATCCGATCACGCGGCAGCTCACGTTTTCGAATGCGGGCCTGCCACACCCTGTTCTCGTCTCCAATGGAAGATATTCGCGCCTCGGCGAAGGAGGCCTGCCATCGGCTGTTTTTAAGGGAACGTCTTACGACAAATACACAGTGCGGCTCGCGCCCGGCGATTCCGTGCTCTTCGCTACTGACGGATTGCACGAACTGCGAAATCAACGCGACGAAGATTTCAGCTGGGACCGTTTGGGCGAGCTGTGGTGCGAGTGCACGCGAAAAACTGCCGACGAATCTCTCGATCACCTCTTCGAAGGAGCCAAATCCTTTTCCAACGGTTCAGGACCTCACGACGACGTCACAGCAGTCGCTTTGAAGGTGCCCATGGAAACGGAGGCCGTAAGAAGCTGTCCACCGGGTGTTACATCGCTAGACAATAGTTTCGAATCATCGAGCGAGCTGCCGGTTTGCGCCGCGATTTCTCTCTAGCCTGTGACGAGCTCAGACGATCTGAATTGTGAGTTCTATCCAGCGGCCATCGCGAATCGAGTAGGCTTGAATTGGTTCTGGCGCATCTGCGCGAGGTGAAAGGATGAAGTACGCCGCTTCGGGATAGTAGGCGCGCTCGACGTCACGCGGCGAAGGCTGATTGTCGCCTTTCGGATGCGAATGGTAGATGCCGAGCAATTCGAGCCCGGCGGCGCGAATCTCTCGGATGATGCGGAATAGCTCCTTCGGTGCAATTTCGTAGGCGCTCGCCGGATGCTCCGCCACATTTTGCGCCGGGAATGCTTGTGCGATCGCGCCGTCTCGCCCTGCGAGCAATCCGCAGCACTCCACAACCGGATTGCTTCGCGCGTGATTCAAAATCTCCGCCGCAACTTCGCGCGCAAGCCGAATTTCGTCCATCAAGCAGCTCTTACCTTGGATGACTTTTCTCTACTAAACGCAGGGCTTGCATTTCCCGGTGGGCTAGTATAAAATTAATTACAGTAACCTCGTAGTGTCCCCGAATAGGAACGAATCGTCTTGCGAATCATCGAATTCGAGGCGCTGTCGGCTTAGCGCGCCCTTACAAAGGCGCAGGCAGCGGCAATGAAAAAACAAAACATCCAGACGATGCCCGCGTTTTGCCACGAAACCAATTTTCCTTCTGGAAATTGTTCGCGATATCTCCGCCGACGACTCCAATAGTCGAATCCCGGATTTTTCGAAAACCAAACGAACTCATTCCACGCCAGCGGTGGATTAGGAATTTGATCGTCGGCGGGACGCTTGGTGTTGAGCGCATCCACAATTTCCATTCCAGCGACAGCGTTGGCCAGGCCTCCAATACCGCCAACCGCGGCCAATACAAACGGAATGATCTCGCGGAACGACATGCGATCGGGTCACGTCAGCGCGTCAATGCGCCCTATCCAAAGAATTTCGCGTTCGATAACTACGCTTTTTGCGCCTGTCGTCGCAGGAACGTCGGCACATCAAGATCATCCGACGGCATCTCTGGAGCTGCTTCGCGCACATTCCGCGCCACCTGCTGCACCACATTCGTCTGCTGGGGTGCCACCTGCGCGGGCGGCTGTTCGCGCTTCGCAGCCCACGTCTTCGGCAAATACGACGGCCGCTGGGCCGTCTTCTTTCCGGCCACTTCGCGGAAGCCTGCGGCGATCACGGTGATTTTCACGGACTCCTTCATCGCGTCATCCTGCACCGCGCCAAAAATGATGTTCGCGTTTTCGTGCGCAG
>DATGGK010000276.1:0-1875 GCA_035308565.1 Planctomycetota bacterium | reverse complement strand
GGGTTACGTCATCAACGAAGGTGGCTACAACGCCCTGAAAGACGGCAAACTGCAATACATGGCCATACAAGCGAGTGAAAAGGTTTCCGTCAGCGTCGACGTGATCGCCACCGGCGTTTCCGGCCATGCTTCGCTGCCACGAAAAGATAATCCCGTGGCGCATCTTGCCGCCGCGATCGCGAAAATCGCAGCCTATGAGACACCAGTGCAGTTGAACTCCGTCACGCGCGGCTATTTCGAAGGCCTCGCGCAGGTGGAAGACGAAGAAACCGCCAAGTGGATGCGTTCGCTCGAGACCTCCGACCGCGGAGAGCACGCCGCGCGCTACCTTTCGAACGAAAATCTGCTCTGGAACGCGATGATGCGCGACACAATTTCGCCCACGATGCTCCAGGCCGGAATTCGGCCCAATGTGATCCCTTCCGAAGCGCGCGGCGTCATCAATATCCGCTTGCTGCCGGGCAATATGGCCACCGTGCTTCTGGCAAAACTCACGCAGCTCGTCAACGATCCGCAGATTCGCTTCGAAATACAGCCGGGTGGGGGCGAAGCCGCGCCATCATCGTCCCTTACCACCGACTTGTACGATGAAATCACGCGTACCACGAAACAGCAGTTTCCCGGCGCCGTTGCGATTCCTTTCATGTCCCCCGGCGCCACCGATTCCTATCCGCTGCGAATGCGCAGCGTTCAGGCTTACGGCTTGATGCCTTTCCCACTCACTGAAAACGATTTCCTTCGGATGCACGCGGACGATGAGCGCATTCCGCTCGAATCCTTCCGCAAAGGCGTCGATTTTCTCTACACAATTGTCAACGACTTCGCGGTTTCGCGATAATTACATGATGGAACGAAGGGCCAAGATTGTTTGCACGCTAGGACCCAGCAGCTCGACCCCTGAATTGATCGATAGCCTTGTCGGCGCTGGGATGGATGTCGCACGCCTGAATTTCTCTCACGGAACGCCCGAAGAACACGCGGCCCGCGTCGCGTCGGTGCGCCGCGCTTCCGGGCACTACGAAAAATCCGTCGCGGTCATCGCCGATTTGCAGGGACCCAAAATTCGCACCGGCTCTCTCGATCGCGGCGTTCCCGTCCAGCTTCATTTCGGCCAGAAATTCACGATCACCACGAAAAAAGTGGCCGGCACCTCCGAAGGTGTCAGTACCACATTTCGCGAGCTCCCCCATTCCGTTCACAAAGGTGACAGGATCCTTGTGAGCGATGGCAACATCGCCATGCGTGTGCTTTCCACGCGCGGCGACACGGTAATCTGCCAGGTGGAAAACGGCGGAGAGCTTCGCGAGCACCAGGGGATCAATCTTCCGGGCGTAAAACTTAAAATTCCGTCGCTCACGCCCAAGGATCGGCGCGACCTTGCTTTTGCTCTCACGCTCAATGTGAACTATGTGGCGCAAAGCTTTGTGCGCACCGCCGCCGACGTTCGCTTGGCCAAAGCCGCGATCCGCCGCGCCGGCAAGGACATTCCCGTCATCGTCAAGCTCGAAAAACCGGAGGCCATCGACAATCTCGCCGAGATTCTTGCCGTCGCAGATTGTGTGATGGTTGCGCGCGGCGATCTCGGCGTCGAGATGAACCCGGAAAAAGTGCCCGTCGTGCAGAAGCAAATCATTATGCAGGCGCGCGACGCGCTCGTTCCCGTGATCACCGCCACGCAAATGCTCGATTCGATGCAGGAAAACCCGCGGCCCACTCGCGCCGAAGCTTCCGACGTTGCCAACGCCATTTTCGACGGCAGCGACGCCCTCATGCTCTCCGGCGAAACGGCTGCCGGCCGCTATCCGCTCGAGTCCGTGCTCATGATGGACCGCATCATTCGCGAAGCCGAAGCAAACGCCACCGAATCGCTGCGCC
>DATGGK010000275.1:0-51678 GCA_035308565.1 Planctomycetota bacterium | reverse complement strand
AATTTATTGGCGGCAATCCGCGATTTCTTGCCATCCCTCATGACCAGCGTGCCGTCGGGCAGAAGGCGCGAGCCATCGTCCAGCGTGGTTTCGGTCTTCAATTCGGTCACGGTACCGTTGCGAAGGGTCATGGCTTTTCCGTCCACCATGAAATAGCCGTCGTTTTCGGCTGCAAACCCGGCGCTTACAAAACAGAGTGAACCCAGCAACAACGCGATTGAAAGTCGCATTCAAAAATCCTCCAAGAGATTCTGAAACGCCGCGCTTCGGCGCTCCGTGCTTTAGAGAGGCAATTACCTAGCCAACCGCGTCAATTTCGGTAAATGGCATGTCTAAAGGGGTTATATTCGTGGCTTACAAAGTGCTGAAAAGGATTGTGGACAGAAACTTTCCTCGCGGGCAATGAATGAGGGAGGGGATTCCGAGATTTTTGGGTTTTGGAGAGGTCAGATTTTCATCGCTTGTCCCGCGATTTTGCTTAGCGTTGGCATTGGCCGGTCCTTCAAACCACGCATTCTCCCATTCCCGCATCAGCCTCCCTCCGGCACAGAATCTATTCATATTGGTCCGCGATTTCAAGCGTGGTCGCAATTCCCTTTGTTAGGACCCACCCCCCAAATACAATCCCTCACATAGCTCCTTCGCGAAGGACCCCGCCCCATGCCCAGCACTCGCGTTCTTGTCGCCGACGATGCGCCGCATCTTGCGCTCTATCTCCAGCACATGCTGCGCAAGGCGGGCTATGAGGCGCGCGTGGTCAGCCGGGCGGAGCAGGTTCAGGCGGCGATTGCGGAACACAAGCCGGCGGCGCTGCTGTTGAATGTGGAGATGAACGGGCGCTCCGGGCTGGATATTTGCCGGGCGATTCGCGCGGACGGGCACGACGCGGGGCTGGTGATTGTGTTTGTCACCGGGCGCATTTTCGAGAGCGAAGAGAAGTTGATCGCGGCGTCGGGGGCGAATGGGTTTCTGCTCAAGCCGGTGAGTTTGGGCGCGCTCGTCGGGAAGCTCAATGAGCTTGGACTTTCGCCGGACATGAGCAAAGTCGGTTCGCGCGAAAGCGGGTCGGGGCCGTTTTTGCCGTTCGCGGATGCGGAAGCGCTCACCACGCTGGAACGGCTCAAGATTGAATTGACGCTGGCGTTCGCACCGCTGGCGGAACCGTTGCGGGTCGGCGCGTTTTTGACGGCGCCGCATCAGCGCGGGTGGCTGGCGCGGCCGGATGGGTGTGTGTGGCCTGATCCGGATGTGGTGCCGGTGGCGTCTCGACGGGCTGAATCGGAAACGGAAACCAGCCGGCAGGATGGGGGCGCTCCGGGGGTGGAAACGGGCCGGCGGGACGCCGGCGGTACAGAGGCGGTGAAGTTTGAGGAGATGAACATTGCGCGCGAAGAGGTCGCGATCGACGGCGAGCCGCTGTGCCAGGTTTATCTGTGCAGCGACGCGGCTGCGCCGACGCCGCTGGCTCCGGCGATTGCGCTGCTTAAGCAAGTTCAGCGCGTGGTGGAACTGAGCAAGCAGCGCGAGGAATTGTTTGAAGAATTGGGGCTGGACCATGAGTGCCTGAATTCGATTTACGAAATCAGTTCGGACGGGCAGAGCGTGAATCAGCCGGAGCAGGCGTTTGACAAAATCGCCAAGCGGACCGCGCGCGCAATGTCGGTGAGCGGGCCGGTGCGGATGATCATGTGGATTCAGTCGGAGCAGACGGGGCTGCTTGAGCCGGTCCGCGGGCATCGCGTGGAAAAGCCGCAGCCGCGCAAGCCGAATTACGGGCTGGTCGGAAAATGCTTTTACGAAGAGCGCGCACAGCTCAGCAATTTCAGGCGTTCGCCCGACGTGACGCTCGAAGACGAGTTCGCGGGCGCGAAGCACATCGCGATTGTGCCGGTGAAAAGCCCGCACGGCGTGATCGGCGCGATTGCGGTGTGGCACGAAGACGAATGGAATCTCGATTCTCGGCATATTCGCTTGCTCGACGCGATGGCGGCTCAGACGGCGACGATGATCGAGAACGAGCGGCTGGTGCGCAAGACCATCGACAGCGAAATTCGCGAGCGCGAATTGGCGATCGGCGGGAAGATTCAGGAGAGTTTGCTCTTCGCCACGCCGCCGGTGGAGAGTTCGGATTTTGAATTCGGGCTTTTCGCCGCGCCGTCGCAGCAGGTCGGCGGCGATTTCTTCGAGTTCTTTCATTACGGATCGTGCTGCGACGTGCTGATCGGCGACGTGATGGGCAAAGGCGTTCCGGCGGCGCTGGTCGGCGCGGCGGTGAAGGGACAATTCCTGCGGTATGCGCGCGAACGGCGCGGCGACGCGGCGGGCGAAGTGAAGAACATCGTGGCGGCGGTGCATCGCGAAGTCAGCCGGCGGCTGATTAATTTGGAATGCTTCATCACAGTGTGCTACGCGCGCTTCGACGCGGTCACGCACACGATGACGTACGTCGATTGCGGCCATCCGCGGCCGCTGCATTTTCGCGCGGACACCGGTGAGGCAACGGCGCTGGAATTGGATTGGCCGCGGCTGGTGAACATTCCGCTGGGCACGCACCCGCAAGCCACGTATGAGCAGGCTTCGGTCGAACTTCATCCCGGCGATATTTTTGTGTTTTACTCAGACGGATTCACCGAAGCGGTGGGCGAAGACGATCGTCTTTTTGGCCAGGAAGCATTGCTCAATCTGCTCGTGAAACACAACACGCGCCACGCGGACGAACTGGCCGCGCGGATTCAATGGGCGCTGAACCGCTTCGTCAAAAGCGACGGAATTCGCGACGATTTGACGTGCGTGGTGGTGAAGGTGCTGGATAGCGCGGTGCGTAGTGAAGATAAAGGCGACGTGCTGGAGATCGACGCGCGCGCGGATCAGATTGCGAGGCTGAGATCGTTCATCCAGGTGAAGTGCGAGGGGATTCCATATTTCAAACAAGAAGAACAGCAATTGTACAATGTGCAACTTGCAGTTACGGAGGCAGCCACTAACATTGTGAAATATGCGTACAAGGATTCAGTCGGCGGAAAAATAAGGATGCAGTTGGTCGCGGATAATCACAAAGTAGACATCAAGCTGTTTGATACGGGAGTTCCGTTCGATCCGAGTTCTGTGCCCGAACCTGTCATGGAAGGATTGCAGGAGTCGGGTCGCGGGGTTTATCTCATTAAAGCCGTGATGGATCGGGTATTGTATTTGCGAGATCGGAGCGGCGAGAATTGTCTGCACATGGTGAAGATCATTGATCGACGTAGGATGAAGAGCTTCGAATGATTGGTTTCACGCCTACTCAGACCAGCGCCAACGTCCCGCCGCACCGGTTGGAGTTGATCGAGGAACTATATCAGCGATATGGAAATACGCGAAATTTTGTGCACAAATTGCGCTACTGGCGGAAGAAGTACTCGTGGCTGATGGTGACGGGCAGCGTTCGCGTGCTCAAACGCGCTTTGGATATCTTTGTCTCTGTCACTTCGTTAATCCTTCTGTCGCCATTACTTCTGTTCGTGGCGCTGATCATCAAACTGACCGATTTCGGGCCGATTTTATTCTGGCAGACACGCGTGGGCCGGTGGGGCAAAGAGTTCTCGTTTCCGAAATTCCGCTCCATGATTCGGGATGCGGAGAAACTCAAAGACCAACTGCTTGCACAAAACGATCACGGCAACAGTGTTACATTCAAAATGAAGAAGGACCCGCGCGTCACATTGATTGGCCGCGTTATTCGCAAACTAAGCATCGACGAACTCCCGCAGCTTTGGTGCGTGCTAAAAGGCGACATGTCATTGGTCGGCCCCCGTCCGCCGGTGCGCAGCGAAGTCGAGAAGTACACTCTCGCCGACCGCCGGCGCCTGGACGTAAAGCCCGGTTTGACTTGCATTTGGCAAGTCAGTGGACGAGGCGACATTGCCTTTCAGCGGCAAGTGGAGCTGGACGTACAATACATTGAAAGTCAAAGCTTATGGCTGGACTTCGTGCTTTTGTTGAAGACGGTGCCGGCGGTACTCTCCGGCAAGGGCGCGTATTGATAAATCTTGAATTGAAACGCGAGGCTAATGACGAAATGATATATGATAGCTTAAGCGTTGACGCCGAGCTTGACGCGATTTGTCCAGCGGTGACGAAACTGCGTATGGAAAGTCCAAATCTCATCAACCGTCTGGCCGAAGAAATTCTGGTCGATCACGCGCGCCAAAAAAATCAAGTTTATCTCGTCACGAGTGCGTTGGATGGCGAAGGCGTCACGCACGTGTGCTCGATGCTGGCCGAATCGATGCGCCGCCTATCGCCAGGCAAGATTTATTTGCTCACGATTCCCAAGCAGGAACTCGCGCAGCCCGAATTCGGCCTGCCCGCGGAAATGCTCCGCGCCGAATTTTTCGACGAATTGAAATCGACTTACGACGTGATCCTGATCGACGCCGGCGGCCTGCTCAACCGCGGCCGTGCCGTTCCGTTTTTGGCCGAGTGTCACGCCTGCATTCTGGTGACGCGCGCGGCAAGGACGCGCCGCGGACAGGTCAAAGAAACGTTGAACATGCTCAAGCGCTACAACATTCCGGTGATCGGTTCGGTGTTGAATGCGGTCGAACATGTGATTCCGAAGGTGTTGTATAAAAGGCTTTGATTCAAGATTCAAAATTCAAGATTCAAGGTGGTCGAGCTTGAATTTTAAATTTTAAATTTTGAATTTTGAATTGGAGTTCGAAATGTCCCTTCGCTATTTCATCCACATCCTCTTCAAGCGCAAGTGGTACATCCTCACCGCGCTTCTTGCCGCGCCATTGATTGCGCTGGGCATCCTCTTTTTTGTCGAACCGGTTTACGTTTCGAAATGCAAATTGGAAGTGCACGACCGCAGCAGCGAGGAAGGGCCGATGAGCACGCGGCGCTCGAACATCAAAGACGACGTTTTCATTCAAGCGCAGATTGAATTGATTTTCACCGACCAGGTGCTGGGCAAAGTCGTGGACAAAGCGGGATTGGTGCCCGATCCGCCGAGCCGGAGTTATTTCGCGCGGCTGACGAGCTACAAAAGCGCGTCGAAACTATCCCCCGAATTGCAGCGCATTGAAGCCATTCGTTTATTGCGCAAGCGCGTTATCGCGGACGAAATCAGCCCGGTGGTGCTGAACATTACCGCCCAGATGAACACGCCCGAATTGTCGCAGCAAGTCGCGAAGGGCGTCTACGAGGCTTACGTCGAAGAATTCGAAAAACATCAAGGCGAGAACACGCAGTTTAAAGACTATTACGAACAGCGCTTAAAGGGCCTTGCGGAAGTCATCGACGAGTGCCAGCGCGACATGGAAGAATTCAGCAAACAACATCCGCGCGCCACGCTCGGCGACGCCAAGCCGCCTCAGTTTACCGACAAGCCGCCCACGCTCAGCATCGATCCGCCCGCTCGCAAAAGCGACGGCGACAACGGTGTCACGCGCCGCGACGCAGACCTTAACCCCGTGCAGACTATTCAAAATGAAATTGCGCGGCTTGAAGTTGAGGCTATCAATCTGCGGCCAAACAACACGCCGGAGAGCTACGTCATGCGCACCAATCAGGAGAAGCTGACTAAAGCGCGCGAGCTATTCGAAAAATACAGAGCGCAGCTCACCGAACAGGAGGCGCTGCGCATCAAATGGGACGGGCTCGTCTGGAAACAAGCCACCGCCCGCGAGTCGTTCGCGAAAGTGAACGAGGAATACCAGCGCCTGCTGAATAAACTCGCCACGCAAAACAAATCGGAAAGCACGATCACCGTGCTTGACGCCCCGACGTTCGACCCTCAAGCGATTTTTCCGAAGAAGTCGCTGATCCTGCTCGGCGCGGCGTTCATTGGTTTGGTGCTGGGCCTGGGCATGGCCTACATCGCGCATGTGCTCGATTCCACCTATCATCTCCCCGAAGATTTCGCCGCGGACACAGGCATTCCGGTGCTCGCCGCAATTCCGTACGATCGCGACCTTGCTCACGGAATAGTCCTGAGTGCTGAGTAACGGCGGCGCGCTTCGCGCCGAGTTGGCAAGCAGGGAATTGAAAATTGATTTGCGAAGCGAAGCGCCGCCGTTCAGCACTCAGGACGCAGCACTCAGGACTTCCCCATGCGCGTGTTGATGGCCAACAAATTCCTTTATCCGCGCGCGGGAGCGGAAACCTACATGCTGACCGTCGCCGCCGAATTGAAAGCGCGCGGGCACGAAGTTGCGTTTTTTGGGATGGAGCATCCGGAGAACACGAAGCTCGGAACCGTGCAGACCATTCCGCTGATCGAATTCGGGATGCGCTTTGGCGCGATGATCGCGCTCAAAAGTGTCGGTCGCGCCGCGTACAATTCGCTGATGAAAAAAACACAGCGCCGGCTGGATGCGTGCATCGAGTCGTTCAAACCCGATCTGATTCACGCGCACAACATTTACAATCAGCTCAGTCCGAGTCTCTTCGTCAAACACGTCGAAAAAATCCCCGTCGTGATGACGGTCCACGATTACAAACCGATCTGTCCAAACTACAGCTTGTTCACGCGCGGCGAAACCTGCACGCGCTGCCTTACGGGCGGGTTTGGCGAATGCGTCAAGAACCGCTGCGTGCAAAGCAGCCTGATCAAGAGCGCGCTGGCCGCCGCGTCGTCGCTGATTCACAAACTGCGCCACACCTACACGCGCGGCTACCGGCGCCTGATTTCGCCGAGCGGTTTTTTGAAGCGCCAGTTGGTCGCCGGCGGAATTCCAGAGGAACGCGTCAGCGTGCTGAACAATTTCGCCGCGCCCGCGGAATCGTGTTTGCCGCCCGGTGAAGGCATCCTTTACTTCGGGCGATTGTGCCGCGAGAAGGGCGTGCACACACTGCTCGACGCCTACGCCGCCATGTCCAGTCCGCGACCCATGTTGAGCATCGCCGGCGAAGGTCCGCTCTCCGATGAATTGAAAGGCATGGCCGCGCGGCACGGCTTGAATGAAATCCGCTGGCTGGGCCGCATCCCGCCCTCGGAAGTCGCGCGCGAATTGGACCGCTGCGCGGTCTCGGTCGTGCCGTCGGTGTGGTACGAAAACTGTTCGATGGCGATTCTTGAAAGTCTAGCGCGCGGGCGGCCCGTGATCGCCAGCGACAGCGGCGGCAACGCGGAGTTGATTCGAGACGGAATCGACGGCTTGGTTTTTCGCGCGGGCGACGCCGATGAATTGCGCGCGAAATTGGTTGAGTTGACGGGCCGTGAAAACAAAACCGCCGAAATGGGCCAAGCCGCTCACTGGGCTGCGCGCGAGCGTTTCAGTCCGGCCGTGCATATCGAGGGGTTGTTGGCGAATTACGAACTGGCGCGGGGGTAGGATGCTTTCAACAAAAAATCGTCGGATTCGCCTATTAAATCGTGTCGATACTAACGTGAGTACAACAAGCCGGTGAAAAAATGTCCCAAGCGGATCAAAACATTCAGATTCGATCAAAGCGCCCACCGTCAGCTTGCGAGCCGTTCGTGTGCCACTGGCTGTGCTCAGCCAGTGCCGCATGGGAAGCCCCGCGTTCAATTCCAATCCGCCCGTTCGCCGGCACAGTGAGGGCTGCGTGAACGCCTACGAAAATTATCGCAACGGCGCGCGCGCACCCCAACGCCCGTTCGCTCCTTCGAACGGCGCGCTGGTCGCGATTGCCTCCGGCTTGCTCGCCGCCGCCATCGCCGCCGCTGCTGCAGTCAGCCAGCACCCCGCCGCGGCAGGCGCTGCCGCCGCGGTTGCCGGATTGGCCGGAACCGTTTTCATTTTGCGGCATCCGTCCGTGCTATTGTGGATGCTGCTGCTTTCGACTCCATTTAACGATCTGCTCGCGTTCGATCTCGGCGGCTTGAACATCCGCCCGTACGAAATTTTCGCGCTGTTGGGCATGTTGGGAATCGTCTGGCAATTCCTCGGGCGGCGCAAGAGTGCCATGCGCGATATCGCCGCGCGTTTCAAAGTCATGCTGCTGATCGCGGTGCTGCTGATTGTCTCCAAGGTTGTCAGCATTCTGTCGCTCACTGTTCTGCCCTACGGCATGAGCAAATTCTTCTGCCTGAAATACGTCGTGTTTCTCGCGCTGCAATTTGCGGCGGCGTTTGTGTGCGCGAGTTTGATCGATTCGCGGGAGCGTTTGCAGCAGGCCATCCGCGCGTGGATTCACGTTTCGAATCTGGTCTGCTTTATCGCGCTGATTCAATTGTTTCTCGCGAATGCATTCGGAATGGACCTCGTCGTGCATCGCGACGTCATTCCGATCGGCCGGGCGTATTCAGTATTTCGCGAGCCGGACGTGCTGGGCTGTTACCTGGCTGCGGTGATGGTCATGCTGGTGCCGTTGATCGTCGCGCGCGTGAATTTTGTGGGGCGCGGCTATTTGTGGATGTCGCTGACGCTGCACGGCGTTTTGCTATTGCTGAGCGTGGTGCGCGCGGGCTGGGTCGCGCTGCTGGTGACTTTGGTGCTGTACGCTCTTCTGGTGTTAATGACGCGGCGTTTTAAGAGTCTCATGCCTTATCTGAACGGCGCGCTGGTGGTGTGTGCGTTCGCGGCGGCGGGGATGGCGATGGCCGCGCCGGCGGCTGCGGGGAAACTTATTGCGCGCGTGGCCAGCGTCTCGGATCCCAAAGCGGATTCGGCGAGCGAGTACCGGCTGCGGGACATCGAAGCGCAGGCGGATTTGGCGCTGCATCCGCGCTATGCGACCGGCGGCCCGATGACCACGGCGTTTGGCTACGGCGATTTTTCGTGGAGCTACTGGGTGCGCGAAGTCGTCTCGGCCGAAGACTACGATCAGACCGCGCGCACGCGCGGGCGCAATGTGGTCTTGATCAATGCAGGATTCAACATGCCGCTGGCGATTCAATTCGACAATGGACTTGCCGGGCTGATTCTGCACGCGGCATTTTTTCTGGCGCTGGCGCTGAATTTTCTCCGCGCACTGCGCCGCTCGACCGATCCCGTGCTTCAAGCGCTGCTGCTCGCGACGTTTCTTCCGATCGTCGCAATTCTGATCTGTTACCAATTCAGTTACGATCCGCTCTTCTTAACACTGTGGGTGTTGATTGGATTGCATCTTGCGGCAGTTTATCACGCTGAAGCGAGTGAAATCTGGGAGGCGGAGAGAGTTGATGAGGGCACGACATAGATAGAATCTGCCGTGGCGAGATTCGGGCCGCCGGCGGCGGCGGTACAACGTGACTTTCGACTTTCGACTTTCGACTCTTCGGCTTTCGACTATTCTTTAACCCATGCCCAAACGCATCGCGATCGACGCCACGCCCTTGCTTTTCCCCGGCGCGGGCGTGTGGCGCGTGACGCGCGCGCTGCTGGAAACGATGCTGCGCCTCGAAAGTCCCTATGAATTCCAATTGTTCGCGCGGCGGCTGCGCGGGCGCATCGCTGAATTTGAAGTGGCCGGCCACGCCATCAAGCGCTTCCGCCTGCCGCGCGGCGCCGCCGATTTGCTGCGCGGATTGGGTTTGACCGAATGGCGCGCCGGCGCCGAACTGTATCACGCGACCGATCATTACCTGGCTTTGCAGCGCGGCACGCCGGCGGTGGCGACAATACACGATTTGATTTTTATGATTGCGCCGGAACCGCATTTCAAAAAAGACCACGATTATTTCGCCGCGCGCGTGCCCGCCTTCGCGCGGTTATGCCGGCGCATCATCGCCATTTCGGAACACACGCGCCGCGATATCGTCGAGCGGCTGGGCATCGCTCCGGAGAAAATCGACGTGATTCCGTGGGCCGTGGACCGGCTGGCGTTTTCGCCCAGCCACGACGAGCGCGCTTTGCGCGCGCGCCTGCGCGACAAGCATGGTATCGCTGACCCGTATTTCCTCGCGGTGAGCTGCTCGGCGGGACGCAAGAACACGCCGCGCCTGCTCGAAGCTTACGCGCAGTTGGCCGCGCGCAATCCGAAGCACCATTTGGTTGTGCGCTGGAATTCGCCCGCGGAAATCAAAGCCAGATTTCAGCAACGCTCGCTCGCTCGCCTGATTCATTTCATCGGGCCGGTGGACGACGCGGGCCTCGCTGATTTGTACCGCGGCGCGACGGCGCTCGCGTTTCCGTCACTCTACGAAGGCTTTGGCCTGCCAGTACTGGAAGCGATGAGCTGCGGCACGCCCGCAATCACCTCGCACAATTCGTCGCTCGACGAAGTTGCCGGCGACGCCGCGTTGTATGTCGATCCAAAATCGACCGATTCGATTCTCTCCGCGCTTGAAGATTTCGAAAACGATGCGCCGCGCACACGGGGATTGCGCGAGAAAGGCCTCAAGCAAGCCGATACATTCTCGTGGGAACGCACGGCGCGGATGACGCTGGACGTGTATGCGAAGGCGTTGTAAGACGGGCCTCCGAGCCCGTCCATTTTCGTCGCGGCGTTTTGGACGGGCTAGGAAGCCCGTCCTACTTTATTTTTCGGAGCCGTTGATGAAAGTAGCGATGCTCGGCTTGCGCGGGGTCGAAGACGGCCTGGGCGGCGTTGAGAAAGTCGTCCGCGAAGTCTCCACGCGCCTGGCCGCGAAGGGCGTGGACGTGACCTGCTTTTGCCGCAAGCGCTACAATCCGCGCACTGAATTCAACGGCGTCAAGCTCGTCAACACGCGCACGATTTATACGAAGCATCTGGAGACGGCATTTTATGCGCTGGGGTCGATGTGGAGCGCCGCGCGCGGCGACTTCGACGTGATTCACATCCACGCGCTCGCCTCGTCGTCGCTGGCCTGGATTCCGAAATGGTTCACCAAGAAGAAAGTCGTCGTCACGATTCACGGCCTGGACTGGCAGCGCGCGAAATGGGGTTTTTTTGCGCGGCGAATCTTGCAGTTCAGCGAACGCTGCGCGGTGCGCTTCGCGGATTTGACCGTGTGTGTCTCGCTGAGCTTGCAGATTTATTTTCAGATGCGCTACATGCAGCGTCATTTCGCGTACATCCCCAACGGCTGCGATCCAGCGTCCGCTGAAACGTTCGCGCCTCCGGACGGCTATTGTAGCAATGGCTACATTTTGTTCATGGGCCGCCTCGTGCCGGAGAAGGGCGTGCATCGCCTCATCGAAGCATACAAAGGCTTGAAGACCGACAAGCCGCTGGTGATCGCCGGCCCGGAGCAGCACGCCGCCGGTTATTGCAAGCATCTGCACGAATTGGCCGACGGCGACGCACGCATCCGCTTTCTCGGTTCGATCACCGGCGAAGTGAAAGAACGCTTCCTGTCGAACGCCTACGTCTTTGTGCTGCCCAGCGAAATCGAGGGCCTGCCCGTCTCGGTGCTCGAAGCCGCCTGCCGCGGCGTGTGCCCGGTGGTGAGCAGTATTCCGACGACGATCGAAGTCCTCGGCGAACGCGGCCTCGCGCGCGGCTTCACCTTCGATTCGTCGTCGCCCAAAGAACTGCGCACGGTCTTGGAGACGTGCCTCGAAAATCCGGAATTGGTCGACGCGCTGGGCCAGCAAGCCAAGGAATTCGTCGTCGCCAACTACAACTGGGACATCATCGCCGCGGAAACGCTTCGGGCGTATCAAAAGGTTTTGGAGTGAAACGGACTATTTGTCATTTGGCATTTGTCATTTGGCATTTGTCATTTTTGCTCGCGCGAGGCGGCATTCAAATGACAAATGCCAAATGACAACTGACAAATGAAAAATGATCTGTTCGCGCAACGTATGAGCGAGCAATCCGAACAGACTATCCGCGTGCTCCATCTTCTCTGGGACGGCGGTCTCGGCGGCGTGCAGCGTTATGTGCTGAAAGTCGTCGGCGCGCCGTATTGGAAAGACGTTCAGCATGGCATTTGTTTTTTTTCGAAGCCCGGCAACGTGCTCGCGGACGGAATGATTCCCGGCGCAAAATTCTGGTCGCTTGGTTTAAAACGCGGCTGGGATTTTCTCGGCGCGCGGCGGCTGGATGCAGTCGTCGATAAATTCGATCCTCACACAATTCATTGCCACTGCGACACGCCGGCGCTTGGCGTGCGCATCAAAAAATTCGCGGACCGCCGGCTGATTTACACCGAGCATGGCGACACGCTCATGCGCACGGAACGCAGTTGGTTCACGCAGCGCTTGTGGCGGCGCAGCGGCGCGTACTGGCGCGCGATTCTGTTGAATTCGGAATTCGTGAAGCGTGATTTTATGAAGCGCTTCCCGTGGCTTGAATCGAAATGCGCGGTCTTTCCGAACCCGCTGATTGAACAATGGAACGGCGCGCGCACGCCGCCGAAAGCGGGCGAAGCGCCGCGCGTGGGCGTCTTCGGGCGGCTCGTTCCGCAAAAGGGCATGGATTGGATGCTGGATGTGGCGCGCGTTGCCATTACGGACGTGCCCAACCTGCGCGTCGAATTCTTCGGCGATGGCCCGCAGCGCGCGGAACTCGAAGCAAAACGCGACGTGCTGGGCCTGCGCGACAACGTCGTCTTCCACGGCTACGTCAACGACCCGCTCGCGCGCATGGCGCAGATGAGCTGCGTCGCCGTCCCGTCGCGCATCGAGCCGTTCGGTTTGGTCGCGCTCGAAGCGCAGGGCGCCGGCGTGCCTGTCGTCGGTTTCACGGAGAGCGGCGTCGCGGAGATCGTCGTTGATCGCGAGACCGGTCTGATCGTGCAATACGGCGATTTGCGCGCGATGGCGGGGGCGATTGTGGATTTGGCTCGCGCGCCGGAACTGTGTGAAAAAATGGGGCAAACCGCGCGCGAGCGGGCGCGTACTGTGTTTAGTTTGGAGCGGCATGTGGAGAATCTTGCGCGCGTGTACCGCGGGTGATTTTTCTCACGCAGAGGCGCGGAGGACCAGAGGAAGGCGCGGAGAGGGAAGGGGTGGCTGGTGGCGGAATTGCGGCGAAGGAAATGGTTGCAGATTCATTTGTCCACGGCGGTCATTTTGATGTTTGTGGCGGGCGGGATGATTTGGGCGAATACATTGAGGTATTCGCTATTGGTGCCACAGTATGATCCTGAATTAAAACTCAATCATTGTTATGGATGGCCGTGCCACGCGATGACCTATTTCGCGGATGGATTGAGAACATATAAACCAATTGGTTATGGGTACGCGGAGTCGCCGATTATGTACCCGCACTGGCACGTCTATGGCATTTTGATCAACGCCATTGTCGCGGTTGCAATCCTACTCTGCGTGGCAATAGCGTGCGAGGTTTGGATTCGCCGTCGCGAGCGTCGTTCAAATGGAAAATGAAAAATGGCAATTGGACAATGGAAAATGTTCACGCCAGCCACAGCCCACCATTAATCTCAATCGTCTCCCCCGTAATAAACGCCGCGCCTGGCCCGCACAGGAATAGCGCCGCCGCCGCGCATTCCTCCGCCGTGCCGATGCGTTTGAGTGGCGTGGAACTCTGCATTGAATCGAGCGCCTGCGGCGTGGTGTGCTTGCGGTGGAAATCGGTCATGATTACGCCTGGCGCGATCGCATTGACGCGAATCTCCGGTGCGTATTCCTTCGCCATGCCGCGCGTGAGCGTCAGGATCGCGCCTTTGGTCGCGGCGTAGAGCACCGCGCCGTTGCCGCCGCCGTGATGCGCGGCGACGGAACTCAGGTTCAGGATGCAGGGACTCGCGGGCGGGACGCCTGCGCTACGGGCGTCGGACGCTTTTTTCAAAAGCGGCGTGGCGTAGCGAATCGCGTGCAGCGCCGTGTGGATGTTGACTCGCAATATTTTTTCGATGGTCTCATCGTTCAGTTCGGCGATTTTCGCGCGCTTTACGAGGTCGCCGGCGTTGTTGACGAGAATATCGAGCGCGCCCCATTTTTCTTCGACGCGCTTGAACAAACTGTCGGCGTCGCGCGGATCGGTGAGGTCCGCGCCGCACGACCACGCTTTACCGCCACTCGCGGCGATTTCCTTCACGAGCGCTTCAGCCGGTTCTCGGCTGCTGTGGTAGTGGACCAGCACGTCCGCGCCCGCGGCGGCGAGCGCCTGCGCGATGGCTTTGCCGATGCCGATGCCGGCGCCGGTGACGACGGCGCGTTTGCCGCGCAGGCCGAAAGTGGATTCGAGGTAAGAGGCCATTGAGTCGGATTCCTTTTGTTGGTGAATGGCGAGGATAAAGCGGGCGCGTTACTTTTCCATTATCATTTCGGGGCGCGGCGCTCCCCGAGCCCTGTGTTACGTTGGTCGAAATCGCGGTAGTTTGCCCCGTGGAGCTTCTGGGATTTGCTCGCGGCATACCCAGGGCTTCGCGGGTACGCTTCGCCCTGAGCTATAAAAGTTCGCGCCGTTGGCGCTGAAGACAGTTGCAACCAAAGTGTTACCGACTTCACTGCGAGCCGCGTTGAAAAGCGGCTTGTCGGAGTTTGATGCGAAAACTAAGATCGAGTTTATTCTGCGAACCGATGCCCAACCTGTGCCGCTGGCTTTGCCCAATGGCGCGCCGCGCGCCGTATATGTGCTGGCGTTTATGTGGGGCGCTTATTTTCTGAATTATTGCGACCGGCAGGTGGTGTCGGCGGTTTTCAAAGTTTTAAAAGAGGAATTGAGTTTCAGCCCGACGCAGCAGGGACTGAGCGTCTCGCTTTTTTTGTGGGTGTATGGCGCTTGCTGTCCGTTGGCAGGAGTTTTGGGAGACAAAGTTTCCAAACGATTGCTGGTGGTGATGAGCCTGGCGGTGTGGAGCGTCGTGACGATCGCGACGGGATTTTCTACGAGCGCGACGATGCTGCTGAGTTTGCGCGCGGCGATGGGCGTGAGCGAAGCGCTGTACATGCCGTCGGCGATCGCGCTGACGACGGCGGCGTTTCCGGCGGCGCGGCGTTCGAGCGCGATTGCGATGCTGACCACGGCTCAGGTGATGGGCACGGTGGCGGGAAGTTCGTTCGGCGGCGCGATGGGCGATTTGGGATTGTGGCGCTGGGCATTTTTTGGATTGGGAGCGATGGGGATTTTGTACGCGCTGCCGCTGGGGTTGTTTTTGCGCGGCATGAAAGAGGAAGTGGGTTGGGTGCAGGCGGGCCGCCCGTACCACAACGATGCAGACGGGGCGCCTGCGGTACGGGGCGCAGAAGTTCGGACAGTTAAGATTCTTCCGCTGATGAAGATACCGAGCTACGCGCTGCTGTGCGTGGTGTTTCCGATTTTTTGTTTTGGGCAATGGCTGCTGTATGGCTGGCTGCCGAATTTTTTTGAGGAGAAATTTTCGCTGAAATTGGGCGTCGCGGCGTGGAATGCGACGGCGTTTCTACAGGGCGCGGCATTGATCGGGATTCTTGGCGGCGGAGTGATGGCGGACGCCCTGATGCGCTACACGAAGGCCGGGCGGTTCTGGTTGCTGGTGGGGAGTTTCATTTTTTGCGCGCCGTGTGTTTACCTATTGGGGCATTGCGAGACGCTGAGCGCTACACGCGCGGCGGCGGCGGGGTTTGGATTGTTTTGCGGATTCTTAATGGGGAATATTTTTCCGGCGGCGTTCGAAGTGGTGCCGATTGATGCGCGTGCGACGGCGGTGGGGATGTTGAATTTTTGCGCGACGTTTTTGTCGGGGCTGGGGCCGCTGTTTGGAGGCGTGTGGAAGAAGACGCTGGGGATCGATGGGCTGTTGAGCGTGACGGCGGTGGGGTATTTAGTGGCGGGGGTGGCGTTGGTGGTGGGGATAAAGAAATTCTTGCGGAAGGATATTGAACGAACCAATTTGGATCTGATGTTTTCGGGTGATGCGGGCGCGTAGAGTGAATCCGCACTGGCAGGGCCAGTGGCAACACGAAGGGCGATGAAACTGACAGCGGGAGTGTATTATTAATCCGAGCGTTTATTTCCGCGTCGGACATTTTTCTTTGGAGCTTGAAGCGTGCGTATTTTGATCGCTGAATGCAAGCAGGAAGTTTCCACGTTCAATCCGCGGTTGAGCGGCTACGACGATTTTGTGGTGCGGCGCGGGGAGGAGATGCTGCGCTATCACCGCGGGGTGCGCAACGAAGTCGGCGGGGCGCTGAGCGTGTTTGAGGCCGCGGGCGTTGAGGTTGTGCCGGCGTACAGCGCGCTGTTCATTACGTCGGGCGGAACGCTGGCGGAAGGGGCGTGGCAGCGCGTAGCGCGCGAGTTTTTGGAGAGCGTTCGCGCGGCGTACGAAGCGCGGCCGCTTCCTGGCGGTCGCGGTTCTTGCGGGCCGGTCGATGCGATTTATTTTTGCATGCACGGGGCGATGGCCAGCGAGCTGGAATGCGATCCGGAAGGGTATCTGCTCGCGGAGACGCGCAAAATTGTCGGCGAGAAGATTCCGATTGTGGTGTCGCTGGATTTGCACGGCATTCTCACAGACCGGATGCTTGAGCAGAGTGACGCGATTGTGGCGTATCACACGTATCCGCATGTGGATTTCGTCGAAACTGGCGAACGCGCGGCACGATTGCTGCTGCGGATTCTCAACGACGGCGTGCGGCCGGTGACGGCGAAAGTAGCAATTCCGGCGCTGGTGCGCGGCGACGAATTGATCACGGCGACGGGCTTGTTCGGCGAATCCATGCGCATGGCTCAGGCGGCGGAGAACGCGCCGGGCGGGCTTTCGGCGGGGATTTTCATCGGCAATCCGTTCACCGACGTGCCGGATTTGCAGTCGTACAGTTTCGTGGTGACCGACAACGACGCGGCGCGCGCGGAACGCGAGGCGCGTGCCATCGCAGCGAATTTCTGGTCGCATCATGAGAGGATGCACGTACCGCTGGTGAGTCTCGACGAAATGGCGCGTATCGCCGCGGCCAACATTTTGTCCGGCGAGCCGCGACCGCAAGGGAGCGGGAAGGGAACGCTGGCCCTTGTCGATGCGGCGGACGCGACCAGTTCGGGCGCGTCTGGCGATGGGAATTCGATTTTGCGCAAGCTGATCGAGACGGGATACAGGGGGCGGGCGCTGGCGCCGATTGTGGATGCGCCGGCCGTGGCGAAGGCGTTTGCGGCGGGAATCGGGGCGACGATTTCGACGACGATTGGGGGAACGATCGATGCTCGGCGCTTCACACCTCTGCCGATCACGGCGGTCGTGCGGCATCTTTCCGACGGGCATTTCCTCAGCGAATCGTTCGGCGAGGCGTGGTACGCGGGGCCGAGCGCGGTGTTGCAGGCCGGTCCGATCACGGTGGTGGCGGGCAGCCGGCCCGTGCATTTGTTCGACCGCGCGTTCTTTTACGCTCACGGCCAGAACCCGAAGCGTTTCGACGCGGTGGTGGTGAAGTCGCCGCAATGCGAGCAGCGCATGTATCGAGCGTGGTGCGCGCAGATGGTGAACGTGGACGCGCCGGGCGCGACGAGCGCGAACGTGAAAGGGTTGGGGCACACGCGCTGCACGCGCCCGATTTTCCCGCTGGATGAGGGAGTGAAGTGGGAGGGGACGGCGAAGGTTTTTCAGCGAAAGGGGACGCAAGCGTAGATGACTGCCCTCTTTATTCCTATTTATCCAATAATCCCCAATCCACTCTGCGCGATGCCGGCGGAAATTGAATAATGCAACTTAGAAGGCATGTCTTTAAATATTCACACAACCAGCCCCCGGTCCTTTAGTTTGAAAAAAATGTCTTTACAAGCAGTAACGTCACTCATTGCATTGTGCGAATCGGCTAACGAACGATTAAAGAAAAACTCATACGCCTCCGATAATTTCGGCAATTTAAAAGTATACGGACCACCTAAACAGACCACATTTGTCGATTCCTTCATTGTACAAAACTCTCTGAGATGTCCAATGCGTAATTTGCGATTGCATCTATACATTGCAGTTTGCACAATAAACTTATCAAATTCTAAATTATGCGCGACGATGAATTCAGCCTCTTTGCATAAATCGCAAAAACGATCTAAGGCTAGGTCTATGTCTACGCCGTACTGTGAACATAATTCGCGGGTGATCTGATGAGCTTCGAATGCGCGCACTCCAATGCTATGTACCCATGCTCTCGGATTTATTAAAAACGACAGCTCGGCCTTTATATTGCCATATGCATCTGTAACAAGCGCTGCCAATTCTACCATATCAGGCTGGCAACGATCGCTCGCACGTTTCTTAAAGTCCGGAAGTCCCGTAGTTTCGGTATCGAAGAAAAGATACATTTGCAATCTCCCGATGTCGTCTTGTATGCAAGAACTTTCTACGAGTCTGCATCAGTTTTTATCGCCACAGATCTGCGTCGCTTGAGGGGCTTCTGACGCATTTACGGGCGGGTGGCACCGTTAACGCTGACAATCCACTGAGGCTCCGATCGCGGCTTGGGCGAAAAAGGGTGCCACTGGTAGGTACTCCTACCAGTGCGGATCGGCAAGACGCGCACAAATTACCCCCACATTCCCGCCGGCACTCAGTCGCGCCGTACACAACATCCTTACAACTTCAAATCACTCGCGTTCGGCAATTCTGGATCAATAGGCAATTCCGGCCGATGCAATGCTTCCAGCTTGACCACCTCCCCATAATCGCGTCGCGCCAGTCATTGCCGCTTTTGTCGCTCATGGATTCATCACACCCTTACTTAACTTCAACAAGTTCCGCATTCAACCGCGCAGTTCCACCGGCCATAATCGACAATTCCATCGTTTTCTCTCCATATCGCACTTTACAGGAACCGCCGCCGCGATTCTTGATTTCGGCCGATTGGAGTTTTCCGGCCTTCCATTGGATGCTCACTTCGAATCCGCCGCGCGCTCGCAAACCCGTGACCGACCCGTCCGGCCAATTTGTCGCCAATGCGGGGAGCAGGCTGATTTCGCCGGCATGGCTTTGAAGCAGCGACTCGGCAACGCCCGCTGTAAATCCGAAGCTGGCATCCGACTGATTCGCACCGCCGTTGTGCAGGTTGGCCGCGACGGACTTGCTGACGAAATTGCGAATATACTCCGCAACTTTGTCGCCCCGCTCAAGGCGCGCCCACACGGAGATGTCCCACGCGGCTGGAAAGCCGCCGCGAGCCGGATGCGCTTCCATCCATTTCTGGATTGCCGCTGCGAACTGCGGGTCGCGGCGCAGCGTGATGGAACTGCCTGGGTAAAAAGTGAAGTTCGGCGAGACATTGTGCCCTTGGTTGCCCGCCTTCCAATCCTCAATCCATTCTTGCAGATAACCGTTGCTTCCGATTTGGTATGGCGGCAGCTTCGTCAGAGCGGCCTCCAGCTTGTCGCGGAATTCCTCATCGACGCCAAGCAATTTTCCAGCCTCAATACAGTGCGGGAAAAGCTCACGTATGATGGCTATATCCATGGTCGGCGCGGGCGAGAGAAACGCCAGCTTGCCATTGTTGTCCATGTACCCATGCTCCGGGGACATCGAGAACGGCGTCACCAGCCAATGATGCTTTGGCTCCTCAACCATGAGCTCAAGGAAGAACTGCGCAGAGCCTTTCAAAATTGGATAGTATTCCTTGAGAAACTGCCCATCTCTGGTGAACGCGTAGTGCTCCCAAAGATGCTGACAAAGCCATGCTCCTCCCATTGGCCACATTCCGAACCGCGCCGCATCGGTGGGGGCAGTTCCGCGCCAGAGATCAATATTGTGATGCGTGACCCATCCGTTGCAGCCGTAATATGTCTTCGCTGTTTTGGCGCCGGTAACTGAAATGTCCTTGAGTATGTCGAAGAGCGGTTGATGACATTCGGACAGGTTGCAGACCTCGGTTGGCCAGTAGTTCATTTCGGTGTTGATGTTGATGGTATATTTGCTGCCCCAGGGCGGAATCACCGCTTCATTCCAGATTCCCTGAAGATTTGCCGGCTGGCCTCCTGCACGACTGCTGGAAGCGAGTATATACCTGCCGAACTGAAAGCAGAGCGCTTCAAGGTTGGGATCGTCCTTGCCATCGCGCATCGCTTTCAGCCGCTCGTCGATTGGCTGCTCGTTCATGGCGCCATCGCCGACGTTCAGATGCACGCGGCCCATCAGCGCTTGAAAGTCATCGACATGCCGTTGCCGCAGCGTGGCAAAATCCTTCCCCGCGCAGCTGGCGAGAATCTTCTCGCATTTGGCCGCTGGATCCCCGCTGATGTCCCCGTAGTTGACGAAGCTCGTTGCCGCGGTCACGACAAGGGTCACCGAATTCGCTCCCGTAATATGGATACTTTTATCGAACTCGGACTGTCCGCCGTCCGGAACTGCGACCAATGCCGTTTCGAATCGCAAACCTCTGCCTTCAACCGGCGCGATCAGCCAGTCTTTCTTCATGGGCCCTTTCCAGCATCCATCCATGACCGACTTTTTGCTTGTGACAATCACACCGTCCAAATAAGGACTTGTAAACTGCGCTTCCATCGAGACCTGCCCTGGCTTGTCTCCGGCCACGCGCATCACCATCACGCGGTCAGGATACGACATGAAGATTTCACGCGTGAACGTAACATCCCCTGCGCGATAGTGCACAGTCGCCACGCCGGTTTCCATGTCCAAATCTCGCCGGTAATCCTCGACCTTGTCGATTCCATCGAACGTCAGAAGAAGATCGCCGATGGGTTGATACGCCTGCTGAGCCGCTGGGAGGCCGAAGAAGTGCTCGTCGGCCATCTTCTCGGCCTCCTGAAATTTTCCCGCGAAGACCAGATCGCGAATCTGAGGAAAGTACTTGAGTGCATCGGGATTATTGTAGTCGTGCGGTCGGCCCGACCAGAAGCTGGACTCATTCAGCGCGATGCGCTCGCTTTGTGTGCCGCCAAAGACCATTGCTCCCATGATGCCGTTGCCAATTGGCATTCCCTCCAGCCATTTTTGTGCGGGCTGGCGGTACCATAACCGCATTTCTCCCTGCGGCTGGAAGGGAAGCTCGGCTCCGTGATTCGTTCCGATGAGGAACAGATAAACGGTGAGCACTGCAAAAATGTTGACTCGACAAATTAACATGGTCATCGCCTTTTGGGTCGAGTTAAATCGCCCACGCCTGAACCCAACGCCCACGATAGTTCACGGGAAGACTTTCCAACAATACACCGCCCTCATCCTTCCTTGTTTGATGGAATTGTCGATAGTAGCAACGCTCCTGCTACTCGGCGCAAAATTTGTAACGCCCAAGTCTCGCGGTCATATGCTTTAGCCGGGCTCCAATAGAACATTGAGATCGCCGCCGCGAGTGGTTTGCTTGCGGGCTCTTAACGACGTGGTTGCTGACTATGCGGCGAAAACACTCGCATCGCTTTCCACCGATTCAGACGCAAAACCCAAAGTCTGGGCCGTTGGAGCGCGTGTCTGCGCTCGCCTGACGGATGCGGGACTCTCGGTGAAGGGGCTCTTCGCGGTGCCGAATTCTGTCAAAGCCATCAGTCCGCTCGTCGGCCAAATTCAAATCGAAAACAAAGCGCATCGGACCAAAGGCGAATACGAGCGTGTCTGTGTTTTTCATAACCGCCCGCGGTCGGGGGCGATCTACGAGCCAGTCCGCCAGCGCCTCTTGCCTTTCGACGCGCAATGGCAGGACGGTTTGGGCAAGGTGCCGTGGCCGGCGCGCGGTTTGCCCCAAATCATGCCGGGTGCCACCGCGACGCTGCGCGCACTCATCCGCGAATACCTGTTCATCTCGCTTTTCCAGGCGTGCGCTGAGTCTCTTGCGAGCGAGAATGCGAGCCGTCTCGCCGCAATGGAACGTGCCGAAAAGAACATTGATGAATTGGTGGAAAATCTGCAAGGCAACTTCCACCGCTTGCGTCAGACCAACATTGACAAAAAACTCTTCGATGTGACCTCCGGCTTCGAGGCGTTGGCCGGACCGCGGCGACTACCGTTCGAACGATAGCATGAGTCCGCGGAAATAGATCTCTCGCGGCGGATAATTGCTATGGCTGGACATCTGTAAATAAACGTGCCCCGTATTAAACGATAACTCGCGCGTTCTGGATTCGAAAATCTTTGCACCATTCTCGAGCACAGCAACGGAGCCGCGCTGCGTGTGAATTTCAAGATGCTGCACGGCGATGGGCCGGCCCGCGCGATTTTTTTCGGGCCAGCCTTCGTTAAAGAGCGTGCGTTGGCGGCTGTCCTGCTTGACCGAAATTTCGATGCGCGCATTTTTCCCGGGCGGTACGCCGATGTATTCCACTTTCAGCCAGTTGTCGCCGTTCAATGGATTGCCGCTGGCGGCTTCGGGCGCGAGAATCAATCCGGCGGACATGTAGCAACCGTTAGCCTGATTGTTCCAATCCAAATCCACAGCAATCGTGGCATCGCTGAGCGGGAAAGATTGGAGCGTGTACGCGCCGAGGAATTTCACGGTGTCGTCACGCGTGTTCATCGTGGCGGCGCGCAGTCGCAAATAATACTCCGGGGCAATGCTCTTCTTCGACGAGATCACATCGACGAGCCGCTCCGAAAAATCGCCGTCCACATTCAAGCCCCAGATTGACGGATTCAATGGGCCGGCTGAAAAGCCGTCGTTCCACTGGAGAGGCGGCACTCCTGCCGCCCTTGAAATGGTTTCTGAGGTAAGATCGTTCGCGCATTGCGGAGCGCCGGCTTCCAGTCGGCAGGATGTCGGCGCTCCATCCGCGCTCGCACGTGCCGGCTGGAAGCCGGCGCTCCCAATTCCCAGCACCGCCACAACGAGCCCAATCGCCAACACCAGGATCGCAACCACTCCCGCGCGATGGCTTCGTTGCGCCGGAATAATCAGGCCGCTGCGTTCATTTTGTTCCGTGCTCATCAAAGCGCCCCTCACTTCTTACCCTGATCGTCGTCGTGCGCGTCATGGACCGTCACATCGACGCTCTTGCTCGCCACGTTGCCGGACGCATCGACGCAATTGACCGTGATCGTATAGACGCGCGGGTTTTTGCCGTCGCCTTTCACTGCTCTGACCGACAGCGTCAAATCTCCGGTGATCTTCCAATCGACGGGCTGCTTTTTGGGCTTGCGCTTGCTGCCGTGGCTGTCGTCGGTGGCCGCGTTGGTCGTGACCGAAACGATTTTGGAAACCGGCGCTGCGTCGCAGATGTCGGAAGCGCTTACCGTCAGAGTAATCGGCACAACTTTGTTATTCGGCGGGATGGAACTGGGTGTGGCCACGAGCGAAGCGATCGTGGGCGGTGTCGTGTCGCGAATGGTGACGGTCGTCGTTGCCGTCGACGTCGCGGCGGCCGTGCCGCTTCCAAACGATGCATCGACCGCCGTGAAAGTCACCGTGGTGGTTCCCAGTGGGAACGTTGCCGGCGCGTCGCTGGTCACGTGCGCCGTGCCCGCCGTCGGCAGCGGCACGCTGACCGGCGTGCCGTTGCGGTCGCTTTGTTCGACGGTGATCGGACCGGGCACGTGGCTGAAGACCGGCGGCGGCTTCGTGCTCTCCGTTTTCACTGTTACCGTCGTGGAGGCCTGCGAAGAATTGCCGGACGCGTCGGTAGCCGTGAACGTGACGGTCGTTGTGCCGATGGGGAAAATCGCCGGCGCGTCACTGGTGACTTTTGGCGCGGCGTCACAGATATCCGTCGCCGTCGGCAGTGCCAGCGCGACGGCCACGCCGTGCGTGTTGCTGGTCTTTACGGTTTGCGGCGGCGGAATGTTCGAGATCACCGGCGGCGTGGTATCGACGATCGTCACAAATGTGCTCGCGTGCGCCACGTTGCCGGACGCATCGACTGCGGTAAAGGTGACGGTTGTCTTTCCCAGCGGGAAAACCGCCGGCGCGTCGCTCGTGACCGCGGGATTGGCGTCGCAAACATCGAACGCTTGCGGCAGCGGCAAGGTCACCAACGTGCCGTTGCGGCTGCTTTGTTCGGCGATTACCGGCGCGGGTATATCCGAGATGACCGGCGGAGTTGAGTCCACGACAGTGACGGTCGTCGATGCGGTGCTTGGATTGCCCGATGCGTCCGTGGCGGTGAACGTGACCGTTGTCATGCCCAATGGAAAGAGTGCGGGCGCGTCACTGGTAACGACCGGCGCTGCGTCACAAATGTCGGCCGCAGCCGGCAGCGCCAACGTTACGGGCGTGCCATCGTGCGCGGCCTGTTCGACCAGCACCGGCGCAGGCACGTTCGAAAGCACCGGCGGCGTGGTATCGACAACAGTGACGGTCGTCGATGCGGTCGCAACGTTGCCGGACGAATCGACCGCTTTGAAATTCACTGCCGTCGTGCCAAGCGGGAACACGGTCGGCGCGTCGCTGGTGACTATTGTGGCTTCGATATCCGTCGCCGAGGGAAGCGGGACGCTCACTGGCGTGCCGTTGCGAGCTGTTTGTTCGACAACGATCGGCGAAGGAACGTTGGCGATTACCGGCGGCGTTGTGTCTTGAACGGTGACAGTCGTGGAGGCGCTCGACGAATTTCCCGACGCGTCGATCGCCGTGAAAATCACCGTCGTGACGCCAAGCGGAAAAACGACGGCCGTGCCGCTTCCAGAAAATGGCGCGTTGCTTGTCACGCGCGGCGCCGCGTCGCAGATATCCGTGGCCGTTGGCATCGGCAGCGTAAATGGCGTGCCATTGGCGCTGCTCAATTCGAGCGTCACCGGCGCGGGTACGTTCGAGAGCACCGGCGGCGTAGTGTCCCGCACGGTCACGGTCGTGGATGCAGTCGCCATGTTTCCGGATGCATCGACCGCGCTGAAATGCACGGTCGTCACGCCGAGCGGAAAAACATCCGGCGCATCGCTGGTGACGCGCGGCGCGGCGTCGCAGATGTCCGTCGCCGTGGGAAGAACCAAATTCACCGCTGTTCCGTTGCGGTTCGCTTGTTCAACAATCATGGATGGGGGCAGATTGACGAAAGTTGGCGCCGTCGTATCGACGACTGCAATTACCGTGTTCGCGGACGTGCTCAAGCCAACCGAATCCGTCGCCGTAAACGTCACCAGCGTAACTCCGAGCGGAAACACGGCCGGCGCGTTGCTCGTCACTGCGAGCGGACGCCCCGCGAAATCGACGGCGGTAGGCAGCGTGAGCGGCACTACCGTGCCGGCGGCGCTGGCCTGCTCGACAGTCTGCGATGGCGGCACGTTGCTGATCACCGGCGGCGTGGTCGGCAGATTCTGCGTCACCGCGATCGATTTACCGAGCACGGTGATGTTCGCGGTTCGCGCAGCGGCACTGATGTTCGCTGTAAACGAGAAGTTCACGACTCCGTTGATCGCCGCATTCAGCGTGACCCAGCTTTGATCGACCGACGGCGCGAACGGCGGCAGCAGGTTCTCCGTCGAAGGCAGCACTGGCGGCAGCGCGTCCGTTCCCGCCGCGGAAGTTTCGCTGCGCGCGGCGGTATCGACGAAGGCGCTCGGGCGCTCTTTGAGTGTATTGCCGATCTGCTCGCAGAGGTACACGTTGCCGTTCGGGTCCAGCGCGACGCCGCGCGGCGCAGTCAACCCGCTTGCCAGCGTCGTCACGCTCTGCGTCGCCGCGCTCCATTTCTTGAGCGCGCTGTTGTTGGTATCGGCGAAGTAAACGTTGCCCGACCCGTCCACGGCCACGCCGCGCGGGCTGTTGAGGCCGTTGGCCAGCGTCGTCAACGTTTGCGTGGCCGCCGTCCACTTATAGATCGACTGCGTGAGGTCGTCGGCGATGTACAGATTTCCGGACGCATCCAGCGACAACGCCAGCGGCCCGAGCACGGTCTTGCTGATGATCGTCGTCACCGCCTGCGTCGATGCGGTCCAAAGTTTGACCACGTGATTGCCGGCATCGCCGATGTATACATTGCCGGCGGGATCCACGGCCACGCCCAGAATGCCGCTGAGCCCGGAACTGACGAGCGTGGTCAACGATTGCGTTGAAGCCGTCCACTTTTTGATGGAGACATTTCCGGCATCGGCGATGATCAGGTTGCCCGACACATCCACCGCGACACCGCTGGGACTTTTCAATCCAGTGCTCACGAGCGTCGTCAGCGTCTGATTCGCCGGCGACCATTTCGCGATGCGATTGTTAGCGGAATCCGCGATGAAAACGTTGCCCGATCCATCGACAGTAATGCCCAACGGTGTGCTCAACCCCTCGCCGGCGAGCGTCGTCATCGGATTGGCGGAGACATAAGTGCTGCCGGCTTGGATCACGGCAAGCGTTTGACCGGCAACGGTCAATGTGCCCGTGCGCGCAGCGCCCGAGTTGGCATCAAATGAAAAGAGCGCGAGCCCGTTCCCCGAGCCGATGGCGGATGTATGCAGCCACGAATCATTGGCGGTGGCGGTCCATGCGCCGCTTCCTGCCACGATGATCGAATCAGTACCTCCGGCAGGCCCCTCTATTGTAGAGGTACTTCCCAGCGTAAAAGCACTGGCCTGAAGCGCGGAAGGGATGAGTAAAACGCTGACGGCAAAGAGACTTACGGAAATCTTGCGCATGATGGGCATCCTCGAAACGAGCATGCTGAACGCGAGACGTATGCACAATGTGCACTATACATCATGACAATGCGCTTGTGCGGAAATTCGAGACGATTTTTCGGAATTGGAAAATCACCTGTGCAATCGGCGGCGATGGAGAGAATCTGAGCGTTACCTCTTGCCCTTCCCATTGACCGGTCCCAATTTGTTGATCTTCACCGTGTAGTTGATCAGCGGCTGGTTCAAGTAAGATGTCCCATCCAAAACAATGACGACCGGAAAGCTCAGGCCTGGATTGCTCTGCGTCTTGCTAAATCCAAGCGGTTGAAGCAGCGCGAACAGCGCCTGATTCTTCACTGCGAAAGTATAAGCCGCGCTGCTGGCGCCGGATTTGAACTTCAGGCTTAACGCTTTGTCCGTCGATTTGCCTTTTGCCGTAAGAGTGTATGACTTATCCAATCCGCCAATCAAGACCCTGGCAGTCTTTCCGTTCGGATTGAATCCTGGAGGCAAGGGTATCAGTCCAGAGATGCTAAGGCTGTCGCTATTGCTCTTGATAAAGTTGAAACCGATGCTCACTTTCTGCACCGTAAATATTCCAGCAGGCATCTGATCTTCAACGATCAGATCAACGCTCTGAGTGGCGCTGGCTTGGCCATCCGACACAACCACGTTGACGACGTACACACCTGCCGCGGCAAAGGTCTTCGAAACCGAAGCGCCCAAGGCCGTCGTGCCGTCGCCGAAATCCCACGTGTAATCCAGCGCGTCGCCGTCCGCATCCGTTGCGCTCGCCGTCAGAGTGAGCGCCACGCCAGTCGTGGCCGGATTGGCGGAGCTCGCGGGCGGCGATGAAAATACCGGCGCGTGATTCACGCCTGAGCTATTGGTAATAACAATTCTCAACGTTTGCGTCACCGTATTAGCATAGTTTGAAGCAGTGAGAACGGCATCGAACACGCCCGTTGCCGTCGGCGTTCCGGCAATAGTATCCACATTAAAGGACAATCCAGGAGGCAGGCCGCTCGCGCCAAGCGTTATCGGCGTGCTGCCCGTTGCAGTAATGGTATAAGTAAATGAAGTTCCAATCTGGCCCGAAGCGGTTGCGGCGCTGGTAATGACCACGGGAATGGCAGTATTCACATCGATAGAAACGTTCGCCGTCGCTGTAGTATAGTTCACGTTGTCGTCAGGAGTAAAAGTGACGCTCAAACTTTGCGCCAACCCGGGTGCCAGAACAGTGCCCACGGCGGGAGTGTATACATACTTGCCGATCAGAGGCGCATTTGTAAATGCATCGCTGGCGGCGGCGTCGAACTGCGTGGAGTCCAGCGGCACGCCGGCGAAAATCGGCGCGGGTTGCGTCCATGCTATTGCCGGTATGGCGGGATTTATCGTCAGCGTTCCATCGACGCTGGTGACAGCGTAGTTTCCGAGCAAGCCGTTCGGATCGACGAGGCTGGGTGAAATGACGTATGCGCCCACAACGCTGGCTTGCAAGTCATTCGCGGAGTACAGCGCCGAGATAGCATCGTTGTTTTGAACGCCGACCAGCGACCCGGTGAATACTGGATCCGGCACGTTATAAAAGCGCGCGGCGTCCGCAGCGGTGACGCTCAGCGCGGCTGGGCCAACGGTCAATGTGGCAGTGTTCGAGTTCACGGCAGCGTAATTGCCGAGCAAATTATTCGGATCGACCAACTTTGCCGTAATCGTATAGTTGCCCACAGGACTGGCTGGCGTAGCGGTTGTGGCGTAGGCCGCGGTGATGTTGTCGCTATTAAGAATGCCGGTGAGTGTGCCGTTAAAAGCAGGATTCGCCGCACCGTACGTGCGCGACGCGTCGGCCGGAGTCACCGTAATGGCCGGCGCAGTGGAGATCGTCAGCGTGCCGGTATTGAGCGTCACGGTGTAGTTTCCGGCCTTAGTGTTGGGGTCGGTCAAGCTCGCGGTGATTGGATACGTGCCGACAGACGAAGCAACCGTAGCGTTCGTTGCATAGGTGGCTCCAATGCCGTCGCCGTTGAGCACGCCTGTCACGGTGCCTGTAAAATTTGGGTTGGCGGAGCCATATGCGCGGCTGGCGTTCGCCGGCGTGACGGAAAGCGGCGCCGCAGTGACGCTCAACGCACCGTTCGTCAGCGTGAGGTTGTAGCTGCTCAGTTTGTTGCCGGGATCGAACGTTGTCGGCACCACGGGGTACGAACCGACCGCGCTGGTCGCCGTGGCGGCGGTCGCGTAAGTCGCGGTGATGTTGTCCCCGTTCTTGATGCCCACGATCGTTCCGCTCAACGCGGGATTCGCCGCACCGTAAACGCGCGTGAACGTGCCCCCGCTCACCGACAACGGCGCTTTGCTCACCGCCAATTGTCCGACATTTTGATTAAGCGTGTAATTTTGCAGTTTGTTGCCAGGATCAAGCAGTGTGGCGGAGATGATGTAATTCGCGGCCGGGCTGACTTGAGTCGCGGGCACGGAGTATGTAGCGGTGATGTTGTCGCCGTTCAAGATTCCGCTAATTGTGCCCGTCAAGGCCGGGTTCGGATCGCCATAAAAGCGCGTGAAACTGTCCGGCGTCACTACCAGCACCCCGGCCGCCGTGGTAATGGTCAGAACGCCGTTGGTTGGCGTGACGGAGTAATTGCCGAGCCTGCTCCCAGGATCGACGAGCGTGGGGACAATGGAATAGTTCCCGATCGAAGTGCCAATGGTAGCCGTGGTGGCATACGTCCCCGTGATGTTGTCGCCGTTCACAACGCCCGTCAGCGTACCGGTAAAAGCTGGATTGGCGACGCCGTAGGTGCGCGAGAAACTATCTGCCTTGACGGTCAGCGGCGCCTTGGTCACAGTCAGCGTGCCGTTGTTTAAGGTCAGATTGTAATTTCCCAATACATTGCCGGGATCGGCCGGCGAGGGCACTATCGCATAGGTGGTAGCCGCGCTCGAGGTCGTGGCTGTGGTCGCGTAGGTTGCGGTGACGCTATCCCCGTTGACGAGGCCGGTAATAGTGCCCGTGAAACTTGGATTCGCCGTGGCGTAGACGCGGCTGGCGCTATTTGCGGCAATCGTCAGCGCGACTTTGTTGACGGTCAAGGTGCCGGTGTTCTGTGTGAGCGTGTAGTTGCCGAGTTTGTTGCCGGGATCGCTGAGCGTCGCCGTGATCGAATACGGCCCAGCCGGGCTGCCGGCCACGGCGGTCGTGGCATACGTTGCGGTAATGTTGTCGCCGTTTTTAAGACCGCTGATCGTGCCCGTGAAAGTCGGATTGGCCGAGCCATAGTTGCGGCTGAAATTGGTTGGCGTCACGGTGAGCGGTGCGGTGTTGACGGTCAGCAGCTTCGAAATGTCCGTGCTGTTTTGATACGCGCCGGATCCATTGTAGGAAGCTGAAACCGTATAGCTGCCGGGGACGGTTCCGGCGGGAAGCGTGTAGGTGACGGTTGCGCTGCCGGAGGCGACGGTGCCCAAGACCGCGCTGCCGATGTTGTTCCCGCCACTGAGCAGTTGGAATGTCACGGCGCCGCTGGCTACAGTGGTCCCGGTTGCCGTTACAGCCGCAGTCAGCGATAAACTGTTCGTGCCGTAAGCGATGGCGGCGGGCTGTGTGACCGTCGTGGTCGTCGGCCCCACATTGCCGAGGGTGAATGTCGCCACGAAATCGCCGCCGGCGACGCCGTTTCCTGACGGGAACGTGCCTGCAAATTCGCCGTCCAATTGATTGCCGCTTGCATCGACCACTGCGCGCGGGAATGGGTAGACGACAGTGATCGAATTGCCCGAAGGATTGGCGGTGGCAAAACCCACATCGCCGCTGCCGCTGAGATCGCCGAGCGTCACGGAGTTCGGGCCGGTTCCCGTCGGGATGTCGGTCCTTACAAACGTCGGCGACGCGGCGAGCGCCGGCGTAGCATTCAAAAAAACCGTGGCGATGTTGGCGCCGACGCAAGCCAGGACGAAATCGGGTTTGCCATCGCCATCAAGATCGCCGACCGCAATCGAGACAGGATTGGTGCCCACGGAGTACTGAATTTTCGAGCCGAAGGACGAGACGCTCGCGTTGGTGGGTGTCGTGTTCATGAATACGTTTACCGTGTTCGAGTTGGTGCAGGACACCACGAGATCGGGCTTGCCGTCGGCATTGAGATCCACGCATTGCACGACGGTCGGCTGGCTGTCGGTATTGATCGTCTGCGGCGCCGCAAAACTCGGGGTCGTGGCCAAATTCGGCGTAGTGTTCAGGAAAACGCTCAGCGAACTGCCGCCGTAGTTGCACACGACGATGTCCGGTTTGCCGTCGCCGTTGATATCGCCGAAGGCAATGTAGTGGGGGCTGCCGCCAACGTTGTACGTCACCGGCGCGCTAAACGTGGGGGTGGTCGCACCGTTTGGCGTGGTGTTCAGGATGATGCTGATTGTGCTGTCGCCGAAATTGGCGGTGACCAAGTCGGGTTTGCCGTCCGCGTTCAAGTCGATGGCTTGAACATCGAGACAATTATTGCCCATCGTAAAAGGCGTGACCGCGCCAAACGTCAGCGTGCTTGACGACGGCGACGTGTTCAAGGCAACGGAAATGGTGTTGGTGGCGCCGTTCGAGGCGCCTATGAGATCCGGTTTGCCATCGCCATTTATGTCCGCAAAGGTTACGTTCGAGAGGCCGCCTCCAAACAACGAAAAGGGCGTCGTCGCACTGAAATTGCCCGTGCCATTTCCTAAAAGTACCGTGGGATTCGAGGTTGCGGGGCTGGTGTTATCGACGAGTAAATCCGGTTTAAGATCGCCATTTAGGTCTGCCGTGGTCAGGTATTGGGGGGAAGTTGACGCGATCGACGACAGCGATATGGGCACGGGCAGTGAGGGCAGCCGCACTTGGTACTTGTCGTAAGGCAATCCCGCCGGAAGATTAACCTGAAGCTGCGTCGTGCCGACCAAAACGACGCTGGTCGGCGTTATGGTCACATCGTCTCCGGTGCCCAGGACACCGTCCGCACCCGCGCGCGTTACCTTTACGGCGTTCTTGTAATTGATGCCGCTGGTCAACGCATTACTAAATGTCAACAGGATCGAACTGGGCTGCGTCGCTATCGCAACGTTGGGCGTGGGCGTCATCGCCGTCACTCGAATGGGCGGCGGAACCAGCGTGAACGTAGCGATGAAATCGCCGCCGGCAGTGCCGTCGCCGGACGGAAAAGTGCCGCTGAATTCGCCGTCGAGGATGTTGCCGGTCTGGTCGGTGACGGGCGGAATCAGCGGCACTGTGGAAGGGTACCAAACCGCGGGAGTGGCCATCGTCCCAGTGTAGCCGTGCCCCGTCTTGTCATTGGCCGTGGTGCCGCTGCCTTCGTTGAAATTCCAGTACGCCATCAGGCCCGCTTCTTGGCCAGTGAGCGAGCGATTCATGTACGTCTTGATCTGCGTGGCGCTGCGGACCGTGTTCCAAATTCGGAATTCGTCGATTTGCCCGACAAACGGCTGCGGCTGCCCTCCCGGCAACTGCAAATCGGACTGATAATTGGTGAAGGTCGTCGTCGAGGTCGCCGTGTAGATCAGCACGCCGTTCCAATAAACCTGAAGCGACGTGCCGTTTTTGACGAGCGCAAAGTGAGCCCACACCGCACGCGTATTAATGTTGGTGGTGCCCACCTGATCGCCCGCCAATTCCCAGAAAAAGTAGTCGGGCCCGCTGTTCCACGGTGAATGGAATTTCCAGGTGTTGCCAGACACGATTGGGCTGAGCTGAAATGTGGTTGGGAGGTCGAATTCGCCAGCGGTAAAGTACTGCCAAAACTCGACTGTGAAATGGTCGGACGGAGCAACCAAGCCGAAGTTCGGAACAGTCACAATGGCATCGGAACTGCCCATCGTTCCGATAGTTGAGCCGATCAGGCTGACACGATATTTGTCCGCCGGCAGATTCAATCCGCTCACGTTGATCGTCATGCGGGTTGCGGTCGTCTGCGTGATTTGCGACGCCTGCAACGTAATCGCGACGTCGTCCGCGGTATCGAAGAGACCGTCGGGCCCGGCGCGGACCAGCAACACGGAGGCGGGGTTGATGGAGCTTGCCGAAAACGGAGCGTTGAAATCGACCGTAATGGTGCCTTGTGTCGTCAAAGCGACCGAATTCGGCGCGGGGGACATGGCCGTAACCGTCAACGCGTGGACAGAGGAAACGTATGTGATCAACAGCCAGCAGCCTGCAGCCTGCAGCGAGCGCGTGGATATTAATCTTTTCATGGGTCGTGTTCCTTGGATTGCCAAACGCGGCAGATTTTCATCAATTACGCTGATTCCCATCCTTTTGCTCCGAAATGAGCGGCTTGCCGCTGTTAATCTATAGGACTTTTCAATAGTTCACGGCAGCACGCAAACGCCGGGAAGGCCACGGCCAAATTTGACAAGACCGCATTGGCTAAACAAACAGCATGAGCGTGCTGCTTTTTAAAACAGCCAGTTTTTGCGGCGTGTTACTGCTGGGCACACCCAAATTCGTCAAGGATCGCATTCAGTTCTCGCTAGAAGAACAGGCGAATGCCATGAATCCACTTTAACGATTATGTCATAGCTTTGCAATTCTTAGACGTTCTGAAGGCGAATTTACTGCCGAAAATCAGTGTGGCAAATTGAGTGTTGCCTATTCGATAAAGTCAACCGTCGCCAAAATCGTACTCGTACTTGAAGGAGAAGCGTTCGCCAGTCTCAGGCAAAATGTCGCCGCCGAGGCCGTTGGCGCCTTCGTCCTGCGGCTGTAGCTGCGTGGCCGCGCCGGGCTCAAAAAACGCCGGCCAGGCTGTGCATTACTTCGCCGAGCCAGACTTTCCTTTCTTCGCCGTGTAGCTCATCTTTTGCGTCTTTTGATACACGACATTGTTAAAGATAAATGTGAACGGCACCATCGCCGATATGCCTTTCGCATCGCTGTTCGTCAATCCCGCTCCCGCCAGCGCCGCCGCGAAAGTTCCCTTTTTGAAACTGGCGTTGTATTTTGCGCTTTGCGCCGCCACCACGCCCTTTTTCGATGTGATCGAGATTTTGATCGAATCAGCGCCGTTTACGCCGCTGCCCTTTGAGGTGAGCGCCAGCGTTTTGATCACGCCACCGGAATCGATGTAAACTTTCGCGCCCGCGGCCATGAACCCGGCGGGTACCGCCACGGTTCCCGAAAACGAAATCGAATCGCTGCCGCCTTTGGCAAAATTCAATTTGATCGACGCCTTCGAAATCGTCAGCGGCAGCACTTCCGCCGCGATGATGGATTGCCCCGTCGGCGTGCTTGTCACGTCCGCCGGATTGGTTCCCACTGCCGTTTCAAACGCATCTGAAAATCCGTCGCCATCGCTGTCCGGGCCGCTGCCCACAACCGCTGCCGCCGCTGTTACTGTCACGTCAACCGATGCGCTCACTGGCGCATTAATCCCGTCGCTCACGCTCACGCTCGCCGTGTACGTTCCCGGCGCCGCGTACGCATGAGCCGGCGAAATCCCTGTGCCGTTCGATCCGTCTCCGAATGTCCACGCGTAGCTCAGCGCGTCGTTGTTCGGATCGCTCGCGACGACTAGAAACGAGACGGGCAGAGCGACCACCGCCGGATTTGGAATGGCCAGCGGAGGCGACACGATCATTGGCGGCGAATTTACCACCGTCAACGACACCGTCGCCGCGGAGCTGGTGATGTTCGCTGAATTTGTCGCGGTGAATTGGAAACTATCCGCGCCCGCATAGCCGGTCGTGGGCGTGTACATGAGATTGGGCGCCGTTCCGCTCAATTGTCCATGCGCGGGATTGACGGTGACAGCGAACGTCAACGGCGTTTGCGGTGGATTGTTTGGATCGCTGCCAGTCAGAGTGATCGAAGCCGGCGTGTTGAATGTCACGTTCACCGACTGCGCGTTGGCGGTCGGCGGAAGATACGCAATCAAAATCGTCACCGCATTGCTGGGCACGCCGTTGACAAACATGCGCACGCTGGCGTAGCCAAGTGGAACTCCTGAAACGGCCGTGGATGTATAGGATGTGGCCGACCACGGATGAGCGGAATCGGGCGTCAGAATCAACTGCTGCTCGTTCACCAGGCTGGTCAACTGCACGACGGGGTTGTTGCTCGCCGAATCGTTGGTCGAGCCGCCTGACGCAGTTTCGTTTTGATAACCGGTGAATTGAATGCCGCTGAGCGTCAGCGCAAAGTTTGGCGCCAATGGCGAGGTTGCCGTCGTGATCGTCGGTTGCCAGGCGGCGACATATCCCAATCCCGCGTCATAAAGCTCCGCGCTGCTCAACACGACGTCATTTGTCGTCCGTCCGCCGGCGGCAAGCACAACACCGTTGAGCAAAAGCGTCGCCGTGTGATTGACGCGCGCGGTGCCAAGACTGCTGGCCGTGCTCCAACTGCCGGTCGTGCAGTCATACAGTTCCGCGCCGCTCAGCACGTTGCCGCCATTGTCAAAACCGCCCGCAACTAATACTCTGCCCTCCAGAAGCAGCGTGGCCGTGTGCAGCAGACGCGCGTTGATCAGGCTCCCCGACGCTGTCCATGTATTGGCCGAGGGGTCGTACAGTTCCGCGCTGTTTAACGCGGTTGCGCTGCCGGAGCCGCCTGCGGCGAGCACTTTGCCGCTGGGAAGCAACGTTGCGGTATGCAGATAACGGCCGGCATTGAGTTGGCCGCCGGCGCTCCAGGAGTCATGCGCGGGATCGTACAATTCCGTACTGGCCAATTCCCCGCCCACCGAACTTCCGCCCACGACCAGCACTTTGCCCCCCGGCAGAAGCGTTGCCGTGTGGTCCACGCGCGCGGTGCTCAGGCTGCCGCCGGCGCTCCAAGTGTTCGTCGCCGGATCAAACAATTCCGAATTGTCCAACTGCCCATTGTTGTACCCTCCGGTGACGAGCACCTTGCCATTTGGCAGAAGCGTTGCCGTGTGGCGATAGCGCGCGGTCATAAGCGAACCCGCCGCGCTCCACGTGTTGTTCGCTGGGTCGTACAGTTCAGCTTGGTTTACGTAGGTGCCATTGGTGGCTTGTCCGCCCGCGACAAGCACTTTGCCGTTCGCCAACAACGTCGCGGTGTGACCTGTGCGCCCGCTGGCGAGACTCCCCGCCGTGCTCCACGTGTTGCTCGTGGGGTTGTACAGTTCCGCGCTGTTCAACGATGCTGCGCCGGTCGTTCCGCCCGCGGCCAGAACCTTTCCGCTGGGCAACAAAGTCGTGCTATGCTGATAGCGCCCCGCGTTCAAGCTCCCCGCCGCGCTCCACGTCCCACCCGTCGTCGCATTGTACAATTCCGCGCTGCTCAATGGATTGTTGCTCGTCCCGTAACCTCCCGCGATGAGCACTTGGCCATCGGGCAACAGCGTCGCCGTGTGAGTCGTTCGCGCCGTGATCAGGTCTCCTGCCGCTTTCCACGTGTTGGCCGATGGGTCGTAAATTTCCGTGCTGCTGAATTGGGCATTCGCCCGCCCAGCCGCGGCAAGCACCTGTCCGCTGGGCAGCACCGTTAGAGTATGTTCTTCGCGCGCCGTCATAAGACTGCCCGCCGCGCTCCACGTGTTGCTCGACGGATCATAAAGTTCCGAGCTTGTTAGATCGCCGCCGCCTGTTGTTTGTCCTCCCGCCACCAGCACTTTTCCATTGGGCAAAAGCGTGGCCGCGTGAAGTTCGCGCGGGAAAGTCATACTCGCGGCGGCGCTCCACGTATTGCTCGCCGGATCGTACAGGTCCGCCGTGGTCGAATAACCGACGCCGTCATCGCCTGCCGCAACCAGCACTTTGCGATTGGGCAATAGCGTCGCCGTCGCATACCCGTGCGCGTGTGTCATCGTGCCGGCCGCGCTCCACGTGTTGCTCGTTGGATCGTACAGTTCTGCGCTGTCCAATGTGCCGGCGTCAAACCCGCCGGCGACAAGCACTTTGCCATTGGCCAACAGCGTCGCCGTGTGTGTGTCGCGCTTAAAACTCATGCTCGCCGCTGCGCTCCATGTGTTGCTCACGGGATCGTACAATTCCGCGCTGCTCAAATTCCCGCTGGCGCTCGATCCGCCCGCGACGAGCACTTTGCCGTTCGCCAATAGCGTCGCGGTGTGGCTATTGCGCGCGGTGCTGAGGCTGCCGGCCGAACTCCAAGTGTTGGTCGCGGGATCGAACACTTCCGCACCGCCCACATAACCGCCTCCATTAGAGCCTCCCGCGACGAGCACTTTCCCGCTCGGCAGCAGCGTCGCCGTATGGAATTGGCGCGCCGAGTTCATTGCCGCAGCATTCACCGTGGGGCCGTTCACGGTCACCGACACAGTTGCCGCCCCGCTTGTCAGATTAACCGTGTTCTTGACCGTGAATTGAAAACTGTCCGGCCCGTTGTAGCCACTCGTTGGTGTGTACGTAAGATTTGGCGCGGTGCCCGATAAGACGCCGTGTGCCGGATTCGATGTAACCGTAAACGCCAGCGGCGTCTGAGCAGGCGTGTTTGGATCGCTTCCGGTCAGCGTGATCGGCATGCCGATGTTGAAACTCACGCTCACCGCCTGCGCATTCGCAATCGGCGGCAAGTACGGCGCGATCATCGCCGCGTTGCTCGGTATTCCATTCACAAATACGCGCACGCTGGCGGCGCCCAACGGGAATCCGGGTACAGCCAGCGACGTATAGGAAGTGGCAGTCCACGGATGAGCGGGATCGGGCGTCAAAAACACCTGCTGTTCGTTGACCAGGCTCGTCAATTGAACAATCGGAAAATTGCTCGCCGAATCGTTTGTCGCGCCGCCCGATGCGGATTCATTTTGGTAGCCCGTGAATTGAGCGCCACTCAGCGTTAGCGGTAACCCGGGAGCAAAAGGCGACGTGGCCGTTGTGATGGTGGGTTGCGACGATGCGACATAGCCCATTCCCGGGTCGTACAACTCAGAGCTGGACAACTTGACGGCCCCGCTGCCAAGCCCTCCCGCAACGAGCACACCGCCGCCGGGCAGCAGTGAGGCTGTGTGATTGTAACGTCCGTTAGTGAGGCTGCCCGCTGTTATCCATAGGTTCGTCGTGGGATTGTACAACTCCGCACTGGTCAAAAAACTCGTCGTGTTCCCTGATCCCGCCGCAACGAGCACTTGGCCGCCGGGAAGCAGTGTTGCCGTGTGCGACCCGCGCGCCGTGATCAGGCTGCCCGCAGCGGTCCACGAGTTGTTTGCGGGGTTGTACAATTCGGCGGTGTTCGTAGCGTTGCCTGCGTAACCTCCCGCAACGAGCACCATGCCGCTCGGCAACAGCGTGGCCGTATGATAATAGCGCGCGGTGCTTAAAGTACCGGCTGCGCTCCATGTTTTTGCGACTGGATCGTACAGCTCCGCGCTGGCCAGAGAGCTGCCGCCTTGCGTATATCCTGCCGCGACGAGCACTTTGCCATTGGGCAGCAGCGTTGCTGTGTGCCCGGCGCGCGTGGTGCTCAGGTTGCCGGTTGCGCTCCAAGTGTTCGTGGTTGGATCGAACAACTCCGCGCTTTTCAAAACAAATGTATTTGTGCCGCCGGCGACGAGCACTTTTCCGTTCGGCAGCAGTGTCATTGTATTGCCGATTCGCGCAGTCAACATGCTGCCGACGACGCTCCACGAGTTGGCGACAGGGTCGTAAAGTTCGGTGCTGTTCGTGGCGGCGTTGTTGACTCCTATGTTGCCGCCAGTGACCAAAACCTTGCCGTTGGCCAGCAGTACCGCCGTGTGCTCGTAGCGTGCAGTGGTGAGAGTGCCCGCCGAACTCCACGTATTGGCCACGGGATCGTACAACTCCGCACTGTTCGATACATTGCTCCCAGGATCGATTCCGCCCACGACCAGCACTTTGCCGCTGGACAGCAGCGTCGCCGTGTGTTGATATCGTCCTGTGTTTAAACTGGCGGCGGCGTTCCATGTGCCGCCGGATGTCGAATCATAAACTTCCGCACTATTTAACACGCCGTTGTTGTAACCGGCGGCAAACAACACAGAACCATTCGGCAGCAGCGTCGCCGTGTGCGAATTACGCGCGGCGTTAAGGCTGCCGGCCGCACTCCATGTATTATTCGATGGGTCAAATACCTCCGCAGTGCTCAGCGCCGTGCCGCTGCTGATTCCGCCGGCGACGAGCACCTTGCCGTTGGGCAGCAGCGTCGCCGAATGCCCAGCTCGCGTGTTGCTGAGGCTGCCCGTTGGGCTCCATGTGTTCCCCACGGAGCTGTACAACTCCGCGCTGCTGAAATAAACGCCCCCCGCCCCGAATCCTCCGGCGACAAGCACATTCCCGTTAGGAAGCAGCGTCGCCGTAAAAAATTCGCGCGCTGTGCCCAGGTTCCCAGCCGAGCCCCATGTATTCCCCGCCGGGTCGTACAACTCGGCGCTGCTCAAATAAACCGCGCCGGTCCCCAATCCCCCCACGACGAGCACTTGGCCGCTGGGCAGCAGCGTCGCCGTGTGATTCTCTCGCGCCGTACTCAGACTCGCAACCGAAGTCCACGTGTTGGCGGCTGGATCGTATAGCTCCGCGGATTTCAAAACCCCCGCATTTCCGAATCCCGCAGTAACAAGCACTTTGCCATTTGGCAATAGCGTCGCGGTATGAGAATCTCGTGCGGTATTCAGAGTGCCCGCCGCGCTCCAAGCATTGCTCACGGGATCGTAGATATCCGCGCTGTTCAATTCAACGCCAGAGTTGCTTCCCTTCCCGCCGACTACAAGCACTTTGCCGTTGGCCAGCAATGTCGCCGTGTGAGAAACGCGCACCGTGCTGAGACTGCCCGCCGCGCTCCAAGTATTGCTTGCCGGGTCGTATAGCTCCGCACTGCTAAGAGTAATGTTTCCTGCACCGAAACCTCCAGCAACCAGCACTTTTCCATTCGGCAGTAGCGTCGCGGTATGCAGTTCGCGCGCGGTTGCCATCGGCGCCACCGTGGTGAACCCCGCCGCGTGCGCGACTAAGCACGCCGACAACACAAAAAGAGAAATCGATGCCGCGTAAAACTGCAGCCAGCCGAATTGACGTGTCATAATCAAGCTCCAATTCCTGAAAAGCGCAGCATTGCATTGGTGAAAGTATTTCCGAAGTAGTTTAAAGGCAAAATGCGCGGGAGCCTACTGAAAAATCGGGATGAGAAACTGCCGCTTTTAAATGCACGGCGTTCAAACCAATCCGTACTATTTCGTCGAGTTCGGCGCATTTTCTTTGGGTAGGTCGGCCGGATCGACCGGCGCAGGCCGCTTTCCCACAATCCAATCCTCCATCACTTTCGCTATGTCTTCATAATCGTTGCCGCGTGCCGCGTTTCGATGTGGATCACTACGGGCGGCCTGCGGATCTCCGTGCCTATGGTAAACGGAGTCCACCGAGCGCGTCTTGTCGCCGAGCGAAATCGGCAAAATCATGAACGTCAGCGGCGAGGCGGTGATCCGCACGCAAGCCGCGCGCAATTCATTAACGCGACCGATATCACAAGAATACGGCCGATCAAGCAAGGCCTCGCGCCATCTCCGCCACTCTCTCCCCGATCGCCAGCGACGCCGTCGCCGCCGGCGAGGGGGCGTTCAGCACGTGGATCGCGTGTTCGCTGCGCACGATTCGAAAATCGTCCACCAGAGAGCCGTCCGGCAGCAGCGCTTGCGCGCGCACGCCGGCTCCTCCGTCTTCTAAGTCTTTCACCTGAATCTCCGGCACGAGCTTTTGCAGCGCACGCACGAACGCGCGTTTGCTGAATGACCGCCACATTTCACCGATGCCTGTGCGCCCATATTTGAACGCCAACCGCCAGAACCCAGGATATGTCAGCGACTCAATCGCGTCGCGAAAATTAAAACTAAAGCGGGTGTACCCTTCGCGCTTGAGCGCCAGCACCGCGTTCGGACCGGCTTCGACGCCGCCGCCGATCATGCGCGTAAAATGCACGCCCAGAAACGGAAAGCGCGCGTCCGGGACCGGGTAAATCAGGCCCTTTACCAAATGCTGCGCGGCCGGTTTGAGTTTGTAATACTCGCCGCGAAAGGGGACGACCTTCGCATCCGGTTTGGCGCCGCTTGCGCGCGCCACGCGGTCGGAGAATAAGCCCGCGCAATTAATCACCGCCTTCGCACGAATCTCGCCGATACTCGTCGAAAGCACTTCGCCGTCCGATTGCAGGCGAGCCGCCCGTACCACATTTACTTTCACGCCTGTCTGAACGGACCCGCCTTGCGCCACAATCAATTCCGCATACTTCTTCGCCACCACGCGGTAATCGACGATGCCTGTTCCGGGCACCCGCAGCGCTTTAATCCCCACCGCGTGCGGCTCGAATTCTTTGAAGCGCTCCGGCCCGATTTCCTCAAGGCCTGCGACGCCGTTGGCCTTCCCGCGGCGATACAACTCCGCGAGCGCCGGCAATTCCGACTCATGGGTCGCGACGACAATCTTTCCGCAGATGTCGTAGGGGATCGCATGTTCCTGGCAGAACTCCACCATGCGCCGCGCGCCTTCGACGCAAGTTTGCGCTTTCGCCGAACCGGGCTTGTAATACAGCCCGGAATGAATCACGCCGCTGTTGTTACCGGTCTGGTGCGCGCCAACTTCTGTCTCCTTTTCCAGCACGCAGATTCTGGCGCCCGGCTTCCGTTTTACGAGAGCCAAACCCGCCGCCAAACCCACGATTCCGCCGCCGATAATTGCAATATCATATTCCATCTACGCGCTCGCAATCTCGCCTTCTTCGCCCAATCGTTTCTCAAATTCCGGATACGAAAACGTTCGCAATTCGGTGTTGGCGTGCCACCATTTCTTCGCCATGATCAGCAGCAATTCGCGGTGGCAGCGCTGATCCAACTCGCATTGGCAAACCAGCACCACATCGCGCTCGCGGCTCAGGTCCGCCAATTGTTTCAGCTCGACCAATCCTTCCGGCGGCAGCGTGAAGCGCTTCTGATAACCGCAGCTTAAAAACGCCGCATTATGATTTCCGCCAAGGCGCTCGCGCTCCGCGTGAAAATCGTCCAGCATTTTTTTGTCCGGCGCGAGCGACTTTGCGTACGCATCGATCAGCGTCTTCTTCACTCCGCGCGGATAATGGCACATTGCCACGACGAGGTACCCGTCCGTTTTGGTCAGCGCGCCTGATTTCAAATCGCCGATGCAGCCTTTCTTTAACATTGCCGCGCCTCCGTTTTTCTGCCGCGCCAATTCAAGTCGCATTGTAACCAATAGTGAAGATTCGCATTCCAATTTTGGGAGAAATGACATGATCAAGCGCCTCGTCCTGCTCGTTGCCGCATCGCTCTGCCTCGTTCTTCATTCCGAAGAAGCAATAAAGCCTGTTCTAAAAGAAGGCCAGCGCGTCGCCGTCGTGGGCGATTCGATTACGGAGCAAAAACAGTACAGTAAATTCATTGAGCTTTATCTCACTGGCTGCCTGCCGCAGTTGAATCTGCACGTGATCCAACTCGGCTGGGGCGGCGAAACGGCGGCCGGATTTGCGCGGCGCATGGAGAACGATTTGATGCCCTATCATCCCAACGTGGTGACGACGTGCTATGGCATGAACGATGGCGGCTACCGCAAATTCGACGACGGCATCGGCAAGAATTACGAAACGCCGATGCGCGACATTCTCACGCGCTTGAAAAAAGCTGAGGCCGTCGTGGTTGTCGGCGGACCGGGCGCGGTGGATTCGCGTTTTTTCCGATTCAACAAAGACGAGCCGGTCACGGCCATGTCCGTCACATACAACGACAACCTCAAGCATCTCGACGAAATTGCCAAAAAGCTCGCGGTTGAATTCGGATTCAACCACGCCAACGTCCACGACCTTATGGCCGAAGCACAGATTGAAGCCAAGAAAAAATTCGGCCCCGATTACGATGTCTGCGGCCACGACGGTGTCCATCCCGGTCCCAACGGCCATCTGTTGATGGCGTATGCGTTCTTGAAAGCAATGGGCATTGACGGCCAGATCGGCACGATCACCGTGGACATGAAAGGCTCCGCGCAGGCCACCGACGGCCACAAAGTCCTTTCTTCCGCCGACGGCAAAACCGAGCTCGAAAGCACGCGCTATGCTTTCTGTTTCAGCGGTGACGAAAAATCCGCCGGCGGCACGCGCAGCATCCTTCCGTTCGTCCCGTTCAATCAAGACCTCAATCGCTTCGTGCTGATCGTCAAGAACCTCGACGGCGACAAAGCCAAAGTTACGTGGGGTTCGGAATCGCAATCGTTCTCAAAAACGGAGCTGGAAAAGGGCGTGAATCTCACCGAGCATTTTTTCAACAATCCGTTCATGCCGGCGTTCAACAACCTGGAACGCGCCGTTGCCGTCAAGCAGAACTACGAGACCGGCATGATCAAGCAGTCGATCAACCCCATGATGCAGATTCCCGTCAGCATCAATAATTTTCTCGACAAAGACGCGGAAGCGCTGGCGGCGCTTGAGACCATCAAGAAGAAGTATTGGGAAAAATACGAGCGGATGCATCAGAACGTGAGGGCGGCGCTACAGCCGGTGAAGCACACGATAAGCGTGGCTGTCGAAAAATAACCACGAGCGCTGGCTTTTGCTGATAATTGAAACGGGCGCTCGAAAGCGCCCGTTTCCTTCATTCCTCTTCCGGTTTCTTTTTCTTTTCATCCGGTTTCGGCGGCTCGTCCTTTTTCGGCTCGTCCTTCTTCCGGACGATCTTTACGTCAATGTCGATATCTTTTTCCGACTGTGGCGGAGTATTGACCTTATCCTTGCCCACCTTGGACAAATCGATGTCACTTTCGGGTTTTGTCGGCGTTCCGTCGTCCTTTGTGTCCTTGTCCTTCAACTCCGGCTTGTCTTTCGCATCTTTATCTTTCGGTTCTTTGGCGTCCTTCGCATCTTTGACATCCTTCGCGTCCCCCTTGTCTTTGTCCTTCACGTCCTTCGCGGCTTTGTCCTTCTCTTCCTTCTCTTTTTTCGGATCGACCTTCACAACTTTATTCCCGCCGTCCTTCCCCACTTCGCGATACGCGCCGTCGTTGTGCGAGGCCAATTCATACAGAAATTTCTTCATCGCTTCCAAATCTTCCTTAAAGCCCAGCGCGTCCATCATGTCGAGGTCTTTCTTTGTCGTTGAATAAATCCCAATCGTGTTGATGCGGATTTTCAGACTTTGGTTGATCCAGGAAATCAAGCGCTCCTGCTGATCGGCCGTTACGCCCGGCGCCCATGGATTCGGATTGCCGTCGGTCACAAGGTAAACGGTTTCGCAGCCATTTTTCAGCGCGATGTCTTGCAGCACTTCCTCCATCGCCAGAGCAGTCTGCGTACCGCCGCCTTCCTTCAAACTGTCGATGTACTTAAGCGCGTCCTTCTTGTTCACCTCGTTGGCCGCCAGCAGCGGCACATCTTTGTGCCAGCGGTTCACCGCGCCGGAGAACGAGACGATGTTGAAGAGCGTTTTCTCGGGCAGGCTCTTCACGAAACTCTTCATCTCCGTTTTTGCGGAATCCAACCGGCTGGGTTTCCCGCCCATCTTCATGCTGCCCGATACATCCAGAATGATCACCAGCCGGTTCTCGACGACGGGGACTTCGTAATATTCCAAATCCTGCTTCTCGCGCAGTTCGTAGTTGTAATCCGGCTCTACCGACTTCGATCCGTCGATCGCGAAATCCTTCTGGTTCGCGTCCCACCATTTTTTCCAGTCGGCGGGATTGGCGGTGAAATTCTGCCCCGTCAACGTACGCAATGCGACGGTTGCTTCGTGAATGTAGCGCCCGCCCTTCCCCGGCGGAATGCCAAGCATGTATTTGATCAGCGCGGGAATTCCCTTTTTCTCGGAGAGCATGGCCAGCGCGCGGCAGGTGGAAATCTGAATCGCGGGCATCGCGTTTGGATCGAGGCCCGCTGCGATCTTATCGAACGCGGGCGCGTAACGGTGAGCGCCCAGCATGTCGATCATCACGGTGCGAACACGAAAATCGATGTTGGGCGACAGTACTTTCGCCGTCGCGGAATCCACGTCGGCGTTGCCTGGGCATAGTTTCAAGCCGTACAAAAGTGTGACCAGTGCGTCGGGCGCCAGCCGAGGCAGCGCTGCGGCATACGCCTTCGCCGCTTCGGGCGATTTCATCCCGATTACGACGTCCTGCGCGTCGCACATCAGCACTTCCATGTTGCGTTTGGTCACAATGTTGCGCCCGGCGTTGGCTGCCCGCGTGGCCAATTCCTGCAGCACGTTGGCGATGATTGTCGCGCCCTCGGCGGAATCTTTTTCTTTCGCCGCATTGATCGCGGAATGTATTTCCGCATCGCCGGTTGCACAGTGCGCAGGCGGCGGCGCCACGACGAACACAATTGTGAAGAGGGCGAGCAATCCAAGACGTTGCATAGGCAACACTCCTTATAGGATACGCGGTATTATAGGCTGCGAGGGGCAAAGTCCAACAGGAAGTCACCGTTATGACATTTCTGTTAGGTCGCTCTTTTGCCTTGCAATTGGCAAAATCAAAACTAGGCTGATTTGCCTAATTATTTCTAATTACCGAATTGAGGCTGCTATGTTCCGCCCTCCAGCGAAGTATCGTTGTGCAAAATGCCGCCGGCGCATCAATGAAAAGAGCGCCGTTTGCGAGCACTGCAATTGGCAGATCGACCTGCCTTCCGCGCGCATCATGGCGATTGAATACGCGCGCATGCGGCGCTTTTTTCGCTGGCAGAAATTCAAGAGTTCGATTTTTGGAAGCCAGCGCCTGACTCCCGCGCGGTTTTCCCTGCGAATTGCGGTCCAACGCTGCTGGCAGCGTTTCAAAGGGATTTTTGCGAGAAGACGGTAGCGGCCTTCGACTACTTCTTCAACCAATCCGCAAACGTCTCTCGAATCTTGTTCACCTTCGGCAGCGAACATTGCTGCACGTACGGATTCCCCGGATTCAGGCTGACGTAATTCTGGTGGTAATCCTCCGCCGGATAAAATTCCTTGCGCGCTTCGAGCGACGTTACGATCGGCGTTGAATAAATCTTCGCGGCGCCGAGTTGCGCGATGTACGCCTCGGCCACTTTTTTCTCGGCATCATCCGCATAGAAAATCGCCGAACGATACTGGTGCCCGTGATCGTTGCCCTGGCGGTCTTTTGTGGTCGGGTCGTGCGCGGTGAAGAACACTTGCAGCAACTGCCCGTAGCTGATCACCGCCGGATCGTAGACGATGCGAATCGATTCAGCATGATTGGTCGCGCCGCTGCAGACGGTTTTGTAGTCGGCTTTCTCCTTCGTATCGCCGCAATAGCCGCTGGTCACGGCACTTACGCCGCGCAGTTGCAGGAAGACCGCTTCGGTGCACCAGAAACAGCCGCCCGCAAAAATCGCCGTGCGCGTCTCGCCGGCTTTCGCGGGCGCGGGCAGATCGCTTTCAGGCTTGGGCGGTTTTTCGGATGCGCGTGAAAAGAACATGAATGAGGCTCCTGTGATAAGCAATGCGACGGCGATGAGCTGAATCTTCATTGGGTTTTCCCGGGCGAACGATGTGAATGCGGCGGCGTTCATGGGCAGAGTTTAAGACGCGCGGGTCGAAATTCAATTCACGGAAATTGACGTGCGGGTGTTCAATTTGTCAGGGGTCAGGAGTCAGGAGTCAGGACTTTAGAAACAAGTACCACACCAACACCAAAATCGGCACCAAAATCGGAATCGTGTATTTGAAAATGTACGCGAAAAAGCTCGGTGTTTTCGCACCGGCGGAATCGGCGATGGCTTTGACCATGAAATTCGGCCCGTTGCCAATGTACGTGCATGCGCCAAAAAAAACCGCGCCGAGCGAGACGGCGCGCAGGTAATCCGGATACTTCTGCGAGAAAAGCAGTACGTTTGCGCTATTGAACTCCATGCCCTTTACGCCATGAGCGGCGGTCAGAAAATTCAAGTACGCGGGCGCGTTGTCCAAAAAACTGGAGAGCGAGCCCGATCCGAAATAAAATCCGCCCGGCGTGAGGATTCCCAAATGAGAGGCATTGTGTTCGAGATACTCCAACGCCGGCATCATTGTCGCGAAGATGCCAACAAAAAGCAGCGCCACTTCCTTGATTGGCCCGAAATGAAAATCGTTGTGCTGATGAATGCGCGTGTCGGTGGCGCGGTAGGAAATGAACGCCGCGATCAGCATCACCATCGCGCCGATGGGCCAGGCTTCGAAGCGCGGTGAGGCGTTGACGGCTAAAATGCGATCGATGAAGACGCCACACAGCACCAATCCCAAACAGAAGACGCTGCGCCATCCGGAGATTTCAAGCCGGTTGACGTTGTGGTGGTGCGTCTTCGGCGCTCGTAGATCGAGCGCAAAAAACACCGCCAGCAGCAGCCCGTTGCAAAGCAGCCACGGCTGCCAGCAATGCAGGATCGTCCATTCGAACGGCACGCCGTTGATGTAGCCCAAAAAGAGTGGCGGGTCGCCGACGGGCGTGAGCGCGCCGGCGCAGTTGCTCACGATAAAAATGAACAGAACCACGTGAAACGGTTTCATGCGGTCTTTGTTGATCTTCAAAAACGGCCGGATCAACAGCGCCGACGCGCCCGTGGTGCCGACGATGTTTGCCAGCGCCAAGCCGGCAATTAATAGCAGCGTGTTCACGCGCGGATTTCCGCCGCCGGAGATGTCGATCAAAATCCCGCCGGAGATGACGAAGAGGCTGCCGACAAGCGCAATGAATTTGAAATATTCCAGCGCGGTTTCGCCGAGCTTTTCGCGGCCATGCGCACCTAATTGCGTCAAATAAACCGCTGCGACCAGCAACCCGAGGCCGATCGAAATGTGCGCAAAGAATTTTTCCCAGATTGGCTTGTGAATGAACGGCACGAAGGCGATGCACGACAGCAGCAGCAGAAACGGAAGCGACCACCAGCCGGGAATGGTGACGGTCAGCGGCCCGCCGGCCTCTTCCGCCGATGCGCTGGCGCAGCAAACGATTGCTCCAAGCAACGCGGCAAACGAAAACTTTCGCACAATTCGACTTCCCTGATTGCGTGCATCGTAGCATTGGAGAATCCGAATGTCACAGCCAGTTCTCAAGCGCATTAAAAAGCTGCGGGCCTGAATGGCATTCCGCCAGTCAAGCCCGCAGCCATGCAACCGTGGATTATTCACTGCGTGATTATGCCGGGTTTGTGGACACCTGTGTGCTTGGCGACACGGCGTTGACCATCTCCGGCGACATGCCGCCCGGTGCGGCCGACGGAGAGATCACGTATTCCGGGTAAGCTGAAATGCCGTGCTCGGACAAATCCATGCCGTGCAATTCGTGATCCTTGGGCAAGCGCAGCAAGCCCGCCATCATGATGACTTTCATCACCACGAAGGAGACCAGCAGCGTCGCCAGCGTGATGCACGCGCTGCCGATGGCCTGCGCGGCGAGGACGGTTGTGCCGCCGCCATAGAACAAGCCCGTCAGTGCCGGGTTATCCGGACCAACCGACGGCACTCCCGCCGGACCGCTTCCCGCGGCGGCGTACTCGCCGGATGCAAACAACCCCAGCGAGAGCGTGCCCCAAATGCCGCAGATACCGTGCACCGGCACCGCGCCGATCGGATCGTCGATGCGCAGGAATTCGAGCAGTTCAATGCCCAGCATGACGATGAAACCGGCGATTAGTCCCAGAAGGCACGCGCCAGTCGGGCTTACCCAGTAGCACGGGCAAGTGATTGCGACGAGGCCCGCCAGGAAGCCGTTGGTAATCGCGCCCGCGTCCCACTTGCCGGACTTGAAGTACAGGAAAAACACTGCGCCCATGCCGCCAGTGCAGGCCGCCAACGTCGTGTTGGCAGCGACGCGGCCAATGCCCTGCATGTCCATCGCGGAAAGCGTGCTGCCGGGGTTGAAGCCGTACCAACCGAACCAGAGCAGCAACCCGCCGCTGACGGCAATCGTCAAATCGTGCGGCAGCATCGGCGCACCGCCGTCACGTTTAAACCTTCGTCCGAGACGAGGTCCGAGAACGATCGCGCCCGCGAGCGAAACCATGCCCCCGATGGTGTGCACGACTGTCGAACCCGCGAAGTCGTGGAAGTTCATGTTCAGACCGGCAAAGAAATGCGTGAACGCCGAGTCGGATGCATTCTGGCCGCCCATCGTGTACAGGAAGCCGTCCGGACCCCACGCCCAATGTCCGATGATCGGGTAGATGAAGCCCGTCACACAGATGCTGTAAAGGATGTCGCCGACAAACGCCGTGCGGCCGATCATTGCGCCGGAGGTGATCGTCGAGCAGGTGTCCGCGAAGGCGAATTGGAAGATCCAGTGAGCCAGAAGCGCGACACCCGTGCTTTCATAGGTCAGCGGTGCGTTTTGCAGGAAGAACCAATGGTAACCGATGAAGCCGTTTCCGTGGCTGAACATGAACGCGTAACCGAAAGCGTAAAAGAGGATGCCGCAGAGACACGTGTCGAACACGCATTCGACCAGCACGTTGACGGTTTCACGCGACCGGCAGAAGCCCGCTTCAAGCATCGTGAACCCCACTTGCATGCCGAAGACGAGGAACGCGGCGACCAGCGTCCAGACTGTGTTCAGCGGGTTGATCGTGTCGTCCACTTTGATCGACGTATCTCCGCTGATCGAGTCGGCTTCGGCCGTCACCGTGTAGGGGCCGCCCACCATGCTGGGCGTGAACACGCCGTTTCCGTCTTTGTCGGCTTCAATTTTGCCGCCGCCGCTCACCTTCCACTTGAAGGTCGGCTGCTTTTCGAGCTTGTTGCCTTCTTTGTCGAGTTCTGTTGCGGTAAATGTCACGGCCGTGGCGTTGGGCGTATAGCCGTCTGCTGGGCTGATCGTGATCTTCGGTTTTGGCTCTTCTTTCTTGGCCTCATCCTTCTTGGGCGCCTCCTCGGCGTGCGCGGTGATGGTCACCGCGTTCGCTCCCGTCTTCAGGATGAAAGGCATTCCGATCATCAGGAACAACACGCCGCCCACGCCCAAAAGCTTGCCCGCGAAGAGCAGCTTTCCGTAGCGGCGCCATTGAGGATCGCGCAAGCGCTCGCGCAAGCGCCGAAATTTCTGGACATAGGTCAGTTTCATTCAACATCCTCCTTCGAAAAAGACTCCACCTGAAATGAATGCCGCGGCCGGACGCTCCCGCAGCGCGGCCCGATTTGACGAAACTTAAATGGCGATGCTGCCGCGTTCGCCGGTGCGAATGCGAATGGTTTCCTTGAGATCGAAGACGAAAATTTTGCCGTCGCCGACTTTGCCCCCGTCGGTTTTCGCGGCCGTTGCAATCGCGTCCACGACCTTGTCCACGACATGCTCGTCGCACGCGATTTCCAACTTCACTTTTCGCACGAAACTCACCGTGTATTCGTGGCCGTGGTAAACCTCCTTGTGCCCCTTCTGCCGTCCGTAGCCTTGCGCGTCCGAAACGGTCAGGCCGGCAATCCCCACTTTCGTCAGCGCGTCGCGCACGGCGTCGAGTTTGTGCGGCTGTATGATGGCGATCACGTAGTTCATGCCACTTCCTTTCGTAAGGAGACTGGAGACTGGGGACTAGAGACTGGAGCCATTCGCCAAGTCTGTCGTCGATCCGTTGCCTCTAGTCTCTTGTCTCCAGTCTCTAGTCTATTCACGCGAGTCCACGGACGGACAATACACCTGTTCGCGGCAGACGCGCTTTTCACTAGGCAGTGCAAGCTCACAAACCAAATCGTGTGCCAAGAAAGCAATGAGGCGATGGCAATCGAAAAATACTCGACATTACACGTCTCGAACGAGACATGCGCTTGGTGTATTGGAATTAAAGGTGAGCGTGGTTTTTTTCGAATTCTTCTAAAGTTCGAACCGGTTTCATGCGTGTCGGCGTGGGAATGAGGTGGTCAATTTCTAGATTTGTGTCTTAAACTAGACAGATTGTGTCTATTATTTACCAGATCGCCATGGAGAGGCAGCATTGCCGGCATCGCCGAAAACTTTTGGATTGTCGGTGTACAAGAGACTGCCACCTGCGTTCTTGCATATGTAGCCTGACGTCAAAAATCGAAACGACTGAGGAGACCCACCACGATGAAATCCATTTTTGCACTCTGCGCCTGCCTGGCCTTAGCCGCGACATTCTCCTGGGCCGAAGAGCCCCCGAAGGATCAGCCCAAAGACGCGAATCCGAACCCAAATCCTGTTCCGAACGCGCAGAACAACAACGACAACGCTGGCGGCGGAGGCCGCGCACGCGGTGGCCGCGGCCCCGGCGGTGGCGGCGGCAACTGGCAGCAGGGCGGAGGCGGTGGTGCCGGCGGGCAAGGTTTCGGCGGCGGAGGCCCCGGTGGGATGGGCGGCGCTGGCGGAATCGGCCAGATTATTAATGGCGTTCTCGGTGGCAACAACACCGTCTCCAGCATGGCCGCGCGCATGTTAGGCGTGGATCTGGACGGCTTGAAGAAGGAAGCGAACCTCGATCAACTTCCGCTCGCCGACAGCCGGCGTTTCGTGACCAAGATTCCCGTCGGCGGCGTGGACAATTTCAACGCGACGGGCAGCGGCTGGAAAGTCGAAGGCGTTTTCAAAATGACGCCGGACCAGACCAAAGCCGTCGAATCGGTTCGCGACGAATACACTGCCGAGCAGCGCAAGCTCAGCAAGGAAATTTACGACGCTGAATTGCAGTTGGCGCAGAAAGTCGTGGACCTGCGCAAGAAGTACGAGCAGAAAGCCAACGACGTGCTCACCGGCGCCGACAAGGAATCCAAGCAGCAGATGGACGCGCTCTCCGCCGAGATTCAGACCAAAGCCACCGACACCGTGAAAGGCGCCGCGGATTTGTACGACCTCAACGACGCCGCGCAAGGCATGCAATTCATCACCGCGATGCGCGAGAAAGTCAACGCGCTGTTTCAAAACGGCAAGGACCGCCTGACCACGCTGGTCCCCGAGGGCAACCGCGCAAAGATTCAGGACCTGCTCAAGCAAGCCGACCCGGTGCAGAATTTCATCGGCGGCCGAGGCGCGCGCATCATGCAGAACAATTTCGGCGGAGACGGCACGGCGGTGAAGCCGCCGGCGCCGCCGAAGGGGGATGAGTTTTAATTCGCCCTCGTACACTTCCGCTCAATTTCAAAATACAAAATCGGAGCGCCGGCTTCCAGCCGGCCCGCATCGGAATAGCACTCCCAAATCTCAAAAAACTTCCCGCCGGCAGTTTATTCGCCGTTTGTGTGCTACTGGCCTGCCAGTGCCGCATCGGAACTGCATACCCAAATTTCCAAAAAATACCGCCGGAGAATGACGGGTGCGAAGGAGCGGTATACCCGCTTCTTGCTGTTGCGCTTCCGATTTACAAAATGCCAATGGCAATCTTTTTATTCTGCCAACGACGGTTCTTTTTAATTTTGGACGCGCTTTTCCGATGCGGCACTGGCGGGGCCAGTGGTAATGTGAAAAACGGGCATCCAGACGTTAGTGTGGCTAAGCAAGTGAGAGCCTTACACCAACGAAAGGAGCCCGCGATGAAGAGTCTAGGACTGGATGCGCATTCTGCAACGTTTACTTTGGCGGTGCTGACG
>DATGGK010000274.1:0-7013 GCA_035308565.1 Planctomycetota bacterium | reverse complement strand
GTCGTCTTGACCGAAGCGGGATTGACGAACATCCTGGCCTTGGTCGAGCAAGGGCGCACGATCTACCAGCGCATCCTGACCTGGATCGTCAATAAAATCAGCCGGACGATTCTGAAAGCGGCGTTTGTTGCCATCGCCTTTGTGGTGACCGGCAAGTTTGTCGTCTCCGCATTCGCGATGCTGCTTCTGACGTTCATGACGGATTTCGCGAAGATCGCCTTGGCCACCGACCATGTGCGGTCGTCTAAGAAACCAGAGACATGGAACATCGGGGGCTTCATCACCGTGTCCGTGGTGCTGGGCGTCGCGATGGTGGTTGAAACGCTCCTGCTTTTGTGGATCGGCTGGTTACATTTCGGTTTGGCGGCCAACGACAATGCCCTCTACACCTTCAGCTTTCTAATGCTGCTCTACTTTGCCGTATTCTCGGTGGTGTCCGCGCGCGAGCGCCGATGGTTTTGTTCGACGATGCCGAGCAGAGCTCTTATCGCCGCACTTGCGGCGGACGCGGCCACAGGCACCATTCTGACGCACGTCGGTCTTCCGGGACTTATGCCGTTGCCGTGGTGGCAGACGCTCTCAATTTTTGGTTTTGCGATGGTCTCATGCCTGGTCGTGAATGACGCAGTGAAGGTTGCGATGATTAAATGGCGCGTTCCTACAGCGGCTGCGTAACGACGACGGCCGGAAGCCGACAAAGGCGGCATTGGCGACGGCGATCAAGGAGACCGTGCCGTTGTCCTTTAAATAAATAAAATATAAAATAGGGACAGCCAATGACTGTCACGTATTATTACTTCTTAATATTAGGTGACTATCCCTATTTAAGGCGGGCGGGGCGGATGCGCGCGGGGAAATTAATTTGACTCGTCAACACAATTCGTTAATAAACTTATTGAAGCCTTCACATTTGATCGCCACCCTCACGGGGAGATATTGTGACATGAATCTAGCCGAATTATTTCGACACGAGAGCAATCTGATCGCGGTTGCCGCGGGACAGACGTTGTTTTCCGCCGGCGAAACGGGCGACGCCATGTACGTGCTGGTTGAAGGCGAGGCCAGCGTGATCGTCGGCGGAACGGTGGTGGAGGAATCCGCGCCGGGCGCCGTGCTGGGCGAAATGGCGCTGATCGACCGCGAGCCGCGCATCGCCTCGGTCGTGGCGAAGACGGCCTGCAAGTTCGCCAAAATCGAACTCAAGCGCTTCCACTTCCTGATTTCGCAGACGCCGAATTTTGCAACCCACGTCATGGGAATCATGGCGAACCGCCTGCGCCGCATGGACCGAATGCTGGCGGGCCGCCAGTGAAAATCCTTCGCGGTGAAGGTCAGTGTCCAATTTTAACTGAAGCGGAACGCTACCCTTTTGGCTTCGGTGCTACGTTTGGCACCGGCACCGCAGTTTCCTTGAGCGGCGGCGGCGTGACCTCCTCCAGCGTAGTCGCTTCGATCACGTGATCGATCACGATCGTCTCCGGCACGTCGTTGGTTTCGCGCATGAAGCCAAGCTGAAAAAAAGCCTCGTTCTCGTCCTTGAGCGTCGCCGTGGCCGCGCGCGGCACCACCTTCTCGCCGTCAAACCAAACTTCGACAAAGCCCTTCGCCGCGTCGCGCGACCACAGCACGTGGACGGCAAAATCATGCCAGCGCCCCGCCGTGAGCTTCCCCTTCCCCGTCCAGCGCAGCGCGTAAGGCACGCGCGTGCTGTACACGATATCCTCGCCCTTCGCCTCGAACGACATCAACTGGCTCCAGCTCTTCCGCGTTTCGAAATACCCGACACAGTGCAACCCGTCCGTAAATTTTTTCGGCAGAAAAACGCTCCATCCAAAATACCGTTCCGTCCCCTCGGCCGTTCCGGGCGCTTTGGGTTGATGCTGAAATTCGATGCGGTCGAGCTTGCCACGGATGGCCGCGTTGGACCCATCAATTCGCAACGCGTATTTGCCTTCACGCACAGGCTCCGTCACGACCTTGACCCCGTCGCCCTTGGGCGCCCCCGGCCATTGCGACGTGTCGCCGCACTCAAAGTCCCCGCGCCAAAGCACTTCCGCCGAAACCGGCGCCGCCCACGCCAGCAGCAGCGCCGTCAGCAGACTGATCGGCAGGCGTCGCAAGAGGGATGAATTCATGGGAAGAAGATTACCTCGTTAAGGTGAGCTTCGTGTGAGTCGCCGAATCCCACATGCGCGCAACCGATATTTGGCGTTTAAAGCATACCCTTATAAAGCTGAGGCTTTTCAACCTTTTCAAGCATGTCTAACGAGAATACTTCCCTGTTTAATGTCTTTCCTTGAAACCAAGCGCATTTCACGCTTTGCTTCGCGTCGCGGTCCACAGCGTAATCCGCGATGTTCTCAACCGTCATATCCGGCCCACCGCTCTTTAGCCGAACGACATCACCTTGTTTGAACTCAGACATGGCTGCCTCCTTCAACGCGCACGTCACCGTTAACGCACACGAAGTCTACCCCCCCCACCGTCACCTTCACCACATCCGTCCAATCCCCATTCGCCTCCCCGCCGTCCCGGAAGCTCATGCGGTATATGCGCGTTTCGGGCGAGTTCGCGACCATCAGCGGCGGGTTCATCAGGTCGAAGTGGAGATGCTGGCCGCTGCTATTTCCGCTTATCCCAATTTGAGCGTGGGCCATCCAACAGCAACGACACCTGATTGATAATATCACGGCCCAAATAGCCGTACTCTTGATCGACAGTCAAGTACTGCCCTTTGAATGCTCGCTTAAGAAACTGCAATTCAGCTCGTACGGTATGCTGAACGGATTTCTTGCCATCGAATGCCTCCAATTCGAATGCCTTGTCGCCAGCGGGAAGGTTGAGTTGTTCGGCAATCGAAAGCGGAATCATTGTCGCATCCGCGCCTGAATCAATGAGCATTGGAACACTCGAAACGACAATGCCGCTATCAACATTCTGCAAGTCAACCCGCGCCAAAGGCGCCGGCGGATCGAAGCGGCTATCGTACGCCGGCATTATCTTTGTCCTCAAGCATTCTCACTTCCTTGATGAAGTACTTTGCATCCTCACGATGCGCGAGGCGCGGACCGCCCATGCGAATCGGCCTGCTGGGGTCTCGAACCAGCACGATGACTTTTGTCTTTTCCGGAAGGTGCACGTCCGGGGCCAAACGAATTTGACCGTCCTCAACGATGCCTTCGTATTCACACGTGAGCGTGGGCGTATCCATAATCACTTTTCTCCTTCGCCTCTGCGTCATCATACCATATCCACGCAAAATTGGCGATAAATCGCTCCTACCCCTTCATCTCCAATCCCGTCAACGTCCCAGTGCTCGTCCCAAACTTCTCCGCCTCAATGCCAAGCCGCTGCAACATATTTACATAAAGATTGCACAGCGGCGGCGGGTTCTTCGGGTCGAAGTGAAGATGCTGGCCGTGCTTGAAGCCGCCGCCGGCGAGCAGCACGGGCAGGTTGCTGGTCGAATGGCTGCTGCTTTCGCCGAGGTTGCTGCCGAGGAAAATCGTGGTGTGGTCCAGCAGCGTGTCGCCGTCTTCTTTCGACTGCTTGAGCTTCGCCAGCAGGTCGCGCACAGTTTTCATCACTTCCTCTTCGACGATCTTGAGCTGCTCGAGCTTGTGCGGGTCCTTGCCGTGGTGCGAGAGGTCGTGATGGCCCAGCGTCACGCCTTTGATCGGCGGCGCGAAGGTCGAACCGGCGAGCATGATCGTGATGAGGCGCGTCGAATCCGTCTGCAGCGCGAGATGTGTCAGATCGAAAAGCAGGTTCGTGCGACCGATGAGGTCGGAGGCGTTGGGGATGTCCTTCGGCGGCTCGACGCTGACCTTCGGCTTGGGCTTCTTCGCCCAGCTTTCGTCGTTGACCATGCGCTGCTCCAGTTCACGGACGCTGGTGAGGTACTCGTCGAGCTTCTCCTTGTCGCCGCTGCCGAGTCCGCTGCGCAGCGATTTCGCCTGGTCGCGGACATCGTCGAGAATGCTGCGGCCGTCCTCAAGCCGCCGCATCTGGCCGTTCACTTCGTCCGCTTTGCCTTCGAGAAACAACTGCGCGAAGACTTTCGACGGCGAGTTCTGCGCGGGAATCAGCGCGCCGGTCCTAGTCCACGAAAGCCCTCCCGCCCCTTCGCCCGACAAAGCCAAACTCGGAAACCGCGTCTGATTTCCAATGTGATCCGCCGCGAACTGATCGAGCGAAATCGCGTTGCGAAAGCCGGGACGGCCCGCGCCCGGCACGCCGGTCAGGAAGCTGGCCGAAGCCTGATGCGCAAAACTCGACCCCATCCCCGCGTGCTGCAAGCCGGAGATGACCGTGAAGTCCTCGCGGTAATCCTTGAGGATCTCCAAGTAGTCTGAGAGCACGTAATCCTTGCCGGGCTTCTCCGGGAAAAAATTATCCGGATGCAACCCCAGCGGCGCGCAGATGCAGACGATGCGCCGCGGCGGCTTCTTGGAATCTTGCTTCGGCTTTTCATCGGCAAAGACGTCAAGCCACGGAAGCGCAAGCGCGATGCCGGCGGTGCGGAGGAAGTGACGGCGGGGAATGGGCATGGGATTCCTTTCGACGACAAAGCGTTCAAGGTGAACTACCCCGACAAGCGGAATCGTGCGCGGAGGATTTGCGCTTCTTTCAAACGTTCCATTATTAGGCGCTTAAAGTCGAGCTCTGGTTTAAACAGTCATAAGGCCAGACCCCTTAATAAGCTTGGTGCTTATTGGGTGTGACAAGCTCACGATTCGAAAGGAGCATCGCAATGAACAAGGTTCTGTGTGCGCTTTCGCTGCTGCTCGTCTTTTGTGCGGTCTCTTCCTTTGGTGCGGAGGAAGTTACGTTGAAGGGAAAAGTCACTTGCGCCAAGTGTGATTTGAAATTGGCTACGAAATGCGCCACTGTCGTGGTGGTAAAGGAGAACGACAAGGACGTCGTTTATTACTTCGACGCCGACAGCGACAAGAAGGACCACAAGGAAATCTGCACGACGCCGAAAGAAGGCAGTGTCACGGGCGTAGTCAGCATGGCTGGCGACAAGCACATGATCAAGGTCAGCAAAGTCGAATACAAGTAATTTGCACGCGGCACTCAATACAAAAGGACCACCGCGCAGTCAGCGGTGGTCTTTTTACGTGCCAAGCGCTTGGCGACTTCGCGAAACTTCAATACATTTCAATCAATTGTTCATTCGGATAATCCGGATGACCGGGAAGCAATTGCTGCCGCTTCGGATCGACAACCAAATCCAGCCCTTCCAGCGCGAGTTGTCCCAGCAGCGCGGGCATGCCGGGATGGGACGCCATCACCAACACGTGGTCTTCACGTCCCATGACTTTGATGCGCACCGGGCCGTAAATCTTGCGTACTGATTTTTGTCCGTTTGCATACCTGCTTACTGCCTCGCGAACCACGGGCAGCCCCAGTTTTATGATTTCCACTTCCGGAATGGAAACGAGCGACGCGCCGGTGTCGACCAATGTTTCTATGGTAGTGTGACGAATTTGCTCCGGCTTCAAAACTCCATTGCGTACCCCGTCCTCGTCATAAGGGTTAAATATCTCTACATTTACGTTCACTTTGCCCATTTCAGCCGCCTCCATGTTCGGCGTCGCCTCAGCCACATCGCTTGTCGTGATCATAGTCGTTGAACTCCTTCCGCCCCACATTATACCCACGCAAGCTTACCCAAGCAAATTGTCGCGCTACGCCGGGCCACTATCCTCTGTCTACTTGCTCTGAAAAATTGGGCTCAGCACAATCTCGTGAATCAACGCTTTGAACCCGCACTTCTTATCGCGAACGCGCTGGACAATCGCATCGATTTCCGCCTTGTCCGCCTTAGTGGGCGCCGCGCCCGTAGAGTATGCCAGCAGTTTCTCCGTCAAGCTGCGTGCAAGTTGATCCTTGTCGTCAAGCAGCAGCTTCTTGAATTCGTCGATGTCCTTAAATCGCCGCCCGTCGGGCAGCACGTCGCTTGGATCGACCACAGGTCCATCCCAGCTTCGCATCTTCCGCCCGTTGATTTCCTTCGGCTCGCCGGTGGCGCGGTAATGGTCGCGCCAGCCGCCGGTGACGTCGAAACTTTCCAGCGCGAATCCCGGCGGGTCGATCTTGCTGTGGCAACTTGCGCAACTGGCGACTTTGCGGTGCTTCGCGAGTTGATCGCGGATCGTCGTGGCGCCGCGAATGTCAGGCTCAATGGCTTCGACATCCGCCGGCGGTTTCGGCGGCGGCGTTCCCAGTATGCGGTCCAGAATCCATGCGCCGCGAATGATCGGCGAGGTCGTCGTGCCGTTGGCGGTCACTTTTAACACGGCGGCCATCGTCATCACTCCGCCGCGATGAATCGCCGGCGGCAGCGCAACCTTGCGCATCTCCGTGCCAACAATGCCAGGGATGCCGTAGTGCTTCGCGAGGCGCGCGTTCACGAACGTGAAATCAGAGGACACGAAATTCGTGATGCTCAAGTCGTTCTTCAGCACTTCATCGAAGAACATCACCGTCTCTTTGACCGCCGCAGTCTTGAGGATGTCGTCATATTCCGGATACAGCGTGCGGTCCGGCTGCGTGGCGTCGATGGCGCGGAGGCTCAGCCATTGGCCGGTGAAGTTTTCGGTGAACGCCTTCGCCTTCGGATCGCGCAACATGCGCTCGACTTGCTCGTGCAGAATGCCGGGCTCGCGCAGTTTGTGCGCGTCGGCGAGTTTGAGCAGCGCCTCGTCGGGCATCGAACTCCACAGAAAATACGAGAGCCGGCTGGCCAGCGCATAGTCATCGAGCGTACGCCGTACCGCAGGCGTCCCGCCTGCACGGTTTTCGGCGGTCACATTTTCGCGCAAAAAGATAAAGCTCGGCGAAATCAGAATCGCGCGAAGGCCGACTCGCACCGCTTGCTCGAAAGAATATTTCTGCTCCAGCTTGGCTTTGACACGCGCGAGGAATGGCTTGATGTCCTCGTCCGTCACCGGTCGCCGAAACGCTCGCCGCGCGAAGTCGCGCAGTATGCGCTCGGCGTCAACCAT
>DATGGK010000273.1:0-1759 GCA_035308565.1 Planctomycetota bacterium | reverse complement strand
AATGGCGTAGTTCTCTTCTTTTTTCCCCTCCGACATTTCCGTGAGCAGGTTTTCTTGAATGGGTTTCTTGAACGGGGCACCTCTTCCGTAATCTCCTGCGTGCGCTTACACTGTACGGCCGTTTCCTTTTTGGGAGGTTCTGCGTGGCTGTCGATTCGGCTGTAAAGCGGGCGCTGATCAGCGTGTTCGACAAAACTGGGATCGTGGAATTCGCGCGCGAGCTTTCGGCGTTGGGAATTGAAATCGTCTCGACGGGCGGTACCGCCAAACTGCTTCGCGATGAGGGCGTCGCGGTGCGCGATGTGGCGGAGATGACGGGCTGGCCGGAAATGCTGGGGGGGCGCGTGAAAACGCTACACCCGAAAGTGCACGGCGGGATTTTGTACCAGCGCGGGAAGGCGGAGGATCGCAAGCAGGTGGAAGAACACGGGATTGGGGCGATCGATCTTGTGGTGGTGAATCTGTATCCGTTTTCGGCAACGGCAGCGAAGCCCGGCGTGACGGCGGCTGACCTGATCGAGAATATTGATATCGGCGGACCGGCGATGGTGCGATCGGCGGCTAAGAATTTCCAGAGCGTCGGCGTGGTGACCGATCCTGCGGACTACGGCTCTGTTGCGGCAGAGCTTCGCGAAAAACGCGAGTTGAGTGTGGCGACGCGTCTTATGCTTGCGCGCAAGGCCTACGCGCGCACGGCGCGCTATGACGGCGAAATCGCGACGGAACTCGAGCGCCTGTCGGTTGAAAATGGCGAAGTTCGGATCGGCGGTCTCGAGAAGCTTCCTGAGCGGATTCACATTGCACTCGAGCGGCGGCAGGCGATGCGTTACGGCGAGAATCCGCACCAATCAGCGGCGCTTTATATTCCGGCGGGCAAGCCTGCTGCGGGACTCGCTGGTGCAAAACAACTGCAGGGCAAAGAGCTTTCGTATAACAACCTGGTGGATCTGGATTCGGCGTGGGCACTGGCACGGGAGCTCGACCGGGCGGGCGTGGCAATCGTGAAGCACAACAATCCGTGCGGAGCCGCGGAGCAGGATTCTTTGCGCGACGCCTACCTGAACGCGCTTGAGTGCGATCCTGTGTCCGCGTTTGGCGGGGTGATGGCTTTCAACCGCGCGATCGATGCGGCTACGGCTGAAGAGGTGGTGAAATTGTTTGTGGAATGCATTGTTGCGCCGGGATTCGAGGCTGGGTCGCTCGAGAAATTCGCCGCGAAGAAAAATCTGCGACTGCTTGAAATGCCGCCGAAAGAAGCTGCGAACGAGCTCGAGATAAAACGCATTTCCGGCGGAGTGCTTGTGCAGGAGCCGGATCGCCACGAACTGAAACCGGCCGATCTGAAAGTGGTGACCGAACGGGCGCCGAGCGACTCCGAAATCCGGGCGCTGCTATTCGGATGGAAAGTTTGCAAGCATGTGAAATCGAACGCGATCGTTTTCGCGCGCGAGGGGCAGACGGTGGGCATCGGCGCCGGACAAATGAGCCGCGTGGATTCGGTGAAGATCGCGGTGATCAAAGCGGCTACGGCTGGACTCTCGTTGAAAGGATCCGTCGTGGCGTCCGATGCATTTTTTCCGTTTCCCGATGGAGTGGAAGAAGCAGGTAAAGCCGGCGGGGTGGCTGTGATTCAACCGGGTGGATCGATGCGCGATGCAGACGTGATCGCGGTGGCGAATAAATTAGGAATGGCTATGGTTTTTTCCGGCGTGCGGCATTTCCGGCACTAGCTGCTGCAGCCGGAGGCTTCTGGCGGTGC
>DATGGK010000272.1:0-14653 GCA_035308565.1 Planctomycetota bacterium | reverse complement strand
TTGGTCTCAGATCAAAAGCATTCGCGTGCTGCGCGGCGTCGGCTTGACCACGCGCTCGTCGCACTCTCACATCGTCCACGCCGGAAATCAAACGGAAGAGTTGGGCGTCGTTCCCATCGCGCCCGACGGTTCGTTCTTCGTCGAAGTTCCCGCCGATGTGCCGTTGGCGCTGCAAGCCGTCGATGCGGAAGGCCGTTCCGAGTTGAACGAAATGTCGTGGATTTATGTGCGCCCCGGCGAATGCCGATCCTGCGTCGGCTGCCACGCGCAGCGCCAATCCGCGCCCTCCAGCAGCGCAAAAGCGCAAGCCGCGCGAATCCCCGCGCTGCAATTGCTCGGGCGAGGTTCGCCGCCGCGCTTTCGCGGAAACAACCCCGGCGTGACCGGCCTGATGGACCTGCAATTCGAGCGCTTCCGCGAAGTCGCGTCGATCAACCGCCACAGCAGCGACGCGCTCAAGACCGGCGGTGCCGGAGCCGCAGACGGTGCCGGAGCCGCCGACGGTGCCGGAGCCCCCGGCCCGCAGGAAATCGATTCTCTTATTGAAGAGTTGCGCGCGCCAGAGCCGTCGAAACTCGCGGCGATCCAGCGCTTCGGAATTCTTCGCGATTCGTGCGCGGCTCCCGCGCTGGCGAAGTGCCTGCGCGACGACAGCCGCGAAGTTCGCGTCGCGGCAGCCATGACTCTCGCCGCATGCGGCACGCGTGAATCCGTGCCGGCGCTGTTGCGCGCGCTCACGGATTCAGATTCGCTTGTGGCGCAAGCGGCGGCGACGGCGCTTGAATCACTCACCGCTCACGCAGCGCCATTCGACGCTTTCGCTTCGCAGGAAATCCGCACGCAGCAAGCCGACGGGTGGCGCCAGTGGTTCAGCGCCAATGCGTGGGACGACATCGAGCGCGCGCTGGCAGCGCAAGTCTTCGCGTCAGATCCCAGCGCGAAACGCCGCGCGATCCTGGCGCTCGGCCATGCCGGTGGAGAGACTGGGCGCGTTGCCTTGCAGAAGTTCATCGCTGAAGAAAGCGCCAAATCGCCCTATCCGCCATTCGAGCACGATAACCGCACCGATCGTTTCACCTTTAACGCCGACTCGACGCTAAATCCTCGCACGCTGCAGGCGGCCGTGCGCGCGCTGGGCGAATTGAAGAACAGCGCCTCACTTCCGTTGCTCAGCGACCTGATCGATCGCAACATCGAGCCGCGCACCGGGAATCTGTTTCTGGCTGAAGCCGCCATCGAAGCTCTGGGGCGAATCAACACGCCCGATGCCGAGACGGCGCTGATCGACACCTTCGCGAAGCTCAAGGAGTACTGGCAGTACGTCGGCTGGTACAGCGACCACCCCGCCTTATATGCGTGTCACGCCAGCCCGCTTCATTTCCGAATCATCGAAGCGCTTGACGCGATCGGATCGAGCAACGCCGGCGGCATCGTGCCTCAGTTGATCCGCTCCGTGCCAACCGATCCCGACCGCGCGCTGCTGCTCGAGAACGACGATTACGAAAACCTCGCGGGCCGCGCGATCCGCCGCAGCGGGCGCGCTTCCGAAACGATCGACACCTGCCTTGCGCTGCTCGGCGATTCGAACGCAGCCGCGTCGGACGATTTGAAAACCGCGCTCTGCACGACGGCAAGCGCCTGGGGCGGGAAGCCCGGTCCTGAGAATCGCGCTGCCCAAATACTTTCGCTGGTGTGCCGCGACAGGATTTATGAACCGCGCATTCGCGCCGCGTTCGAACGCTTTCGCGATCTGCCGGAAGAACCCATCCATCGCGAGTTGGGCAATCCCAAATGGACGCCGGTTCGGCACTGGACGCTGTTCTACCTCGCGCGCTCGCTCGGCAATCTCGCGGACGCCGCATCCGTCGATGCGCTGCTGAGCGTGCTCAAGCCCGAATTGAACGAAGCGCGGCATGGCCGCCCGGACCCGTCAACGCCGGAGATTCATTTCCTGCAGCTCGACTACACGCCCTGCTGGCGCGCCTCGGCAGCAAATGCCTTGGGCCGCATCGGCGCCGTTTCAGAAAAAGATGGCGCCCGCATCGCGCCAGTGTTGCTGGAAGTCGTGCGCAATCTGGACAACGCCACGGATGTCCGCCACGCCGCAGCCGACGCGCTCGGCCGCATCAGCGATCCGGCGAGCGTCGAAGCGATTCAGAAGCTGGCACGCGATTATCCGGAGGTATCCACGCGCAAGGCGCTTCTCCATGCGTGTAAACCCTAACCCGCCTATTTCGCCATCGGCCCAATGTATTTCGTCGCGATCACCACGTCGTCGAACCACACGGTTTGCTTTTCCTTGGAATAGCTCTTCGTTGGATCGCTGTCGTCGTAGCCGTAGTGTTCGAGCCAGAAGCAATTCACTTTCAGCTCAGCGTCGTTGCGCCAGCGAATCCCGGTGAAGTGTCCGGCCAATTTGCCATCGAGCCAGATCGCTTGTTCGCCGTCCGCTTTGTCGGGCGTGTTGGCTTTCAGCATGAACTCCCAGCACTGCCAGGTGTCGAGTTTCGGAACGACTTTATCCGGGCCGGCCGCTTCGCCCTTTCCGGGGCCTTTTGGAAAGAAACCGTTGCCCCAATATTTGTTCATCTTCTTGTCGATGTCCATGTCGAGAAAGTAGGAGTACAAATTCAACTCGCCCGGCGGCGCGTTCTTGCCCCACGCAAACCAGGGTTCCATGCCGGCCGAAAAATAAGTTCCATCCGGCTTGTTGCCGGCCTTTCCAAACGACGACCAGCGGTTGCTTTTCAAATTCGCCGAGAGCCACAGGAAGTGATGAACGTATTGATAATCGGCCGAGAATTTCACGTACACCCGCGCAAAGACGATGTCCCTTCCGGGCATGAACCACTTCTTCGCTTCGCCGCCGTTATTTTTGCCGCGCAGCATTTCGGATTGAACGCATTTCGATCCGGCGTGTGGTTTTTCGGAGACCACCTCGATGTTGCCGCTTTTGTCGTCCCAGCGTTTCAAATCGCCAGACTCGAAGTTGTCCGCGAAAAGCACCGCCGGGTCCTTTTCAATTCCAACATCGCTCGGATAGGCGGCTGCAAGTCCGGGGCCTTCGGGAAACGCGGCGTTGTCTTGTGCAACGGCGGCGGTGATGAGGCAAAAGCTCCAGATCCATTGCAAGCGGCGCAGTGGCTCGGTCATGTCTCACGCTCCCTTCCGCAGCGTTACTTTGCTTTGGAAACCAACTGTTCCATGTATTCCGATACATCCATCTTGTGTTTCTTTGCGAGTTTTGTTAAGCGGCCGAATGCGGATTTTGAAACCGGGATGACATTGGCGCGCACGTGACGTGCAGTGGCGTTCGCTGCACGATTATCCTCCGAGACCAGCACATAGCCGGGTTCTTCGGTGAGAATGTTCTCGCCGGCGCGAGCGCCGCGAATGTCATCCTTGATCAGTTCCATGAAACTCTTTGCCACGAGATCGCCTCCTGTATTCATCCACCGCCATGTCGCGCAAGACAACCATAGCGAAGCGCCTCAATCTTTCTTCCGCGCCGCGCAGCGGCGGATCAGCCATTCGCAGAGAAGGCGCACTACGACAAGAATTCCGATCGCGACGATTAGGTCGATGCCAATCCCAAAATACCGAAATACAAAGTTGCCTTTATTCCCCGTATCCAAAGTAGTTGCTGCCACAGCGTCCATAGGCCAACCATAAATGTGCCAGATTGCTGTATACGTCCAAAGCTCACGATCTCTAATATTCGCGCAGATTAACACTACGGTCGCAATGAATAGCGAAAGCCCCGCAAATTTGATTGCGACTAATTCGCAAAGATACCATGCCAGGCAGCAAATCATTAGTCCAATAAATAAATTTAGCGCGATTGCAATGTGGCGCGGATAATAATCACGGTTTAATGCAACTGTTTCCCCTTCAGGGAGATACTCTCTGATATACTCGCTTCTTACTGAATCGACTACGCTAAATGGCCAGCCATGCACGCCATCCGTTGAATAGGATTGAGTTGGCGTCACCTGTAGGTATAGCACTCGCGTCGTATTATTCGCCCAAATCAACCCGCCCGCGACAAACATCATCACCACAGCCGTCGAAAGATGAATCTGAAAGCGCCAGCGGCGCGGAGGTTCTGGCATGGCTCGCTCATTCTCCATCGTCTGATGTGCGATACACCGTGGCGCGCCGCGCATCCCGGTGTAAAATTTAGAGCGCGCCAACTCATTTTCAAAAGGAATTCAACGATGCGCCCATGTCATCTTGCCTGTCTCGTGTTTTTGATCGGTGTGTTCGACACAATCGGCGCTGAAACGCTGCATCTGAATCTGCGCGCGAGAGAAAATTCCGCGGACGGCAAAGTCTCCGAGAAAAAAGCCGATTGGGACGCGACGAAGACCGCGCTGATCATCTGCGACATGTGGGACGACCATTGGTGCAAAGGCGCCGCGCAGCGTGTGGCCGAAATGGCGCCGGCGCTGAATGAGGCCGTCAAAGCCGCGCGCGCCAAAGGCGTTTTTATCATCCATGCGCCCAGCAGCGTCACCGCGTTTTACAAGGACACGCCGCAGCGCAAGCGCGCGCAGTCCGCGCCGTTTGCCAAAGCGCCTGTCGAGTTGACGCAGGCCGTGCGCTGGGGCACGAATTGGTTCTGGCCGGACGGCAAGCGCGAAATGCCGCTGCCCATCGACGACTCCGACATGGGCTGCGATTGCGCCGTGAAGTGCACGATCCGCGAAGCGTGGACGCGACAAATCAATCTGATTGAGCTTGCGCCCGAAGATGCGCTGACCGACAACGGGCAGGAGACGTGGAACCTGCTCGCCGAGCGCGGCATCGAGAACGTGATCCTCTGCGGCGTGCATCTCAATATGTGCGTATTGGGGCGGCCCTTCGGGATTCGGCAGATGGTGACGCTCGGCAAAAACGTGGCCTTGATGCGCGACATGACCGACACGATGTACAACCACGAGCGCCCGCCCGGCGTCGATCACTTCACCGGCACCGAACTGGTCATTGCGCATGTCGAAAAATATTGGTGTCCGTCGTTCACCAGCAGCGACATCACCGGAAGAGCGCCGTTCAAATTCAAGGACGCGAAGTAAGCGAACGTGCCCGTACATCTCGTTTTTATACGGTATGATTCGAAACGGGTTTTTCGTCCGCGTCCATCCGCGTCGATTCGTGTTCGTCCGCGGCTGATTCTTTCGCCTGCAAGGAATCCGCCGCGCGTTCAGCGAGCAGGAATTCGCGCGAGAGCAGGGCGACCCAGACGATGGGGGCGTGCGCGGCGAACATACCGATGGGAACTTCCATCATCCAATCTTCCCAATTAGGCGAACCCCACGTGCGGCCTGATATGCGTTCGAATTGAACGATGGCAAAAATCAGCGCCTGGAGAAGCGCCAGCGCGACGGTCCCGAAGAAAACAAGCCGAACCGGTCTGCTCAGAGCGGGCGCCGATGACTGGCCGGTGTGCGCCATCCAAAATAGCGTTTGCGCTTTGCGCCACTGGCGCACGTCGGCGAGCAGCCGCACGAGCGCCAGAGCGAACATGACGCACGCGCTCAGCGCGAAGAACTGAGCGACATATTCCCAAGCCTGATTCGCGGTATTGATCGAATTGTAGCGGTTAATATGGCCGAGCACCGTCACGATAAACGCAAACAGGAACAAATATACCGCGCCGCGAAACGCCAGCATCGGCACGTCGATTGCCTGCCGCGCATACGCCGCTTCGTGTCCGCGCGACGGAAGCACCTCTCCCGCGTCCCACCACGCGCCGATGGCTCGCCGGAAATTTCGCGCCAGCAAAAAAAGCGTCACGATCGCGCAGAGCAGCGATGCGGCTGACATGCCTTGAGCTTCGTACCCGCTGTACTTGTTTTCGAAATCGAGATCGAAAATTCCGTAAGAAGTGTATTTGTATTCACGCGTATATTCCGTTCCCAAGATGCTCAGAATCGTGCAGGCGAATAAACCCAGCGTCAGCGCAAGCAGCAGTCCCAACCACGAAAACGCCGCGAGAGATTTCGGAAACGCACCGCCGGCGTTTTGCGCGCAATTTTCCGCCAGCGCGTGCTGCCGCCAGATGAACTGGCGCAGGTCGTCGCACATGAATCCCAACAGAAAGAACAGCGGAATTGCCAGAAAGAAGGGTATCACATCGTCCGCGCGGTGGAACTCGCGCTTCAGACCGCCGACGAGAATCACCAGCAACGTCACGGCGGGCGCCGCCGCGATCGGCAAAATGTAAGGAAGACTTGAGCCGGGCGCCGCGGGCAACGGCGCGCGCAGCAGCCCGCCAAGCCACGCGGCTTTGATCGTTCCGGCTTCGACACGCGCCAGCGCGCGGGTCACGCGGAATGCAAAAAAACCGGCCAGCGGAAAAAGCAGCAAATAAAGAAATGGTTGCACCATTCGAAGGCCGGCAGGCGGGCCAAATCCCCGGCTTAAGTCGCGAATGAGCGCATAACAAATAAATGCAAATAACGGAACACTGATCAGCGCGAAGATCATTGCGGGAATGCGCAAAATCCAATAGCCGGCGCTCTGCGGTTCGCGCGCTACAGGTTTTTGTTCGGCGGATTTCTGAATTGCCGCGGCGTTTTCAGCGGACGCCGCGGTGGCATGGGCCGCTGGAAAGGCGACGAAGCGCTCGCCGCAATTGAGGCAGCGAATTTTCACACCAGGTTCAGCGGCAACGTTGTGTACCTTCGCGCCGCAGCCGGGACATTCGACCGAGCGCGGCGCGGGCTTCGTCGGGTCGGCGGGCGTTGTCGCGGGCGCATCGTCCTGCGGCGCATCGGCGGATAGAGTATCGCTCATGAAACGCCACTTTCGCGATTCTCGAAAAAAATGCAAGCGGGAACGTCGAGACTGGAGACTGGAGACTGGAGACAGCAGTTGCGCGCGCCGCGCACCAATTACTATCTCCTATCTCCTGAAGAACAGCCGCTTGCGCATTTCCACGGGGCGCGGTTATTCTAATGGCCACGACTCAGCGGAGCTGCGCATGAAGAAACAAAAGGCGAGGGACAAAAAGAAAGACGAGGACGACCGCAACCTGGTCATCTGCCAGCGCGTGGCCGAGCGGCCGGCGGATGTGCCCAGCGTGATCAAGAAATGTTCCGGCTGCGGGCAGGCTGTTTACGTCGCTCACACCACGCTGGCGCGGCTTGAAAAAGAAGGCCAGGGCAAGCCGGTCGTGTATTCGTGCATCGCGTGCCTGCCGACGTTCGACGTGGACGTGAGCGAAACGATGCGCCCGTCGCCCGAGCAGCTTGCGGAGATCGAAAAAGTGATCGGGCGCAAACTCACAGAAGAAGACATCCAGCGCAGTGTCGAGCATTTCAAGAGCATGTATCGCACGGGGCGGAGCGATAGGAATTAATGTAATGGATGGCGTGCGGCGCGTTTCCCCTCTCCCACGGGGAGAGGGCCGACGAGCGTACTCGCTCGCGGGGTGAGGGGGGACTCGCGCGGCTTCAAGGCGCCGGATTCCCCTCACCCCGCGCATGAGTATATGCGTCGGCCCTCTCCCGGAGGGGGAGGGCAACTGCAACTTCGCTCACCCGTCCTGCTTCGCTCATTCCGCCTTGAACGGATTGGCGATGTAATCGCCGACCACCAGCGTTTCCATCACGTCGTTCCACACGGGAATCATGCGCTCCCGGTCGCTGTGCCAGAAATCGAAAGTGATCAGCACCTGCACGTTGGATTGAACCGCGACGCACATGCGCCCGTGCGCTTCGCGCTTTTCGTTCGGGTCCATGAAATGGATTTCAGTCCATGCGGCGTGCAGGTGCCGCTTGCGGATTTCGATCGCGTCTCCGATGAAAAACGGCTTGCGTTTGTCGTGCTTGGCCAGGTCGCGGATCATCTCAAGCAGCGGCACGCCGCTCCAGTCGATGCGGTCGTTGAGGTAATTCACGGAGGCGGCGAGTGTGGCGTTGTCGTCCGGCTCGGGCTTGTCGCGGAATTGAATCTCACCGTCCTTGCCGGGTTTGATTAGCCAGCTCGACGGAAATTCGAATTTCAACGCGCCGCGGTCGGCGGCGAAGATGTTGTTGCCGGGCTTGGCGGTCCAGCCGTGGTTGGGCTTGAGCTTAAAGGTTTTCTTTTGCCACTTGGGCATGGTCTAGACTGCTCGTGCCATTGGTTTATCTTCGTGCAAAACTCTAGGCAATCTTGTAGTCCTGACTTGCTTTGCCCTCAATCGCTCCATCGTCGTTTCATAATTGGATTGCATGTTCAGCCAAAACGAAACAGGCACCCCCAACGCTTGGAATAGCCGTTCTGCGACATCGACATCGATCGAGCGTTTTTCATTTACGATTTCAAGCAGACTTCTTCGAGCAATCCCCGTTTTTTGCGCGAGCGACTGCAGCGTCATATGCTTGGCCTTCAACGTGTCACGCAGCGTTTCACCGGGATGCACGGCGTAATCTGGCTGAAATTCGGATTTGTGTTTGCTAGCCATGGTAATCGACCACCTCTAAAATGCGCACTGAATGAATTGCTTTCAAGTCCAAGCCGCCATCATCTTTTTTCGGTAATGGATCGTCGGCCGGCTCAAAGACAAGCCGCTTTGGATGTTTTAAATCCACTGCGAATTGTCCATTGCGGCCTCCAACCAATGCATGACAACGCGCCTGCGGAAGAGCCATCATATCCGCAAGCGCATGAACGGCCGCTAATTCAGCTAACCGCCTCTGCAATCTCTTCGCGCATTCCGGTCCAAACGCGCGAATTATTGCTTTTTCAGAGCTGCAAAGCTTCTGCAGCTTGACCGTCGAAAATGATACATCCACGATATTGGTTTCTCAATTGAATTGCTTTCGCCAAAGTCCACCCTCTTCTCCGCGCCTTCGCGCCCTTGTTTGAGAAAAGATCACACCACAATCACTTTCGCCGGCGGAATGCCGTTGAAGACCACCGCGCTCGCGCACGAGTATGCGCCGATGCTCGGCACGTAGACCACGTCGCCCACGTCCAGCTCGGCGAGGTCTTCGCTGACGGAGATCGTGTCGAAGGAATCGCAGGTCGGGCCGGCGAGGATGCTCGCGAATTTCTGGCCGCGTTTGAGCGTTTTGAAATCGTATTTGCAGTGATCGAAGACGATGCCCGAGAAATCGCCGTACACGCCGTCGTCGAGGTAATAATAATTCTTGTTGTTGCGGATCGCGCGGCCGACGACGCGAGTCAGCAGCATGCCCGCCGGGCCGCTTAGCGCGCGCCCCGGTTCAGCGATGATGTCGATTTCCTTAGGAAACAGGCGGTTTAGGTCGCGCCGCATCCTCGCCCCGAACGTCTCGACCGTCTGCGTGTCGTAGCTGAAATGTTTGATCGGAAATCCGCCGCCGATGTCGATGCATTTGAACGGCACGCCGCGCGACGTCGCTTCCTTCATCAGATGCGCCGCCGCTTCAAACGCGCGCATGTAATTTTCGATGTTGGTGCACTGCGAGCCGACGTGAAAGCTGATTCCTTCCGGTTTTAAGCCCAGCGATTTCGCTTTCGCGAGCATCGGCACAATCTGGTCCTGGTCGGCGCCGAATTTCAGCGACAATTCGACGATGCTGCCGATGTTTCCGACTTTCAGCCGCGCGAGCACGCGGCAGCCGGGCGCGTGTTTGGCGATCTTGTACAGTTCCGGCTCGTTGTCGAACGTCACGAAATTGATTTTGGTCTTCTTGCAAAACTGCAGCGCCTCGGGGCGCTTGATCGTGTTCGCGAAAATAATCCGGTCCGGCCGCACGCCCTGGTTGAGCACGTGCCGCATCTCGCCTTCGCTGGCCACGTCGTAACATGCGCCGAGGTCGCGCAGCGTTTTGATGATGTCCGGATGCGGATTCGATTTGATCGCGTAGAACAGGCGCACGCGCGGCAGCAGTTTGCGGAAGCGTTTGTATTCTTCGATCAGGCGGTGCTTGTCGATCACCAGCAGCGGCGTGCCATGCCGTTTGATCAGCGCGCGCACGCGCGAGCCCAGCGGCAATTTCATGAGCGCCGCAGGCGTTTTGTGAACGGCCGCAGGCACGAACTGCGCTTCGCTCAACACCGGCGGGCCATACTGGTTTTCAGGCAATGCGTTCGACGCGTTCGTTTCCAACTGTCGCGGCTCCTCGAATAAAAATAGTGAATGGCGCATACTATGGAATTTTTTGAGCGCGTGTCAACTGCGCAAACGAACGAAATCCGCCGCGCAGGAGCGCAGAATTCAAAATGCAAAATTGCGGCGCCCACGAGGAGCTTTGACAACAGCGGCTTCTGCGCGAAAATGGCCGCATGAGTTTTGTGCGCTGGACACACCTGCCGCCAGAGCGGAAAGACAAGCACGGTTACTACCTGTGCCGGCTCTGCCAGCGGCCGTGTTCCGGAAACCGGCGCTGGTGTTCCGACGCGTGTCTGCGCCGATACCTGATCGCGTCGCACGGTTCGTTCGTGCGCGACGCTCTTTTTCAGCGCGACGGCGGAATTTGCGCGCAATGCGGAGTAAACGCCGCGCAGATGGATTTCGCGCTGGCGAATTTGCAGGAAGATTTGCTGCACCCGCTGTTGATGACCATTCACCCGATGATCGTGGCCACGGTGCGCGCCGAAGGCTGGACCAACGTGAAGCGCCGCGGCCGCGGTTCGTACCCCGACGCGATCGAATTCAGCAGTTGCTGGGAAGCGCACCATCACCGCCCGGTCGTCGAAGGCGGCGGCGAGTGCGATTTGGACAACTATCGCACGCTGTGTTTCGTCTGCCACAAAAAACTGTCGTCGGAACAAACACGGTGCCGCGCGCAGCAACGCGCGCTCGAAAGGCAGCGCAAGAAAGCGGCGCCGGTGGAGTTTGTGGACGATGGGGTGATACCGTTTTGAGGCGTCACTGCGGCGTGCAGACGTGCGCATTCGATTTCGTGGCCCTTAAAAGTTGTTGCACAGCATTTTCCAGCCGTCGAAATGAACGCAGGTTCCGGCTGCGAATCATATTCAAGTCGGCGGAACGAGTGAATTCAGCTTGATGCGGAACTGGACTGTAGGGCCGGCCCAGAAGCTGTTTGGCATTTCTTTTTTGTTCGAGATCCGGGCCGTTGTATTTCGCGAAGTGCTCGGCATGCCCCGCAACAAGCCAAGTTTCATATTCCATGCACGCAAAAACGACAGCCAACGAAAAGACCGACCCCGCCCCGGACTCTCTCGCGCGTTTTGCCAGTTCGACAGCTACTTCATTCGCGCAGAAATTCCTGGCTTCAACTTTCTTTTTGTCGCCATCCAGTATTGTCAATATCCCGGCAACATTCGCCCGATCACGGCGCGCTTGCTTAATAAAACGCAACCATTCTGACTTTGAGTTTCCCGTGATATTTGTTACGTCGCCAATTCGAAATGGGTCGTGATCAAGCAGGACGCCATGGCGCTCGGAATTTTCACTCAACATCCGCCGAATGAGAATCGGAGCGGCCTCACAATCGCCTTCGCCTTCCACAAACAAAACCAGGCGCGGAAGCGGCATATATTAGACCTCGACGACATTGTCGGGACTTTTTTCGGTGCGTGCATTGTTCACGGTTAATAGTTCGCGCGGGTGCATCAGTCCATCCTCGATCGCACTTCGCTGTTCAGGCGCCAACAGTCCGATGTGCGTTTTTGTGTCGTGCATTTCGACGACGCGAATGTGCTCGGGCTCGAATGCATCCAAAAGTTGCGGACTGTGAGTCGTAAGAATTACCTGGCCGCGCCCTTCTTCGGCGCAAAGCTTGAACTGATCCGCGAGCGACGAAAGCGCGCCCGGGTGAATCCCCTTTTCGGGCTCCTCAAAAAACAATGCTTGCTTTGACGGCGATTGGTACATCGCGACCAAATGCGCGAAATAGCGGCGGAAACCCTCAGATTCGAATTGGGGCACAAGCGGGAAGTTGAGCCCTCCAATGCTGTGGCCGAAATGCAAATTGCCGTTCAAGATTTCCGCATTGGTAACTGAAGGAGAAATTGCGCTAAGTGCTGCTCCGATTTGCTTATAATTTTCTATGGCACCAAGGTTTTGCGCCAGAGCACCAAATACCCCGACGCAATTCGCACCGTTGTCAATCAATCCGCCCTCTCCTGAACCACCGTTCGCCAGCAATATATCGCCTGGAAAATCAAAGCAGGAAATTCCATTGAGCAAATATGTTCGCGCGATCGCAATCTCTGAGATACCTGTAATCGCGGAGATCGTTACCGCGCCAGCACTGGGCAAATCTTTAACATTTGGTGCTTTAATCCAACTGCCTAGTTTGGATGCGAAAATGTCTCTCCCATTTTGCCGAAGACATTCGCTCATGCCTGCATAATTTCCGTTTCTTAAGTAATGAAAGGCAATGGCGTATGCATAATTGCCGGAACCATTGACGCGGAAATCAATCTCAAATCGGATTTCAAAGTCGTCGCTGAAAAATGAATACCGTTCACCGTCGGGCCGTCCGCTGCCGCCAACCAAACCCCGAAGGCATCGAATCGCCTTCACAAAATTCGTCTTTCCGGAGCCCGCCTTTCCAATCAGCACGGTTACGGGGTCGAGCGTGATGTCCACGTCCGCGAGACTCTTGAAGTTTTTGATTCGTATCCGCGTAATCATTCTCGCCATCCGCCAGACGCATAGCTTCCGAAATAGAGAGCGATTTGTCAAGACGCATGTTCCGTTCCTATTTCGCCGTCCCCGTTCTACCCGTCCGCGCCGTGTAGAGCATGTTCCTGGCCGTTTGCGAGACGCTGCCGTTCAACACGAGCGTGAATGTCACCGTCACCGGCGCATTCTTTGCAACAGTGTTCGTCAAGCCCTCAGCGGCGAGCGCCGTGGCGAAAGATCCGTCTGCAAATTTCGCGGTGTATCGCGCCGTTTGCGCGAGCACCACGCCATTCTTTTTCCTGAAATTTATCTTCACCGAATCACCGCCGCTTTTAATGCTGCCGTTAGCGCCGAGCGTCAGAACTTTGGCCACGCCGCCGACGTCGAAATAGATTTTCGCGCCGCTCGGATTGAACCCTGCGGGAATGGCGAGCGTTCCGGCGAAGGCAATTGAGTCGCCGGCTGGCCGGGCGAAATTCAAATTGATCGACGCCGTTGAAAGAGCCAGCGGCAGAAGCTCCGCCGCGGTGATGGGCTGGCCCGTGGGCGTGCTCGCGGCGCTGGTCGGATCGGTGCCGACGGCGGATTCAAACGCGTCGGAGAATCCGTCGCCGTCGCTGTCGGGACCGGCGCCGACGACCGATTGGTTTTCGCCGCCGCCACCGCCTCCTCCGCCGCCCGTGCCATTGACCGTCACCGTGACCTGGTCGTAAACGAACGCGCTCGACGGATCCGTCACAACCAGAAACACGAGGTAATTTCCCGGCTGCGTGTAGGTGTGCGAGACGCTGGGGCCATTTGCGTTCGTGCCTTCGCCGAAATTCCAGACGTACGAAAGCGTGTCGCCGTCGGCATCGGTCGCCGCGGCGGTCAGTGAGATGCTTTGGCCGACGAGCGCGGGGCTGGGCGTCGCAATCGGAATCGAGCTGATCACCGGCGGCGTGTTGATCTTGAGCGTGAAATTCTGCGTGAGGCTTGAACCGAATTCGTTGGTCGCGGTGAACGTCAGCGGGTAATTTCCAGCGGTGCCCTGCGCGGGAATGCCGCCGAGTGTGCCGGTGCCGTCGCCGTTATCGATGAAATACACGCCCGAGGGCAGCGTGCCGCCCATCGCAATTGCCGGCGCCGGCGTGCCGGTGGTGGTGACCGTAAACGGGCAGGGCGTGCCCACGACGACAATCATGTCGTTGTCGCCGATGGTGACGATCTCAGGGCACTGCTGGCCGATCGTGAGCGTGGTCGCGGCGTCGCTCGTGATTGCCGGCGGCGGAGTCACTGTCAGCAAGATGAAACCTTTCGTCACAAACGTACCGTCGCTGACTGAAAGCGTGACGAGCACGTCGCCCGCCTGCCCGTTGGCCGGCGTCATGATAAGAGTGCGATTTGCGCCGGAGCCGTTCAATTGAATGCCAGCGTCCGGCAGAAGCGCCGTGTTTGCGGACGACGCGCTCACGTTCAGATCGGCGAGCGGCGTGTCGGCGTCGTCGATGCTGAACGGAATCGCGCCGGAAGATCCATTCTCAAATGCATACGCACCCGCCACGATGGAAATCGTCGGAGCCTGCGGCTGCAATTCAAACGCGCCGATGTCCGATCCGTCGCCTCCCGAAGCGTCAGTCACGAACGGATTGTTCACCACGCGCGGTTTGCCGCGCTGATCGGTCGCGAGCTGCATAGTGGTGGCTGGGTCGTTAACCGCGGAGCCGGCGTCGAGCGCGGGACTGCCGATGCGCAGCGCGCAGGTGCGCGTCGGGCCGCCGTTATCCGCGAGCGTTGCGAGCATGGGCGAGACGCCCGTGATGTTGTGCGCGACGGCGCCGGTCACCACGCCGCCGGTGGCGTTTTGAATCAGATTGTAATCGAGCGAATTGAAGCCCGCGCCGCTGATGTCCGGTCCGATGCCGCCGCTTCCCAACAGCGATCCGCCGGCGATGATCGTGTTTTGAAAATTGACGGTGCCGCTGCTGAACACGTTGCCCCCGTTATGCGCAGTGTTGCTGAAAACCGTGCAGTTGATCAGCGTCAACGCGGACGCTGCGCAAATCCCGCCGCCGTTGCCGGAAGCGCCGGCGCTGTTTCCGG
>DATGGK010000271.1:0-40706 GCA_035308565.1 Planctomycetota bacterium | reverse complement strand
TGCGGAAGTGAGTGTGGAGGTTATTGACTTGGAGTAAGCTCATAGATTAATTCAAAATTCAAAATTCAAAATTCAAATCAGCGGCACAGTGCACAATTTTGAATTTTGAATTTTGAATTTGTCATTTCCTCATCTTCGGATCCATTGCATCGCGCAGCCCGTCGCCGGCGAGGTTGTAAATCGTGACCGTTAAAAAAATAGCCACGCCCGGATAGGCAATCAGCCACCACGCGGCCTCGAGGTTTTCCTTGCCTTCGCTGATCATCTCGCCCCACGTCGGCGTCGGCGGCGGCGCGCCAAATCCCAGATAGCTCAATCCCGATTCGGTCAGGATGGCGCCGGCCACGCCGAACGCGGCGGAAACCAGCACCGGCCCCATCGCGTTCGGCAGCATGTGCCGGAACATCACGCGCCCCGATGACGAGCCAAGCGCGCGCGCCGCGGTTACAAAATCCTGTTCCGACAACCTGAAGAATTCGCCGCGCACCAGCCGCGCAATGCCCGGCCAGCCCGTCGCGCCAATCACCACCATGATCAAAAAAATGCTGCGCGTTTCAAAATACGCCACGATCACAAGGATCAGGAAAAACGTTGGAAAACAAATCACCGTCTCGATGAAGCGCGAGATCGCGATGTCCACCCACCCGCGATAAAAACCGGCCAGCGCTCCGAAAAAAATCCCCAGCAGCACGGCGATGCTTTCCGACACGAATCCCACGGACAGCGAAATGCGCGAGCCGTGTACCATCCGCGCAAGCACGTCGCGCCCGTCCTTGTCGGTGCCCAGCCAGTTTTTGCGCGTCGGCTCGCTGAGCGCGTCTGCCGGCCTGGGCGAAATGGGATCGCGCCGGTAGACTGTGAAAATGCTCGTGTCACCCTTCGAGGCGTCCAGCGACGCGGCAAGCTCGGGATAATGCAGGGCATCTTCGTGCCACTTCACCGTGAAAAACGGCACGAGCGCCAGCACCAGCGCCGGGATGACAAATTTCCACGCTGCAATTTTGTGCGGCGCCTTTCTGTTCCACAGCCATCGCCCGATCAACGCGATCGGCACCAGGATCGTCGAGAACAAAAGGTAATTGAAGACGCAATCGATGCCATTCTCTGGCGCGGCCAGATCATGCAGCAACGGATAAGTGGTCACGCCATCTTTGCGCCACAAAAACGGTTTCCCATTCGCCAGCACCGGCGCCCACGCCGCAACCAAAAACAGCACCGCGATGGTGTACAGGCTTACGACCGCGATTTTGTTTTTGCGAAACTGCACCAGCACCAGATCCCAATAGCCTTTCGGCCGGAATTCAGGTTCCGCGGCTTGCGCCGGCGCATCGTCAGGCAATATTTCGCTTAATTCAGCCACTCGCGGCATACCCTTCAAAAGTTGCGTTCAGAACGCTGAACTTTATCAGGATTTCAAAGCGTGCGCAACACAGTCGCCTTTACTCCGCGAAAGATCGTATTCAAACCCGGCCCGTTGCATTGCGAAAGAATCCGCGCGCTCGTATTATGCGGCCATGCGCCTTTCGCTGCTCATGTTTCTGGCCGCTGCGGCAACTCTGCTCATTCACGCCGCCGAAATCCAACACGCGCCGCGCCTCACGCCGCAAGAAGCTCTCGCCACTTTCCAACTCCCGCCCGACCTGCGCATCGAACTCGTCGCCGCCGAACCGCTCGTCGTCGATCCGGTGGACATGGCTTTCGATGAAGATGGCCGGCTTTACGTCGCGGAGATGATCGACTACCCGATTGCGCACGGCCTCGGTCGCGGGCGCATCCGGCTGCTCGAATCCACTCGCGGCGACGGCGTATACGACCGCAGCGAAATTTTCTGCGATGGCCTCGTCTGGCCGACGAGCATTGCGTGCTGGAAAGGCGGCGTGCTCGTCGCCGCCGCGCCGTCGATCTGGTATTTCAAAGATACGAAGGGGACCGGCAAGGCGGATTTAATGCAGGAACTTTTCACCGGCTTCGGCAACAAAAATGTGCAAGCGCTGCTCAACAACATTAAATGGGGCCAGGAAAATCAATTCGTCTGCGCCAGCGGCGGCAACGGCGGAAAAATCAAATCGCTGCTCAAACCCGAGCTGCCCGAAATTTCAATCAGCGGACGCGATTTTAGATTTCTGCCGAGCGGCGAATGCGAAGCCATCACCGGCGGAGGCCAATTCGGATTGACCTTCGACGATTTCGGCCGCCGCTTCGTCTGCAGCAATTCCGTGCAAGCGCGTCACATCGTCCTCGAAGAACGCTACCTCAAGCGCAACCCGTTTCTGCCCGTCGCCTCCGCCGTCGCAAACATCGCCTCCGACGGCGACGCCGCTCCCGTCTTCCGTACCAGTCCCGTCGAGCAGTGGCGCGTGCTGCGCACCCAAATGCGCCTCAGCGGCGAATCCCCCGGCCTGCTCGAATACGGAGGGAAAGCCGCCGGCTATTTCACCTCCGCGACCGGCATCACGATGTACCGCGGCACCGCGATGGGCAAACAATATTACGGCAATTTGTTCATCGGCGAAGTCGCCGGCAATCTTGTCCATCGCAAAACGCTCACGCCAAATGGCGCGACGTTCCGCGCCGACCGCGTCGATCCAGGTTCCGAATTTCTCACCTCCACCGACATTTCTTTTCGTCCCGTCAATTTCGCCAACGGCCCCGACGGCGCGCTGTACATCTGCGACATGACGCGCGAATGCATCGAACACCCCGAATCGATTCCCGACCGGATTAAACAAACCCTCGACCTCAACAGCAACGGCCGCGGGCGCATCTGGCGCATCACGGCGAAGAACGCGCCGAAAGCGAATTTGCCTCACATGAGCGCCTACACGGCCGCCGAATTGGTCGATGCGCTGCGAAACGAAAATTCGTGGTCACGCGAAACGGCGGCGCGGCTGATTTTCGAGCGGCAGGACAAATCAATTGTGCCCGCGCTCGAAGCGCTTGCCGCGCAGCAGCCCCGTGGTGCAGGCGTCCCGCCTGCACGAATCTCCTCCCCCGCCTCGCGCGCCGCCGCGCTTTGGGCGCTCGACGGTCTCTCCGCGCTCCGTCCGGAAATAATCTCAGCCGCTCTGCACGACGAATCGCCCGACGTTCGCGAACAAGCGCTGCGCCTCGCCGAATCCCCTCCTGATTCCCAACTCAAAGCTCAGCTTTTGTCGCTCGAAGATTCCAACCCGCGCGTTCAATTTCAACTCGCACTGACATTGGGCGAACTGGATGACGCGACCGCCGCCGCCGCGCTCGCACGACTAGCATTGAAAAGCGGCAGCGATATTTGGCTGCGCGCAGCGATCTTAAGTTCCAGCGCAAAATGTTCCGCCGATCTTCTCGCCGCAGCTCCCAACGCCAATGCCGCTTTCGTTCACGACCTCGCCTTCACCATCGGCGCGCGCAACGACGCGAATGAAATCGCCGCCGCGCTCGCCGCCACAAAATCCACCGCCGCCCTCACCGGCCTCGCCGACGGCATGCGCCGCAAAGGCGCGCGCCTGCTCGACAAACATCCGGAACTTCAATCTATCTTCACCGAAGCCGCCGTCACCGCAAAAAATCGCGGCGAAGCCGACGCCAAGCGACTCGACGCCATTCGCCTGCTCGCCTATGGCGACGCGAAAACCGCGAAGGAAAGCCTGCCCGCTTTGATCGCGCCAAATGAAAGCATCGAAATCCAGGCCGCGTCGCTGCGCGTGCTCTCGTCGTTCGACGATCCCGCCATCGGCGCGCAATTGATCGAATCGTGGAAGTCGCTCGCGCCCGCGTTGCGCAGCGAAGCGCTAAAAAGTTGGTTCAACCGCCCGGCGCGCTTGCAACCATTAATGGAGGCCGTCGAGCAGAAGAAAATCGCGCCCAATGAACTGAGCGCCGAGATTCGCAAGCAATTGCGCGCGCATTTCAAAGAGCGCGCGGCGGCGCTGATCGAAGAACAAAGCGTCGATCGCAAATCCATCATCGAGAAGTATCAGCCAGCGCTTGCGTTGAAGGGCGACACGCAGCGCGGCCTGGCCGTCTTTCAAAAAATCTGTGCGTCCTGTCACCGCGCGGCTGGCGCCGGCCACGATCTCGGCCCCGATCTCGAAACCGTCGCGCACCGCGGCCCCGACGAACTGCTCGTTCACATTCTCGACCCGAACCGCGAAGTCGCCGCGCAGTATTGTTTGCAAACCATCGTCACCACCGATGGCCGCGTGCTCGAAGGCATTCTCGCAAGCCAAAGCGCGTCGAGCGTCACACTCAAGCGCGCGCTCGGTGAAACCAGCGTGATTCTGCGTTCCGAAATCAAGACGATGCTGTCGAGCACGCGCTCGCCGATGCCGGAAGGCTTGGAATCCAGCGTCGATTTTCAAGCCATGGCGGATTTGATGGAGTACATTCGAACGCTCGGAAAAAAGTAACACGGGCTTTTAGCCCCTGGTTGTGCAGGTGGGGCAGACATTCTTGTCTGCCGGCGCTGACAGACAGGAATGTCTGTCCCACCAGAGAAGGAGAATCTATGCGCACACGCTCAATTGCCGTCTCCCTCATTTTGCTGTTGGGAGGCTGCGAATCAAATCGCTGCGAACCAAACGCCTCAAATCAAGAATTCTCGCTCGCCACATTCTGCTGCGACGCCACGCCGCCCATCGGCCATCCCTGCTGCGGTGGATGGATCAAACCCACCGAAGTCGTGGACGATCCGCTCTTCGCAAAAGGAATCGTTCTTTCCGACGGCCGCACGCGCTACGTCATTTGCGCGCTGGATTGGTGCCGTTTGCATGGCGCCTGCCACGATATGTTTTGCGAAAAAATCGCGCAGGCTACAAACGTGCCGGTGTCGCAAGTCACCGTGCATTGCGTCCATCAGCACAACGCGCCGCTTTCCGACATTAACGCGCAACTGCTGCTCGACAAATATCACGGGCCGGCGAATTTGAATTTGAAATTCTTTGACGAAGTCGCAGATCGCGTCGCGGCCTCGGTGCGCCACGTCTGTGCGCTGATGCACCCTGTCACACACATCGGTTTTGGCAAAGCGAAAGTCGAACAGTTCGCATCGAACCGACGTGTGAAACTTCCCGACGGCAGAATTCTTGTGCGCTACAGCGCCATGAAAGCCGCCGCCGCGCGCGAAGCGCCGGAAGGCGTGATCGACCCGTGGCTGCGCTCAATCACGTTTTACGACCGTGATGCGCCGCTGGTGCGCCTCCATTATTATGCGAGCCATCCGATGAGTTACTACGGCGACGGCCGCGTGACGTCCGACACCGCGGGCCTTGCGCGTGCGAGGCTCGAACGCGAAGAAAATATCCCGCAGATTTATTTCAACGGCTGCGCCGGCGACATCACCGCTGGCAAATACAACACGGGCACGCCCGCCGACCGCGTCGCGCTGACCGATCGTCTCTACGCCGGAATGAAAGGCGCCATCGCCTGCACACGGCGCGTGCCGCTCACTGAAATGCGCTGGACCACGGCCGGCGTCGTGTTTACGCCGCGCACGGAGCCGGAATTCGAGGCGGCGAAGCTTCAGAAGACACTTGAAGATTCGAAAGCGCTTGCGCTGCCGCGCATCAAAGCCGCTCTGTTTCTCGCGTGGTACGATCGTTTGAAGACGCGACCGTCCATTGAGGTCAGCGCGCTGCGCATGGGGCCGGTGACGCTGATGCATCTTCCCGGCGAAGCGTTCATCGAGTACCAATTGTACGCGCAAAAGATTCAGCCCACTCAATTCGTCGCCGTGGCGTCCTATGGCGAAGGCGGTCCCGGTTACATCTGCGTCGATTCCGCGCTGGCCGAGGGCGGCTACGAACCGAGCATGTCGCTAACGGGCGTCGGAAGCGAGAAGATTTTGAAAGATAGCATCGCGCGGCTGGCAGGCTCTGAAAATTAGTGCGCGCGGCGCCAAGCTGATGTATTCATAAAATAATATCTATCACTTCTTCGAAAGGCACGCTGATGAAACTCTTTTGCATCGTCACATTCTCAATGATCGCGCTGTCCACCATGGCCGGCGAAAGCATCATCGCACCCGGCGCTGAATTGAAAAAAGTCGTGGACGATTGCAAATTCACCGAAGGGCCCGCGTGCGACGCGGACGGCAACGTCTATTTCACCGATCAGCCGAACGATCGCATTTTGAAATACGGCACTGATGGAAAGCTCTCGACTTTCATGCAGCCGTGTGGGCGGTCGAATGGATTGTGTTTCGATTCGAAGGGGCGATTGTGGGCATGCGCCGACGCGAAAAATGAATTGTGGGTGATCGACAGCGACAAAAAATCAACGGTCGTCGTCAAAGATTACCAAGGCAAATTGCTCAACGGACCGAACGACGTATGGATTCGTCCGGACGGCGGGATTTATCTCACCGATCCGTATTACAAGCGCGATTATTGGAAGCGCGGCCCGAAAGAGCAGGACAAGGAAGCCGTGTATTTCATCACACCGGATTTGAAAACAGTCACGCGCGTTGAAAGCGAGATGAAGCAGCCCAATGGAATCATCGGCACGCCCGACGGAAAAACGCTCTACGTCGCCGACATCGGCGGCAACAAATCGTACGTCTACGACATCCAGCCGGACGGATCGCTCGCGAACAAAAAATTGTTCTGCGAATTGGGCTCCGACGGCATGACCATCGACAGCGAAGGCAACGTCTATCTGACCGGCAAAGGCGTCACCGTCTTCGACAAAACCGGCAAACGCATCGAACAGATTCCGGTGAAAGAGCCGTGGACAGCCAACGTCTGTTTCGGCGGCAAAGACCGGCAGACGCTGTTCATCACGGCGAGCAAATGTCTCTACACGCTGGCCATGCGCGTCAAAGGCGTGGGTAGCCAGTGACAGGAGTCAGGCGTCAGGGGGCCAGGCGTCAGGAGTCAGGCGTCAGGAGTCAGGCTTCAGGAGTCAGGCGAGAATATCTTTCACGACATTTCCGTGAACGTCCGTCAGTCGATAGTCCCGGCCCTGGAAACGGTACGTTAATTTTTCGTGATTGAATCCGAGCAAATGCATGATTGTCGCTTGCAGGTCGTGAACGTGGACTTTGTTTTGCGTGATCGAGAAGCCGAGTTCGTCGGTTTCGCCATAGGAGAATCCGCGTTTGACGCCCGCCCCGGCGAGAAAGAGCGAGAAGCAATCGGGGAAATGGTCGCGGCCGAGCAGCGCGCTCGACGCGGTGCGGCCTTCGCGAAAAGGCGTGCGGCCGAATTCGCCGCCCCAGACGATCAGCGTGTCGTCGAGCAGGCCGCGCTCGCGCAGGTCGTTGATCAGCGCGGCGACGGGTTTGTCGGTGCGCTCCATTTTTTTGGTGAGACCCGCATTGATTTCTTCCGTTGCGTTCGTGCCATGAAAATCCCAACCCCAATCGAAGAGCTGGACAAAGCGCACGCCTTTCTCGAGCAGGCGTCGGCCGAGCAGGCAGTTGTTCGCGAAACTCGCTTCGCCGGGTTTCGCGCCGTACGCGGCGAGCGTCTCGGGTTTTTCGCGCGAGATGTCCATCGCTTCGGGCACGCTGGCCTGCATGCGGAAGGCGAGTTCGTATTGAGCGATGCGCGTCACCGTTTCTGGGCTGCCAAGTTCCTTCTCCTGCATTTCATTGAGATCGCGCAGTGCATCGAGCGTTTTGCGGCGCAGGCTGCGGTCCATGCCCGCCGGGTCGGAGACGTACAGAACGGGATCGCCTTTCGAGCGGCACTGCACGCCTTGAAACACCGACGGCAAAAATCCACTGCTCCAGAGATTCTGTCCGCCGCTGGGCTGCACGCCGCTGCTGATGAGCACAACGAAGCCCGGCAGGTTCTCATTTTCCGTGCCGAGGCCGTAGGTGACCCACGAACCCATCGACGGACGGCCCTGGCGCGCGGAACCTGTATAAAGGAGCAGCTCGGCGGGCGCGTGATTGAATTCATCCGTGTACATCGACTTGATCAGGCAAATATCGTCGGCGATGTTATGGAAATTCGGAATGGCGTCGGACATCCACATGCCGTTCTTGCCGTACTGGGCGAATTTGTGCGGCGTGCCCATTAATTTGGGCGTGCCGGAGGTGAAGGCAAACGTGCGGCCTTTGATGAATTGATCGGGCGCAAGTTCGCCATTGCGCTTCACCAATTCCGGTTTGTAGTCGAACAAATCCAGATTCGGCGGGCCGCCGGACATGTGCAGGTAAATCATGCGCTTCGCTTTGGGCGTGAAGTGCGGCTTCTTCGGGGCGAGCGGATTGGCGCCGTCGGCGCGGGCGTCGCCCATCAATGCGTTGAGCGCGATGGCGCCGAGGCTCAAGCCGGCGCTTTGCCTGAGGAAATGGCGGCGAGTACGCGTTTGAAGTAATTCGAGGTTCGATTCCATTGCACATTCCCAACAGAGCTTAAGGCTGACTCAATTCCGCCAACTTTTCTTCGTACTTCCCCAGGATTTTTTTCTGCTCAACTTGATCGGCAAATCCATATCCTTTTTCAATTTTGATCGCCCATTCTATATACTCCTTCATCAATTCTTTTTTCGGGCGTCCTTTGGCATGGGTCGCGTACTTTGCATAGTCATCCGCGTATTCGTCATTTATGAATTGAACAAACCACGGGTGCGGCCCACTAGCCTTGGGACCCATACGGGCGTTATAGCCATATCCATAAAATTCGACTCCCATCGCCATGACTTTTCTAATCGCCGACCCGACATTTTGGTTCGTCAAAAATACATCGTGGTCGGAGTATGAATATCTGTCGTCATACATGTGTTCCGCCAATTCCGGATAAATTTCAGTTCCCATTTCGATAAGCCTATCCTTCGCCTTCTGCACGCGGGGATGAATGTAATCAGGAGCGGGCGACGCTCCGGTTGTGTACTTTGCCACAACCGGTGATGCCAATAAATCCACCAGTTGTTTCGCACTCGCATTCGGGGGCACAGTGTCGTCGTGCAACGGCTTGAGTTCCGATTCCAACAAATTTATCCGTCGTTGCGAAATGTAAAGTCCGATCAGCGCGCCTGCTGTTATGACCGCCATCATCAGCGTGCTCAGAGAAAATTGAAATTTTCGCGGCGCTCCCATGTGATCACCGTTTCATCAAAAATTCGTCCAGATTCATCATCACATTCGCCACCGTCGTCCACGCGGCCAATTCGGCAACATCCGCACCGGCCGGCGCTGGGCCAAGCGGCATAGTCGCAAGGCTCGTTGCGCTCTTCAGATCCTTTAAAAATGCCACGTGCGTTTCATCGTAAAGTTTAATGAGCCGGTCCAATTCCAGTTCGTTCGGCGGGCGCGCCAAACAGGCGCGGAAACCGACGACTGCTTTTTCGCGCGGCGAGCCGGCGGACGCGGCCATCCGCCGGGCGAGCGCTTGCGCGGATTCGACGTAGACGGGATCGTTGAGCGTGACGAGCGCTTGCAGCGGCGTGTTCGTGCGCACGCGGCGGAGCGTGCAGATTTCGCGGCTGGGCGCGTCGAAGGTTGCGGTCGAAGGGTACGGCGCGGTGCGGCGGACTTCGGTGTAGAGCGCGCGGCGGTATTTGTCTTCGCCTTTGCTCGTTTCCCAATCGAGATTTCCGCCGAACGCGGCCGTCAATCCGGCGGACGGGCGCGGCGGTTTGACGGACGGCCCGTACATTTTTGAGCTCAGCAATCCACTGCACGCGAGCGCCTGGTCGCGGACCATTTCGGCGCTCATTCGGAAGCGCGGGCCGCGCGAGAGCAGGCGGTTGTCGGGATCGCGCTCGATCAATTCGGGCGTGACCTTCGACGATTGGCGGTACGCGGCGGACGTGACCAGCAGCTTCACGAATCTTTTCATGTCCCATTTTTGCGCGATCAGTTCGGTGGCGAGCCAGTCGAGCAACTCCGGGTTGGACGGCGGTTCGCCTTGCGAGCCGAACTCTTCGCTCGTGCGCACGAGGCCGATGCCGAAGACTTGTTCCCAATAACGGTTGGCGATGACGCGCGGCGTGAGCGGATTGTTTTCATCGACGAGCCATTTCGCGAGCGCGAAGCGATTGACCGGCGCGCCGGGCGCGAGCGGATGAAACGCGGCGGGCACACCTTCGCTGACTTCGTCGCCGAGAGAAAGATAATTGCCGCGGAATTGGATTTTGGTTTTGCGGCGCTTGTCGCCGGCCAATTCGCGCATGACGGGGACGCTGTTGGGTTTCATCTCGTCGAGCTGCTTTTTAAGCGAGACGAGATTCGCGCGCTCGGTTTTCAATTCGGGCGCGAGGGTTGAGAGATAGAAGTGGGTTAATTCATCGCGCTGGGCGGGGCTGCGTTTGTCCGGCGAAACAACGATTGCTTGCACGACATTTTCCGGTGTGCGGGACCATTCCGCGGCGCGCGCGTCGGACGTTGTTGAAATACGGAAGCGTTCTTTAAGATCATCGTCCAGTTTGCGCAGCCCGTCCTGAAGGATGCTGACATGAAGCGTCGCGCCCGCGGGCACATCGGCCGGAGCGGATGCAATCAGCGTCAGCGCGTGCGTTTTTCCGTCGGCAAAATTGATGTTCCAGCCGGGCTTGTCGGCTTTCGGATTTTTCTTGGCGTTCTTCGCGTTTTTCGGGTCAGCGTCGCGGACGACGGCGTCGGCGTCGTAGCCGTTGTGCTCGGCGTCCGCGAGCGCAGATGCGAATTGAATCGTGCGCGCGCCGCCGGTGTCGAGCGCCTTGCTCTGCGAGGGCGGGTCTTTGATTTCGCCGCGCCATACCTCGCTGCGAGTTTTATCCAGCACGATCACATGTGCGTCTTTCAGCTTCGCGCCGTTGCCGCCGTCGGTGCGGTTCCACACAGTGATGCCTTCGATAGCGTGCTCGCGTTTCAGATCGACTTCCCACCACAAGTTGTCGCCGATGCCCGTGTGCGAAACAGAATTCGATTTGAAGTAATCGCCGTCGGTGTTGCCGTCAATGGCGCGCTTCGCGTCACCGCCGTAATCGGTGCTGATCTGCGACGCGGTTCCTTTGAGCGCCACGTTTTCGCCGCCGCTGAAGACCTGCACTTCAGCGAGCATCAAGTGGGTCGCCTTGCCGGACAATTCGACGCGCACGAACTGCCCTTCGATGCTTGTTGCCGCAGGCGGAACAATTGACGCATGTACGCGCGTGACGACGGCAGATTTTTCATTTTTCGCCGCGCCGCCGGGCAGCGCTTCGATGCGGATGGCGTTGATGCGTTTGACATCCGCGCCGAGTTTTCCCGAAACTGTGTCGGTCGTTTTTCCACCGTCGACCGCAATGCCGATCGACGATTCCGTCAGCGGCGTCCATTTCAATTCGAGCGGAAAGTTTTTCTCCCACACGGCCTGGCTTTTCAGAGTTTCGGGCGTGGGCGTCGTCAATTTTGACTCGAGCGCGGCAAGCTCCGCTTCGAGCTTTCGCTTCTGCTCGACCTGTTGCTGCGAGAGGAATTTAAACGTCGGTTCTTCGTCGGCGCGGTCGGCGTCTTCGCTGTTGTTGAAAATTGCGAAAAAGCGGAAGTAATCTTTTTGCGGCAGCGGGTCGTATTTGTGGTCGTGGCATTGCGCGCAATTGAAAGAGGTGCCCATCCACACGGCCATGGTGGTGTTGACGCGATCGACGACGGCGGCGTTGCGAAATTCTTCGCGCGTGGTGCCGCCTTCTGTGTTGGTCATCGTGTTGCGGTGAAAGGCGGTGGCGATGAGTTGCTCGTCGGTTGGATTGGGGAGCAAATCGCCGGCGATTTGTTCGACGGTGAATTGGTCGAACGGCTTGTTTTCGTTGAACGATTTGATCGTGTAATCGCGGAAGGCCCATATCGTGCGGGGCGTGTCGCTGGCGTAGCCGCCGGAATCGGCGTAGCGCGCGAGATCCAGCCACAGGCGCGCCCAATGCTCGCCGTACGCCGGTTTCGCCAGCAAGCGGTCCACGAGTTTTTCGTAGGCGTCGGGGCTTTTGTCGTTCACGAACGCATCGACTTCTTCGATGGTCGGCGGAAGGCCGGTGACGTCGAGCGAGACGCGGCGAATCAGCGCATAGCGGTCGGCTTCGGGTTGGGGCTTGAGGTTTTCTTTTTCGAGGCGGGCGAGGATGAAATTGTCGAGGCCGTTGCGCGGCCAATCGGGCGCGCCGGAGACGCGCCCTACTTCCGGCAATGCGGGGCGCGCGGGCTTCACATACGACCAATGCTTCGCGTATTTGGCGCCTTGCTCCACCCACTTTTTCAGGAGTTCGATTTGTTGTGGATTAAGCGACTTGCCGCTCTTTGGCGGCGGCATAATTTCATCGGCGTCCGTGCTCGTCACACGCGCGACAAGCGCGCTCTTTTCGGGATGGCCGGGCACGATCGGAATCGAGCCGGCGTAATCCGCCGTCGCGCCGTCTTCCGTGTCGAGGCGCAACGGGTGCGCTTTGGTGCCGCCCTTGCGCTCCTTGCCGTCGGGGCCGTGGCATTTAAAACAGGTGTTCGAGAGAACGGGTGCGATGTCGCGGTTGAAATCGACGGGGCGCTCGGCGGCGTGGGCGAACCACACGGATGCGAAAACGAACAGTGGGATAAAACGAATCATGCGAATCACGAGTGGGGCGCCCGATGCCAAGTCTGCATTAAGTGTACACTGGCAAAGCGAGAGGTGAAGATTTGGTTTGGGGAAATTTTTGCGATTTGCTTTCCAGTCACGTGCACACTCAACCAGGACATTCCGCGTGCCGATACATTATGGGTCGCAACTATCCGGCACGGGGGGCCTCAATGCAACTTCAGCTTGTCAATTCTGTCCGCGCGATTCCGCGAAAAGTCTGGCTCATCGCCGGCGGCGCGGCCGCGTTTTTATTTGCGATGTGGATGCTGTCGCTTTTATTTCATCGCTCATCCAGTAGCGCGTCATCGCCTTCCCTTTCGCAGCCGGCCGCCACCACCATGAATGAGTGGCAGATTGAACTGCTTGGAAACAATTTGGGCGGAGCGCCGCAATTCGCCGGCACTCATCCGCTGAACAAACCGCTCTTTGTACCGCCGGGCGCAGATTTCTCCGTCGCGGCTCAGCCGGCTGAAATTGGCGGCGCATTTGACGAGAGCAGCGTAGTAATGTGGCTTCAAAATGGCGGTCGCATTTCGACTGACCCCAGCGCCGCGCGACAGATTCTTCACACGCCGCGCCAACCGGGCTTGTACCACCTCACGTGGAATTCATCGCCGAACGAACCGCGAGCGCAAAGGAGCGGCAATCTCGCGCCTGCCAGTTCAAGCTCCGAATTACAACCGCCGCTCGCGCTCGACATCCTCGTCCTCGCCGAAGCCGAAATCAGCGCGAAAGGCGACCGCACGCTGCTGAGCGTCAACGGCAAATCCATCGGCGGCTATCTCGATCCAACCAAATCCACGTCGAAACTCGTGCGCGAACACGCGGGCCTTTATCAAGTCCCGCGCTTCTTCGCGCAACTCACGCCGGAAACCGCGAAGCTGCGCCTCGGTCCCGATTTTGAATTGGGGCAGTTGATCGCGTTCAAAGATTACACGGACAAAGACGGCCACAAAGTTTTCACCACTGAACGCCACACTGATGTGCTGCCGCTGCGCATGGAATTGATCGACAAGCTCGTCAAGCTGCGCGAACGCCTGCGCCAGAAAGGAGTGAAGGTAACGCGCTTCGCCGTGACCAGCGGTTTCCGCACGCCGGATTACAACCGCCAGATCCACGGTGCCGCGTACAGCCGTCATTGTTACGGTGATGGCATCGACATTTACATCGACGAAAACAACGACCACCATATGGACGACCTCAACGGCGACGGCAAGCTCGACCGCAAAGACGGCCTGATCATCGCCAACGCCTGCCGCGAATTGGAGCTCGAAGGCGCCGTCGTCCCCGGCGGCATTGGACTGTACGAATGGAGCGGCGACGAATCCGTGCGCAGCCACGTGCACATCGACTGCCGCGGTTTCATCTCGCGCTGGGGTTTGATCGACAACAAACGCGCGTTCACCTGGTGGCCGCCGGAGGAATTTCAGGGCGAAGCCGGGGAGTGATCCCATTTGTCATTGGGCATTTGTCGTTTGTCATTTGGCATTTTCTATTTGCCCGCTTGCAATTACCATGTGCTAATCTTCCGGGGGGAAAGATCATGTTAGGCCGCTTTGCGATTATCCTCGTAATTATCGTCGGCGCATTCAGTGCCTCCGCGCTCGACGAACCCAAGCCCGATCCTGAAAAATACCCGCAGGACACCGCCGAGCATGCACTCGATACGATGGCGAAAGCTCTGGAGGCTGAAGATTACGCCTATTTCATTACCTGGGTCGTGACGCCCGATTCGACCAAACGCACGCTCGACAAATACAAAACGCTCGAAGCCGCCGTGGCCGCCAGCAAGACCGAACCGGCGAAAGTCGAAGGCCGAAAAACCACGCTCGCGCTCATCGCCAAAATCGACAAGAGCAAAAAAGTGGAAGGGAAAGACGGCGACATTGCGTACGTGCGCTTTTCGATTGACGACAAGTCGTTTATGCAATTCGAAAAACAGGCAGGTGGGCGATGGTGCTTCAATCCGCGCGCGCGCGTCGCGGCGGACAAGGGCGGGCCGAAGTAGCCGGCGAACTGCGCCGCGAATCTTGAATCTCCACCGCTCCCTTGCGGTCGCGGTTCGAATGTGCTACGCTTTCTCCCAGACAACCAAATACGCCCAGAGCACTAGGGGTGGCGCGCGAAGAATTCGCGCACCTGAGAGAACCCTCGGAACCTGATCCAGATCATGCTGGCGGAGGCAAGTGCGCTGACCAAAGAACGATTCGCGCCCCCGCGTTCGATCGCACACTTTGGCGCCCACGCTCTTTCCTCCTTTCATTCTTTGCCGTTCTTTGCGCCTTACTTTGCGCCTCTGCGCCTTTGCGTGAGAGTTTTTAAAGAGGAAACACCCATGACCACCATCGCCGAAGCCGTCATCAAAAACAAAAAAGCCGACACCGCCCCCGCGGAAGATGCCAAGATCAGTTGCGGCCCGCTGCCTGCGTCGAAGAAGATCTACGTGAAGGGCACGCGCCATCCCGACATCCGCGTCCCGATGCGCGAAATCGCCGTCGGTCCGACGATCATCCATGCGCCAGACGGCGAGAAGCACACGCCCAACGCGGCCATCACCGTCTACGACACGTCCGGGCCCTACACGGACCTTGACGTCGCCATCGATATTCGGCGCGGACTGAAATCCGTGCGCGGAGAATGGATCAAAGCGCGCGGCGATTCCGAAGAATTGAGTACGGAGACGAGCGCTTATACGCAGGCGCGACTCGCGGATCGGAAGATTGATCACCTGCGCTTCAGCTTTGACCGTGCAGGCGGGCCGCCCGCACCACAAAAGCGGCCGCTGCGCGCCAAAGGCCGACGCAACGTTTCGCAAATGCACTACGCCCGCAAAGGCATCGTCACGCCGGAAATGGAATACGTCGCTATTCGCGAAAACGCGCTGTGGGATCCTAAGCTTCAGCGCGAAAAACAGGCGTTACTGAAGAAAATGGGCTTCCCCGTCCATCATCGCGGCGACTCGTGGGGCGCGGCGATTCCCGATCAAATCACGGCTGAATTCGTGCGCGACGAAGTCGCGCGCGGGCGCGCGATCATTCCGTCGAATATTAATCATCCGGAGCTTGAGCCGATGATCATCGGCCGCAATTTCCGTGTGAAGATCAACGGAAACATCGGCAACTCGGCGGTCGCGTCGTCGATCGAAGAGGAAGTCGAAAAAATGGTTTGGGGCACGCGCTGGGGCGCGGACACGATCATGGACCTTTCGACCGGCCGCAACATCCACGAAACGCGCGAATGGATCATCCGCAACGCGGCGGTGCCCATCGGTACCGTGCCGATTTATCAGGCGCTTGAAAAAGTCGGCGGCAAAGCCGAAGAACTCACCTGGGAAATTTACCGCGACACGCTGATCGAACAGGCTGAACAGGGCGTCGATTACTTCACCGTCCACGCGGGCGTCTTGCTGCGTTACATCCCGCTCACCGCGCGCCGCGTCTGCGGCATCGTCTCGCGCGGCGGGTCGATCATGGCGAAGTGGTGCCTGTCGCACCATCAGGAAAGTTTCCTCTATACGCACTTCGACGAAATTTGCGAGATCATGAAAGCCTACGACGTGAGTTTCAGTCTCGGCGACGGCCTGCGCCCCGGTGCGATCGCCGACGCCAACGACGCCGCGCAATTCGGCGAACTGCAGACGCTCGGCGAGCTGACGCAGATCGCGTGGAAGCACGACGTCCAAGTCATGATTGAAGGCCCGGGCCACATTCCCATGCAGCTCATTAAGGAAAACATGGACAAAGAGCTGCGCGATTGTTACGAAGCGCCGTTCTACACGCTCGGCCCGCTCACGACCGACATCGCGCCGGGCTACGACCACATCACCAGCGCGATCGGCGCGGCGAACATCGGCTGGTACGGCTGCGCGATGCTTTGCTACGTGACGCCAAAGGAACACCTCGGCCTGCCCAATCGCGAGGATGTCAAGGAGGGCGTGATCGCGTACAAAATCGCCGCGCACGCCGCCGATCTGGCGAAGGGTTTCCCCGGCGCGCAGACGCGCGACGACGCGCTGAGCAAAGCGCGTTTCGAATTCCGCTGGGAGGACCAGTTCAATCTGTCGCTCGACCCCGACACCGCGCGCGCGTACCACGACGAAACGCTGCCGCAGGAAGGCGCGAAGACCGCGCATTTCTGTTCGATGTGCGGCCCGCATTTTTGCTCGATGAAAATCACGCAGGACGTGCGCGATTACGCCGATGCGCTGGGGCTGGCGGAAGAGGAGGCGCTCAAGCGCGGGATGGAGGAGAAGGCGGAAGAATTCAAGCAGCGGGGCGGGCAGGTGTATTTGGCGGCGGGAGGGGAGTAGCTTTTTTCACGCTGGGGCACAGAGGTGCGAAGGAAGGCAAGCAAGGCGGGGAGACGGTAATCGCCGGGAGGGCGCTATGAAGGGTCGTTCCATATTCGCGATGGCCTGCCTGGTCCTGTTGCATCCAATTAGTGCCTTTGCCGGCTCAGGCAGCGAGCCATTTGAGGCGCAGCTCGATCTTGCCGAACATGTTGTTGTCGGCGAAATCATCGAGATTAAGGAAAGCGATTTCGTGCAGCCTAGTGCAACTCATTACTTCGTCCCCACGATTTACGGCGTTGCCACGGTTGCGATCAAAGAAAATTTGAAAGGGGCGCAGGCGGAATCCATTAAGTTCGTTGTTCCAATTCGCCTCGGCGCTCTCACAGCCACCATTATTCATACGCGTCGCGTAGGCGATTCGGGCATTTGGCTGATTCTTACGGAGGGCGGTGAAAAAATTGCCTCGCGCAGCCATGATCTTTCAGACATGCGTGAACTCGATACGGTTAAGAAAACTCTGCGTGAACTGGCGGCACGCAAATGGTCGGCACCCGTCAACGGATTGAAAGCGTGGGCGAAGGAATGTTACAAGGCGTCAGACGATCGGTGTTCATTGATCTTCGCCGTCAATAACACGACCGACAAAGATATCTATGTTCCGTCTCCAATGACGTATGATTTCGTTAAAGCGCAGGTGACCGATTCAAACGGCAAAATCAGCGAGATTGTCTTGTGGAAACGCGATACTGATCGTTCGCTGACGATGTACTGTGAGCGGCTCGCACCAGGAAAAACTGTATTCCTTCATCCGCAACATTCTTGGATCAATCTGCGAAAAGCCGACGGTCTGCCGAGCGGGAAATGCTCGGTCGTGATCTCGTGCGAGAATTTGACGACGAAAGGCGAATGCGAGCGCAAGCCCGTCCAAGCCTGGACCGGCAAACTTGAAGCCCCGCCGGTTGAAATCGTGCCTGTCAAGATGTCGCGTTGATGCTGCATCATGCCCCCCTCCACCCGCAAACTCAACTGGTGGCTGCTGCTCGTCTCCAGCGCCGTCGTGTGCGCGGTGATGGGCTATTGCTTCGTCTGGAATCTGCTGTTTGGGTACAACCACGGCGAGGGATACCTCTTCGCGCTCTGGTTCGCGCTCGACGCGCTGCTCGTCACGCTTTCTCTTTTCAAACTCCGGCGCTGCTACCGCGAAGAACCGTCCGGCTGGACCGGCCGCTGGCAATTGTCGCTGATCGATTTGCTTTCGATTGTGATTCTGACCGGGCTGAGCATGGCGCTTTTCAAAGCGGCGATGCTATCCAACGCGCAGGACAATTTGGAGCGCGATCATTTTCTTTACGAAGGAGTGCCAATTTCGTTTGGCATCGGCGTAGCGTGGACCGCGGCGCTGTTGTTCGCGGCGCGCACGGGCAGCAAGGGCACGCTGGACAAATGGTTTGAAGCACTGGGCTGGCTCGGCGCGACGGTCATCTTCGGCGGGCTGGGCTTTTTTGTGCAGCTCTTTGTACTTATGGCGATGATTCGATTATTCTACCGATAATTCCGACGCAATCCGGTACCGCGCGCGCCATGAAAAACTCCAAAGCGTTCTGGTGGTTTCTGCTTGCGTCGTGCGCCGGGATGACGCTCATCGGCTGCGCCGCGGGCATAATCGCGCTGCTCGATTCGGGTTTGGGCGCGGTGTCCCCGATTGTGCTGATTTGGATTTTCGGCGAAGTGCTTCTCGGGATTGCCGCCGTGCGCAATCTCAAACGCCTGTACGCCGAAACGCCCGCGCAATGGACCGGCCGCTGGCAATTGCGCTTGAGCGATTTGCTCGCGATTGTGTTCTTTGCGGGCGCGACGATGGCGGCGGTGCGCGAGCTCTCGCCGGAGAGTTTTGCGCGAGTGGGCGCGGCGTCCTCGCTGTTGATCGTGTTGGCCTACGCCGCGTCGATGCTGTTTGTGTCGCGCACGGACGTGACCATTACTGGGGTGGAGAAATGGGTTGCCGCCTTCGCACTCATGATCGGAATCATTTTCACGATCATGGCCGGCGTGGTCGTGCAATTGTTCCTGCTGGCGGGAGTGGCGCTGCTCATCTGCCATTGACAAGCCGCTTCGGCGCTCCAGCATGAGCGTTGTGGTGCCGGCTTCCAGCCTGCATCATTGAGGGGCAGGCTTCGCGCCTGCATCACATTTATGCCGCTGCCCGATTCCAACGATGAACCGCGCGCACCCGTGCTGCAAGGCCGCTGGCAGGTGACGCTGCGCGAGCTGCTGATCTGCTCGTGGGTCACCGGCCTCTTGATGCTGATGGCCAATGAGTTTTGTTCGCGCAAAACGATGCTCGTGGGCGTGCTGCTGGCGCTGCTGATGGGTTTGTGTTTTACGGCGCTGGTGTTGAAAAACGCGCGCATGGGCCACGAGCTTTCGCGCATGCGCCTGCTCGGCGCGCTGGGCGTGCTGTTCATTGTGATTGGATTGTTCTCGCCAGTCATTGTCGAAATGCGCCCGCCCGAACCGGACCCGCATCTGCTCGACGGAGACGGCCTGCCCCGCAGGTCGCTGGCCAGTCTGCGCACGCTGGGCCTGTATCTGCTCGGCGCGCTGAGTCTGGTCACGGGCTGCGTGTTAACCTGGTTTACGAAGAGTTTTTTGCACGTGCCCAAACAGATGGAAAACGCGCCGGAGGAGACTATGCAGCGGTTGTTGGAGGCGAAGAAGAGGAACAGCGAGTAGCATATTTTGATGAAAACATCGGCCGTGAAGAAATTCTGGTGGGTGGTGTTTGCCGTGAGCGCGGGGCAGATCGTCAATCACATAGCCTCCGCCATTATGCTGCACAACAGACTCGATAGTTATTTCAGTGCATGGACCATCGGAGTTGCCATCGCGGCGTTAATCCTGCTGCCGCTCGCCATTTTCCGATTGCGTGCCGCCTATCGCCGCGAGCCGCCGAATTGGACGGGAAAGTGGCATCTTTCGATTCTTGATTTTTACGCGGTTGCGCTCTTCGCCGCGGTAATCATGTCTCTCTGGTACCTAGCCGGGCGCAACACGTTTATTCGTGTCGGCATTCGGCAATCGATGCTCTTGAGTATTGGATTTCTGGTCTGTCTGTTGTTCGCAGCACGAATGGGATGCGGGGCGCTGCTTTTGCGAATTCATTACGCGCTGGCGTTGGCGCTGGCGTTTTATGGAACGATGACGATAGGCGCAATTTTGATCAACTTTGCCAGCGTTTTTGCACTGTTCGCAAGCATGAGTTTATTTGGCCCGCTTTCAGATCGGCTCTGGAGTGCGCTTTCGGCGGTGCTTGCGGAGTGCTGGTGGATCGTTGGAGGCGGGGACAGAGTTGGAATAGCAATGCCAGCGTGGAGCTTGCTTGCAATCCGGCTCGCGCTGCTCAGCCTGCCCGTCGGATTGCTGCTGCTTCATTGGGCCAAGAAGCGCCTCGCGCGTGTGCAAGCGGAGGCGGTCGCGCCATGAGCCGCCAGCACCTCAAAAGCGTGTGTTGGTTTATGCTGGCCGCAGGCTTTGGCGGAAGCTTGACTTTTGCACTGCTGTGCCTGCAATATGGCCCGCCAGGCCCAATTGAAATGTCTGTTTACTGGTGGCCAGTATGCACGCTGCTGCTTTCGGCGGTTTCGGCCGGCACGCTGATCAAATGCCACCGCGCCGCGCCCGAAAGCTTCGGCGGGCATTGGCATCTCTCGCTCGTCGATTTGATCGCGATTTCATTTTTCGCGGCGTTGTGCATGGCGGCGTACCGCGCTGTCTGGCCACGGTCGTTCCTTCCATCCGGCGTGAGTGTGGCGCTTACACTCGCCGCGGGATTTACTTTTTGCCTCCTCTTTGCCGCGCGCAAGGGCCACAGCCGAAGCCATGTTAAAATCGCGTTTGCGGCGGGATTGTTATGCAAAAGCCTGGGCGTGATCGCGGTCGGAACACTGGTTTCGATCTCGATTGTGATCGTATGTTACGATAACTTTTTTGCCCTATGTGGCTACATCGACGAGGCGCTATTCTTCGGACACGACGCCGGGATCAGTTTGTCCATATTAAATTGGCCGCTGCGCATCGGCTTGTTGTGTTTTCCGCTCGGCTATGCGTTGAGCGGCCTGGCACGCCTATTTGAGAATTAACGCGCCACGATCTTCTTCGCGGCGCATTCCCCCGCCAAATACCCCGTCGAAAACGCCGCCTGCAAATTGAATCCGCCGCAGCGGCCTGCGAGGTCGAGAATTTCGCCTGCGAAAAACAGGCCCGGCGTGAGCTTCGATTCCATCGTGGCCGGATCGATCTGGTCCCACTCGACGCCGCCAGCGGTGACTTCGCCGAATTCCATCCCGCGCGTGCCGGTCACAGTCAGGCGCGTGGATTTGAGCAGATCGAGCAGCTTCAGGCGCGCGGTTTTGGGCAGGCGGCACACCGCCGTTTGGCCGTCCGCGCCGAGTTGCTGTTCGAAGTGGTCGAGCAGGCGCACGGGCATCAGGCCTTCGAGCGCGCGCGCGGGGCTGCGGTTCGGAAATTGTTTGAACCGCTCCAGCAGGCGCGCGTCGAGCTTCTCGCGCGGCTCGTCTGGAAAGTAGTCGATCGTGAGTGTCGCTTTTGGCAGGCCGGACGCGACGAAGGCGTTCGAGGTGTCGAGAATCGCGGGGCCGGAGATGCCGAAGTGTGTAAAAAGGATTTCGGCGCGCTCAACGTTGAGCGGCTTGCCCTGTAGCGGCGAATTTGGCCATAGGGAAACGTGCGCGTCGGGCCACGCGAGGCCTTGCAGCGATTTCGTCCATGGCTCGGCGGCGGTGAGGCCGACGAGCGCGGCACGGAGCGGCGTGACGCAGTGGCCGAACTCGCGCGCCCAGGCGTAGCCGTCGCCGGTCGAGCCGGTGACGGGATAGCTTAAGCCGCCGGTGCAGACGATCACGCATTTAGCGCGGCGCACGCCTTCGATTTCGTGAAAACTTCCGTGGAGTTCGAAAACGTCCGCGCCATTTTCCGCGGTGGGCTTCTGAATCCTCGTGATGCGCGCTTGCAGTTCAAGCGTTCCGCCAGCGCGTTGCAATTCGGCGCTGAGCGCTTTTACGACATCGGCGCCGCGGCCGCTTTTCGTGTAGAGGCGATAGTTGCGTTCGACCTGGCCTTCGACCCCATAATTTTTCAGCAGCGCGATGAGGTCGTCGTTCGAAAACGCGCGCAGCGCGTTGCCGAGCTTGGAGGCGTTCTTGTCGCCGAAAAGGCGCACGAATTTGCGCGCATCGAGCGTGTTCGAGAAATTGCAGCGCCCGCCGCCGGAGATGACGATTTTCTTCGCGGGCGTTTTCATGCGCTCGAAGAGCACCGTCTTCGCCCCCGCGCGCGCGGCGGCGATGGCGGCGAGGAATCCGGCGCCGCCGGCGCCGATGACGGCGACGTCAATGATTTCGCTGTACATTGGATTCATAGCGAAGGGGATCGAACGCAAAGTTGATCGATTGACTTCTCGATCAATTTTAGAAAAAGAACGCCTTCGTGTACCTTGAGTATATTCATATTGGGGAATGAATACTCCGCCGGAACGACAACATGCCCAGCGGCATCCTCCCAGGGATATTCGCAGTTGTCCATCCGTCTCCCGCCATCGCGAACCGCCGGCGCAAGCAACTCAATTTGCCTTGCAAGGTGGCTTACTCTTCGGACAAATCTGGCTTGGGAGCGAAGGTTTCGATCGAAATGACGTGCAAACTGCATTCGAAAGATTGTGGGCAGCACATTGGCAACATAAGCATGCGAGCCGGTTAGGTCGTCGGGATTGGTGCCCTTCGCACACAAATGCGCCTTGCAGAGTTTTTCGCAGGACATTTGCAAAAGCATGAGGTGATGACACGACGGAACCGCAATGCCGGGCGGAGTGCGAATCGCTCCTCGATTCATGTCGAATAAACAAACCCGCGCGTTGAAATCGGCTCGCGCCTGTTTGGCATAGGCTAGCGACCATTCTTTCGCGGATGCCATCTCGCCTGCCTTTTTTGCGTGCGTTTAAATTGGCGGCCCATGCGCCATCCGTTGGGGAGCAGCGCGGGATTTTTTTGAATCTCTTTAAATTCTTCGGGCGCAACTTCAAGAATGATCACCGACGGATGCCATCTTCCGGCGTCAACCACAGGCGGAAATTGAACGGGATGCAATCCCATCGGAAGACTATTTGAATTTACTTCCAGCAGCTTCAACGGTTCGTCGGACTCCGCATCGTTCGAAGATTCGAGTTGCGCGATCAATGAAATTCCGGGCTCAAGCTGGAAATGGGCGCGAGCAAGTTTTTCCGCATATTTGTCGTTATCGACGACATCAATTGTTTGAGACATACGATCATTCTCCTGGCCTGAATTGTACTCACTTCTTCCTCCCCAAACAAGTCGCGCATGGTTTTAACCCGACCGCTTCCGCCTCTTCCGCCGTTGCATACTCGTGCAGGTTCGCGGCGCTGATGCGCTTGGCGATGTTGCACTCGCTGCGGTGGTAGATTTTGCTGTTGCTTGAAGCGCAGAAGAGCTTCGCTTCCTCCCGCAGCTTGACTTCGTTCTTCACGCCCCAGATGCCGACTTCCGCGGCTTTCGCTTCGTTCTCCCACGATTTGATCGTCGCGAATTCTTCTTTCGACACTCCCAGGCCCATCGCTTTCGCGAAACCTTGTTTGACCATCAGCTCGCGGACTTCGATTTCGGGCTGGTTGGGGTCGTCGGGGACGACAAAAATATTAGCGACGACGCGGCCATGCATGTCGATGGGATCTGTGCCGAGTTTCAGCCGGATGCGTTTGCCTTCGACCAATTCGATATTCTTTGCCGTCGCCTCTTTGGACATCGGCGAATAGTCTTTGTACCAGCGCATGGTTTCGGGCGCGTTCATGCCGTTGTAGCGCAGATGCAGGCCGTTTTCGAGGACGATGGTGTCGCCGTCCACGACGGAGCGGACACGGTAGATGCCGCCGTCGGTAATGTCGAGATGCAGAGTTTTTGGCGATTGAGCGGGGACGAATTTCCAATAGCACAGGCCAAAACCGAGGGCGGCGGCGAGCAGATACGAGCAGACGATTAGAACGGTGCGCATAATTCACCGTAAAGCTGCGGAAATTTTTGACGCGAAGAATTGCGCAACTTATACCGTGAAGAAAACTCTTGCGCCAAATAAAAAAACGGAGCGCCGGCCTCCAGCCGGCCGAGGTCGGGGCGGTGAACCGGTCCGGCTGGAAGCCGGCGCTCCACTTTGTTGGGTTGGATTCAGACTACGATACTTTTTTCAGCGCGACTTTTGCCAGGAGCGGCGGCCACGTCTGCTTCGGGACCTGCAGTTTGTAGAGCAGGCGCGGCAGCTTCACTTTGAAATGCGACAGATGCGTTTTGCCGGAACGGTGGTCGGGCAAATTCGGCTGCGCGTTCCAGTTCGGACCGTCGGCGAAGACCTGCGGACGGACCAGCACGGGTTCTTGCGCGCCGCTCGGTGCGACGACCCAGCCGAATCCGCCGGAACCGCCTGAGCCGGGAATTCCGCCGGAACCGGGGACACGGCCGCTCGCGCCGGGGAATTGCCAGCTTCCGGCGACTGCGCCGCTGCTCACACCGACGGCGCCACTGCTGATGCCGCCGACCGCGCCGCTGCTTTGCAGGAACGGGCGAGCGCTTTCGCTGCCGCCGAGACGCCCACTGCTGACCACGCTGCCGAAACTGCTGCGTAGGCGCGACGCACCCAACGAACTGACTCCGCGCGAACCGCCGCGGCTGCTGGTGCTGTTGAAATCGAGCACCTCTTGAATCACGCCGCTAAGCGCGGCTTCTTCTTCAGGGCTCAAGCGCCACGTTTCGTCGATGCGATCAGACAAGCCCGCATAGGGCGCGCCGAGCATCTTCGATACCAGCAAACTCACCCATTCGCCTTCGGGCGATAGCAGCGCGACTTCGAAGACGTAACGGCCCGGGCGGCCGACATGGACGTACCAACCGCCAGCGGCGGGATCGATTTCGAAATCGGCGGCGGCGTCTTCATCGACGCGATACAGGCGCATGACCCACGCGCAGGAATCGATGAATTCAGCGCCGCGCTGCTTTTTGACGCTCTCCAGCGTAACGCCGTTGAGTTCCCAATACGTGAAGACCCATTCAGGGTCGCGCACAAGCGCCACGAGGCGGTCGAGACCGTAGCTGTCTGGAATCGGCTGGCCACGGTCGATGTAGGCATTCGACAGCGTGGGCGATTCGACGGCGTGTTCGATTGCTGAAGTGGTGGATGTGGCCGAGGAACTGCCTGCGAAATCCAGCTTCGACAGCACTTCGACCAAGCCGGGCGACAAGTCTTCGTGCTCCGCGCCGGCGTCGAGCGTGGCGGCGGGGCGCTTGCGGGCGCGCGCGGGGCGCTCCGGGTATTCGACCTGAAAGCCTTCGGGAACGGTCAAGGGTTCGACTGACGTACTCATACTAAAAGAATGTTCTCCATCCAAGGGCGTATCTGTTTCCGATACGGCGAGTTGAGCAAAGTGTTTCAAATGCGGCAGCGCTATAAGAAACTCGTATGCCAAAATGACGACAACCGGCGTTCGCGCAATATATTATCCGCGAATCGCTCGAATTTCCATTAATTCCAAGTAAAATTCAGACCAATAAGGATTGCGCGGCGATGCTCGACCGCTATAATTCGCACTCCATTTTGAGGTGCTGACGTGGCCTTTCCGACACACTATATCAAGAAGCGTGACCTGCTGCACAATGAAAAGACTACGCTTCAGACGTTGACGCAGACGGGGCGCGAGTTTTTGGCGGCGGAGCGCTATTCGGATGCGTTGGACTTCTTCGAGAAAGCCAAAGATTTGACCGCGTTGAATGAAATCAAGCAGTTGGCGGTCAAAACCGGCGATGCGTTTTTGCTCTCGCGGCTCGACCGCTACGACCGGACGATGGTGTCGCGCGAAGAATGGGACGCGTGCGCGCGCCAGGCGGAAAGCGACGGGCGGGGGAGTTTCGCGAAATTCATCGCAAAGAAGTACCCGCCGCCGGAAGCCGCGGCGGTCGCTGAGAAGCCGGCGATTTTGCCGGGCGCGGCGCCGCTGTCGGAGGTTTAATTTTCACGCAGAGCCGCAAAGGAGGGGCAGCACTCCTGCCGCCCTTGAATTAATTTAGGAGAGGACGAACACAGATCATGGCATCGAAAACGAAAAGCAGGCCGCTACGGAACCGGCGCAGCAAGCGAGCCAATCACGGAGTGAAGCCGGGATGCGGGCAGCCGCGCAGCCAGTTCAAACGCGCGCGGCGGTAAGTTGAGAATTTCACTGAGCGGTGTGAACGGCCATTTGTCATTTGACGTTTGTCATTTGTGATTTGTCATTTATCAGAAGCGCAAGCCGCATCTTGAAAATGCCAAATGACAAATCACAAATGCCAACAGACAAATGGCTGTTTTCGTTAAAATGCACTGGGGCCAGCCGTGGATAAAAAATCCTCCGCCCTCGACCGCGCGCGTGCCGATCTCGCCGCTGGACGCCCGGATTTGGCGCGCGAGCGGCTGCACGGGTACCTGCACTCGCTGCATTGCCGCGGCGATTACAATCAAGATGCGTATTTATTGCTGGGCGAAGTGCTCTTTGCGATGAAGGATTACGCGCGCGCCGGCGCCGCGTGGCTTTTGACGGAGCGCGACGATGCGGAAGCTCAAGTGAGCATCGACGCCTTTCACAAACGCTTCGGGACCGATCCCGTAAACGTGCTGAGAGCGCTAAAACCGCGCGCGCGGTCGGAAGAATATCCGCCGAAAGTGCAGGAGCGATTGCAAAATTGGGGCTACCGCTACATGCCTTATCGCGCGCGGTCCAATCCCCATGAAACCATGCGCCCGGATGAAGAGCCGGAACGAACGCTGCGGCCGATCGAGGCCGGATGCATTGTGATGCTGATCGGCGGCGCTGTGCTTTCGCTCATTTATTTTTACATGAGGCTTCACGGACGATAACAGAGGAGCGGCGGCACTCCTGCCGCCGCTCCAGACAAAAATACAGCCGCAACGCCTGCTTTTTCAGGCGCTGCGGCTGCGAGGTCAACCACGCCAAACAATGCGGCGCCGTTACGGCGTGATGCGCGCGGCGTCGATGATTGCCTGATCTTTGCCCACGAACCAATTCTTGTTCATGTCGATGAACGCCTTCTCGCCGTCCGGCACGTCGTCGAGCGGGAAGATCGCCGACACCGGGCATTCGGGGACGCACAGGCCGCAGTCGATGCATTCGTCGGGGTTGATGATCAGGATATTTCCATCGCCGGTCGCTCCGATGTCGCTCACCGGGATATCGTAGAAGCAGTTGACCGGGCAAACCTTCATGCATGCAGTGTCGTGCGTTCCGATGCAGGGTGAACAGGTTACATGGGCCATTGGCGGACCTCCTTGGTTCCGAGATTAAAGGTGACGGCGAAAACTGGACAAGAATTCTAAGGCTCCTATCTATGCGCGAAGGCAAGTTTGTAAAGCGAAAAAGCGGAAAGAAAACAGCGATGAGTGCCAAGTCCTGACTCCGTGCTGAGTCCTGAGTGTTGTGTAATTAGCGACGGGTGATGAGAAGTGGGTGGCCCACCCCCCCAGCGGGGTGGGTTGCGCAGCGACAAGAAGCTCCTCCTGAAACTTGCGCATCTCGGTTTTGCGTGCGGTTCAGGAGGAGCTTCTTGCGCCTTCGGCGCCCACCCCGCTGGGGTAGGCCACCCATCGCACAGGACTCAGCACTCAGGACTGTTCTTTGCGTATTTCCCCGCGGCCATTAAAATGTGCCGCGAACATTTGGACGCTTGACTATGAAAACCATCACACTTACCAATCCTGGAAAATTTGCGCTCAGCGACACCGCCGCGCCTGAAACGCCCGCGCCCGGCGAGGCGCTTGTGCGCGTGCGGCGCGTCGGCGTTTGCGGCACGGATCTGCACGCGTACCGCGGACGGCAACCGTTCTTCACGTACCCGCGCATACTCGGCCACGAACTGGGCGTTGAAGTGCTCGCGCTCAACAGTGCGGGCAACGCCGGCGAGATCAAAATCGGCGACCAATGCTGCGTCGAACCGTATTTGAATTGCGGCAAATGCATTGCCTGCCGGCGCGGGCGGACCAACTGCTGCGTGAGCTTGAAGACGCTGGGCGTGCACACCGACGGCGGGATGCGCGAAATCATCCGCATCCCCATCAACAAGCTTCACAAATCCGAAAAGCTTTCGCTCGATCAACTTGCGCTCGTCGAAACGCTGGGCATCGGCGCGCACGCGGTGGACCGCGCGAAATTGGACGCCGGCGAATCGGTGCTGGTCATCGGCGCGGGGCCGATTGGGCTTTCGGCCGTCCAATTCGCGCGCTTGGCGAACGTGAAACTGATCGTGATGGATGTGAGCCCCGCGCGCCTCGATTTTTGTCAGAAGCAATTCAAGATCGACAAAGCCATCTCCGCATCGAACATCGAAAAGGCGTTCGAGGAACTCAAAGCCGCCACGAATGGCGATCTGCCCACCGCAGTCTTCGACGCGACCGGCAACGCCAATTCGATGATGAACGCCTTCCGCTGCACCGCGCACAGCGGCCGGCTGGTTTTCGTTGGCCTGGTGCTCAACGACATCACCTTCAACGACCCCGATTTTCACCGCCGCGAATTGACCCTGCTGGCCACGCGCAATTCGACCGCCAGCGATTTCAAGCGCATCATGGGGCTGATCGAATCCGGCGTCGTCGATACCACGCCCTGGATCACTCACCGCGCACACGCAACGGAGATGATCGGGCAGTTCGACGGCTGGCTCAAGCCGGAGAATGGGTGCATCAAGGCGGTTGTGGAGTTCTAACGGCAAGGGAGCGGCGGCACTCCTGCCGCCGTGGGAACGCTTAGCAACCACGGCGGCAAGAGTGCCGCCGCTCCTAACGAATTTCCGCGGACTTTTTTGTTGTCTCCCCCCTGAAAATATCTATAATACGGCGTTCACTCGTTCCATAAACAGGGAGTCTGCCATGATCGCCCGCGTGCATTTTTGCGCCGTTGTACTGGCGCTGCTCACGTCCGCAGCTTTTTCTTCGACCACGGAAACGACCGTGTTCGACAAGGGCACCGATTCGCCTGATGAAGGCAATTACAAATACAAAACCATCTCTGAGCAGCGTGCAGCGGCGAAGAAGCGGCACGATGCGGAGATGAAGAAGCAGGCGGCGTCGATCGCCTATCACATCAAAACGCTCAAGAACCCGAAGGCCGATGAAAACGACCGCGCCACGTCCGCGGAGTACCTCGGTGTGCTGGGCGCGTACGTTGCGGTGCCGGACTTGATCGAGGTTTTGAAACCGTCGGCCAAGGAAAAGGACTCGATCATGCGCGCCGCCAACGGCTCGCTGATCAAATTGACGAACAAGAATTACGGGGTGAAGGGCTACGAAGAATGGGACAGTTGGTGGCTTAAAAACAAGATTGAGTTCTTAAAGGACAAGAGCCACGAAGTCTCGGAGACCGACAAGATTGCCGCGGAATCGGAGAACATGCACGGGCTGGAATTAATGAAGATGAGCGAGTACGGCGCGGCGCTGGGCCATTTCAACATGGCCATGGAGAAGAACCCGCAGGTGCTGGATTACCACAACAACGCCGGCCTCGCGATGCTGCAGATGGGCCGGCCGCTGGACGCCATCGAATACTTCTCGGATGCGAAAGGCATGAATCCGGACCTGCCCGACCCGTACATGAACATCGGGCGCTGCTATTCGCGAATGGATCGCACGATCGAGGCTCAGGCGTGGTACAAAAAAGCGTCCGAGATGGATAAAGAAGGCAAGCTGTGGGCGAATTTCTGGATGATCGGCAAGGAGTATCTTAAGCATTCCGATTTCAAGATGGCCTACGAGTACCTCGACGAAGCGCGCATGAAAGCCGAGAAGCAGCGCGTCCGCGACCCGCGCGTGTACAACGATCTGGCGATCTGCCATTATGGCCTCGATCAGTATCATTCGGCGTGGAAGGAACTCTGCAACGTCCGCTTCCTGGGCTACGTGCCCAACCCGGAGTTTGAAGCGAAAGTGCGCAAGGTGCTGATCGACAGCGGCACGGACCCCGACGAGGAAGACCGCGCGGCGGTCGAACACATGCGCGAGCTGATGAACGGCGAAGCGGCGGCCCCGGCTGAACCCGCGAAGCGAGAGTCGATTATTGACAGCGTGAAGGAAAAGTAGGGCAATTCAAAATTAAAAATGCAAAATGCAATATTGACGCGAGTGAAAGTTGCCGCTCGATTTGGTGCGGCGGTGCTTGTTGTCGCGGCGTTGTCCGGCTGCACGGAGCGTTGCGAGCGCGAAGGCGCACGCGCTGAATGCAAGCCGGAAGTGAAGGCTGCTTCGACTCCTCCCGCGCAGACCGCCGAGACGATGCGGAAGGCAAATCAACGGTCGTTGAATATCGCTGAAGAGGAAGAAGACCGTCTTGCACGCGAACGTATTAAGCAAATCTTGAACGGTGACGCAGCAGCCCTAGTCAACGCCGCCAAGGATGAAGAGAAGCCCCTCATTATAACGGAAGTGCGAAAGCGGGCCGCACAGCGTCATGAAGCTGAAAAAAAGAAACTCGCGGCATCGATTGCATATCACATCAAACAATTGAAGAACATGCGGCAGGACGAATCCGACCGGGCCACGTCTGCGGAATACCTCGGCGTGCTCGACGCTTTCGTCTCGGTGCCGGATTTGATCGAGCGGTTACAGCCGTCGATAAAAGAGAAGGATTCCGTGATGCGCGCGGCGAACAGTTCCCTGGTCAAGCTGACGGGCAAGAATTTTGGGGCGAGTGGCTACGAAGAATGGGCGAAATGGTGGATCGCGAATAAGGCCGAATTGATAGAACAGAAACTTCACGCCGCGCTGGAGAGTGACAGAATTGCCGCCGAATCGGAGGACACGCACGGGTTGGAACTGATGAATATGGCAGAATTCCGTTCGGCATTCGTGCATTTCGTCATGGCCATCGAAAGAAATCCAAAAATCCCCGACTACCATAACAACGCCGGACTCGCCCTCCTTCAACTCAACCGCCCGCTCGATGCGATTGACTATTTCAAAGATGCCATTTCATTGAATGACAAAGCGCCACAGCCGTATCTCAACATTGCGATGTGCTATGAAAAAATGAATCGCGCCGACGATGCGAAGCTTTGGCGCGAAGAAGCTTTGGCGCGAAAAGGGAAATAAATCTATTTTATCGTGCACACTTGTCATGAAACACCCGCTGCCCCGCTGATAAAATACGCCTCGAATCGAGGCGTCTCGCTTGATGCGTTTACCTATGTGATTGTCTTGAAAAAATGTGGTGAAACCCTATTTTGGGGCGGAGCATGCAGCCCTTGATTTTCAGATAATTGTCACCTGGACGCTATTCTCTATTATCCCAGCGGCAATGGCATAGCGGGTCAGCCCCGCCGTGTCGTGGATATCCAACTTCTGCATAAGCGCCTGCCGGTGTTTTTCGACGGTTTTGATGCTAATGTCGAGTTCCACGGCGATCTGCTTATTCGCTTTTCCTTCGGCAACCAATTGGACCAGTTCCACTTCGCGCGACGTGAGACGCGACGCTTTGTTCGTGATGAACTCGCCCTGGCGCGTGGACGATTTTGTCTCATGAGCTTGAAGCCGTTTGGAAACGGTCGGGCTGTACACGAGATTTCCCTTTTGCGCTTCGCGAATCGCCTTCGAGAGAAACTCGGCGGAACTTTGCTTGATCAAATAGCCCACCGCGCCCAGCGCGATCACGCGGTCGATGTATTCGTCGTCGCTGTGCGCGGAAAGGATGAGCACTTTCGCCGCGGGAAAAAGTTTGAGAATTTGCCGGGTGGCTTCCAGGCCGTTGAGCAGCGGCATCGCAATATCCATGACCACCACGTCGGGATGCAGTTTCCGCGTCATCTCCACCGCATGGCGGCCATTGGCCGCTTCGCCGATGACTTCAATATCGCTCTCCGCGCTCAAGATTGCGCGCAGGCCCTGGCGCACGACCATGTGGTCCTCGGCCAGCAGAACAGTAATTCGCTTCATCGGTTTATACCTTGGTGCCTTTGCTGAAAGGAATCCGCGCGCGTATGGCCGTGCCATAGCCGGGTTCCGATTCGATCGAAAAGCTGCCGCCCACCATCTCCACCCGCTCGCGCATGCCAAGCAAACCCAGCCGTTTTCTTTTCTTCGCAAACAAGACCTTCTGTACTTGAAACGATTTGCCGTCGTCTTTGACTTCCAGACAGACGAACTCCTGAACGGCCCGAATGCTCACATTCACCCTCTTCGCATGAGCGTGCTGAGCCACATTGGTCAGCGCGGATTGGATCACGCGAAACACCACGGTGCGCTTGATGCTGGTCAATTGTTCGACCCCGGCAAACGTTGTAAATCCGATCCGTATGCCCGTGCGCTTTATAAAGTCTTTGATAAAGGTATGCAGCGCCGGAATCAATCCGAGGTCGTCCAGCATCGTTGGGCGCAGTTTTCGGGCAAATTGGTGGACAATTTCAACGGATTTCTTAACGATCCGCTGAGTGTTGGCGATTTTCTTTGTAAGGCCTTTTGTATTGGCCGCGGCTTCGTTCTTTAACGTCGCAAGATGGACGTTGATCCCCGTCAGCGTCTGCGCAATGTCGTCGTGAAGCTCGCGGCTGATCGTCTTGCGCTCTTCTTCCTGCGCGCAGAGCAGTTCGCGGGAAAGCTGCCGCAAATGTTCCTGCATCTGAAGCGACTGCGCCAGCAGCGTGCTAAGATGTTGTTCCTGGTGTTCAAGCTTTTCCACGGCGGCTTTGCGCCGGCCGACTTCGAGCCGCAAGCGCTTGTTCGACGCCGATAATTGAGCGCGGCAGAGCGTCAATTGCGCGCCCACCCGCGGCGCGTCCAATGGCGGCGCCGCGCGCCGCTTCGGCGCGCGTGGTTGGAATAACGCTTTCGAAAGTCTAATCATTTTCATTTGATTCTTGCCCGGTCAAAGGCGTTGTCTTGCTTGCTCGCCCCTTGCGACAAACAATAGGTGAAACTCGAACGCGTCAGCTTGTAGTGTCGGACTTTCACCATAACGAGGATATGGGGTATTACCCGCATTTGTGCGATTTCGATGAATGTGTCTTTTTGCATTCAGCGGCTTGGAATAGGGTTTCACCCCATAGATAAGCGAGCGCCCCGCACGGTATAGTGCCTCCGGTGACAAACCCAATCGGCATCGACAAAAAACCGATTCCAACTCATTCACGATTCAAATTCAAGCGGGCATCGACCCGTCGATACGGAAAGCGGTGCCTTCCAGCGCATACCCAGGAGCAAAGAATCATGGTTAATTCCGCCGCCCTAACTGAGTGTACCACAAATTCGTGCGAAGCGTTCAATTCAAATATCAACAATTGGGCGGAAGGCGTGCTGCTGACGATCGACGCCGACCACTCCAAGCTCACCATCCGCGGCACGAAGCGCCCGTACGCCTCGGAATACGCAAAAATGCTGAAGACGATTCACGACAAGACTGAAAAAATGACGCAGGACGATCGCGCCCGGCAGGCTTCTCAAATCCGCCTCGAATGGAAGGGCGCCTTGGAAACCGCGCACGCAAAGGAAGCGGAGAAGGATCGCGACATCACGTTCCAATTGCCGGGCAAGGACGGAAAACTCGTGATCGTGGACGAAACGCCCTTCTATAACCAGGACACGAAAATCTTGGCGCCCGAATCCAAACACGCGAGCCTGACGGATAAGGAATGCAAAGCCATTCGCGAGTTGAAAGACCTGAAGGTCGGCGAGTGCGTGGTGGTCGGTTACGAAAGCGGCCTGCTCAAGAACGATGCCTACGTCGTGATCAAGGCCAATAAGTGTTCGCCGAAGTAACTCAAATCACAATAGGGTTTTACCCCATAGGTATGCGTCAAAATTTATCATAGCATACGTATGTAACAGTGGAATCGAAACACACCAGGAGATTTTCGTATGCGTAAAGTAGTAATGCTCTGTTCCGCGATGCTGATTGGTTTGGCTTTCACCGGCTGTGGGGACATCACCGTAAACAATCCTCCCAAGCGCATCATCGTCGAAGGGAATAAGGAACAGCCGGTCATCGTTGAGAAAACGATCGTGGAAAAGCCGGTCATCGTTGAAAAGACGACTGCGGAAAAGCCCGTCATCATCGAAAAACGCTGATCTGAATAAGAAGTGGCATCTCGGACTGTACTTCCCAATTTGGGAAATACGGAATCTATCAAAGAGGAGGACTTGCACATGGTTGGAAAAATGGTTCTGGCAGTTGCCCTGGCAATGACAATCGGAGCGGCCGCGTTCGCCGCGGAAGGTCCAAACGTCGAAGTCACCGTCAAGGGCGTCATGCAGGAAGACAAGGGCGGCATGTTCATCGTTGCCGACGGTCAGTACTACGACCTTGTCTTCAGCGACGACAGCAATGCCGACATGAAGAAATTTCATGCGGGCCTCGAAGGCGATATGGTGCGCGTGAAGGGCAGCCTTGTCGTTGAGAAGACCAAAGACGGCAAAACGCGCCTTGTTGTCGTGACCAACGACGTGACGCGCCTGCGCGGCGAACGTGCGGCGGCCACCGAAGTGAAGGTTGAGCCGCGCGTCATTGAAGAGCGCCCCGTCTACGTTGAACGCGAACGCAGCCGCGGAATTAATCTGCCCGGCGTGCATATCAATTGGTAATTGCCGGTGAATCGTAATGTCTTGGAACCCCGGGCCGGTGCAGGCGCATCGGCTCGGGAGCATTGAAACGATTGTCAACAGCCTCACAGAGGCAGGGGAATTCCAATTACATGAAGCTCATCAGCGTCCTTCCAATGTTATTTCTAGGTTTGTGCCTGACATTCTGGTCCAACAGCGCAGCGGCTGCCTTAGCGCCTACTTTTACCAGTGCGCCGACGACTTCGGGCTTGCTTTTGGTAGGCAAGACAATAACCTTTTGCGCGGCCGCAACAGACCCGCAGAGTCTTCCGATCACCACCACCTATGATTACGGCGACGGCTCAAGCGACACGTTGGGCATACATATATATACGGCTGTCGGCGTATACCCGGTAACGGTGACAATCTCCAACGGGCTGGCCAGTAACACGGCCACATTCTCCCTAGTCATCACCGAGGTCGCCAACTTATGGATTAAGAAGCAGTCAATAAAGGCCAGCGCTTCGGGAAAGCAATCCTGGCAGGCACAGTACATTTACAACGCCGACCGCACCTTGGTAAATATTTTCAACCCCGCCACCGATAGCTTTCTGGCAAGTCTCGGAACTATTCCAAGCATCCAAATCCCAAACGCCGGCGCCCAGAAATTCTCCGGTTCGAAGCCGAAATTCACTTTCAAGAGCGCCAAAGGCGTCATACCTTCCATTTCGGTTACGCTCGACGAAAGCGGCCAGACCATCACGATCAACGCAACTTCCGAAACCTTCGCGGACAAGGTTCCGGGCATGTTCCACAATGCGGTGCAGATGGGCGCAACGGGCTTCTTCCTGGACCAGACCCTTGACTCAAGCGGCAAATTCACTGCAAACTCCGGGTACCGCAGCGCGGCTTTTGTGGTATCCGCAGCCACCGTTAAAGTAGGCAAGGCGGGCAAGGATTCGGCTCTGTTTTCATTGTTTCTGGGCGATCCGGACTTTGCTTTTCCGAGCGCATCAGCCGCGAAGACGGTTCGCGTCCGCGTGTCCAACGTCGTGGATCAAGTTGTTCTTGAAAAGGACCTCACCAAAAGCATCGCTTCAAAAGCCGGCAAACTCCAATCGGGAAAAGATACCACGATACCTTCCGGAAAGTTCAGCTATGACAGCAACAAAGGCAAGATGACTTTCGGACTTTCGAAAGCCACGCTGATTGGGCTGCTCACCACATCCGAGGAACACGTCAAAGTCGATGTGATGCTCGGCGATCAGACCTATACGACCCACGTCACTCTATTCGCCGCAAAGGCCGGCGCGTATGGCACAAAGATGCCGAAGAAATTTACTAACTTTATCCCCGGTAAAATTGCCAGCGCCACCGCCCCGACGGTGATTTCCACTATTCCCGCCAATTCGGCCACGGGTGTTGCAATAAACGGTAAATTAAGCGCAACGTTTAGCCAGATGATGGATTCCTGGACGATCAACACGGCAACTTTTACCCTTATGCAAGGGACTACGGTTATTTCAGGCATCGCAACTTACGCGGCCAACAGTGCCACCGCGGTCTTTGCACCCTCAAGCAACCTTACACTCAACACCGTGTATACAGCGACAATTACAACGGGCGCCACCGATCTATCCGGCAATGCACTGGTATGTAATTATGTGTGGACCTTTACGACGGATACGGTGGCGGACACGACCCCGCCGAATGTGATTTCAACCAATCCCGCCGACAACGCCACAGATGTCGCCGTCAACCAAACGGTGAATGCAACTTTCGATAAGGCCATGGACCCTGCTACAATCAATATGGACAACTTTACACTGGCAGGACCTGGTTCCGGTGCGAAACCCATAACGGGAATGATTTCATACGATGTCGCCAACGGGATTGCGACGTTTACGCCGGAAAGCGCTCTGGCGCCCAGCACATTATTTACAGCCACGGTAACAACCGGAGTCATGGATCTGGCGGGCAATGCACTGGCGGTTAACAAAGTTTGGACTTTTACAACCGGTGCGCAACAAGCGCTAGTGCCCGTACCCCTTGGAGCGGCCGCGCCATACGGAACGTTTGGCGGCGGCTCCGGCATGACCAATCAGGGGATTTTTACCGTCGTCAATGGCGACATCGGGACCACGGGAGCATCGACGACCGTGACGGGATTCGACGACAGTGTCGGAGACATTTATACCGAAACGCCGCTCAATAAAGGACACGTGAACGGCAGGATTTATACTGCGCCCCCTACGCCTGGAGGCGCGGGCGTGGGCGGCAATGCCGCGACATTTGCGATCGCAACTCAGGCCGCATCCGATGCGAACGCCGCGTACATCAAGCTTTCTCCGGCGTCGATGCCCGGCGGCTCCGACCCCGGCGCCGGCCAGTTGGGCGGGTTGACCCTTCCCTCTGGCATTTATCAATCTGCCAGCGGTTCGTTCCTGATTACCGGATCGGATTTGACGCTCGATGCCCAAGGCAACGCGAATGCCGTGTGGGTCTTCCAAATGGCCTCGTCGCTCACCGTGGGCGGACCGGGCGCGCCGCGCAGCGTTATCCTGACCAATGGCGCGCGGGCAAAGAACGTCTTTTGGCAGGTTGGCAGCGCCGCTACAATCAACGCCGCCGGCGGCGGCACAATGGTGGGGACCATCATCGCCTCTTCCGGCGTCACGTTCTCCACCGCTGGCAACGTCACGTTAACGACGCTAAACGGCCGGGCGCTAGGACTCAATGCTTCCACCACGCTCGTAAATACCGTCATCAACGTGCCTGCCCCGTGAACCGAGCGGAGAAAAAAACGATTCATCCCGTTTCGATTTTCAGAAGAGCAACAATAGGGTTTCACCCCATAGCATGGCATCTGGAAAAATCGTACAGTACTTGTGTCAAAAACGTTCAGTGCATCGAGAACATTCAAGGGAGACTGCCATGTTATATACAATTGCTGTGGTTTTGCTGATTTTGTGGGCGCTCGGACAGGTGACGAGCGTGACGATGGGCGGCTTCATTCACGTCCTGCTCGTGGTAGCGATCATCATGGTCCTGTTGCGGTTCATTTCGGGGCGCCGAGTTTAAAGAGAGAATTCGATGCCCTTCGGGGGGAAGAAGTGAATCAGACTCCAAATAGTGCATTAATTCGGCTGAAATTCCTGGTGCAGTTCATTCCTGAACTTCAAGCGGGCACTCCATTGTATGACAGTGTGATGCAAGAGGCTTTCGATCTATTGCATCGGTTGGAAAATCATCAAGAAAATGTGCGGATCGAAACGGAAAGCGAAATTCGAATGCCTGTGGAGGTCAACGGCGTTCGACATGAAAAAGAACTGAGCGCTACTCGGAGGCCACTATGAAAATGCCTGGAAACTTGGGAATGTTGCTGTTAGCCATTTACCTAATTTGGATCGGCGTCATGGGTTTGTTCACTCCCGACGTGGGAAGGTTGGTCATCATTGGGCCAATCCTAGCACTTGCTGCTGGAATTTTGCTGTTGATGAAAAAATAGTTTAATACGGGAAAAGGAATCTCAATGGAGGCTGTCCTTCCGAAGTAAAATACGTAATTTCATCAAACCTCCCCGAAAGTTCGCTGCCATCATCCGCACCTGACAACCGCTTTTGAGGCTCCGTTTCCCGTGTTTTTAGTTTTGTTCCCAATCTAAAAGTTTTTTAGTTGTTCTCCGCGATCGCCAAGCGCATTCGCGCCACACGTGTGCGCCGGGTTTGCGCGGGCGGTTCTGGAGGATGTACAAAGGAGGATCTTTTTATGAAAGTTCACGAAAAAGTCGGTTTTGTTTTTTGTTGGTTAATGTTCACCGCTCTTCCCGCATTTGCCTCGCAAAACGTGGATGAAGTGATCAAGATGACCAAAGGCGGCGCTAGCGCGGACGTGCTTGTGGCCTACATTGAAAAGTCCAGCAACGATCCGCGTTTGTCGGCGGATGATCTTGTTTCGATGGATAATGCCGGCGTTCCAGCGGCTGTGATCGAAGCGATGCTCGCCAAGGAAAAAACTGTAGCGGCCGCTTCTTTTGCAGGCACACCGAGCGCCGAAGCAGTTACTGTCGCGCCCGCTGCCGATAACGCCGACATCAGTTATTTTTACGACTCCATGTCGCACGACGGAGCGTGGACCAATGACGCGGAATACGGCTGGAGCTGGAGCCCGACAGTTTGCGTCGGCGATCCGAATTGGCGACCGTATGTCGATAATGGATCGTGGTTGTACACCGATGACGGCTGGTACTGGAACTCCGGTTACGATTGGGGATGGGCCGCGTTTCATTATGGACGCTGGTCGCACCGCGAAAACAATTGGTATTGGCATCCTGACAACGTATGGGGCGCTTCCTGGGTCAGTTGGCGCAACAGCAACGATTATTACGGCTGGGCGCCCTTGACTCCGCGAGCGAGGTTTGGCGCCGGCGGCGGATTCGATGTCGGTATTACCACGGGTAATTTCGATTTGAACATTGGATTGGGCGAGCGCGATTACGCTTTCGTTCGCTCGAACGAATTCTTCGATCGAGACCTCAATCGCCGTCAAATTCGCGGGACTGAAGCAACCAATATTTACAAAAACACGACTATCACTAATACCTACACAAACAGCAACAATCGGTATGTCAATCAAGGCATTCCGGTGAAGAATGTGGCGCTTGCAACAAAGCAGGAAATCAAGGCTGTGACCCTCGTCGATCATCCGGCCAAGGCGGGTGAAGCCGTGCATGTCGGCGCACTGCAGAACAACCGGCTGGAAGTGTTCCGGCCTACATTGGCCGCAAAGACGTCTGTCGATCCTATTGCGGCGGCGGCCCGCCGAACCGAATCGTCGAACAAGCACATTGCAACGCCAAACAAGCCGGCCGTGAGCGGAGGAGCAGTTAAGGTGGATGCCGCGGAAGCCGCGAGAAAAGCGGATGCGGTCAAGCGCGTAACGGAGCGCGCCGCGAAAGAACCGCAATTGAAGCCCAAAGTGGTCGAGTCCGTGCACCGTGAAGTGGTCGACAAAAAGGTCGTGAATACGCCAGACCGTGTTCCTGAAGTGAAGACACCCGCGGAACATGCGCCGGCCCGCACGCTCGAGAATCGGGAAAATCTGAAGACGCCCGACGACGCGCCCAAGACGCACGAGCCAGTGAAGTCGGAACCCGCGCGCACGGAACCGCCGGCCAGAGCGGAGCCGCCGACTAGAGCGGAGCCGCCGGCCCGGGCAGAACCGCCGAGCAGAGCAGAACCGCCTGCGCGGTCGGAAAAATCGGAGAAGTCCGAGAAGAACGAAAAGTAGCCAAACCGCAGATGAACACAACGCGGCCCACCGCCAATCGGCGGTGGGTCTTCCTTAAATGCTGAACTGCGAACGGAAATAGAAATGGCTAAAAGCACTGCCGGCCTCCTGTTGATTGTCATCGGCATCGTGGTTGCCCTGAGCTATCAAGGAATTGCGTACATGAGGCGCGAGAAGGTTGTTGACGCGGGACCGATCCAGGTATCGGTGGAGAAAGAGAAAAGCATTCCCATTGCGCTGATTGTCGGCGGAGGCGTTTTGGCCGCGGGAATGGTTCTCCTGGTTACTTCCCGACGCCGATGAAAAATCCGCAGATGACATTTGATTTTACGCTAGAAAGGATACCTAACATGAGCAACAAACAACCAGGACAAGTACATCAGGAGCATACGCCGCAAACCGGCCAGGAACACGGTCACGTGCGCCAGGTTCAGGAGCGCGAGCGCCACGACCCAAACCACCTCGGCTACGAAGAGCATCGTCCCGGGCAAATCGGGACGAACGAACCCCATACCACTCCGATCAAAGCCTTGGGGAAAAAGTCCGGCGTCACAATTTATATTGACCACAACCCTTACCATGCAGACATGGAAAAATTGACTGTAGCGGAACTGCGCAAGTTGGCAAACCCGCCCATCGGGCCTGACAAGAACCTGTTCCGCGTGGTATCCGGCAAGGGCGATGATATCCAATTGGACGATGCCGACGTAATCGCGGTGAACATGCGCGAGGCAAACGAAGGCCGGCACTTTTTCAGCGACACAATCGTGCCGTCGAAAGATGCGGTAGCCCGGAGAGCGTACTACATTTACCTGGAGCAAGGCAGTCAACCGGGGCACGATGCTGAGAATTGGGCGAAGGCAGAAGCTCAGATCGATTCGCGCCCAAAAGAATAGCAGTTCGTTGAAAAAAATGCGGCGGAGTTCCGCCGTCTGCAGGCAGGACGCCTGCGCTACGGGCTTTTTTCAAATGACTGATAGGGCGGT
>DATGGK010000270.1:0-10930 GCA_035308565.1 Planctomycetota bacterium | reverse complement strand
TTCCGCCTGAAGGCGGGACTACGAACGTCATCACAGTCGAACTGGCGCGCGAGGCGTTGCAGCGCAATTCGATTCTCTACGATCAGTCGGGCGAAGAGCATTACAACTTGATCAGCGCGCTGCACAAATCGATCCGGCATTCCGACCCCGACGCGGCGCTGTATTATCTCGCGCGGATGATCGCGGGCGGCGAAGACCCGATGTTCATCGCGCGGCGGATTGTGCGCGCGGCGAGCGAAGACATCGGGCTGGCCGATCCGCACGCGGTCGTGCAGGCGCTCGCCGCGAAGCAAGCGGTGGAGTTCATCGGCTATCCGGAATGCGATACGGCGCTGGCGCAGGCTGTCGTGTATCTGGCCGTCGCGCCGAAATCGAACGCGATTTACATGGCGATCAAAGCCGCGAAAGCGGAAGTCGAAACTTCGGGTCCGCTGGGCGTGCCACTGCATCTGCGCAACGCACCGACGGATCTGATGAAGGCGCTGCATTACGGGCATGGCTATCAATACGATCACGATTATCCGGAGGAAATTTCGCCGCAGGAGGCGCTCCCCGCGGAACTGCTCGGGAAGCATTTTTATCAGCCGGGGACATTCGGTTTTGAGAAGGACATCGCCAAGCGCCTGGAGTATTTTGAGCGTGTGAAACGCAAGCTGCGCGGAGAAACTGAGGAGCAGAAATAGTTTTGCACGCGAGCCTCTCACACCACAAAAAATGATTAAAATCGTACTGGTATCCCCACCCCAATAATTTACAATATTTCATAGGAAAATTGCGATCAATCCGAGCGCGATCTTTCCTCTCATCCTATCGGAGTTTCAATGAGCCAGAGCAACGATCCCGCGGCATCTCAAACCGCTTCTCCCGCCGTTTCGGAAATCAGCAATTCAGGCGCAGTCGATGCGGGCAGTTACGACGCCGGCGACATCAAGAAATTGGAATTTCCCGAAGCCATTCGCAAGCGGCCGGGCATGTATGTCGGCGGCGCGAACGAGAACGGGCTGCATCATCTCGTGTACGAAGCTGTCGATAATTCCGTCGATGAGGCCATGGCCGGGCATTGCAAATCGATCAAAATCCAGCTCTATAAAGACGGTTCGATTTCCGTCGAGGACGATGGGCGCGGGATTCCGGTGGCGCCGCATCCCACCGAAAAAATCAGCACGCTGGAAGTCGTGCTTTCGAATCTGCACGCCGGCGGAAAATTCGGCGAGGAAACCAAGGGGTACAAAGTCAGCGGCGGGCTGCATGGCGTCGGCATCAAGTGCGCCAACGCGCTCAGCGAATGGTTTCTTGCCATTGTCTGGCGCGACGGCGGCATGTGGGAGCAGCGCTACGCGCGCGGCATTCGCCAGGGCGACGTAATGCGCGTCGGAGATTCGGATCGCCGCGGGACCAAGGTTCATTTCAAGCCCGATGCCGAGATTTTTCCGCAGACCGACTTGAAGTTCGAGACGCTCTCGAAGCGCTTCCGCGAGATGGCATTTTTGAATCCGGGACTGGTGATCAGCATCAACGACGAACGCAACGGAAAGAGCGAAATCTACGATTATCCGGGCGGCATCAAATCGTTCGTGGAGCATTTGAACGCCGGCCGCACCGCCATTCACAAGGACGTGATTTACTGCCGCGCCGAAGGCGGCGGCAGCGCAGATTGGTCGCGCCGCGCCGAAGACATCGCCGTGGACGTCGCGTTTCAATACAACGACGGCTACGACGAAAAAATCTTCTGCTTCGCCAACAACATCAATACCCCAGGCGGCGGCACACATCTCTCCGGCTTCAAGACCGCGCTGACCCGCGTCTTCAAGAATTACATGAAAGCGCACAACCTCGCCGACAAGGACACCGAGGTCACTGGCGAGGATTTGCGCGAAGGCTTGACCGCGATCATCTCGGTGAAAATCCCCGAACCGCAGTACGATTCGCAGAACAAATTCCGGCTCTGCAACGCCGAAGTCGAAGGCCTCGTCAACAGCCTGCTCGGACAGAAGCTTGAAGAGGTCTGCGAGACCAATCCGAAAGTGGCGCAGACGATCTGCAAGAAAGCCAACGCCGCCGCCATCGCGCGCGAAGCCGCGCGCAAAGCACGCGAACTGGCGCGGCGCAAAGGCGCGTTTTCGGGCGGCGGACTGCCGGGGAAATTGGCCGACTGCCAATCGCGCGATACCGAAGAAACCGAGTTGTATCTCGTCGAAGGTGACTCCGCAGGCGGCTCGGCTAAGAGCGGGCGCGACCGCCACTATCAGGCGATTCTGCCGCTGCGCGGAAAGGTGCTGAACGTCGAGAAGGCTCGCGCCGACAAGATGCTCGCCAACGCTGAAATTTTCACGCTGATCCAAGCCATCGGCGCGAACATCGGCGAGGAATTCAACATTGAAAAACTGCGCTACGGCAAGATCATCATCATGACCGACGCCGACGTGGATGGCTCGCACATCCGCACGCTGCTGCTCACCTTTTTCTACCGCCAGATGGCGCAGCTCATCGAGCAGGGTCGCGTGTATTGCGCGCAGCCGCCGCTCTTCCGCGTGCAGCGCGGCAAGCAGGTGGAATACGTGTCCAGCATCGACGACATGAACGATTCGCTGCTCAAGCTCGGCACGAAAGGCACGCGCGTGGAGGTCACCGGCCGCGTGGCGCAGATCGAGGGCGAGGACCTCGAACGCCTGCTCAAGCCGCTCGTGCGGCTCGAAGCATTGCGCGCGAACCTCAAGCGCAAGGGCATCATCTTCGACGACTTTCTGAAACTTGGCGAAGACGGTTTGTATCCGGAATGGCATGTCGTCGTCGGCACTGACGAAGGCTTTTTCTTGACTGAAGAGGAGGCCGAGAATTTCCGCAAAGAAAAAGTTGCCGCGTTGATGGCGAAGAATGAAGCGGAGAACGCTGCCGCGCCGAAAAAGACGAAGCCCAAAGCGGAAGGCGACGAGAACGGCGATGAAAACGGCGCGGCCGCCGGCGAAGACGCCCTGGCCGGACAAGCCACGCTGGTGGCGTCGGGGCTGGGCGTGGAGAAGCGCCAGTTGGGCGAAGCGACGGGCTTGAGCGAATGCTTCGCGGAATTGGCCGCGTGCGGTTTTTCGCGGCAGGATTATCTCGGCTACAGCGCCGAAGCGGGCTACAAATTCAAAGTGATCGACGACAAAAACGTGGAAACGCCCGCCGCGTCGCTGGCGGCCCTGCTGGAAAAAGTCCGCGAGAACGGAAAAAAGGGCATCGAGGTCCAGCGCTACAAAGGGCTGGGCGAAATGAACGCCGAGCAGCTTTGGGAGACGACGATGGACCCGGCCAAGCGCACGCTGCTGCGCGTGCGGCTGGAGGACGCCTACGCCGCCGACGACATGTTCAAAATCCTCATGGGCGACGTGGTCTCCGCGCGCAAGGAATTCATCGAGCAGCACGCGCTGGAAGTGACGGATTTGGATGTGTAGTGCTTCACACCAATTCGATGCGCGTCCAAAACACGCGGCACGCCCCCGGCGGAATTTCGACGCGGCGCTCGGTGTTGATGGTGTTGTTTGGCCCCGTGAACGGCTCGATGCAGACGAAATCCTTTCCCGGTTGGGACCAGAATTGAAGGTGCCGCATCTCTGGTGAAAAACTTAGTTCCACCGTGCCCAGCTCCGGAATTTTCGCGGAAACGCGCCCGTCCACCGGCGCGGCGATTCCGAAATCGAATTCGCTGGTGTCGGTCGTCGAGCCTGGCAGAAATCGCGGCGAATCGCACGTGACTTCCGCTTTGCGCGCCGCCGCGCAGTTGAAATACGGATGCCAGCCCGGCGAAACGGGCAGCCCGCGGCGGTCGCGGTTTTCAATCGAGAGCGCAATCAGCAATCCGCGCGGCAAAATCGTGCAGGAATGAACCGCGTGAAATTCGAACGGAAACACCGCGCGCGTTTCATCGTCGGCGGAAAGTTCCACGCGCAGCGTGTCCGCGCGCGCGCCGATCACGCGCCAGGCTTTGTTGCGTCCGAAGCCGTGCTGCTTCATTTTGGTGCCGCCGCTCGTCGCGCGGCGTTCGTGCGTGCGCGGTTGCAGCACCGGAAAAAAAGTTTCATTCTCCAATTTCCCCGCGTACGGAAAGAGCACCGGAATCCCGCCGCGCACATTTTTTGCCGGATCGTCGAAGGTGCTGCGATCCAAGAACAGCACGTCGCGGCCATCGACGTTCAGCGCCGAGATCAGCGCGCCGCGCGCGGGCGCGATTTTCGCGGAGACGGCGGCGTGGCGGATTTCCAGTTCTTCGAATGGCATGTGGAATTCCCTCAATCCTAAATCTTCCGGCTGGGCAGCGCTTCAATAACCACGCAGATCCGAGCGTTCAGTGTTTTGGCGAAACGGCGAAGCGTGCTCAACGAATGCCCGGTGGAACCTGGCGATTCCAACCTGCTGATTTGTTGCTGTGAGGTTTTCAATTTTCGCGCGACTCATTGTTCCGAAGTTCACTCCCCAAACACCTGCCTCATCAAAAACCCCTTCACCTCCGTCGCCGCCATTTGATCCGGCAAGTTCGCATTTTTGTCAGACGTGATCAGCAGCGGTCCTTGCTCCGGCGTGTCGGGCAGGCGGCCGTGGCTTCCTTTTACCAGCGACGAGTCGAACGGAATGAAATTCATGATCGTCTGCCGGAAACCGAGTTTGCGCAGCAGCAGGCGTTTGGCCACGCGCGCTTTGATGAAGCTGATCTTTGGATCGAGAAACAATTCCACGGGGTCGTAACCGGGCTTGTTGTGAATATCGACTTCGTGCGCCCATGGCGGGCAATGTTTGTCATCCTCCCAATAATAATAGGTGAACCACTTGTCAGCGGCGCTGATCGCGATCAGTTCGCCTGAGCGGGGATGGTCGAGGCCGGCGTCGCGGATTCCGTGCGAATCGAGCACGCGCTCGATTCCGGGCGTCGCTTCGAGCAGCGTTTTTACCGCCGGCGCGTCGTGGTAATCGCGCACGTACACGTGCGCGACCTGGTGATCGGCGACCGCGAACGCGCGCGAGGCGCCGCAATCCAGCAGCTCCCAATCGGCTTGCTTTTGCACGCGCAAAAACCCGCCGCGGCGCAGCACGCGGTTGATGTCCACGGAGCCGCTCGTCTGCGTCATGCCGTATTCGCTGAGGATCACGATTTTCATGCCGCGCGCGCGCGCTTTTTCAATCATGCGCCCGGCGATTTCATCGACAGCCTTAATATCCTCGCTAATGCGCGGATCGTCCGGCCCGAGGCGCTGCAAGTTGTAATCCAGATGCGGCAGGTACACGAGGGTGAGCGTCGGCGCGTGATGCTCAATCACGTAGTCGGCGCAGCGTTCGATCCAAAGACTCGATTCAATCCCCGCCGCCGGTCCCCAGAAGTGAAACAGCGGAAAGCGGCCGAGTTCGGCGTCGAGCTTCTCCGCCAATTCCGGCGGGTCCGTGTAGGTGAGCGAAATCAGCGAGCCGTCGGCCAGATGCGCGGGGCGCGGCGTGACCGCCACGTCGTTGCCCGAATACATGTTGTACCACCAGAACAATTGCGCGCTGGTGAATTGCGGATCGCGCTTCTTCCCTTCGTGCCAGATTTTCTTTGCGTCCACGAGCGCGTTCGACTGCTTCCAGAAATGCACTTCCGACAAGTCTCGAAAATACCATCCGTTCGCGACGGCGCCATGTTCGCGCGGCAGCAGCCCCGTCAGAAATGTGCTCTGCACCGAGCACGTCACCGCGGGCAGTACGGTTCCCAGCAGCGTGTAATCGCCTTCTTCGGAAAGGGAAAGAATATTTTTCGCGTGCGCCGCATGTTCGCCAAGCAAATCGCGAGTAAGGCCAACAATGTTGAGAACGAGGAGGGGGTTCATAGCCAGGGGGCGCGTTTTCCGCTCGTCAAATCGTGCAGGATGCCCCTATGGTGCTAAGAATTCGCTTTCAAATCAAGGACGTTTCACTTTCGTTGCCCGCGACTTGAGCGCTACGGCGCTTTCTGCTTCTTCCAATTCTCCACATCGTCGCCGTAATCCTTTCCAAGAATCGCGGCCAGTCGCGTGCGCGCGGCGTCTTTGAACAGCGGCGCGTTTTCGAAAAGATCGAGCAGGTAGTCGCGATCCTCGTGGAGCTTTTGGATTTTCACGTAGGGCAATGCGCGCGCGATGCCGGGATGCGCGGCGATGACTTTCTGCAACGCGGCTTTCAGCGTGGCGTCCTGCGTGGTTTGAGCGACGAGGTTGACGTGAAAAATCGCCTGTGGATAAAAGCGCGTCAGTTCCGTCACGCGCCTGGCTCTGTCTTCGGGGGACGGCGCAGTCGCGATCGCGTCGATCATGCTATCGGCCTTTTTCACCGTCTCGGCGTTCGGCTCGGAATAGCCGGTTGTAGTGGCGGCCATGACGACGGGCAAATCGGGGCTGAGCGCGATCTGCACGCCCAATTCGCCGAGCGGGCGGATGAAATTCAATTGCACTTCGGCCGTGTTCCTTTGGCAGAGCTCGTGGAAACTCGCCGCGCGCACGAAGCGTTTCGCTTCGCCGTCGCTATAGGACAATTCGGCTTCACCGTTAGGTTGCTGCGTGAAATCGAAGCCGGTGCCGACATCGGTGTTTTCGACGCGGACGATCAGCAGGTTGTTGTTGTGTGTGATGGTCAGATCGGCTTTGAGGATTTTTTCTTCTTTGAATTTCAGGCGATAGTCGCGCGTTTTGCGATTCATCGAATAAAGCGCCAGGCACGATGCCGAATCGAGATTCAATGTCATGTCGTTGGCATCGTACGAATCGCCGTTCTGGCTCAAGCGACCGTGGACGGTGAGTTCGCCGCGCAGGCCTTTGCCCTCCTTTTCCTGAAGGGCTACCGAGAGCGGAAGCTCGCGCGCGTCGGCGCCGGCCTTGCGCGCAAGCGCGCCGCCTTCGGCGTGCAAGACGATTTCGAATTCCGGCTGTTTGCCTGCGCCAACGACGCTCGCGGTGACGATGAACTTGACATCGGTGTCGATGGTCGAAGTCGCTTTGCCATCGACGGTGCTGACGCCTGCAATTTTCGCGGGCACGATGCCGATGCCGCCCCAGTCGATGGCCAGATGCCCATTTTCCACGCGCAGCGGTGCCATCCAATTAATCACGTCTTTGGGCGTGAGCGTTGGAACGGCGTCTTCCGCCGTGGCGATGCGTGGAACAAAAAATGTTGTGAGTACGAAGAGGATGAGGACGAGCGGGCGGGAAAATGACTTCACTTCTGATTCCTCTTCGAGATGAAAGTGGCCGCCTACTGACGTGCGCGGCTCTGGATCCGTTCGCTAGGCGAACGGATTTTCGTAGCCCATGCGGATCATCAATTCGAGCGCGGTGCGTCCGATCGGGCCGTTGGGGTCGAGCGCGTTGGCGCGTTCGAAATCGGCGCGCGCGCCTTTGCGGTCGCCGCGGCGCAGGCGGCGTTCGGCGCGCAGCAGCAGCGGAATGGGATCGCTCGGCTGCAAATACGCCAGCACCGTCACGACGCGCTCGGCTTCGAGCGTTTTTTTCTGATTGTCGAAGAGCGCCAGCAGATTGTTGCACATGCGGGCCAGGATTTCGCGCGCCGTAACCGGCTTCAGATGATTTTCAGGAATGAACGGATGCCCCACGGCTTCCACGCGGCGGCGGCATTCGTCGAGTCCAATGGGGCGCGCGCCGTCGAACGGATCGACCAGCGCGTAACGCTCGCCGTCCTTGTCGGTCATGGTCACGCGCACGATGAAATGGCCGGGGAGACCGATGCCGTCGGCGCAGAGAAACAGCCGTCGCGCGAGCGCGAGATAAACAACGGAAAGCGCGATGGGCAGGCCGGTTTTTCGTTCGAGCACGTCGGGAAGGTAGCTGTTGCGGTCGTTGTAGTAATTCTCGGTGTTGCCGTGAAAACCCTCTTCGCGCCAGAATTCGCCGAGCAAGCGCACGAAATGGCCGGGCTGCGCGGCGGCCGCGCGTTTGATATCTTTGCGTGGAACGCCGAGTGCCGAGCAGACGTTTTCGCCAGCGCGTTTGCCCAATTCGTCGAGGTCGCGCACGACGCGTAGAACCGGCAGCGTGGGGTAGGAGAGGCGCGCGAGCTGGATGGCGCCGTTTTCAACGCGGTAATTCTGGCGTTCGCGCGCAAGGCCCACGATGATCTCACGCCCGATTTCATCGGGGATCAGCATGCGCACGAGAGAGCGGCTGAGCGCGGCGGCGTTTTCGCGGCGGCCTGCCGCGGCGCGGTTGAGCGCCGGGAGCGCGCACTCGCCGAGCGAGATAATCTCGCGCGCAATTTCGGCGCGGCGTTCGGCATCCACATTTTCGGCCAGATCGAGCAGAGTCGCGACGCGCGTGCGCCGCCGGAACAATTCGCCCTCGCCCGCGGATAATTGGCGCGGGTCGGGGCCGGTGAAAGGCAGCGGTTCAGCCATGAGCAGATTGGTTCTCCTGCACTGCATTTGATTTTATTTGTGGCGTTTGTCAAGATGAGACGCATCTTTTGTGCGGTGCCGTTGTAAATACGGCGGGAGAGTTTTTTTATGCCCGAAGAACCGACGAGCAACGCCGGCATTTATGTGTTCATGGCGATCGTGCTTGCCGTGGCGGCGATTGCGCTCATCGTGGTCGCGCACACGCGCAAAAATGACGCTGACCTTGCGGAGAATTCAGACGCAAGCCGTGTGCGGCCAAAATGGACAGCAGTTCAAAATACGCATGCGGCGAAGATCAAAGCGCTGACGGCGCCGGCCGCGGCCGCGTCGAAATATCAGCCAATCGACTTATCGAGCGCGTTCAACGCCGACGTGCTTGGAAAATTATCGAATCTCAAGTACGAAGCGCGCGTGGCGATTCCGGGCGTCGTGCCGCGCGCGTATTTTCACATGGGGCCGCTTGATGCCAACAATGCCGTGCAACTGAACGAGCCGGCGACGATATTCTTGCCTATCGAGAAGCGCGCCAAATTTCGCGAGATCGCGTTTTTGCACGGCGCCGATGGCGCCGGCGGAATGGTGGACGCAACCGTGCATTATTCGACCGGCGACGACGACACGTTGCAGCTTCACGTTTTGGATTGGCATGCGAAGAATCGCAAGGACGCTCCGGAGTCGCGCGAGTTTGCGACGGTGCAGACGCTGAGCGCGGATGGGCGGCTGGACGCGGAATTGTTTGCGCAGGAGTTCAGCGTGGATCCGCTGCGAGTGTTGGAGTCGATTACGTTTTCAAAACGCGGCGGCGCGGCGATTTTGGGGATTTCGGGGATCCTGGAATACGATGTAAAATGAACGCTTGAAGCGCACCCACCCCTCACCCCAGGCCCCTCTCCCCCAAGGGGAGAGGGGAGAACGGCGGCGCTTCGCTTCGCGAAGTACTCAGGACTCAGCACTCCGCACTTACTTGTCCTTCGACTCCAAATCCCTGCAGCAGCGGAAGCCCACGTTGGGGAGTTTGTCGGCCATGCGTTCGGAGTAGAGCGAAAGGCAGCCGGCTTCGGAGGCTTTCTCCTTGAACGATCCGCCCATGACCTGCGCGTTTTCGCCGTCGTTGAGTTCCTCGGTCCATTCCGCGGCATTGCCGCTCATGTCGTAAACACCGATCGAATTGCGGCACTTGGGCTTTGCACCGGCTGGCGTCAGTTTGTCGCTTTCGACGTTGCACGCAGCGGGGTCCGCGTCCTTGCCGCTGCCGTAGGGATATTGCGCGTTGGTGATGTTTCCCTGGCAAGCGTCCTGCCAGCGCGCGCGGGTGCAAAGCTTCTTTCCTTCCGTCACGCATTTTTGGCTGGCGACGAGGAAAGGCACATCCACCATGGGCATTTCGCCCGGCGCGTTCGGGTATTCGTACTTGTCGATGCAAAACGCTTTGCGGCGGTCGTCAGAACCCCACGTGAAAAGCTTGTCGCGTGAGGACGGGCGGTGTTCGGCGACGATGACTTGGCCCTTCAAATCGCAGTATTTCGAATCGTTGATGTAGGACAGGTACTTCAACGCGTCCTTGTCGTTGGGATGATTTTGCAGCGCGACATTGAACGCGGCTGCGGCTTCGGCGAGATCGGGCACGGCTTGAGACAGGATTTCGATGCCCTTATCCATGTTCGCCTTGTATACGGCCGGATCGTAGTGCAGGTCTTTGAGCTTCTGGGCGATGTAGGCGACGGTTTCAGTGTAGCCCAAATCGGCCGCGTGCTTTTGCGCCTGGTTGTACTTTTCGTAGGCCAGGTCGGCGTTGCCGCTTTGCGACTGGCGTTCGCCGTCGATCAGATTGGAGAGCATCGCCATGCCGGTGTTCATTTCGTCTTCGTTCTTTTTCAACTCGTCGTTGCGTTCCTTGATTTGTTTCATCTCGCGGTCGAGGCGTTGGAATTGCTGCGAGGCTTCGGACCAGTTTTCTTTTTTTAAGGCCTCGCGCGCCTGGCCCAGATAAAGCTCCGCCAGATTGGCGAGCGCCAGTTCGCGCAGTTGCGTGGAGCGCTGTGGTTTGCGGCCGGTGAGGCGGTCGGCCAGATTTTTGTAATCGTCGCTGCCGCCGCGCGGGTCGGTGCGCGAGCGGATTTCGGCCATTTGAATTTCTTTTTCGTCCGAGGCGTCTTCCTTCAGCTTCTTGACATCGTTGCCGAAGAAAAGGAAGGTGTGCTTTTGCAGCACGTCCAAAGCGTCGCTGTAATTGTGCGCTTCGATCATCGCCGCGACGTTTTTCTTTAGACTGGTTTCCGAAAGATACTGATAGCCCACGATCGCCGCCGCGGCCACCAGGATCACGACCACGAAGGTGAGCGCGGCGTTGCCCGAACGGCGTTTGGCGATCTGCTGAATCTGCTGCTGCGCTTTCCGGTTGGCGGGGTTGAGCGCGGCGATGTCTTTCCAGCAGTGAATCGCCTCGCCCAGGCGGCCGCGCTGCATGGCTTCCTGCGCGCGGTCGAAGAGCTGTTTTTCCTTGTCGCGCAACATGGTGATTTCATCGGTCATGCGCGCGATGGT
>DATGGK010000269.1:0-88747 GCA_035308565.1 Planctomycetota bacterium | reverse complement strand
CGTTTTCCAGAATCACTTTGACGATCGCTTTGCCCGTTGAAGCTTCGACGACGGCGCGGATATCGGCGAGCACGTCCTGCGAGCGGCCTGAGCGCAGCGCGCCGATGTTGATGACCATGTCCAATTCCACCGCGCCGTTGGCGAGCGCCTCGCGCGCTTCGGCGACTTTCGCCGCGGTCGTGGAACTGCCGTGCGGAAAAGCGATCACGGTGCCGACGAGCACGTCGGATTCGGCGAGGCGTTTGGCCGCGAGTTTCACGTGGCACGGTTTGGCGCAGACGGAGGCGACGTGATAACGGTGCGCGAGGTCGCAGCCGGCGAGCGCTTCGTCGTCGGTGAGGTCCGGGCGGAGCAGCGAATGGTCGATGGTCTTTGCGAGTTGGGCGCGGGTGATGGTTTTGCTGTTGAGCATGGAAATTCCTCGGTTTTCAGGTTTCAACGTTTCTCAATTTCACGGTTTCAAAAGCACGGACGGGATTCTATCGCGCCTGTCGGGAAAAGGGGAAATGTAAAAATTTGAAAAAAGATGTGGCATATCAATATGATATCATTATGATTTCGCGCATAAACGTGTGGAAAGGAGACTTCCCAATGAGTGTCACGAATCTGATCGCGAATCGCGAACGAGTAGTCTCGGTCATCAGTGGTTGGACCACGCTGCCTCTGCTGCTGTTGTTGCTGCTGGGCAACGCCGGATTGTTTGCCTATTCACTTGTTCTAGCTTCGCACGAGACTCCCATCTGGAGCTTGTTTGTCACGTCGATCGTTTTGTTTCCGATTCTTATTATTTTGCTGACCGGCCATTTCTCGCTGCAGCCTAACGAGGCGCGTGTGCTCATCCTTTTCGGCGCGTACAAGGGCACGGTGCGGGAGAGCGGATTTCATTGGGCCAATCCGTTTTATGCGCGGGGCATTCGGATGACTGCTAGTCCGGACGGAAAGACCGTGACGTTCAACAAAACAGCCAGCCACAAAATCTCGCTGCGCGCGCGCACGCTCAACATGGAGCGGATCAAGGTCAACGACAAGCGCGGCAATCCGATCGAGATCGCGGCGGTCGTGGTCTGGCGCGTGCAGGACACTGCCCAGGCGGTCTTCGACGTGGACGATTATGAGAGCTACGTGCGCACGCAGAGCGAATCGGCGCTGCGCCATCTGGCCAGCACGTATGCGTACGACCACGGCGAGGAGAACGAGATCACGCTGCGCAGCGGCTTCGACGAAGTCTCGCAGGCGCTGCGCGCGGAACTGCAGCAGCGGCTCGAAAAATCGGGCGTGGTTGTGGACGAAGCGCGCTTGACGCATCTGGCGTACGCGCCGGAAATCGCGCAGGCGATGCTGCGCCGTCAGCAGGCCGAAGCGGTGATCGCCGCGCGGCAGAAGATCGTGCACGGCGCGGTGAGCATGGTGGACATGGCGCTCAAAGAACTCGCCGAAAAACAGGTCGTCGCGCTCGACGACGAACGCAAAGCCGCGATGGTCAGCAATCTGATGGTGGTGCTCTGCGGCGAGTCGGAAATTCATCCCGTGATCAACACCGGAACTCTTTACAATTAATTGCCATGACTGAGCGAAAGAGTTTTTTGCTGCGCATCGATCCGGCGCTGTGGGCCGATTTGGAGGCTTGGGCGCAGGACGAATTGCGCAGTGTCAATGGGCAGATCGAGTTTCTGCTTCGACAGGCGGTGCTTAAACGCAAAGGCGCGACAAAGCCGCCCGAGGCGGACGAGCGCGCGCGCAAAGATCGCAAGTAGGAACGTACAGTTCAGCACAGTCTCACAAAGGAGATTATTTGCGAAAGAAACTCGCGATTGCGGTGATTTGAAATGATATTTACGCCTATGAACGTCGTCCGCGAAACAAAACTCGACGCGCTTTTCAGTTCATTTGTGCTGATCGGATTTGTGCTGGTCGTTGCAGGAAATCTGCTCGCCAGCGGCGCGTCCACCACGCCGCAATGGCTGATTTTGGCGGGGCTCATCGCGGGAGTTTTTGGCGCGGCAATATTGAGCGCGCGCGTATTTTGGCGGCACCGCATCGGGCTGAACGCGTGGCTGCTGATGTTCGGGATTCACGCCGTCGGGATGGCGATGGCGACGCAGATTTTTAACTGGCTGCATCCGGGCGGGCGCGCGGAAGGCGCGAGCGTTGGAATCAACGCACTGCTTCTGGCGTTTGCGCTGATTGTGGTGATGCTGGTGCGCGGCGCGGTGCTGCTGGATGCGGCATCGCGCATGCCGGGCTGGTTGGCGGCGCGCTCGGAGAAGCTTGGCGCGACGCCGCGCCTCTGGCTGTTTGCGTTGTATTGGATGTCGCCGCTGGCGTGGTGGGCGGGGATTTTATCGGCGGTCGATATTTTTATCCTCAACGATAGCGCCTCCGCGCCGATGGCCGCTTTGATTCTGTGTGTTGCCATCGCGGTGGGCCGCTTCGCGGTGCGGTTGGTGCTTTTCGAGAAAAACAAATACACCAATTGGCAGCGCAGCCCGGAAGGGCGCGTGAAAGCGCGCGCGTACATGACGTCGGCCGGCTTTGCGCTTGCGGGAGCGCTGAGTTTCTACGCCTATTTTTTCATGGCGGCGCGCGTGCAGGACGACGCCTTCGCCGCGCAGGTGAAACACAACGCCGAAGCGCGCGCGGCGGAGATTGCGGCGATGCAGCCACCGGCGCTGGCGCCGAAGGAGAATGCGGAGACGATCTACAAGCTCTCGCGCGCGAGTCTTGCGCCCATTAATTGGCACTGGGCGCGCGCGAGTTGGAATACGCAAGAGGCGCGTACTGAAATCGCGCGTAATTTGACCGCGCTGTCGTATCTGCGGCAGGCGGCGGCAGTGAGGGGCATCGACTACGGCATCGATTGGAGCGCCGACACCAGAAAGCTTGAAGTTCCCGTGGCGCTTATGACCTCAATGGGCGAGCTATCCGGTTTGGCCCTGCTTGAACTGCGTCAGGCGGCGGACAAGGAGGACTGGCAAACCTCAACGAAAAATTTCAGTGCGTGTTTGCGCTACGCGCGACATCTTGGTGCGCTCCCAATGGTTGACGGCAGCGGGATGGCGCTTGATGTTGAAATCCGATCCACGGAGGTCCTGGCCGCGGCACTATTCAAACCGGGCGCGCAGCCTCCGGATACCGCCTTGGTCGATTTTCAGAAAGCACTTGCGGAACATTTGGATGCGCGCGGTGAATACTGCGGGCGTGCTGTTTATTTTACATTTGTGTCGCATTACGGGGGAATGGACCGCGCGCGTTTGGCAAATGAGTTTCCTGGAAAAGCGAGTGTATCGCGTATGCTTAAGGAGTTGGCGCTGATCGACTGGCACCGACAGATCGACGAGGAGTCATTCATGGCCTCGCTTAAATTAATGACGCGGCAACACATGGACCAAGATGAAGTCAGGGATATCACGCGCCGTGTGTCCGCTCGCAGGCCGATGGGATCTCTAACGTGGAACGACCTTTGCGTCGGCACCGCGACCGCAAACCTTAACGCTCTTGAATCCCTTCGCCTGCTCGAAGCCGCCATCGCCATCAAACGCTACCAGCGGCATTACGGCGCGTGGCCCAGCGCGCTCAAAGATTGCATTCCGCTTTTTCTGACTGAGATTCCGCCGGATCCGAATAAGAAAGGGCGCTTCGTTCAATACGATTCGTCGCCGCCGCGCGTGTACACGATCGGCACGGGAATGAATTGCGATCCGCAGCAGCATGGGCAGCCCGACGAAAATTATTTCAATGCTTATTCGCTGAGCATCAAGCATTGTGAGAATGGAAATCACGTGCTGTTTCTGGCAAACTAACGGCGTTGTTGCAATCCGTTTATAGGGCCTATGCGGCCTATATGGCCTATAGGACCCATCGACACAACTAAGGATTTAGACGATTTTGAAGAAAGCTATTTTCCTCGACCGCGACGGCGTCGTAAACCAATTCCCTGGCGCGGACCGCTTCGTGCTGAGCTGGAGCGAATTTCAATTCATCCCCGGCATCCGCGAAAATCTGCGGCGGTTGCGCGACGCCGGCTATTTTCTGTCGTTGGCGACCAACCAAAGCGGCGTCGGGCGCGGGTTGATGACGCTCGACGCACTTCACGAAATTCACGCGAACATGCAGCGCGAACTTGGCGTGGATGCGCTGGACGCGATTTATTTTTGTCCGCACCATCCCGATGAGCGCTGCGTGTGCCGCAAGCCGTCGCCGGAGATGATTCTGCGCGCGTGTTCCGAACACGGTCTCGATCCCAGACAGAGCGTGATGATCGGCGATTCGGGGCGCGACATCGAAATGGGCGCGGCGGCGGGATGCCGCACGATTTTGTGCCGCGAGAAATTGCCGGAGCGCGAGAAGCTGCGGCCGGAGCATCGGCCGGACGCGATGTTTCGGATGCTGAGCGAAGCAGTGGAATGGGTGCTCGGTGCTGAGTGCTGAGTCCTGAGTAAACGGCGGTTCAAGCGCTTCGCGCTCGGAGCAATTGCGAAGTCATTTAGAGTGCGCTCAATCCTCCGAATTTTCGGCAGCGCCGCGCATAATCCGCGAGCGCGGCGTCGAAATGCGCGCGCGTGAAATCGAACCACGGCACGTCCAGAAAAAGCAATTCCGCATAGGCGCATTGCCACAGCAGCGCGCCGCAGAGTTTTTCGCCGCCGCCGGTGGCGATCAGCAAATCGACGGCGGGCAGGCCGCGCGTGCTGAGTTTGCTTTCGATCATGCGCGCGTCAATAGCGCCGGCGGATAACTCGCCGCGTTGAGCGCGCAACGCGAGCTCGCGCACAGCGCTGAGCAATTCGGCGCGGCCGTCGCGTTCAGACGCGAGATTGAGCGCCACGCCCATTGGCGGAAACGAGGCCAGGGCCGCTTCGAAGATCTCCGTTTCCCCGGCGGGGCGCAGCAGCGTGAGCGCCGCGACACCGCGTTCGGCGCAGCCTTCAGCGACGGCGTGCAGGGCCGCCGCGGCCGTGTGCAGCGACGGGGACTGCGTACCCGCGCCTGCGCCCAGCGCGATCGCGAGATGCCGCGGGGCTGCGCCAGTTGTGGCGCGCGCGGGCGCTTTCAAAACACTTTCTTGCGGAGCGGATTGAACAAGTGTTGTAATCATAATTCGAATGCCATGCCTTTAAGCTTGAAACCTTGGATCGAAAATCGTGACTTTGAAATCTTGAGTCTTGAAACTTGAATCGTGCAGGCGAGACGCCTGCACCACGGGTCGCTGATTTGGCCGTATGAGCCGAATTATGAATTTACGTTCATTCGCCTCTTGCCGAGCGCACCAACGATTCGAGCTGGTCGAGGTATTTGCGAAACGCTTTGCGCCCATGCGCGCTGAGTTGAATGGTGGTCATGCTGCCGCGCCCCGCGCCGGCCTTGATGCGCTCGATGAACGCGGCTTGTTCAAGCGTGCGCAGGTGTGCGAGCAGATTGCCGTCGGTGAGCGAGAGCATGTTGCGCAGGTCGGAGAACGAGCAGCCGGGCTCGCGGCTGGTGAAGAGCGCGGTGAGAATCGAGAGCCGAGTGCGCTCGTGGATCACGGGGTCGAGATCGACCAGATCGAGATGTTTCATGGCCTTCACCGAAGTCTTGTCGTGATGCCGCGGCGCGTGCGCTTTGGCGGGAAAATCGAGTTGCAGTGTTTTCATTTTTGGTACCTCGCCAGAACAACGATGCCGAAGATCAAATGCAATCCGCCGAAACCGATGCCGAGCCAAAAACCCGGATCGGTCGTCTTCACCCAGGCGCAGCAGCCCAGGCAAATGAATGCCAGGCCCAGCCAGCGCAAAAACACCGGCGCGAAAAAACTCACCGCCCACAACCCGCAGCCGTACAGGAGCAGCCACAATCCCGCCAAGTATTGGTAACCGTTCGAAGCGAATAGGACGATGCTGGCGAAAATTCCGGCGAGTCCCGGACCGAGCATTGCGTTGAAGGCCGTGCGCGCGATCGGCGTCCACATGGATTCGCCGCGGCTGCGCGCTTTCAGCCAAGTCAAAATCAACCATTGCAGCGCCGCAAACGCAAACACGCCCGACCACACCAGAAAGTACGCCTTCCCGTCCGTATCCTGCGCGCCTGGAAATTGCGCGAAGTAGCCGCAGCCGCCGCTGCCCGCCAGCGCCGCGCCGCCCGCGAGAAATCCAGAGAGCGCCGAGAAGGTCGAGTAGCGCGCGGTGCGGTCGATCACGGCGCGGATGTCGGCCAGCGCGCGCAATGCTTCAGATTGAGCCATCGGACCGGGAATGAGCACGGAGTCTCCTCGTGAGAAGGTGCGCGGTTTCACTTTGTTGCGCAAAGTTTAATGCGAAGGGCGTGGGCGTCAATGGAATTCTGGATGAAGAAGGCGTTATGCGGCGCGGGCGATTTTGGAGATTCTCTTCGATTATCGTGGCGCGTTGCGCAATAAATAGGACCTATAGGTCCAATGGGTCCGAAGTCTGAGCGATTAATACCCCATCTCCCGCAGCTTTTCCTCTGTGATCCCGCTCGCGCGCGGCGGGCGCGCATTCAGCGCCGCGAGGACATATTTTCCAAGAATATCCGTCTCAACGTTGACGCGCGCGCTTTCGCGTTTTGAGGCGATGGTCGTGCGCGCCAGCGTTTCGGGAATGAGCGCCACCCAGAACGTGCCTGCAGGCGCGTCGCATCCGGCGACTGTCAGACTGATGCCATCGATGGCGACGCTGCCTTTTTCGACGACCTGCTCGGAAAGCGTTTTGTCGTCGAGTTCGAAATGCCATTCGGCCCAGCGGCCGCCTTCGACAATCCGAGTGACATGCGCGGTGCCGTCGACGTGGCCTTGCACGAAATGGCCGCCGAGTTTTGCGCTGGGCGTCAGCGAACATTCCAGATTTACGGGCGCTCCCGATTTCAGCGCGCCGAGGGTCGTCCGCTTCAACGTCTCGGGGACTGCATCGAAATCGGCACGTGTTCCGCCAAGCCGCGCGAGGGTCAGGCAGCAGCCTTCGACCGCAATTGAATCGCCCGGTTTGGCGTCGCGAGCGAGCGGGCCAAGATCGATGGCAAGCTGCGCGCCGCCAGCGTGGTCGGGCGCGATTGAAATCAGTGTTCCAACGTGTTGAATCAGGCCTGTGAACATGAGAGGGAGGTCTCCTTAAAAATGACGTTATTGTAATCATCATCTGTGTCGCTTCGCGATTTTCGCAGAATTTTGCAATAAACGCCCAAAAAAAGTATACTTACTAGAAAGAAGATTTTTGCGCGGATTGTCGCATCGCATTGGCTTGCTCCAATTCGTGCTCTCATTATATAAGGAGTGTGGCAATGAAAGCATTGTTGTGTGCGGTTCCATTGATGTTGGCAGTTTTCCTCGGTTCTGCAAGTGCGACGGAGGTCAAGCCGGCCGACGCGAAACCTCCGGCGGGCACGGAAGGCACGTGGATGGGCACGCTCGGCGCGTCGCAAGGCGCGGGCTTGGGCGTCGTGCATGTCAAGCCGGACAAAAACAACAAAGACGGCCCGAAGCAACTTGTGCTTTACGCCGAAGACAAAGACGTTAAAAACTCAATCGCGACATTGTTGGCCAAACACACCACGGTCAGCGTGAGCGGTTTGCTGGCGACGGACAATACCAGCGTGAAGGTCACGTCGATCAACGAAGAAAAACCGGCGAAAAAGGGCAAGAACTGACGACGCTGCATGGCCATTGAATTTAAATGTTCGTCCTGCGGCAAGGCTCTATTCGCGCAGGAACAATACGCCGGGATGAGCACCACTTGTCCTGGCTGCCAGTTGAAGATGCTAATTCCGGCGCCGGCCGCGTCGCGCGAATCAACCACGCGCGACGCGGCGGAACCGTCACCATCCAACACTCCGGAAAAAATCAGCGTCGTCCCCGATTCTCCTCAGTCCGCGCCGCCCGAACCAGTTCCTGCCGTCATCGCCAAAGTGCCCGATTCTCCGCAACCGGAACCGACCAAGCGCTGCCCGTATTGCGCCGAACGCATTCTTGCCGCCGCAAAAAAATGCCGCTACTGCGGCGAATTGCTGGATGACGAGCTGCGCCGCGAAGAGGAAAAAAAGCGCCGCGAGGCCAACGCCGCCGTGCTTCTGGCCGCAGCAGGCAAGTCCGACGGCATCTGGCGCATGGTCAGCATTTTCATGACCATGCTCACCGCCGGATGGCTGGTGGCGCTGACGGTCAATAATCTGGAACTCGCATTCAGCAAGTCCCTTGAACCTGGCCTGGCGCGGCCGCCGTGGACCGTGTTCGCCTTCGACATTCCGCTCATCTTCGGACTTTTTATGCTCATGCGCCAGATGCGGCGCGGTCCGTACCATGTTTTTCTCTCGGCCGCATTTGCGATCGTCGTCTGCATGCCGTTGACCATTGCACTGGGCTTGCCCATTCCGGTTGACCTCGAGCTGTTGCGCAAGCAGGGCGACTTCTATAAAAACTTCACCGAAGAAGACGCGCGCAATACAGTCATGATTGTCACTACGATGATCGGCCTGCTTTTTTCCGCGCCCGTCTGGTTCACCGCGCTGAAACTGTTCGCACAATCGCGGATTCGAGCGAGGTCCAAGAATCCATGAGGCGCGGGAACGAAACGCTCGGCTCCGTCGCGCCTTTCACGGTCGTCGTGCTCGTCGCGAACGTGGCCCTCTATGCCGTTTGCGCGGTCTATTCGAAAAACATCATGGACATCAGTTCGCCGGTGCTCTCCGGGTTGGGCGCCAGCCAGCGCGAACTGCTTTGGGAAGGGGAATGGGTGCGCCTGATCGCGCCGATGTTCCTCCACGTCGGCGCCTGGCACATCGGTATGAACATGTTCTTTCTCTGGCGTGTCGGTCCGGCGGCCGAAGTTTATTTCGGCACCGCCAACTACGGCACCATCTACCTTCTCAGCGGCGCGACCGGCATCTGCCTGAGCCAGATCTTCGGCGGGAACACAGCCGTCGGAGCGTCGGGTTCGCTCTGTGGAATCATGGGCGCGCATCTGGCCGTCTCCGCGCTCAATTGCCCTGTTCCGAAAAATGCCTGGCGCAATTCGCAGGTTCGGGCGGAGGTTTACAACATCCTCATCCTACTCGGCATCGGTATCCTCGGCATTTTTCGCATGGATAACTGGGGCCACTTCGGCGGCCTCGTCGCCGGTGTGCTTCTGGGCGCCTGTTTCGAACTCTGGCGCCGCCGCAAGCGCATCGGCCAACTTGGACTCGTCGCGTCGTTGCTGGCAATTGGCGGATTGATTTGCGCGGCACGCTGGAGCGTCTTCAATCCAGAATACCATCTCTACATGATGGCTTATGCGAAAGAGGAGCTTAAAGACGACGCGACGGCTGAGGAACACCGAGCCGAAGCGAAAAAATGGGGCAGCATTTGGACGCCCCTGCATTTCCTGGGCGTATTGAATGCGACTGAAACCGAAAATCTTCTGCAGGCGTACGATTATCGCAGTTGGAATCTTCCCAAGGCGCGGCGATATTTGATTCTGAGAATCTGCAACTATTATCGCAGTGGCCGAAATGTCGCCATTCCGGCACCCGACCCAGAGTGATAAATTCACGCCGCCGGGTTCGCACTCTTCGCCGCCGGATAGTGCGCCGTCACGGTGGTCGCGATTCCGCCGCGCGCATTAAATTCGCCGACCAGCGTCATGCGCCGCGGGCGGCAGCTTTTCACCAGATCGTTGAGGATCGTGTTGGTCACGTGCTCGTGATAAATACCGCGGTTGCGATAGCTCTGCAGGTACAGCTTGTAGCTCTTCAATTCCAGACACAATTCGTCCGGCATGTAGGTGAGCGTCAGCGTCGCAAAATCCGGCTGGCCCGTCTTGGGGCAGACGGCCGTGAACTCCGGCGCGACGATCTTGATCTCGTAGTCGCGTTCGGGATGGCGGTTGGCAAATGTTTCGACCGGACCGCCGGGCCGCTGTGCATCGATTTGGCTCATAGGCTTTCCTTTTCGGAACTCAGCTTATCATGAGCATAAAAAAAGGCCACGTCCAAGGGACGTGGCCAATTCGTTTGGCTCGACTTTACTGACCGTTACCGTTACCGATGCCGGCCGCCGCCGCCGCCGCCATGGGCGAAACCGCCGCTTCGCGTACCGCCGCTGAAGCTCCGCGTACCGCCGCTACTGAAGCTCCGGCCGCTGCCGCTAAATGTCCGGCCGCCGCTCGTGAACCCAGTTCCGCTTCGGAATCCGCTTCCGCTGCGGAAGCCGTGGTCATGGCCGCCGCCAAAACCAAAGTTTAGGCCGAATGACGGGCCCCATCCGTAGCCGTAATAAGGATATCCGCCATAGTAATACGGGTATCCGTCACTGTAGTAGTACGGATAGTCGTCAGTGTAGTAGGTCGGGTAGTCGTTGTAGTAATACGTTGTGGACGGCGTTGTATCAACGTATCCTGCATTGACACTGGGCGCCATTGCCTGCGAAGCTTGGATCATCGCTGCAATCGCCTGATCGGGCACTTTCGCGTTTTTCAGCCGCAGGATGTCCTGCGCCGAGAGCGGCCCCATGTGCTGGTGTTGCGACCAAGCCACGATTACATCGGGACTTACACCGCTTTGCGCCAGAACAATAGCGTCATCGACCACATCCGCGAATACAGGGGTTGCAAATGCCGCCATTGCGGCAAGCGCCAGAATGCACAATTTCGATTTCATGGGATTTCTCCTTGTAGAGCCATCCCCTCCATTTCTCTCCTTACATTAAGTAGACGGATAAGCCGACATTCTATTGTCGGGATTCCAAGAAAAGTTTGATACGTACACGTACTAAATCGCCGAGAGGTCCTACGAGCGCACCTCGTGAACCGAATTATGCCGCAGCCTCAGCGACGATTTCCTCGAAGCTTTTTCGCCGTCTCGCCAACGTCAGCGCCCCATGTTCCAGCATCACTTCCGCCGGCCGCGGGCGCATGTTGTATTCGCTGGCCATCACGTAGCCGTACGCGCCGGCATTGTGCAACGCGATCAAATCTCCGCGGCGAAGTTCGGGCAATTCGCGTGGAGCGGCGATGTTTTCGTCGCCGTCGCCGCGCGTGAAAATGTCGCCGCTTTCGCAAATGTTCCCCGCGACAAAATATTCTTTCTTCGCGCCGTCGGGATTGCTCAAATTCGAGATGCGATGATAGCTGCCGTACATCGTTGGCCGCACCAGATGATTGAATCCGGTATCGACGCCCGCGAATGTTCGCTCGTAGGGTGTCTCTTTGATGGTGTTCACGCGTGCGACGAGGTAGCCGCATTCCGCGACCGGAAAGCGGCCCGGTTCCAGCATCAGTGTCAAATCGCGCCCCGCTTCTTTGCAAAAAGAGCTGAACGTCGCGGACAGCGTCGCACCGAATTCCTGCAAATTGATCGGCTGCTCGGTGGGACGATACGGCACGCCGATCCCGCCGCCAAAATTCACGTATTCCAAATCAGGCAGCGTGTATTTGCGCAGCACCGTCAGCAGCACGTCCATCGCTTCCTTGAATTTCGACACCTCGCGAATGCCTGAGCCGATGTGCTGATGGACGCCCACCAGCCGCAGTTTCCGCGCGCGCACAATCTCCAGAATTTGCGGAACTTGTTCCCACGGAATGCCGAATTTGCTCTCCGGACCGCCGGTGATCACGTGATGATGATGCCCGCCACCGACAGGGCCGTTGATGCGCGTAAAACAGGCGCCGCCTTCGGGCAAATCGCCGAGGCGCTGCAAGCTGTCGCAATTGATCGAGATGCCGCCGGATTTGGAGAGTTCGATGACCGCCTTGAATTCTTCGTCCGCTACGTTGTTGTTCGTATAAAGAATGGTGCTCGCGCCGAGCTTCTTTGCAAATTGCACTTCGCCGAGACTGACGCAATCGACGCCGAAGCCTGCTTCGAGAATCGTGCGCAGGACAGCCTGGTTCGAATTGGCTTTCATGGCATACAGCAGTTTCTTTTTCGAATACTGGATGCAATTGCGCAGGGCGTTGCAGCGAGCTTGAATCACCGCTTTGTCATAGACATAAACGGGTGTGCCAAACGTTTCAGCGGCCTTGAGCAGTGACGATCGAAGAGCGGAGTCCATTTCCATTTAATTCCTTTTTCCCATCTGAAAATCAGAGCGACGTATTGTCGTTTACTCTGGAGGAAAGTCAAGAAAGCGGAAGGGTTCGCGTCGATGGGCAAATTCATAGGGCTTATAGGGCTTATAGGGCCTATAGGACCACTGGGCCAATGCGGTCATGCGTATTCCTCATAGCAAGGCACTTTGATTCGTCGGTTTGTGCGCCCTTGTTGCCGCCATCCGCTCTGGCGATTAGAGGCGTTTTACAAGGCCGGCCGGCGCATGCGTCGCTCTGGGTTGCGCTCGCCGCATTTCTCGCCGCCGATACGGCGAAATATTTTCACATGGCCCGCCTCAATGCCGAACGGCTCGAACAGAGCAGCGAGAACACGGTTTAAGAGACAACCTGAAACCGGCAATCGGCACTTTGGGATTGACGCGCTCGAAAGGTGTTCTACAGTCATGCCATGCTCCGAACCCGCGCGATCATGGTGTGCGCGCTTGTTTTTTTCGCGCGTGCCGCGTTTGGCGAGTCGCCGCCGCTTCCGCCCGCGGCGGGCGATGCGCTGACGATCACGGCCGCGGAATTGCGCGCGGCGCAAAGCGCGCTTGAAAAAATCGCCGTGAGCGATCTGGCCGCGCGCATGGACGAATCGAAAAAGCTCAACGAACTGATGACTGCCGATCCGGCCAAAGCGGTGCTGTGGGAATTGTGGCTGGAAGGGCAGCGCGTGCAGTGGGCGAACAGACCCGCGGTGCTGGACGCGCTGCCGCGGCGCGTGCGGCTGCAAGCGGCGCTGTTGGGGCGCTATCAACTCGACCTGGACTGGGCGTTTCAATGGCAGGTGGAGAACAACGAGGAGATCAAAGACACGGAGGCGGTGAAAAATAATTTCATGATCGACATGGAGGCGCTGGGAAAGTTGCGCTGGACTTTCCGCGCGGATGGAACGCTGAAGATTGAAGGCAACGATCCGGAGTCGAGCGATGCGGCGGCGTGGTCATTCAATTCGGACAACGGAAAATTCACCGCGGTGCTGCCCGACCGCGAAACGAACGCGAAGCAATATCTGCGCGGTTTTGTGAAAGACGGAAACGTGTACGTGAAAACGCCGGTGGACGTGAAGGAATTTTGCCTGCCATTCAAACTAAAGCGCATCGACCCCGCGCCGAAGCTGGCGCTGGCAGCGTTGCTGGAACCGCTCATGCGCGGTCTGGCCAGCGCGCAGCGCAAAATGGTGCCGGTGCCGCTGGGCTTGACCGGCGAATACGAAAGCGAAGACGACACGATGCGGCTGGTCTTATGCGCGGACGGGAAAATGAGCATCGAATTTCAAAACGCCGACAACACGCGGCGCAAAGCGTTCGCGTCCGGCACGGCCACATTCGCCACCGACGCGCGCGCGGAGTTCGACTGCGACATCGATTTTTTCGCGGGCGCGTCGGACAGCACGGCGTCAAGGGAACTCGATCACTTTAGCACGACTTTCATTCAAAAAGGGCGGCAGTTGACGCAGACGTTCAATGACGAGATGGGGGAGCAGCAGACGGTGATTTGGATTAAAGCGAAGTGATAACGGCAGGAGTCAGGAGATAGGAGTTAGGAGATAGGAGGCTCCGACAATTACTATCTCCTAACTCCTATCGCCTATCTCCTTTTTTTCACATCGCCGCGTTCACGAGTTCCGCGGGCGCTTCGCGCAGGACGCCGCTTTCGCGGACGGCGCGGCGGAGCGGCGTGCCGCAGTTCAGTTCGCCGTCGGTGATGCGATCGACGCGCGTGGCGTATTTTTCCAGGCGCAAATCGTGAGTGACGACCAGCACGGCTTTGCGGCCGGTGCGGGCTTCGTCGCGGAGCAGTTCGATGATGGCGGTGCCGGTGACGGTGTCGAGCGCGGCGGTGGGCTCGTCGGCGAGGATGATGTCGGATTCGCCGGCCAGCGCGCGCGCGATGCAGATGCGCTGGCGCTGGCCGCCGGACAAATCGGCGGGCTTGCGGTTCATGCACTCGCCGAGGCCCACGCGCTCGAGAAGGTGCGGCGCTTCCTTGCGGCGCTCGGTCCACGAGTAGCCTTTGAGCTTCAAAATCAGTTTAACGTTGTCGAGCGCGCTGAGCGCAGGGAAAAGATTGAACGTTTGGAAAATAAAACCGATGTGCTTGAGGCGGATCGCGGGCAATTTGTCTTCGCCCAAGCGCGTGACGTCGTCGCCGAGGATGCGGATGCTGCCGCCGGTGGGCTTCATCAGCAGGCCCATGATCGAAAGCAGCGTAGTTTTACCGGAGCCGGAAGGGCCTTCAAGCAGGACGAATTCGCCGCGGTCGAGCGTGAGCGTCGCGGGGCGCAGGGCTTTGACGGTGTTCGGGCCGGAAGAGTAGTCTTTGCAGACGCCGTCGAGCTGAATCAGCGGTTCTGCGCGATGACGGCCCGATTCGGAAAATGAAAGCATTCGACTCGTCTCTTCGCTACGAATTGAAAACAAAATCACGTTCCCGAAGCTAAAATAGTTCACCCTCCCTCCAACAAGCGTGTCCGAGGGCGCCGGTATTTATATCGCACCGGGCGGCCATAGTCCACGCTTATTCTTTTAAACTCTTGTGGAGCATTGTGCCGATACAGAATGCGGGCCATAGGGCCTATAGGACAAATTAAAACCGCGCGAGGCTTCAGCGAAGCATCCGCGGAAAAAGGGGGGGCGAATGAAACGGGACGCGCGAATTGGGTTGGCGGTGGTGCTGGTGTTGGGCTTGGGCGTGACCTTGTTGGTCGGCAAGGCGATCTACAAGCATGGTGGAAACGCGAACGATTTGGAAGGCGAGGTGGCGGACAACGACACTGGCGCGCGCAACCCAATGAATATTTCCGCGCCGCGCGATCCGAATGGGGTGACGGATCCGGATCAAACGGCGACGCCGCCCAATACGCCCGTTCCGCCGGGGAGTCTGCCAGGAGATGGCGTTATCAATTGTCCAATCATCGAAGGCGGGCGCGAAACGAATCCACCGCCTCCGCCGATGGAGTATTATTCGTACATCGTCACGAGCAACGACAGCCCGTGGAGCATTGCCTTCAAGATTTACGGCGACGGCAAGTACACGCAGAAGATTATGGACGCGAACGGCCTCAAGTCTTCAAAGCTGAAAGCGGGCACGGTGCTCAAGATTCCGGCGGTTGAGACGAAGCCGCTGATTGCGCTGCAACCGTATCATGAAAAGCACGAGACTGGCTCGACGCATCAAGTTCTCTTGCAAACCAAGGAGAACACGCCCGGCGGGAAGACAGCGACGACGTACAAAATCGAGAACGGCGATACGCTGGATCAAATTGCGAAGAAGCATTACGGCATCAGCGGGCCGAAGACGATTCAACTGATCGTCGCCGCCAATCACGGATTGAATCCCGGGAAATTAAAGGTCGGCCAGGAAATCACGTTGCCGGCGATTAAGTAAATTCAAGACTCAAGATTCAAGATTCGTCGCCTTCAATTTTGAATTTTGAATTTTGAATTTTGAATTCTACGGCAGCCCGTTGATCCACTCGCGCCACTTGGTGAAATTGCGGCCGAAGTCCTGGCCGGTGGCCTGCTTCAGGCTGATGTGCGCGGGGATGATGATCGTTGCCGAAACGCTGCGGAGTTCGAGCACCGGCAGGTCAATGGGCAGGTTGATCGGTTGAGCGGCGTTGTTGTTGTGGATCGAGACGGTATCGACGCGGTCGAGCGAGGCCGAACCGGCGCGCACTTCCATCATCGTACCAGAGCAGCACCTCGAAGACACGCTTGTCGCCGATGTCGTGCATCGCGGCGACCGTGGCTTTGCGCTGCGTTTCGTTGTCGGCGAGCACGCCGCCTTCGTCGAAGGACGCTTTCCAGGTGGTGACCAGCGTCTTCGCGGCTTCGGTGTCTTTGCGTGCTTTGATCAGTTCGACCGACGCTTTGCGCGCGGCTTCGTCGGGTTCGAAGATCGCTGAAATCGCGAGGGGTTTGCCGGCGACTTTCGTGTCGGGATTGCAGATGCCCAGGCCCGCAATTGCACCGCGCCGCGTGAGGGCGTTGTCGCAGTTTTTCCAATTAAGCATCCACACGAATTCGGGAACGCAGCGGTCTTTCTGAGCGGCGATGGATTCCTTCAACTCATCCAATTCGCCCGACTGAACCTTGCCTGCGCCCAGTGCGTACGCCGCAGCGACGGCTTCGTTGTGAAACGCCGCGTCGGAGGTTTTTTCTTTGAACCAGACGTGTTTGGCCGGCGTGGTTGCGGTCTTTTGCGCCGATATGTCGCGGCGCACGCCGATAACTAGCGAGGTTGTGTCGTCTTCGGAGGCGCAAAGCGACACCGACAGAAGGAGAAGCACGCTCGTAAGGAAGGATTGTTTTCGCATGGCTTCAAATGTCCGAACGCGATGAGCGCAGATTCTTGTGCCGCCCTTTCAGGGCTTGGACCAGTTTCGGCGGTCGGAACCCAGGGCTTACGCCCTGGGCTAAGATGTTGCGCCCCTGCGGGGCTGAACGGCGGCGTTTCGCTTCGCGAAACATGGGCAGGCGAGACGCCTGCGATACGAGATCAACGGACGCCGGAGGTACAGGTCATGTGCCTTCCATTGACGTTTGTTCTGGCGCGTTTACTGCGTACGTTTGCGGCGCATCCATCGCGTACGCCGGCTGCGGCAGGGCGTCCACGCGCGGCGAGGAGATTGCGTTGACGAGTTTCTTGCCCGCGTGCCAGCCGACGTAGATCAGCATTCCCGCTACGATCAGCGCAAAGATTGTGAAGGCGAAGGCGAGCACCGGCCAAAAAACCGCGACCACGCTGCCGAATCCGGAAAGGATATCTTCGCCGATCGAAAGCACCGCGTTGCCGATTCCGCCGTGCAGCGGGGAAAGCACAGTGGCTTTTGCGCGCATCACGGCTTTCCCTGAGTGCATCGTGAAAGCCGTGCCGCCGCCGGCGATCAGCCCCAGAATCATCGCGGTCGAGCCGTCCATTTTTGTGATCATCGACGAAACCAGCAGCGTTCCGGCGACTGGCCGCGCGACGGTGCCGACGGCGTCGAGGAAGTGATCGATCACGATGATTTTATCGCCGCAGAATTCAAGCACTGACGCGATGCCGAAAATCGCCAGCACAGGCGTGCTTTGGAGGAAGAGCATGGATTCGTTGAGGTGGATGTGGCCGGTTTTGGCCATGATGCCGGCGACGAACAGGGGCAGCCACGCGCGGAAGCCCGCGCACGCCGCCAGACTCACGCCCATCATGATCTGGTAGACGATGTCCATGTCGAAACCCTCCGCAGGAGCGGCGGCACTCTTGCCGCCCTTGAGTTCCACGGCGGCAAGAGTGCCGCCGCTCCAATTCGCGCTCGCGAAATACGTTACTGCTATTGATGACGGGGAAACAGTCAAAAAGTTGCTGAAAAATGGAATATTTCGGCGAGAGGGGAGTTACTGCGCGTAAAATGGCAAGCGCGCGCCCGAATTGTATAGGGGCGCACAATAGGCCTAATAGGGCCTATAGGACTTATAGAGAACGATCTTGTGAACTCCGACCTTCCCGAATCCTGGCAGCGCGCGCTGAACGAAAAGCGCGATCGCGAAGCCGCTGAGCAGACTGGCGAGAGCGACGCGGCGAAGCGCGCCAAACCGCGCACGCCGATTCAACCGGTGTTTAAACTGCGCTGGGGGTTTTTGACGCTGCTGCTGCCGGTCGGGGCGCTCTTTGCCGCTTTCGGCAGCTCGCTGCTGATTCGCGCTGACTTTCCAAATTGGTTCAGCGGCACGATTTTTTACGGGCTACTCGCCGGCGGCAACGGGATGATTCTCTCGCTGGCGATCGGGTTCGAGCATCGCCACGGCCGCTTCGCGCAGTATTGCGCGGCGACGGGGATTTTCAGCGTGTGCTTGTTTTTGATTCCGGGCGCGTCGGTGGTCTACGTTGTGTTTTTGATTTTGTATCTGATCGCGCGCGGCGTGGCGTTGGGCGGCGTGATGACGATCTTCGTCTTCATCGTCGGCATCGGCGTGTCGATTGTGTTTTTGGTGGTCGTCAACAAAGTGCTCGACAATGCTGTAATGACGGCGTTGGATTCAGGCGGCGGGCAATTGGCGCTGGCGCTGGTTGCGGCGTGTCCGCTGGCGCATTCGCTTTGCACGGCGGCGCTGCCGGCCGAGAAAACATTCTTCGGGCATCTCGATGCGATGATCACGGGGCTATCGGCCGCGCTGCTGGGCATGTTCGCGGCGCTGGTAAGCTACCGCATGTTGATGGCGATCACGATGGTCGTCGGCGAATTTTCGCCGCCGCATATTGCCGACGTGATGTTCGCGCCGATCACGCAATTCGCCGCCGCCGGCGTGGCGTTGGCGCTGGGAAATTGGTTTCTGGTGCGGCAGCTTTTCCGCTTCGCTTATTCGGCGCGCGAAGAACGGCCGGCGCGCGTGCGCAAGACGGACGCGCCGGCGACACGCAGCGGGGACGCGTACGAACGCGCGGCGTACGAGGCGCCGGAGCGGGTGCGGGCGCGGGCGGATGATGATGCGGATGTGGATGAGGCGACGTGAAGGGGGTAGGGGTTGGGAGTGGGGATTTGGGAGTTGGGAGGTACGAGATAATAGATAGGAGAAATCCACTTCGACGGGTCGCCAGACTTTCTAACACAGTCGTATTTTCGACCTCTTGCAATACGTCACGACGCGCATACACTGCACAACCCCTTCGCAAAGACGATTCGGTTTTACAGCGAGGAGCAAAGACTATGTCAACCGCGTCCTATTTCCGCTCCCTTTTTCTCTGTTTCAATCTGATTGCGTGGGCCTTCGCAAGCGCCGCGCAAGAGCGGGTGGTCGATCCGACTGTTCCGGTGCTAACGAGCGCTGCTTCCGTGAACGCCGGACCTGGGGCTTTCAGCTACACGATCACGGCTACGAACAATCCGGTTAGTTTTAACGATACTTTCGCCGGCCTTCCCGGGGGTTTGCCGCCCGGGCTGGCGCTTAACAAAGGCACGGGAGTCATCAGCGGCACGCCCACGAGCAGCGGAACGTTCAATGTCCTGCTCTCGGCGACCAGCGCGCAAAATGTCACCGGGATGTTTATCGTGACGTTTCTGATCGACCTTGGCGATGCCACTCAGAATCCATTGCATAATCTGTTCGTCAAGGGGCTGGATATTTCTCTTCCCGGTGCGCCGTGGGACGTGACGGGCAGCGTGGGCAGTCCTTTTCTTTACGGACTGTCTGCGACGGGGGTGCCGACGAATGTGTTCAGCGCTGAAGGGCTGCCGAATGGGCTCTCCATTAATAATGGGATCATCTCCGGCACACCTACCTCGGCAGGCTATTATGTCGTGGGCTGCAATGTGAGTTTCCTTTCGTCGAGTTCTTTCGCGGGCAATTCGCAGTCGATGCGGCTCACCATCAGCGCTCCGCCGGCCAATACGACGCCGGGCAACGGGAGCGTGACGGCGACGATGAGCGAATCGTACAGCGACACAGCGCTTAAAGGCGATACCACGACTGTGGTCGATCTGACCAGTGCGAGCGTCTCAATCAGCGCCACGCTGTCGCTGGAGGCGCTTTCGGATTCGACGCCGATCGATGAGAACACGGTCTTCAGCATCGTCGCCGGACACTATAACTTTTCGTCGCCGCTGGGCGCGGCGGCGAGTTTGGGCGGCAAACTGGATTTGAAACACGGCAGCGCCACGTTTCTGGAACGAACGTCGATCGACGTCACGTCAAACAATTTTTCGAAACCGCCGAAGTTCGAGAACGTGCCGTTTGGAAGTGTGAGCCTGAAGTGGGACCTCAAGAAGAAGCTGCTGACAGTGAAAGCGGCGCGCAAGATTCCATCGAAGCTGACGTCGCTGCTGTCGCCGGGTCAATTCATACAGCCTTGCACGATCGTGTGCAGCCACGGCGACAACGGGCCGTACACGGCCGCGAATGCGACGGTGACGGTGGCGCTTTCGTTTGGGGCGAGCCATTCGTTTTTGTCAACGGCGATGCTGGGTTCGGCGACGACGAGCGCCGGAAGCACTGCGAACAGCACGCAGACTGCGGGGAAAGCGGCGGCTAAGAAGGCGACGGGGAATGGGCAGTGAGCTGTGAGCTACGTCGCATGTTGACATGGGCCGTAAAGTGAAGAGAATTCTTGTATATGGGGGGACCGGGCTATACTTTGATTTTTGCGCCGATCACAAAGGAACATCTGCGGCGAATTGAGCGGAAGTACCACGCGTTCATACAAAGGACAATTCATGAGCGGTTGAAGTTTGAACCGGGCGCCGAAAATCGGAATCGCAAGCCTTTGCGACAGCCTGCGGCGTTTGGAGCGGAGTGGGAGATTCGGTTCGGCGGCTTTCGTGCACTTTACAAGATTGAGGACGATGCGCGTGTGGTGCGTGTTCTCGCGATTGGAAAAAAGGATCGCGACCAATTAGTGGTCGGTGATGAGGAGATTGAATTATGAAAAGTGCAACGGTCGAGGAGGTCGGAACACATTTTGACCAATATTTGAAAGCTAGTGAAGACGCCCCCGTCGTATTCACTCGAAAGGGCAAACGAGTTGCGATTCTAGTGGGGGGGAATCAGGACGACATTGAGCGCCTTGCGATGGCGTACTCGCCGAAATTGAGAGCCATATTGGACGAAGCAAACGCGCAGATTGACGCGGGTCAGGGGATTCCAGAAGATCGATTCTGGGCGGAAGTCGACGCGATGTACAAAACCCCCAAAAATCAGAAACGCGCGAAGAAGTCGAATTGACGAGCGTCTGATTATCGCACCGACTAAAAAGTAAATCGTTTTCCCCGGCCCTTGCGCAGATTGGAGCGACTCCATGAGCCAACGGTTCCTGCTTGTTTCCGCTGCGTCTTTTGCGCTTTCGTTGCTGCTCTGTTCGTGTAATGACCGCGATGAATGTTGCGAGCCGTGTCCGCGTTCGGCGCCACCGCCGCCGGCGGCTGGCATCGGCGCTCCGGCGCAGAACGCGATTGCGAATTCGGTTGCAAAGAATGACCGGGCAGCAGCAGCCGCGCGCGAGTTTGCACAAATGCGCGAGGATATGAAAGCGCTGGCGCTACAGCTACGCTCATCTCAGCCGCCGCCGCAGCGCGGATGGTTTCCATCGTTGCTGGATTTTTTGAAGACCAACTTCAGCCCCACAAGGAAGGAGCCTACTTTTTTCCAAAGGAAGAGCAGCGGATATGATTCGGAGATATTGGCTAATCCCTGGTGGGGTCGTTCGGATGCGAGGTCCGTGAGCCCATGGCAGATTACGGTGGAGATACCGACGGCAGTGGAATTCTTTAAAAAAATAGGAGTGACGCCATGAGTCAACGGTCCCTGCTTGTTTCCGCCGCATCTCTTGCGCTTTCGCTGCTGCTCTGTTCCTGCCACGACCGCGATGAATGTTGTGAGCCGTGTCCGCGTGCGGCACCGCCGGCACAGGCCGCTTGCAGCGGAAACGTGCCGCAAGTGGCGACAGGCAACAATCAAACGCAGCTTTCGGCGGACTTGGCGCGCGAGGTTGCGCAACTGCGCGCGATGATAAACGCGGAGAGTTCACGCCAACCTGCGCCGCAACGCGAGGCACGTCTTTTCGGACCGTCGATGTTCGAGATTTGGAGGATCTCGCCGCCACGAGGCCGGAAGGACGAGTTGGATGCGGATAGCTTGATTAAGGGGTGGAAGTGGAATCCGCCAACAAAGAAATCGAAGATTCTGGAGAGGAAACTCGAAGACTCAGAGTCGAAGATCCATCTCGGTGACGCAAACGGTTTGAGACGCGAGAAATTTAATCTCGAGAACATGGGCGTCGGGCTGCCTCGATTTTGAGCGACGTACGCGATGCTTGGAATTGGAGAAATAACATGTTAACTCGATTAGTTTTCGTGCTCGTGACACTTCACGCGCTCGTTTGCGTGGGCCAAGAGTTGGGTCGAGGTGGCTTAATGGACTTGGGCGCAATTGACAACGACGCGCATCGACGCCAGATCGCGCAGCTTCACGTGCCGATCAGAATGCACGGTGACCAGCAAATTCAAATTGGCGGGGATCCAATTTTCTTCCAAGGCGATGTGTCGGAAAACGAAGCCATTGATTGGTCGAAGCCGCTTGCTGAAAACGAGTTCATACTTTCCAAGAAGGCAGCGTCTCTTCGTGGATTTGAGATTTACGATTCGATGTACTGGCAGGAAGGCGTAGGACTGCACATTCACATCGGAGCAACGGCTCAAAGTTCTGATCGGAATGAGCATCGATATAAGGTGTGGCGGGTGCTTGTAGTCAAGTGTCATCGTGCACGACCCGTGGTCGTCACTTTTGATTATAGAAGCGAATTGACGGAGGAGTCCAGCGATCCAATCGAATATTTCGTGGAGACCCCCGCGTTTGGATCATCCGAGGAGAGATCGATTCAGTTTAAGGCGTTGGATTTGGATTACGAGGTAAAGACAAACAGTGATGATGGCATCCCAGACCCGTTGGAGCTTTTTGCGGATTTTCGAATTTCAATTTCAAAGCGCACCGTGCTAGAGCGAATTTCAGAGAAATGGCCGACTACTTTTTACTTCGGACCCACAATGTTTTGACGTTATCGTAGGCATGGCAATGCTTTAAAATATTTCAAAAATCATGCCAAATCCATTTGACAGGCGCTGATTTATCGGGTTTAATACAGTTTCGAAATTATCAGGCTGATTGGCGCGCCGTTCTCGGCTTCCCGCTGTGCGCCGCAAGCCTTGTCCTCTGGGAAGCTTCGCTGTTCGGGCTTTGCTGCTGCATCGCTTCTCGTTTGCAACAGGACGGAAGCCCGTAAAAAAGAAAGCACGGCCACCCATTAAGATGGTCGCACTTAGGTAACGAAGTCGAATTTTGAAAGGACCTCAGGACTACGTCGAGGCGTGGTCTTGTGTTGTCCTTTTTTGTCGTTTGAAACGGATTGCTGAAGATGTCGCACGAAAAGGCTGTGGAAATTTGGTGCTCATCCACCAAGGGTTTGTGTCATGCTGGAGCGCAATTTCCCCTCACCCCGCGGGCGGGTACGCCCGTCGGCCCTCTCCCGGAGGGAGAGGGGAACGGCAACCCGGCATGAAGACGCATGAGATCATCGATTTGTAAACAGACACGTAACGTTCTTTCGCTGAGTGAAAGACGACTTTAAGGGAAAATCAATGCTGCCCATTCGCTATTTTGGACGCGCCCGCCACCTCATCGACATCCCCGACCTTTGCGAGACTCAGCGGAGATTTTACGCCGAGTTCCTGCAGGCCGAAGTGCTGCCCAACGAGCGCAAGCGCGACGGGTTGCAGGCCATCTTTCAAGAGGTCTTCCCCGTCTTGTCTTACGACGAGACGATTTCGCTGGATTTCATCGAATACGATCTGGGCGAACCGCGGCACACGCCGGACGAATGCCGCTCGCTGGGGCTGACTTATGGCGCGCCGCTGAAGATCAAATGCCGGCTCAAGCGCGAAGAAGCGATTGTGGACGAGGAAGTTTATCTTGGCGCGGTGCCGCTGATGATTGGCGGCGGCGAATTCATCATCAACGGCGCCGAGCGCGTGATCGTCACGCAGATTCAGCGCTCGCCGGGCGCGGATTTTTCGGAAGAAGTGCATCCGTCCGGAAAACGGCTGCATTCGTGCCGCATCATTCCGGAACGCGGGAGCTGGATTCAGGTCGAAGTCACGGCGAAAGACCTGCTTTATCTGCGCATCGACCGCTCGGGGAAAATCATTGGCACGACGTTCTTGCGAGCGCTGGACGAACGCTTTGGTTCTACGCGCGATATTTTGAAAGCGTTCTACCCGGTCGAATCGATTTCGCTCTCGTCGAAGACCGAGAAGCTTAAAGGGACTGTGCTGACGCACGACATCGCCGATCCGAGTTCGGGCGAAGTGGTGGTGCCGGCGCTGACCAAGCTGACGGAAGAGATCATCGACACGATCCGCGGATTGAAGGTCAAGGAAGTCGATGTGATCACGGAAGTCAAGGACGAGTTGATTCTCAATTCGATTCGGGAAGACGACGTGGACAGCCACGAAGAGGCGATGCTGCGGATTTATCAGCGCATGCGCCCGGGCAACCCGCCTCAGAAGGAGAAGGCGATCGAGTTGTTCAACGAATTGTTCTTCGACGACAAGCGTTACAATTTCGGGCGCATCGGACGCTTCCGCTTGAACCGCAAATTCGGGCAGACGGTGCCGGAGGAGATGCTGACGCTGACGGCTGAAGATTACTTCAACGTGCTAAAGTACATCATGAACCTGCGCACGGGCCGAGGCAACCCGGACGACATCGATCATTTGGAAAACCGGCGCGTGCGCACGATCAAGGACCTCGTCATGGACGAGTTCCGCAAGGGCATGATCAAGCTGCGGCGCAGCGTGCGCGAACGGATGAGTTTGAAGGACGCGGGGGAAATGACGCCGCGCACCCTTATTAATAGCCAGACGGTGGCGTCGAGCATCGAATATTTCTTTGCGCGCGGCGAATTGTCACAGGTGGTCGATCAGAGCAACCCGCTGTCGCAGCTCACGCACGAACGGCGTTTGAGCGCGCTGGGGCCGGGCGGATTGAATCGAAAGCGCGCGGGATTCGAAGTCCGCGACGTGCATCCGTCGCATTACGGGCGCATCTGTCCGATCGAGACGCCGGAAGGCACGAACATCGGATTGATCGTGTCGCTGGCGATTTACGGCAGCATCAACGATTACGGATTCCTCGTCACGCCGTTCGTGGTGGTGAAGAAGGGGACGGTGACCGACGAGGTCGTGTATCTGCGCGCGGACGAAGAACACGAGCACACCATCGCCAACGCCGAAGTGCCGATGGACAAGAAGACGAACAAGATTCTGGTGGATCGGCTGATCGCGCGGCGGCGTTCGGAATTCGTGAACGTGCCGACGGAAGAGATCACGTTGATGGACATTTCGCCCAAGCAGTTGGTGGGCGTGGCCGCGGCGCTGATTCCGTTCCTTGAACACGACGACGCGAATCGCGCGCTGATGGGATCGAACATGCAGCGCCAGGCCGTGCCGCTGGTGCGGCCGCATCCGCCGCTGGTGGGGACGGGCATGGAGCCGTACGTGGCCAGAAATTCAGGCATGATGGTGGTGGCCGAGGACGACGGCGTGATTGAGTACGCGGACGGCGCGAAGATTGTCGTGAAATACGGCGGCGGCGCGAGCGCGAAGACGGTGGAGTATCCGCTGCGCAAGTATTTCGGGCTGAACGAACGCACGTGCTTGAATCAAACGCCGATCATCAAGGCCGGCGACAAAGTTGAAAAGAGCCAGGTGCTCACCGAGGGCGCGGCGACGCGCTGGGGCGATCTGGCGCTGGGAAATAACGTGCTGGTCGCGTTCATGAGCTGGGAAGGCTACAACTTCGAAGACGCGATTCTGGTCAACGAGCGGGCGGTGCGCGAAGATGTGTTCACGTCGATTCACATCGAGGAATTCTCGGTGGAAATCCGCGAAACGAAACTGGGCCGCGAAGAAATCACGCGCGACATTCCGAACGTGTCGGAACAGGCGCTGCGGAATCTCGACGACAAGGGGCTGGTGCGCATCGGAACGCGCGTCAAGCCCGGCGATATTCTCGTCGGCAAGATCGCGCCGAAGAGCAAGAGCGAATTGTCGAGCGAAGAGAAGCTGCTGCACGCGATCTTCGGACGCGCCGGCGAAGACGTGAAGAACGATTCGCTGGAAGTCAAGCCGGGCTGCGAAGGGTACGTGATCAACGTGGAGCGCTTCACGCGCGCCTCACCGAGCGGCGAAGAGGAACGCGGTGAGAACCGCAAGCAGATCAAGCGCATCGAAGCCGAATACAAGCAGCGCATCGCCGAAGTGATCCGTCAGAAGCTCGAAGCGCTGAAGGAAATCGTGGACGGGAAGCTGGTCAACGCCGAGACGGGCCAGAAGTATGAATTGGCGAAGACATCCACCGACGAAGATGCGATTGCGATCGACCAGGCGATGGATTTGAACAAAGTGGAGATGCATCCGGCGACGCGACGCAAGGCGCGCATGACGGCGTACGCGTACGACAAACGCAAGCGCGTGCTGGAAGTCGATCTGGACCGCAAAGTCGGGAAGCTCAAGCGCGGCGACGAGTTGCAGCCGGGCGTGCTGGAATTGGTGAAGGTGTACGTCGCGGTGAAGCGCAGGTTGTCCGTCGGTGACAAGATGGCCGGACGGCACGGTAATAAAGGAGTCGTCAGCCGCATCCTGCCTGAAGAGGACATGCCGTTCCTCGCGGACGGGACGCCGATTCAGATGATTTTGAATCCGCTGGGCGTGCCGTCGCGCATGAATTTCGGGCAGATTCTGGAATTACATCTGGGCTACGCGGCTCAGAAGAGCGGCTTCCGCGCAGTGACGCCGGTGTTCGACGGCGCGGCGGAGAAGGAGATTGTCGAAGCGGTCAAAGAAGCGGGCATGAATCAGGACATGAAGAGCCAGCTTTACGACGGCCGCACGGGCGACGCGTTCGATCAGAAGACGGGCGTGGGCATCATGTACATGCTCAAGCTGCATCATTTGGTCGCCGACAAGATTCACGCGCGCGCGACGGGGCCGTACTCGCTGATCACGCAGCAGCCGTTGGGCGGCAAGGCGCGGTCGGGCGGGCAGCGTTTTGGCGAAATGGAAGTGTGGGCGCTGCAAGCGTATGGCGCGGCGAACATCCTTCAGGAATTGCTGACAGTGAAGTCCGACGACGTGGAAGGGCGCACGAAGATTTATGAGAGCATGGTGAAGGGCGAGAACATCCTGGAGCCGGGCACGCCGGTGAGCTTCGACGTGCTGTGCAACGAGATCAAGGGGTTGGGCTTGAATATTAAGTTGGAGAAGAAGCAACGACCGCAATAGGACACGTGGTGCAACTTTTGCAACGGAGTTATCGCGTAGAGACGCGGAGGAAAAGTGAGTTGCGTGCACGGTGTGCAACTTTTGCAACGAATTTTCACGCAAAGGCGCGAAGGCACAAAGTAACTGACTGGGATCCGTGCGCACATGTGCAACTATTGCACATAATTCGGATCGAGTGCGCTTCCGCCTAAAGGCGGGACTACGAACGAACGAGGTGCAATTCTTGCAGCAATTGAATTATACTCCGCGCGGTCGAAAACTTGGCTTTTGTATCGCCGGCTTCCAGCCGGCCCGATTGAGAAACTTGCCGGCTGGAAGCCGGCGGTACGAAAACCCCAGAATTCAACCGCACACGGTATAGCGGCGCGGCGCACTTAGACAAGAGAACTTTCGGAAAAGTAACGACACGAAGTGCACTTTTGCAAGAGACTCGAAACGATTTTTGATGTAACGGCAGATTGGGAGAACGCACAATGATCGGACCCAAATTTTTCGGAGCAAGCGAAGCACTGGGCCGCAGTTCGCGCGGCGGCGAACGCGGAGACCGGCCGGATCGCGGCGACCGCCACGACCGCGGCGAGCGCAGTGACCGGGGCGACCGCGGGGATCGCGGCGACCGGGGAGATGGCGACCGCGGCGGGCCTCCGGGCCAGGGCGTTGAGCGGCATTACGAGAAGATCAACGACTTCTCGGCGGTGTCGATCACGCTGGCCAGCCCCAACGACATCCGTTCGTGGTCGTATGGCGAAGTCAAGAAGCCGGAGACCATCAACTACCGCAGCTACCGCGCGGAGAAGGACGGGCTGTTCTGCGAGCGCATCTTCGGGCCGGAACGCGATTGGGAGTGCTCGTGCGGCAAGTACAAGGGCATCAAATACAAGGACATCATCTGCGACCGCTGCGGCGTGAAAGTCACGCACAGCAAAGTGCGGCGTGCGCGCTTCGGCCACATCAATCTGGCCGCGCCGGTCGTGCACATCTGGTTCTTCCGCTCGATGCCGTCCAAGCTCGGCAATTTGCTGGGCATTAAGACGACGGCGCTCCAGCAGGTCGTGTACTTCCAGCGCTACATCGTCACGGACGGCGGCGACACGGGCATGGCCAAGGGCAAGCTGCTTTCGGACGACGAATTCCGCAAAGCGCGCGAGCAGTTCGGCAACGTGTTCAAAGCCGAAATGGGCGCGGAAGCCATTCGCGAATTGCTGCGCGGCGTCGATTTGAAGAAGCTCGCCGAAGAACTGCGCGAGCAACTCAAGAATTCAAAGAGCAAGCAGAAGACCGAAACGCTGATCAAGCGCCTGCGCATTCTCGACGCGCTGATTTTGTCCGGCAACAATCCGGAATGGATGGTCATGGACGTGATCCCGGTGATTCCGCCGGATCTGCGCCCGCTGGTCCCGCTGGAAAGCGGCAACTTCGCGACATCCGATCTCAACGATTTGTACCGCCGCGTGATCAACCGGAACAACCGCCTGCGCAAACTGCTGGACCTCAACGCGCCGAGCGTGATCATCCGCAACGAGAAGCGCATGTTGCAGCAGGCCGTGGACGCGCTCTTCGACAACGGGCGCTGCAAACGCGCCGTGCTCGGCACGGGCAACCGGCCGCTGAAATCGCTGACGGACATGATCAAGGGCAAGCAGGGCCGCTTCCGCGAAAATCTGCTGGGCAAGCGCGTCGATTATTCCGCGCGATCGGTGATCGTGATCGGGCCGAATTTGAAACTAAACCAGTGCGGCATTCCGAAAAAGATCGCGCTGGAATTGTTCCAGCCGTTCATCATCCGCAAGCTCAAAGAGCAGGGCTACGCAGACACGATCAAGAGCGCGAAGAAGATTCTCGAGCGCAAGGACGATGAAGTCTGGGACGTGCTTGAAGAAGTAATCAAAGGCCACCCGGTGATGCTCAACCGCGCGCCGACGCTGCATCGCATGGGCATCCAGGCGTTTTATCCGGTGCTGGTGGAAGGCGACGCGATCAAGCTGCATCCGCTCGTCTGCGCCGGTTTCAACGCCGACTTCGACGGCGATCAGATGGCCGTGCATTTGCCGCTCTCGCTGGAAGCGCAGGTCGAAGCGGGGATGTTGATGATCTCGACGAACAACATCTTCTCGCCCGCGCACGGCAACCCGGTCATCACGCCCGATCTTGACATTGTGATGGGCACTTACTTTCTCACGTCGGAAGGAAAAGCCATCAAGGGCGAGGGCATGTCGTTCGGCTCGAAGGAAGAAGTGTTCCTCGCGCACGACGAAGGCCGCATCGGCAAGCGCGCGAAGATCAAAGTGCGCATCAAGGGCCGCAAAGTGGTGGGCCCCGATTGGACGCCGATGGTGTCGAAGAACGATCTGTACGATTCGACCGTTGGCCGCGTGATTTTCAACGACGTGCTGCCGGAAGGCATGCCCTTCTACAACATGACGCTGGACAAGGGCAAGCTGAAGAAGGTGGTGTCGGATTGCTACCAAATCCTGAGCCGCAGCGACACGGTCGCGCTGCTCGACCGCTTGAAGTCGCAGGGCTTCCACGAAGCCACGCTCTCCGGAATCAGCTTTGCGGCATCGGATTTGAAAATTCCTGAGATCAAGGAGAAGGAAGTCGCCGAGGCCGACCGCAAAGTTGCGACGATCCAAAAGCAGTACGAGCGCGGCATCATCACCGATGGCGAACGCTACCGCATGACCATCGACGTGTGGACGCACGTGCGCGAAAAGGTGTGGAAGTCGGTGATGGAGGCGCTGCGGCAGGATGAACGGCCGGAAGACCCGCACTACATCAATCCGATTTATTACATCGTCCACTCCGGCTCGCGCGGAAACTTGCAGCAGATCGGGCAGTTGTGCGGCATTCGCGGATTGATGGCGAAGCCCAACGGCACGATCATCGAAACGCCGATCAAAGCGAACTTCCGCGAAGGCCTGAAGGGCCTCGAGTATTTCTCCTCGACGCACGGCGCGCGCAAGGGACTGGCCGACACCGCCCTCAAGACGGCAAATTCCGGCTACCTCACGCGCAAGCTGGTCGAAGTCGCGCAAGACGTGGTGATCACGATGACCGATTGTGGGACGCTCAACGGCATGACCAAGGGCGCTGTGTACCGCGGCGACCAGGTCGAAGTGGAACTTAAAGACGCGCTGCGCGGGCGCACCGCTTGCGACAAGATCGTGCATTTGGCGACCAGTGAAACGATCGTCAAGGAAGGCCAGTTGATCACGCCGCAAATCTCGGCGAAGATCGAAGATTTCCTCGGCCGCGACGGCAAAATCCGCGTGCGTTCGCCGCTGCTGTGCGAAGCTCCTCATGGCTGCTGCGCGAAATGCTACGGCATGGACATGTCCACCGGCGGGCTGGTGGAGATCGGCACGTCGGTCGGCGTGATTGCCGCGCAGTCGGTCGGCGAACCGGGCACGCAGTTGACGATGCGCACGTTCCACGTCGGCGGACTGGGCACAAAGGCCGTCGAAGAATCCGAAGTCCGCGCGCGTTCGGCGGGCATCATCAAGTTCGTCGGCGTTCAGGCGGTGATGAACGACAAAGACGAAAACATCATCCTTAATCGCAACGCCGAAATCCTGATTGTGGACGAGAAGGACCGTGAAATCGAGAAGTACATCGTCCAGACCGGCTCGGTGCTGCTCGTTTCGGCCGGCGAAAAAGTCCCGGCGCGCAAGCCGCTGGTGAAGTGGGACCCGCACAATATCCCGATCCTCACGGAAGTCGCCGGCACCGTTCAGTTCGAAGATTTCATCGCCGACGTGACGTACAAGGAAGAGACCGACGTGGGCACGGGCCACAAACGCAAAGTGATCGTCGAACACCGCGGCGATCATCATCCGCAGATCGTGGTCAAGATCGACGACTCGATTCTCGGCATCTACTCGATCCCCGAAAAAGCGATCATCGACGTGGTCGAAGGGCAGAAGGTCGTGACAGGCCAGTTGCTGGCGAAGACGCCGCGCGAAATGTCCGGCACGCAGGACATTACCGGGGGATTGCCGCGCGTCACGGAGTTGTTCGAAGCGCGCCGCCCGAAGGACCCCGCGATCATGGCGGAAGTCGATGGCGTGGTGGAATTCGGCGACCGCAAGCGCGGCAAGCGTACGCTGATGGTGAAGTCGGATTCGGGGCTGGAGATGGAACATTTGGTGCCGCAGGGCAAGCACATTCTCGTCCGCAAGGGCGACAAAGTGCGCGCCGGCGACCGCCTCGTGGATGGCCCGCTGATTCCGCACGACATCCTGCGCATCAACGGCGAGGACAAATTGCAGCAGTACATCCTCAACGAAGTGCAGGCCGTGTACCGCAGCCAGGCCGTGCGCATCGACGACAAGCACATCGAAATCCTGATCCGCCAGATGATGCGGAAAGTCCAGATCGAGGATCCGGGCGACAGCGATTACCTGCCGACGGACATCAAGAGCCGCGCGGAGTTCCAGAACAAGAACAAGGACATCCTCGCGAAAGGTGGGCGCCCGGCGTCCGCAAGCCCGATGCTGCTGGGCATCGCGCGGGCGAGCTTGCAGGCCGAATCGTGGATCGCGGCGGCATCCTTCCAGGAAACGACGAAGGTGCTGACCGAGGCCGCGATCGCCGGCCGGCGTGACGAACTGCGCGGCTTGAAGGAAAACGTGATTCTCGGCCACATCATCCCCGCCGGCACGGGCTTCCGCGACTTCATGCTCGGCATGATCAAACGCGATGCCCCGGCGGAGTTGGAGGAAGCGGCGCAAGTGGAAATGAAGGAACTCGGCGCGGGAGTGGGCGCGGCGAGTTTTGGGGGGAAGGGTGACGAATAAATAGACTGGAGACGAGAGACTGGAGACCGGCGGGAGGGCGAGGAGCTTTTCCCGCCGGTTTCGTTTGGAGAATGACGAGATAGTATTGTAGAATGATTCGGCAGAAAAGAGGGCGCCATGTTGAAGCGGCTTTATGTGGACAATTTTCGATGTCTGGTGAACTTTGAGATCAAGTTCGACCGGATGAATCTGCTGTTGGGGGAGAATGGGTCGGGGAAGACGACGGTATTTGAAGTGCTTTGGAAATTGCAGCAGCTCGTGGTTGGCGAATCGAAAGTTCGAGAGATTTTTCCAGCCGAAGATTTAACGCGATGGGAAACGCTTGATACTCAAGTTCTTGAAGTTGAGCTCGAGAAGGGAGAAGATGTTTTCAAATATAGATTATTGATAGAGCACAGCAAGGATAGAAAGCAGACTTGTGTGAAGCACGAGAGTCTAATGTGTACAAACAGTAAATCAACCCCTACAGGGGCAGTCGTGTCGGTTGGCAATCTTTTTTTGTGTAATTCCGGCAACGCGACAGTCCTCGATGAACGGACAAACAATCATGTGGAATGCAAATATGATTTGAACAGGTCGGGAGTGGGAACGTTTAAGGGCAGTCCTCACATGAACCGCCTAAACATTTTTTGCATTGAATTGGAAAAGCTCATTATTGCAACGGTCTGTCCGACGATGATGAGTTCTGAGAGCAAATCTGAGGATCGAGCACTGTCACGTAATATGGCTAACTTTGCCGCTTGGTATCGGTTCTTATCACAGGAGCATCAAGGTCAAGCCTTCCTTATTTTTCAAGAACTCAAGAAAGTGCTGCCCGGATTTAACAGCTTCAATATCAAAGCTGAAGGCGAGAAAACGCGAATATTAAAAGTTCTGTTCGATCTAAATCATGGATCCGGAAGATCAATATCATTTGATTTCGGTGAACTGTCGGACGGGCAGCGCGTTCTTGTGGCGTTATATTCATTACTATTTGGGCTAAAAGGCCAAGGATATTGTCTTTTTCTTGACGAACCAGACAACTATGTTGCGTTGCGGGAAATCCAACCGTGGCTTAGAGAATTATCGGATGCATGCGATAATGGAATTGAGCAAGTGGTACTTATTTCGCACCACCCGGAGATAATCGACTATTTGGCGATGAATTCGGGCCGCTGGTTCGATCGTGAAAGTAACGGGCCGGTGCGCGTCAGTGAATCGCCGAAGGAAACTATCGAAGGGATGAAAGCTTCTGAGGGTGTTGCCAGAGGCTGGATTGCATGAGCAAAGATGCTGTCTTTATCACACTTCTTTATGAAGATGTTCAACATCGGAGCTTCGCGAGCCGATTCCTGAAAGAACGGAAATTCGACACTCGAAAATTACGTGAAGTTGCCATTAAGCCTGGCAAGGGATCCGCGGAGCAATTTGTTCGCGAGCAATTCATTAAGGAGTTGAAATGGTTCCGCGCGCGAAGCAGTCGCGCGGCAACTTGTCTGATTGTTATTGCGGACGCTGACAAGCTGACTGTTCAGGATCGGCTGGATTGGTTTGAGAAAATATGCCGCGACGAGCCTATACAATTTCGAACTCCGACCGAAAAATTTGCATTCATTATTCCAAAGCGAAATATTGAAACTTGGCTGGCGTATCTCCGTGGCGAGGAGGTTGTAGAACTTGCTGCTGACGATCAAGATAAATATCCGAAATATAAAAAAGAAGAAAGCCGATGCCAGCCACAAGTCGAAAAACTTGCCGCCATGTGCCGCCGTGGAAAACTCGAGGGCAATCCGCCACCTTCCCTTCAATCCGCCTGCGCCGAATTCCAACGCCTCGGCCTCTAATCCACTCAATCGTCAACGCCAATCGCTTGAATCGTGGTTTGTCCCCTGCTCAAAACGTTATTTTATTTGCGCTAAAGCGCAGATTGATGTTGCCACTCAAAGTGCCATCTCATTACTCTTGCGGCATTGATCACAACTCAAGAGAGGGGCTCCGTCATGTGCATGGGACGCATGAAGTTTGCGGGTCTGTCGGTCTTGGTGTTGATTTCGTTCGCTTCTTTTCTTTCCGTTTTTGCGCAGCAGTACACATGGACCGGCGCGAACAGCCTGGATTTTGAAGATCCGCTGAACTGGTCGCCCAACGGCACGCCCACGAATGACCCCGCGAGCGACACGGTCCTGTTCAGCGGAACCGCGACGGCCAACGCCTGTTCGAATTCTTCGAATAACTGCGCCTCGTCGCACACGGCGTTTTGAAACATTTTCAAGCCTGCAATGTCGCGAATTTCGCCGCTTGCGTCGAGTTGCACCGCACCTTCGGCTCCAATGAAGACTGCCGTGTCGTCGCCCTTGATTCCCGCATTCTTTATCGCGGGCAAAGCGGACTTTAAATCTGCCAGTGAACTGAAAATCGCTGTAACGCGGCCAATGGGTCCAAGTGGATCTCCAGCTTTATAAGGATCGGGATTGATTTCAGCCATCGATTTGCTCCCCGCAGATTCTAACTGAGTTGGAAAACCAGTAATGCGACGCACCTGCTGGGCTGGTGGTTTCGCCAGACTCCTGTGCGTCTAAATGGCTCCCCGCTGGACGGCTAAATTCTGCCCATGAACATCAGTATTACGACGATCAGCAGAACGAGACCCAGCCCGCCGCTGGGACCATAACCCCATTCTCTGCTGTGTCCCCATGTGGGAATGGCGCCGAGCAGCGCGAGAATGAGCACGACAATCAAAATTGTACCTAGCATGACTATTACCTCCGGTTGGTGTTGCGATTCTTCCTGGCATCTGAATCCATTGCGATAACCGCGTGGATGTTGTTAACTGGGCTTGGACTGTACTTCGTCCTTGGACTTCTTTGCGATGCTCTTTTCCACGGCCTCGTTGAGGTTCGAAGAGAGTCTTTTCGCCGCGTTATCCTCGCGCTCTTTTCGCTCCGCTTCCTTCAGCATGGGTAGATTACGCTTAAGGGGAATGTTCTTCATCATGAGCGTTTCCTTTGTTCAAATGAGTTTGAGATGCGCTTTGCAAACAGAAATCAAAAATGCGGGAAATGGAGCCTCAACAGGGGTTGTTAATTGCGGAAGAGGGCAGAGAACTTTCGGGGATGATTGATGTGACTTCGAATTTTACTTCAGAGGGACAGCCTCCATCGAGATTCCGTTCCCGCGTTAAACTAAATCTTATTTTCATCAAATGCTTCTGACATAGGCACTGTACGATGTTTCCAGAGGCATATCTATGGGGTGAAACCCTATATGATATCGCTCTTTATGCGTGCGCCATTTGCAACTGCGCATCCTGAGCAACCGCTTCCACAACCACAGGTTTCTCATCCGAAAACTTAACGACCACGTTATGCTCGCGACCGTCGTTTTGTAACGTAAACCCATCGCGCTCTTTCTGTCCTACGCCATCGACAACGACGCCCGGAGTATCCAAAGTTCGCTCGACTTTGATGCGATACAACGTTTCGCGGAAGCGATATTGAATCGAGAAAGTCTTCCAGCTTTTGGGCACGCGCGGCTGAACCTTCAGCACGTTGACTTCGCGTCGAATGCCCAACAGCGTCTCGATCATCAAACGATACATCCAGCCGGCGGAACCGGTGTACCATGTCCAGCCTCCGCGCCCCGTATGCGGCGGCAAAGCATACACGTCCGCCGCCATGACGTAAGGCTCAACCTTGTAGATGTCGATATCCTCAGCCGTTGACCCATGATTAATGGGATTAAGCATTCGCAACAGATCCCACGCGCGTTCGACGTCACCAAGCTCCGCAAAGGCCATCACGGCCCAAATCGCGGCGTGCGTGTATTGTCCTCCGTTTTCGCGGACGCCGGGCACATACGCTTTGATATAGCCCGGGTTCAAATCCGACTTGTCGAACGGAGGAGTGAAGAGCTGAATCAAGCGCTGGTCTTTGTGAACCAGCCGCTCAAAGACGGCATTCATGGCGTGCCGGCAGCGATCGGGATCGCCGGCCTTGGAGAGCACCGCCCAGCTTTGCGGCAGGGAGTCGATCTGGCATTCCGGGTTGGACGCGGAACCCAGGGGCTGGCCATTGTCGAAGAATGCCCGCAGATACCAGTTGCCGTCCCACGCGTGCAAGCCGATAGCTGTACGCAACTGTTTTACGCCTTCTTCGCACATCTGCTGCATCGATGCGTCACTCACGCGTTGCGCCACGGCTCCGAATTGAGTCAGGACGTCGTGGAGGAAAAAGGCCAGCCACACGCTTTCGCCTTGGCCTTTGATTCCAACCAGATTCATGCCGTCGTTCCAGTCGCCGCAACCCATCAGCGGCAGGCCGTGCTGGCCCATGCGTTGCAGCGCATGGGTCAGCGCACGCTTGCAGTGCTCGTAAAGAGTCGAGGATTTATCCGATGGATGAGGCACGTCGTAGTAGGCTTCCTCTTCGGGCTTCAACGCGCGGCCTACGGAAAAGAACGCGCTCTCGCTGAGCACGCCGGTGTCCCCCGTGGTCAGCACGTACCGGCTGACGGCGTAAGGCAGCCAGAGATAATCGTCGGAGAACTTGGTGCGAACGCCGCGTCCGACAGGCGGATGCCACCAATGCTGGACGTCGCCGTCTTCGAATTGGCGCGCGGCGCAACGCAGCACGTGCTCGCGGGTCAATTCGGGCGCGGCAAAAGTCAACGCCATCACGTCCTGCAATTGATCGCGGAAGCCGTAGGCTCCGCCCGACTGATAAAATCCGCTGCGCGCGCAAACGCGGCACGACAAAACTTGGTAGATCAGCCATCCGTTGGCGAGCGTATCGAATGCCGGATCGGGCGTCTCGATCTGAATCGCGCCTAGAGTGCGCCGCCAGTTCTGGCGCACTCGTTCCAACGCGCGCTGGGCCGTGTCCACGGATTGGTAGCGTTGGGCGAGAGCTTGCGCTTCGGAGGCATTCTTTCCGGCACCCAGCGCAAAGGCAACCCAGCGTTCCTCGCCCGGATGGAAGTCAACTTTTACTTGAAAGACGGTACACGGATCCAAACCTGCCCCGACGCGTCCGGACAAGCGCGTACTGCGCATGGCAGCCGGATTTTCAAGCCTCCCGTTTCGGCCGATGAATTCCGCCCGGTCGCAGGTGACCGAACGGTTCCGGTCGCTGACGGTGCAGAAACTAACCCGGCTTTGAAAATCGGTATTGTATGCATTTCGCGCGTAGATTGCGCCCGTGCGGTCGGGCTCCGTAACTACATGCTGCGCGTTTTTCGGCCGGCCTTCCCCGAGCACCCATTCCCAATACGCAGTGGCCGTCATCACACGCCGCTCGGCGGATTCGTTGCGCAGTTTCAGCAGCACGATCTTCACCGGCGCGTCCGGCACGACGAACACGGTCATTTCGGATCGAATGCCATTGTGGACCGTCTCGAAGATGCTGTAGCCGAAGCCGTGCCGCACGCGGTAATCGCTTTCGCCGCGCACCGGCTTGGGCGTGGGCGACCAGAAGTAACCGGTTTCTTCATCGCGTAAATAGAAACATTCACCGCTCCCGTCGAGCACCGCGTCGTTGTGCCAGGGCGTCAAACGATATTCGTGTGCGTTCTCCGCCCACGAATACGCGCTGCCGCTTTCGGAGATGACGGTGCCAAAAAATGAATTAGCGATCACGTTACACCACGGAGCCGGTGTGCTGTATCCGTGCTTCAATAAAAGGATGTATTCGCGGCCGTCCCTCGAAAAACCGCCGCCGGACGTGTCCCGTAGCGCAGGCGTCTCGCCTGCAATTCCAGAATCGTGCGAGCGGGACGTCTGCACCACTGCGGCGCCGCCGGTTCCGTTGAAGAATTTCAAGGCTTCGATCGCAAAAGGCCGCGGTGTGGCGTTCGGCCGCGCCGGAGCCTGATGGAGCAGTCCCATGCGCGTGGGCACAAATTTCGGCGGCCTGAACTCGGCGATCGCACGGCGTTGGATTTGATCCTCCAATCGTCCGCGGCCTTCCTGAAGCGTCACGCGAGCGAGCGTTTGCAGCAGCACGCGGTCTTCTTCCGCGATCTGATCGCCGCGGCGAATGAAGATGCCGCCCGGCTTGTCGAGCATGCCGGCCTCCGTACCCGTCATCACGACGCCCATCAACTCATCATGGAGCGACTGGCGATACATCGACGAATCTTCGTTCCAGATGACCAGATCGAAGGCCAGGCCCTTCATGCGCAGGAAGGCATGAGCCTTCAACGCCTCGCGCGCCAGTTCGATGTTGGCGACGTCGCTGATCCGCAGGAGAACGATCGGATAGTCGCCGGAAATCCCCTGGCCCCACAGGCCCGATTGGTTGCGTTTATTACGGGCCAGCACGCCCGGCGCGGCGCGATGGAACGGCGACGCGAAGAGAATCGGCGCGGCCAGTTCGCAGAAGACCTGCGCGTCGGATTCGTCGGCGTTCAACTGGCTCAAGACCACTTTGCTGTTCGTCCACGACACCTCGAATGCGCGTTCGCACAGCCGGTAGTCCTGAAATTTGTCGACCAGTCCCAATGCCGCCGCGCGGCTGTCGGCGACGCCCGTGACCAACTGCAATTCAACGCTTTCCATGGGCTGAAGTTCGATCGTGCGCCGAACCGAGACAATCGGGTCCAGCACCGATCCGCACGTGCCGGAATGCGCTTGGGTTTCCCGCAACGCCAGCGGATTCTTCAAAGACCCGCCGCGTCCAATGAATTTCGCGCGGTCCGTCTCAAAGGACACATCGCCGGGCACATTTCCCTTGAACGTGACTTGATGGAAGAGCCAGACGGGCGTCTCATGCTCTCCGCGCGGACGGCGCGTGCACAGAATCGCGCTTTTCTCTTTGACGATTTCCGTTTGTACGAAGAGGTTGCTGAATGCGGGATGCGACTGGTCCGCGCCCGAAGTATTCAGCACGACTTCGGCATAGGTGACGACTTCAATACGGCGCTTGACGCGCGAGGCATTAGCCACTTTCAGCAGGCGTAATTCCACGTCGTCTTCCGGAGACACGCAGACATCCAAGTGCGTGGTGATGCCCATTTCCTGCCGCCGGAATTCGGCGCTGGAATGCCCGAAATGAACCAGGAAATCGCCGCCGGTTCCGGCACCATCCAAAGTAGGTTGATGGGTTGCCGACCAAACCCGTCCGGATTCCACATCGCGGATGTAACAGAATTGCCCCCAGGGATCGCAGGTGCCGTCCTCACTCCAGCGCGTCAAGGCCAAGTCCTTGCAGCGGCTATATCCACCGCCGGCACTGGTCAGCATGACGTGATAGCGGCCGTTGGATAAAAGTTGAACTTCCGGCGACGCCGTGTCGGGCGTTTTGAACTCGCGAATTCGGGCGCCTTTGGGTTCGGCTTTCGTTTCGAGATGCTCTTCCTCGGCCGAATGCGGGTAGATCGGCACAGCGGTGCGGGGCACGCGCTCCTGCAACAGCAAGTCCGTCGCTCTCAGGCGCGGGTCCAAGGAAAAGCGCCGCTGCATGGGCTTGTCCAACAGGAAGTGCGTCAGCGCCAGCATGCTCATGCCCTGATGGTGGGCCATGAACGAACGAACGATCGAGAGCTTCTGCCCTTTTCGAAGCCGCGAAGCCGTGTAGTCGATCGCTTCGAAAAAACCGTACGCATTCAGCGCCTGAAGGCCCGCCAGTTCGCGCAGGTTGGCGCACGCCTGCCGGGGCGCAACCATGAGCGCCATGACGCTCGCATAGGGTGCGATCACCAGGTCCTCGGAGAGGCCGCGTTTAAAGCCGAGCCCGGGCACGCCAAACGCGCGGTATTGGTAATTCTGCTCGATGTCGCGCGCGCTGAATCCGGACTCCGAGATGCCCCACGGGATGCCGTTTTTTGCGGCGTAGTCGATCTGCCATTTGACGACGGCCTTCTTGGTCTGGTCGAGCAAGCTGCCTTCGTAGCTGGGCATGATCAGCGCGGGCATCAGGTACTCGAACATCGAGCCGCTCCACGACAGCAGCGCCGGGTCGCCGCCGCTGGCGGTCAGTTTGCGTCCCAGCATGAACCAGTGCTTCGGAGGCAGTTTGCCCAGGGCAATGCCTACGTAACTTGCTACGCGCGCTTCGGACGCGAGCAGGTCGTAGAAACTGCCATCCAGGCGCTGATCGGACGCGTTATAGCCGATCGCCAGCAGCAGGCGGGTGCGGTCGAACAGGAAATCGAAATTCATCTCGGAAAGATGAGTGCAGAGATCGCTCAGCGCCTCGACATCGGCCAATGTTTGCCGCGCGTTCTCCGCGCCGGCGTGGATTTCTTCGCGCCACTGAGTGAGTTCTGTCTGCTCGGCCGGGACAATGCCCTGGCGCGTGAGCCGTTCTTCAAAAAAGGGAGCCAACTGTGAATCGAGTTCGGCTGCTGACTTCAGGCTGCAAGCCGCTTCGAAGCGTTGAAAACGCAAATCCGCTCCAAGCGATGCGGGCACGCCGTCACGCGCCAGCCACGGCGCGTATGTCAACACGTTCTCATGCAAGTCTTCCGCGTGCGCCACAACCGCGTCCGCCCAGTGGACAACCTCGGTGTCCGGGTATGCGTTGGAAACTGTCGAATGGAAAAGACGCGCGGCGTCGATGAAGCGCGCGAGCATTTTAACCCGGGCTCGAAGAGTTGGCGCGGTCTCCGCGGCAAGCAGCAGCAATGCCTGCGCGGCACCGACATGAGCTGTACCGCCGGCGTCCCGCCGGCCTGTTTCAGAAGCGGACGGCTTGTTCTCAGCGAGCGCGTCCCGCACGGCGCCTTGCAGGCACCGGACCGTATCGGCAAGTCCCGCCAGATCATGCGCCGCGTCAGGCAGCAGACGCGCGCTGTGAAGCTCGCTCAATCCGCCGCGCAACACCAGCAGGTAGCTCAGCAAATTGCCGCTGTCCACGGACGACACGTAATTGGGAATCAACGGCTGGCAGGTGCGCGTATTGTACCAATTGAAGAAGTGTCCCTGGTAGCGCGGGAGCGAAGCCATGCTCTGCAGGGTCGCGTTCAAGCGGAACACCAGCGTCTTTGCCGAAAGATAACCAAAATCGAATGCCGCCAGCGTGGACAACAGCGCGGCGCCCATGTTGGTTGGCGACGTTCTGGAGGCAATCAAGGGCTTGGGCGTTTGTTGGAAATTGTCGGGCGGCAGCCAGTGCTCTTCGGGGGTGACGAAATCGGAGAAGAAGCGCCACGTTCGGCGCGCAATTTCGCGCAGGAAAAGCCGGTCGTCCGCGCCGACAGTTTCTGGATGCGTTGAACGCGGGATGCTGATGACGTACGCCACGAGCGGCGACAACAGCCACAACGCCAGCAGCGGCACCGCCGCGGAAATGGCCGCGGATGAGAATTGAATCACGGCGAACGCCAGCAGAAGCGTTAACAGCACAGTCGCGCTCATTTCGCGCACATAACCCAGCAGCGTGGTTGCGGCCTTTCGTTCCGAGTCGCTGGCGGTGGTCCATTCGAGCAACTTGCGCCGCGACATCAACAAACGCCAGCCGGTGCGGACGATCGCATCGGCGCTCAAGATCGCATCGGATGCAAGGAACACCAGCGACATCAACGCTAGACATAGATTGTGCAGCAAATCTCTAATCACCGAATGAAGGTGCAGGATCCGCGGCACCCCGCGACCCCTGCTTAATACGCTCTGCGCGAACATCAACAACGCCGGAAGCAGTGTCAGCGCCACCACGCCCACTGAGACCTGCCATGCGATCTTCGGGAAGGCGAGCCAGGTTGCGGCCAACAGAATCACGGCGCACGGTGCCACCACGCTTCGGCGCAAGTTGTCCAGGATCTTCCAGCGCGAAAGCGCGGAGAGCGCGTTGCGCGCGCTGTTTCCCTTCGAATGCGGCGGCCAGGGCAGCAGCCAGCCGGCGATCTGCCAATCTCCCCGCATCCACCGATGCCGGCGCTGGATGTCGGCGTTGATTCGCGCCGGAAAATCTTCGTATAGCTCGGCGTCCGTTAGCAGCCCAGAGCGCGCGTAGCAGCCTTCGATCAAATCGTGGCTGAGAATGCGGTTTTCGGGGAAGTGCTTGCCACACGCGTAGTCGAACGCGTCGATATCGTAAATCCCCTTGCCGACAAAAGATCCTTCGCCGAACAAATCCTGGTACACGTCGGAGGCGATACGCGTATAGGGATCGACGCCCGCGTCCGGCGCATTGAGGCGCGCGAAGAAAGTGCGTCTCGACGTGCTCAGGTTCAGCGCGACGCGCGGCTGCAGCAGCCCGTATCCCTCCACGATGCGGCCTCGCGCCGCATCGTACACGGGACGGTTCAGCGGATGCGCCATCGCCGCCGCCATGCGCCGGGCGGCGTTTCGAGGAAGCTGCGTGTCGGTATCCAGCGTGATGACATACTTGAAGGTCGGCAGCAGCGTTTGATCGCCGACGGTCACCACCCCTTGGGAAACGCAGCCGAATTCACTCGGCGTGCAACTGCGCAAGGCCCGGTTGAACTCGCATAGCTTGCCGCGTTTGCGTTCCGTTCCCATCCAGACGCCTTCGCGCTCGTTCCAACGGCGCGGGCGGTGATAGAGAAAAAAAATGGTGGGACGATCGGAGGCGTATTTTATATTCAGAGCCGTGATCTTGTCCTGCAGATTCGTGACAAGCGCCGCATCTCCGGGTTCGGTTTCCTGAGCGGCGTCCGAGAAATCGGTCAACAGCGCGAAGAAGATGTTGTCGTCTCGATTGGCAAGATAACGAATTTCAATGCCTTCGATCAGGTTGTCAACGACTTTGCTGCCTGTCAACATCGTGGGTATGACGACCATGGTGCGGCAACCGTCCGGAATTCCCGCCGAGAAATCCATCTGCGGCAAGCGCTGCGGCGAAACGATGCGGACAACCAAGCTGTTGAGGATGTGCAGCGCCGCTTGTGACGCGCAGACCGCAAACAAAACCGAAAGCACGCAGGTCAAAACCACCGATATCCCGGAGTACAACAACGCCAGCACGAATGGCGCGGTCAGGAGCGCTGTGAACGCGAGCAGTCCCAGCAGATAGCCGCACAGGCGCAGACCCATCCGTGTGCACGCAGCCGGATGCGTGGAGGAAATGCTCCCTCCGAATATCTTCGCGACCTTTTTCAAACCTTTGTCAACCAGGTAATAGCCAATATGCGCCTGCTTTGACGCCGTGGCGCAGGCGTCCCGCCTGCGCGACTCTGAACTTGCAGGCGGGACATCTGCAACATGGGCTCCAGCGTCACGGGCGATTTCAACGATTCGGCGGGCGACGTCGCTTTCGCTCCGGCGGAATTTCTTCGCGATGCGTTCGACCGTATGGCGGTACGCGTCGCGCGTTTCGAAATCCATGCGTGGATAGATCCCGGCCGGCTCCGCGCGCAGAATCGCCTCCATCACGCTGTGGCGTTCCACAAATTCACGCCAATCGATCGCGCTCAGCAGGCGCAGGCTGGAGATCGTATTGCCGATCGAAACCTGATCCAGCGCCTGCACCGGCCCTTCCGAAAGAATCAACTGCTCCGACGAAATTCCCTGCTCCGCAAGCCGCTGCTCGAACCAACTGAGCGCCAGGGCCAACGTGGGACTTTGCCCCTGCAAGCGACGGCACAACTCGGCCACAAACGCGCTGGACGACGGCAGTTTGGCATTGACCATGTCGGCCAGAACGAGCACCAAGTTTTGCGGATCCTTCTCAGCCATTTGGACAAGTTGCTTCGCCCATTTTTCAGCGAGTGCACAGTCGTTGCGGGCGGCGGACAGGCGCTGCGCGACGCGGCGCAGGTTTTCAATCAGTGTCAGGCGCAGCACGATGGGAATCGCCCAAAGCTCGCCGATGGTCAGCTCCGCTTTACGCTGGTAGCTGGCAATGAAACTGCTGAGATTGTCCAAATCCACGCGCCCATCGACGTGGGTAATTAATTCCGTCGCGAGGTGATAGATGCGCGGAAAGCCCTCCGCCGGGCCTTTGTCCAGCAGCGGCAATTCCTTACTGAAGCGCTTCGGCAGATGCTCGCGCGCGAGTGAAATATGTTCTTTAATAATGTAATAATTATCAAGCAGCCATTCGCCGGCCGGCGGCACGTGTACGCCGTCGTGAACCATTTCCGTGACAACGTTGTACGTCCGGTCGATGATGCGCTCGTTTTCTTTCAGCCGCGGCAGCAATCGTTCCGAATGCCTCGCCGTGGAGATGCGATGCATGGCTGCGAGCGCCTCCGCATGGCTCTGCAGTTGTTCGGGGCTGAACAATTCTGCGCGGAAAGGCGGTTCGGCTTCCGCGCTACCATGCGCCGCACCACCTTCGGGAAGCCGGCCATTCCATCGAAGGCGAACGTTTTTGACGAAATTGGGCAAGTGGTTAAGAATGGCCGTGGACTCCCTGCGATGCGCGTTATACGTTTTCAAAATCGAAAACTGGATTTGCATTCAACGTTGCCGTTTAACGCATCTTTGGTGTAACGGAAATTCCGGCGGCGGCTATGGGGTAAAACCCGCACACGGGCAGTTTTGAATACGGAACGACAGTCGGTGTAGTTTGAGTTCATGCGGAACCGCATGAGAGGACAACAATGCTCAATGAAAAACCGTCGCACGCCGTGCTGACGATTGGCCACTCTACGCGCACGCTTCAGGAATTTATCCAACTGATCCAGGCACGCGGTGCAACTTGCGTGGTGGATGTGCGGACCGTGCCGCGCTCCCGGCATAACCCGCAATTCAACAAAGATTCGCTGCCACATTCATTGAAGAAGGCCGGCATACGTTACATTCACATGCCGGGACTGGGCGGACTTCGTCATGCGAGGCCCGAGTCACTCAACTTGGGATGGCGCAATGCTTCGTTTCGACGATATGCGGATTACATGCAAACGCCGGAATTTGAGCAGAGTCTCAATGCGTTGATCCAGTTGGCGAAGCGGGAGCGAATCGTTTTGATGTGTGCTGAGGCGGTGCCGTGGCACTGCCACCGTTCGCTCATCGCCGATGCCCTGCTGGTCCGCGGAATCCACAGCGGGGACATCATGAGTGCAACCCAATTCAAAGTTCATATGCTTACTCCCTTCGCCAAAGTCCGAGGCGCCAAAATCACATATCCAATCGAGGCGCCGCAGAGCATTCCATCCAAGCCGCCGGGCAACCGTTGCCGTCGTCTGCCTCCCATTAAGAAAACCTTACCAACTAAGAATCGAAAACCACCCATAGTATTGTGTCGTGGAAAAAGAAAAAATGAGGGCGCAAAGAATGAGGGACAACCACGGTGAGCGGAGTACCACTCGCCCCAATCCAATGAAAATGCCCCCATTACTCCGCAGCCACTCTCAAAATGAGAGAGGATCCTTCGACGTGCTAAATCGATTTTGTATTGTTCACCGCTGCGTGATTGCTTTTGGTGTCCGCGCGTTGAACTCCCTTTTGCGCGCGGTTCCTTTTGGCCGGCAATTCTGAAGGCGAATCGGCAAGTTCGCCGCTTATTGGGCCGTCGGCGGTGCTTTCTGCCTTTTCGGTGGGGCTGGCGTCCGGTCCTTCGGCATCGTAACCACGCCCGACGCCTTCGGTGGATGTTTCGCCGCCGATGGCCTCGTAATCCTCCTCATTCGCCGTTTCGTAGGCGTCCCGAATATTCTGATCGTGACTCTTCGAAGGCTTTGCCAGGTTTTCTTTAGTCTTATGCATCGTGTTCCCCCATTTATCCAACGGTTGGCAGTCTTCCAGACGATGTTGAAGCTTTTGATTCAAAAGCGATCTCTTGTTCGCGCATACTATCGTGCAATTGTTTTTCGACTGTCGATCTTTAACACAATATACCCGAGGAGCGGTCTCATATCTATGGGGTGAAACCCTCGTTAATTTTGCATTCCATTTTTTGCAATTGGCTTAGTGCAAGCATTACCTCATATCAGAGTATAAACAAGCGCCCGTCGCGGTATATGACCTTCAGTGATTTTCAAGCGCGGTGTGTCCGCAATTTTACCAGGTTTGTTATTTGTCACATTTGGAGGAGTTGAATCATGCGTAACAATGTCGGTTTGTTGGCGTTGAATTTTGCACTGCTGTCGTTGACGATGTACGCGGCGGAAGGTACGCAAAAGGACGGCTATTCGTTTAAGGGCGGAAAAGTCGTGATGGTGAAGGATGGCAAGGAAAGTCCCGTGACGGCGGAAGTGACGCTGCGCAACGGTTCGCGGCTGACCACGGATGGATTTGTCATCCTCAAGGACGGCAAGCGGGAACGGTTCCAGGAGAATCGCTGGATCGACATGGACGGCGAGTACATTGTCGCCGATGCCGGAACGGATGACTTCGACGGTTATTGCCTCGAAGACGGCAAAGTGTACGTGATGCGCGATCGCACGCCTACCTTGGTGACCGTGGACGTCACCTTGGACAATGGATCGCGGATTTCGGCGGATGGTTCGATTGTGCTGAAAGACGGCACGCACAACCGGCTTTCGGAAGGCCAGCGGATTTTGAGGGAAGGCCAAGCCGTCGAAACCCTATTCGCATTCAACGGCTCATTTTTTCCGTCGAGCCATCTTTCAGAGGGATGGGTCTCGGATTGAACTGCGGTGCCATAGCTGGCACTGCCGGTACACTTCTAGGCCGAGAATTTGGCACTGGCCACTGGAGCGATGAGAGCTAGGCCTCGATTAGAAACCGCCAAGAGCGGTTCAGTTCGTATCCAGGCACAGAGCGATCTATAGAGTTCTTCGCGCAGCATTTGCTCGCGCAAGTCTCCCTGAAGGCACTTTTCCAGCTTTTCGAGGACTGCAACTTTTGCCGGTAACCAGTTCATTTTTTGCGCCTTTCAGAAGCCAGGCATCGGCTTCCGACTAAACTGTACGACACAACCGGACGCATCTCTATAGGGCGAAACCCTCCTTTGTGAAACACGCGCCGAATGATCAAGCAATCTTTTTTGCAAAAATAGCTGTGCAACACCTGCGCTCGCCGTTAGCGTTGACGCAAATCGCGTTTTTTTGAAACCAATTAGATCGGGAGGTGGCAGTGCGTTTTTCTGCTCTGCTCGTTTTCGTTTTCAGTATTGGCATGGGTGTGTCCAGGGGTGCTGAAGAATCAACTTCAAATCCCGCGCAAGATGCGGATGTCGGTGCGCGCAAGGTTAAACCGCTTCCTGCACCGTCTGACGCGAAAATTAACAGCGTTGTCTTGAAGACGCCTCCGGTGGTGGCCAAGGCGGGCCAGGCGCTGATCGCAGACGGTGCGGGCAAGTCCGCATGGGCAAGCGTGCTGGGGACGGCGCTAAGCAGCGTCCCGAGTTCCAGCGGCGCGGTGCTGCAATCCGACGGCAACGGCGGCGCGGTTTGGAATCTGATCCTTGGCATCGGCAATGGCGGCACTGGCTCCTCGACGCAGAATTTCGTCGATCTCACCACCAATCAAAGCAATATCGCCGGCAACAAGACTTTCACCGGAACCATCACGGGAAATTTGACGGGCAACGTCAGCGGTTCGGCAACGAGTTTCACCGGTTCGCTCGCGGGAGATATTACCGGCACGCAAGCGGCGACAGTTGTCTCGACTGTGGGCGGCGTGACGGCAGAGAACATCGCCAGCGGCGCGAATCTGGCCAATGCGGCCACGACCAACAATACGCCCAACACCATCGTCAAGCGCGACGGCAGCGGCAACATACCCGGTGTCCTCAGCACATTTGCCGACTTTTACGCGCTCATGCCGGGCGACAATTCAACAACCGTGGGAGTCGGCACCGCGGTTGCGTTCCCCCAGACTGGACCCATCAGCAACATCTCCCGCTCCAGTGCCACTCAATTTGTGTTGCCGGCGATCGGGACGTATCAGGTGAACTTCCAGGTCAGCGTGACCGAGCCGGGCCAGCTTGTCGTGGGGCTCGACGGCAGCACGGGCGCGACCGAACTGGCTTATACAGTGGTTGGACGAGCCACCGGCACCTGTCAGATTGTCGGCACGTGCCTGGCCAGCACTACCGTCGTCAATTCGGTTCTGACGATTCGAAATCCCGCGGGGAATTCGACGGCGCTGACGATCACACCCATCGCCGGCGGCACACGACCTGTGTCCGCGCATCTGGTCATCACACAGATCAAATAGCGTCTACTCAAGCCGCGGGCATCGACCGGTAGTTTGAGTTTCATGCGCGACAGTACTTCGGTTTTGACCCTGGGAATTTGCGTTCACATGGATCGATCGTGGATGCGTTCGGCGGTCGCGGCATTGGCGGCACCAACGGCGGTGGAGTTCATTCCATCGTTACACAGCGGTATGACTAATCAGTGCTCAAGGGATCAAGGCTTCGACGCGCGATCTCTATCGTGCTCGGGCGCTGCCGGCCAAAGCATCGCTGACGATGGTCTGGGCTTCCTCCAGAATGTGGCGCAGATGATCCGCGCCGCGGAAGCTCTCCGCATAGATCTTGTATATTTCCTCGGTCCCTGACGGACGCGCCGCAAACCATCCGCTCTCAGCCGCCACTTTCAATCCGCCGATGGACGCGCCATTGCCCGGCGCTTGGATAAGGACACTTCGGATTTTTTCGCCCGCCAGGTCGGTGGATTTAACTTGCTGCGGTGAGAGTTTAGCCAACAATTCCTTCTGCTTCGGCGTAGCTGGCGCTTCAACGCGATCGTAGACCGGTTCGCCAAATTCGCGCGTGAGTTCGCGGTAAATTTCACCGGGATCGCGGCCCAGCCGCGCGGTGATCTCCGCCGCCAGCAAGCAGGGGATAATGCCGTCCTTGTCCGTCGTCCAGACACTGCCATCCAGACGAGCGAACGCGGCGCCCGCGCTCTCTTCGCCGCCAAAACCAAGCGAACCGTCGAGCAAGCCATCAACGAACCACTTGAAACCAACCGGCACCTCGAAGAGCTTCCGGCCAAGTTTCGCGGCGACGCGATCGATCATCTGGCTGCTCACCACCGTTTTGCCGACGGCCATCTCCTTGTGCCATTTCGGCCGATTCTGGAAAAGATAATGGATCGCGACGGAAAGGTAATGGTTGGGCGGCAGCAAACCTGAGCTTATGGTTACGATGCCGTGCCGGTCATGGTCCGTATCGCAAGCGAAGGAAAGATCAAAGCGATCCTTCATTTCAATCAAGCGCTGCATCGCATACGGCGAAGAAGGATCCATCCGTATCTGGCCATCCCAATCGACGGTCATAAATCGAAACGTAGGATCGACCGCGTCGTTGACGACGTTAAGATTCAAACCATAGCGCTCAGTGATGCGTCCCCAATAATGGACGCCCGCGCCGCCAAGCGGATCGACACCCATGCTGAGCTTCGCGCCGCGGATGATGTCCATGTCAACCACGTTGCCGAGATCGGCAACGTAAGCGCTCAGGTAGTTGTGCCTATACGTCGTGCCAGCGTGGATCGCACTCTCCAGTGAAATGCGCTTCACATCGGCAAGGCCGGCTCGAAGAAGCTCATTGGCCTTCTTTTCGATCCAGCCCGTGACCACCGTGTCGGCGGGACCGCCGTTGCTCGAGTTATATTTAAAGCCGCCATCCTGCGGCGGATTGTGCGAGGGCGTGATGACGATACCGTCGGCGAGTCCGGTCTTTCTGCCGCGATTGTAACTTAGGATTGCATGAGAAATAGCCGGGGTTGGCGTGTATTCGTCGCCGTCAGAGATCATCACCTCGACTTCATTTGCCGCGAGCACCTCAAGCGCGGTTGCGCAAGCTGGTGTCGATAGTGCATGAGTGTCGGCCCCAAGAAACAGCGGTCCATTGAGGCCCTGCTGCTTTCGATAAAAACAGATCGCCTGTGTAATAGCGAGGATGTGATTTTCATTGAAAGATCGCTCGAACGCCGAACCACGATGCCCGGAGGTGCCAAACGCCACCCGTTGCGAAGGCTCCGAGGGATCGGGAGTCTTCGTGTAATACGCGGTGATCAGCCGGGGCACATCGACCAGCATTGCTGGCGTTGCAGGCTTGCCTGCAAGGGGGCTTATGTTCATAATTTCCTCCGTCCGGGTATTCGCGCGTTAAGAATTCGAAGAATATCCGGGCAACTGTGGGGACACTATAGGGTTTAACCCTATGGCGAATAGCTGGGCGTGAAATACGCTCTCTCTACGGCTCGTCGCATTCAATTCCCATCGACTCCTCTAAGAGGCGTAATTCTCGTGCACGACAACAATCAGCCAGAGGCGCCGCCGCCCAAACTAAGTCTAAAACTGGTGCTGTATTTTTGGCGCTGCCTCAGACCGGATCTCGGCATCCTTATCGGCGCGTTCATTGGATTGGCGGCACAAGCCGCGTTTTCGGTGCTTGTGACCCTGGTGCCGACGATCCTCGAACGCAATTGGCACGCCGACGCGCGCAGCTACCTATTCTTCGCCATCGGTGGACTGCTGGTCGTCAACTTGTGGTTCTTACCATACAATCTGTGGTCAACTGGATGATGTCGAAATGCACGGAGAATGTCGTGCGCCGGGTCAAATTGGCTATTTTGAGAAGAGTCGGTTCTTCGGCTTTGGTTTCATTTTTCTGGGGGCGCTGAATGTCTTCTCCGACAATCTGGGCAACGGATTGTGGATTGCGTTCATCGGCTGGTTTCTGGGAAGCGCGGCGACGGCGGAAGTGCGGGCAGCGGAATTCCGCGGTCTTCTGGCCGGATACAAAGTGGCGCAGGCGATGAGCGAGCACAGCGCATTTGTTCCAGTGGAGCTGACGCTGCAGCAACTGGTGGACGAACATATTCTGGTGCATGGGCACCGCGTGCTTCTGGTGCGCCACGGATCCGTTTTTTACCGCCGATCGAGTTTTTCCATCCGGGTGGGTTTGGCGGACGCTGCTTCATTTGGTTTCGGAAGGAGTCTTGCTTTCCGGCGCAGGCGTCGCGGGTGCGGCGGGTTTGGGCAGTTCCGTCGCCAGGATCACGTTGTCGATCGCCCATTTTAAACACTTCTGAACTTCCGCGCGGCCCTGTTTGTCTTTGCGGTCGTCGCCGGTGAAGGCGCCGAGTTCCTTCGCGGCAACCTGACAGGCCGATTTGATTTTCGCGGTTTGATCGTCGGTCAGATTGGATTTTTTGTATTTGGCCAGCGTGGCCTCGGTCAACTGAGCGCCGGCCCACATGCTTTTCTGATCGTCGGTCAGCGCGGCGAGAATGGCCTTGTCGGCGTCGGCGGCAGACTGCTCGCGTTCCGTCTGAAGCGCGCGCAGATCGCCGTTGGCTTTCTTCTTGGCGTCCGCGTCGGTGCCCTTTCGCGCGGTGGCGGCGGCGTCCTGCGCGTTCTTCATTTTTTCAGCGTTGGTTTTGTCCCACGCTTCCAGCGCGTCCTGTTTGGCTTTAAACTTTTCGTTGAGCGTCTTCTGCTGCTCGTCGTTTAATTTGCACTCCTTAACCATGAGATCCAACTGTTCCTTGAGCGTTTCCTCAACAGACTTTTGAGGGCGCTGCGCCGCCGAAACGGAACACGCGGCAAAGACTGTCACAACCTGGCACACCCATCTCGCCATCCGCTGATTCGATTTCATGATCCCGATCCTCCGGTATTGACCCTTTCTTTTTGCAGCACACCGCTGAACGCAACGCTTCTTGCGCGCAGCAATTTTACAACCGGGCGAAAAGCGCGGCAATCGCGAAAGATCACGAAAAGAGCAAGAGAATCGCGCCCAGCAACGGGCACGCGAAGCAGAAAATCATGGCGCCGCAGCCCATGATTTCTTTGGCCTTCAAATCCATGATGCCCAACAGCGGCAACGGATTGGTGTCACAAGCCGATCCGTGCCGGTGTAAAAACTTCAGTGGGCATAAAAGAAAGCGAGACTTGTGCGGGCTTTGGGCGAAAGCCTCAACTCCAATATCTAAAGCTACAGTATACGGAGGGCGCGATGGCTAAGTCCCAAGTGGTGCATTGCATCCAAGTTCTCGTACTGCTGGCGCTGTGTTTTGTCGGCGCATGTTCCGCGCAGACCGACGCGCCTCTGCCTGATGGCGTCAAGGCCGTCTGGGAATTGGATCAAGCGTCGTGTGAGAAATCGCCCACGCGCGCATGCCTTTGCTTGAATGGCTTGTGGCGCTGGCAGCCGGCCGCAGCCGACGCCGGCGTGCCATCGGATAACTGGGGCTTCTTCAAGGTGCCCGGCCCCTGGCCCGCCGGCAACGACAGCTACGACCGGAAGGAATCACAGAAGGCTTACGCTCATCCCGGTTGGAAGAACCAAAACCTTAACAGTATTACCAAGGCGTGGTATCAGCGCGAATTCACCGTACCCGCGGATTGGGCGGGAAGGCGAGTTGTGTTGTCGGTGGAGTACCTGAATTCGGTGGCGACGGTCTACGTGGACGGCAAGAAGATCGGCAATATGCGCTTTCCCGCCGCCGAATTGGACCTGACCGCCGCTGTGCAACCCGCCGGCAAGCACGTGCTCTCCGTGATGACAGAGGCGCTGCCGCTTAAGGCCACGATGCTCGCTTTCACGGATACGCACGGTGGCAACGAAGTAAAAGGCGAAGTCCGCTTTAAGGGCCTCTGCGGAGACGTTTACCTGCTCGGCACACCGGCGCAGGCGCGCGTCACCCATATAAAGGTGGAAACATCCGTGCGCCAATGGACGCTCGCCACTCACGCCGACATGGCGGGTTTAACGCCGGGAGCGGAATATAAACTACAGGCCAAAATCCTGGACAAGGGCCAGACGGTTAAGACGCTGACGAGTCCCGTGTTCAAGGAGGCTGACTTGAAGGACGGTCGCTTTAGCTTCACTGAAGCGTGGAAGCCTGAGAAGCTCTGGGATCTGAACACGCCGCAAAATCAATACGATTTGGAGCTCTCGCTGCTCGACGCCGCCGGCAAGGCAGTGGACGTGTGCCTGCCCGTGCGCTTCGGCTTCCGCGAAATGTGGATCGAAGGGCGCGACTTCAAGTTCAACGGCACGCGGCTTTTCTGTTCGGTCGTGCCAATAGACAGCACCACGCAGGGCGCGGGGACCGCCAGCTACGCGGCGGCGCGGGAAACGATGGAGCGCTTGCAGAGCATCGGCATCAACATGGTGTACACGCACAATTACGACTGCAAACCGGGTTCGCATGTCAGCTTTGAGGAAATGCTGCGGGCGGCGGATGACACCGGGATGCTGGTGTCCTTCTCGCAGCCGCATTTCAGCGATTATGACTGGAAGGCGGCGGACGCCGCGCAGAAGAACGGGTATGCGCAGCACGCCGCCTTCTACGTGCACGTAGCGGAGAACCACCCTTCCGTCGTCGCGTACTCCACCAGCCATAATCAAACGGGCTACTTCGAAGGGATGAATCCCGACCTGATTGACGGCGTGTATCAGCCCAAGGATGGCGGCAACCGCGCTCACGCGCTTATGGCCGAGGCGGTTATCCGCAAGCTCGACCCCAGCCGCATCGTGTATCACCATTCTTCCGGCAACTTGGGCGCGATGTGGACATACAACTTCTACTTAAATTTCGTACCCATTCAAGAACGCTCCGACTGGTTCGAACATTGGGCGACGAAGGGCGAGAAACCGGCGGTCATCGTTGAATACGGGATGCCGTATTTTCTTACCTGGACCATGTACCGCGGCTTCTACAAGGGCAAGCTGCCTTGGCAGGGCGGTGGGACGGTGCCTTACGAGTTCTGTTTGGCCGAATGGGATTCGCAGTGGCTCGGCGACTCCGCCTTCAAGCTGGGCGAGATGGAGAAGGCCGACTTGCGCTGGGAGGCCAAACAGTTCAACGCCGGGAAGACGTGGCACCACTGGGATTACAAGCCCTATATTTACGACCCGCATTTCGATCAGCAACAGGAGGTCATAGCCCGCTACACCGCTGACAATTGGCGGGCCTTCCGCACGTGGGGTGTCTCCGGCATCAGTCCCTGGACCTACGCCTGGCTCTGGAAACTCGGGGAAGTTCACAAGGGCCGCAAGGACTTCAAAGTGGATTGGGAGAAACTCCAGCGCCCCGGCTACAGCGTGGATTTCACCGATCAATCCTCCGAAGACATGGCCTACGCGTTTGAACGCGCCGATTGGATTCCCACAGTCGCCGGGAAGGTGCTGGTGCGCAATAACGGACCGCTGCTGGCGTACATCGGCGGCAAACCGGGAGCATTCACCGAAAAGGGCCACAATTTCCGCGCGGGCGAAAGCGTTGAAAAGCAGGTCGTCGCCATCAACAACAGCCGCGGCACAGTATCCTGCGACTGCAAATGGTCGCTGAATTTGCCGACGCCGTTAACCGGCGCGGCCTCCTTCACCGCGCCGACAGGCGACATCCACATGCAGGCGTTTAAGTTCACGTTGCCCGCGGAACTGAAGCCGGGCGCGTACACGCTGGTTCTCTCGGTCAAGTTCACTCCCGGCGAATCGCAGGAAGACTCCTTCACGATTAACGTGCTGGCGCACGACCCCGCGCAGCAGGCCGGCGCCAACAAGATGGCGATCTTCGATCCACCGGGCGAAACCACCAAACTGTTCGCCGCGTTGGGCGTGCGAGGCGAGGCCGTTCAGGCCGATGCCGATCTGTCCAAGTACGACGTGCTGGTTGTCGGCAAGGACGCCCTGACGCCGGAAGGCCCGGGCCCGAATCTCCGCCGTGTTCCCGAGGGCCTGCGCGTGCTGGTCTTCGAACAGCACGCCGACGTGCTGGAGCAGCGCTTTGGTTTTCGCGTGCAGGAATACGGTTTGCGCGAAACCTTCAGGCGCGTTCCCGACCATCCTGTGCTGGCGGGATTGGACGACGAGAACTTGCGGGATTGGCGCGGCGAAGCGACGAACATGGCGCCGCGCCTGACCTACATGACGCTGCCCTATCCAATCCAAGGCCCCACTGTTGTCAACGCCGGCTTGCAAGTCTCGCGCGCGTGGCGCTGCGGCAACCGCAGCAACGTAGCCAGCGTACTGATCGAGAAGCCCGCGTGCGGCGATTTCCTGGCGCTGGTGGACGGCGGTTACAGCCTCCAATACAGCGCTCTCATGGAGTACCGCGAAGGGCAGGGCATGGTGCTGTTCTGCCAGATGGATGTCACCGCCCGCACGGAGGGCGATCCGGCCGCCGAACGGCTCGCGAGAAACCTCTTGACCTATGCAGGCAACTGGAAGCCTGCGCCACATCGGACCATCCTTTACGCTGGCGATCCGGCCGGGCAGAAGCACCTGCAACAGGCGGGTTTCGCGGTCGAGCCTTATGCGGCCGGGGCGCTCAAAGCCGGCCGAGTCCTGGTGGTCTCCGCAGGCGGGGGAGCCGCCTTGGCCGCGGACAAAGATGCCATCGCGGCGTGGCTCAAGCAGGACGGGCGCGTGCTGGCGTTGGGGATGGATGCTGCGGAAGCCGGCGCGTTTCTGCCGGTAAAAGTGGAAACGAAAACGGCCGAGCACATCGGCACCTTTTTCGAGCCCCAAGCCGCGACTTCGCCGTTGGTCGGAGTCGGCCCCGCGGACGTCCACAACCGCGATCCACGGAATCTCCCGCTGGTCACCGGCGGCGCGCAGGCTGTCGGCGACGGCGTGCTGGCCAGCGCCGACGAAGGCCGCGTCGTATTCTGCCAGCTTGCGCCGTGGCAATTCAATCCAAAGCAGCAGAACACCAAGCGCACCTTTCGCCGCACCAGTTGCCTCCTTACGCGCGTGTTGGGAAATCTGGGCGTTCAGGCGCAGACCCCGCTCTTGGAACGTTTCACGGCACAGGTCAAGCTGAGGAATGGCCAGTCGCCCGAATGCCGCTGGTTGCATGGGTTCTACTTGGAGCCGCCTGAAGAGTGGGATGATCCCTACCGTTTTTTCGGGTGGTGATGATAACTACGGCCCGGGCTGAAGGGTAAAAGGACTGCGTGCTAGGGTTTGCCAAAGAAAACCGTCTCCCCCTGACCTGCCGGTGCGATGAGATACTGCGCTCGCTTGTCAATCTCCACGGCTGCACGAATCACGCCGTCTTTCGAATCGCTTTTGAGCGGTTTCAATGAGAACGTCTTGTTGCCGGAGATCACGTCTTCGAAGGCCTTGCCATCAATGCCCTCGACTTCGTAGAGCACGAACGTGGACTTGGGATCCAAGCCCATTCTCTCCAAGCGAAATTCGATCACGCCTTTGTAAGGCCCCTGAGGCGTGCTGCACAACGCTTCCGGCGGAATTGCCCGCGGTTCCTTCAGCTCCCTAGGAAAGCGAGGCCATTTAACTTTACTTGCTCTGTGCCGGTGAGTTGGGCGGCGGTGCTGGCTGCGGACCGGGCCGCTCGATCGCCCTGAGATACAAGACTGCATCCCCGCTGAACGGCGGCGAGAACCGCGTCTATCTTTGCGGAAATTCCATGGGCGCAAGCGGTACGCTTGGAATCGGCCTGCGCAATGGCGGATCAAGCCCGGCGGCACATTCAAATGGACTTTTGGGATCGCGCAAGGCGAGGGTTAGGCCGACGCCGGCGGGCTCATGACGATACCAGGATTGAAGATCACTGGCGAGCCAGCAACCTTGATTGTCAGCAATTAAACATCGCCACCGGCGAAAAAAGGCACAAGAAGCGAAAGGACTATTTCGTGGCCTTCACGCCATCAGGCTGAACTTCGATCAAAAAGCTCTCTCGCACCGCAAATCCGTGAGTTTCGATTTCTTTCTTTGCGCGTTCTGTCAAATGGGCTGGCGTCACGAATTCGCGCTGCGTCACTCCGGTAATCGAATTGCTTTTTTCGATCGTCTTCTGAAGTTCTTCAGTCCAACACACAATGTCCGCTGGAAAGATCATCAACTGCTTTCCATTCGTCGAGATCGCATTGAGCGCCATGCCGGCGCTGCTTGTCCATTGAATCGTATCCACGGTCTTGTTGTATTTGGCCAGAATATCAGCGCATTGTATCTGCCAGATGCCCTCGGCCGGATGCTGCTCGACACACGCATGAAGAAAGGGAGTTTTATCGGGCATGTTGTCAAGCGTCTTCAAATCCGCCACGATCTCGGTTTTCTGTTTCGGCGTGAGATCCGCATATTCCAGGAAGTTCTCGCGGTCGTGCGACTGGACGTCCATTTTCTTCAGGATTTTGTCGTTGTAACGATACAATTCCATCGGCGACATCGTGTCGAGCTTGTCGGCGAGCTTCTCCCGGTATTTCCCAGCCGCGATCGCCGCGCTGACCGGCGTTCCGAAGGGCATGACGAACGTGCCCACGCTGACGCCCACATCGACCAAGCGGCTGCCGGTCGCCCGCGATTTGGCGAGTTGATCGAGATAAGCCTGCACGGCCGGATTGGTCGAATAGACGTCCAGACCGAGGTTGTGCGCATCCTTGCGCTTTTCTTCGCCCGTCAACAGCGAATCCTTCGGCTGGTTGCGATTCTTTAATCGAACGAAATCATAGGCGGCGCGTCCGCTATCCTCGATGACCGCGCCCAGGGCTTTCGCCGATTTAACCGGGGTGACCACGCTCTTTGCCGCAGCCTTTGCCGTGTCGCTCAAGTCGGATTTCGCGCCTTTTGTGAAATCTGCTCCGCCGTTGACAGCGTTGGCCTTCGACAGGACGCCGATCTCGAACAGGCGAACCTGAAGGAGGTCCAGCGAATCGACGTCGTACGTTCCATAGCTCGTCGATTCGACGTGGAAGCGGTAGTAATAATTCGAAATCGAAACGTCCTCCGCGATTTTGTAATTCTCGCTTTCAAGCAGCGGCGTGGGAACGACATCCTTCGCCGCGGGCATCGGCGGCAGTTCAATCGAATGCTGTTTGGTGGCCGCAGCTTCTTCCGATCTGGCTTTTTGAAGAAACATCAGGCCCAAAAGGAACGCATTCGCCAATTGGCGCCAGAATTTGGTCGTTGAAAATAGCGGCATAGTACGTTCCCTCAATTTCGGATCGAAAAGTTTGATTTGGATATTCCCTTCTAAAGACGCTGGCGCGGCTAATCCTTTCGAAGAAATCGGGATTCTTTGGCGGTAAAACTGAGTAGGCGAAGCTTTGTCCGTCGCGCATTTTCAGTGTGCGCAAAGGATGCGGATTTCCTCGGAGGCGTAAAGCGCTTCCCGCGATTCGCTTTGTCGCTCACGAATACGAAGAAAGCCGAGCCGAAGGCAAGCGCCGGCATCTTGGATGATGCCCTTGTTCACGGAGACGCCGTTTGCCATAGCACGAGGCTCCGACATCGCACACGACGGCCCAAGGATGCAGTTTCCTCTATTTGCTATTTACCTCCCTTGATCCTCGCCACCAAGGCTTCCAAGGCATTCACGACCGCATCCGTCACCGCTTTGTGAACCAATGCGTTGATGTCAAGCGCGCCTTGAGGCGGTTTGACAGCCGGCGTTTTGACAGTTGGTGCCTTGACGGCCGGCTTAGCGACTGCTGGCGTGGCCTTTGCCATCGCTTTCTTGACGGCGGCTGTCTTCTTTGCCGAGTTGTTTGCGGCGACAAACTGGGTCAGGCTATCGACCGTACCCTTGTAACCGGCTTGATGGGCGGCCACCAACGCCTCCGCCCAAGACTTCCCGCTTTTTCGGGCTTCTTGCACGGCTGCGATGATGGATGCCTTGACCTTCGGTTCGTAACGAATACGCTTCATCTGCTTTCCCCGTTCCATGATTGAATTTGGAGCGACGAGAATAGCAGCATTCATTTGCGGTGTCCAGCTTCGTCCGGTCTTTGGAGCGCCACTTCTTCTTGCTCCTGTCCAGTTGCATGGGTGCAAACCGAGCATGCACTAAAGGGTGCGGGTCTGCCCGCCATCGACATCCAGAATCGTCCCCTGACAATATCCTGACGCATCCGATGCGAGAAACGCCACGGCGTTGGCGATTTCCGCAGCGTCTCCGAAGCGAGCGACCTTCATGCTTCGAGCCAACTCCACCGCGGCGGCCTCCGAATCAAGGGAGTGTTCCGACGCAAACTTTTCAATGCGCCCTCGCAAACGGTCCGTCACGATGCTTCCCGGATTGACCGCGTTGACGCGAACCCCATCAGTCACGCCTCGGTCGGCGAGAACCTTGGTGAGGTTGAGCAGGGCGGCATTCACCGCGCCCCCGATCGCGAATTCGGCCGAGCCAGTCCGTCCTCCGATTCCGACGATGTTGACGATGGATCCGTGAGCCGCCCGCAGATGGTTCCACGCCGCCCGGCAGCAGCGCATGGCGCCAAAGAACTTGAGGTCGAATCCGTCCTGCCAATCCTTTTCGGCAAGCGTGAGAAAGTCTCCGCGAACCGTCGCTCCAGCGTTGTTGACGAGAAGATCGAGCCTGCCAAACCGATTGATCGTCGCCTCGACCAACGCCTGCGGGGCCCGGGGTTCACGCAGATCGACCACTTGGACCAAGCTCGGAGTCGGAAGGGAGGCCGCCAATTGTTCCAACGATTCTCTGGAACGAGCCGCCAGAGTGAGGGACATTCCCTCGGCCGAAAGGGCCTCTGCGATCGCCAGGCCGATCCCGCGGCTGGCTCCAGTGACGATCCCAATCTTGTTGGCTAAATGCAGATCCATGAAAACGCCCTTTGTTCCTTTTTAACCGATATCGGCCAATGCCGGGACGACCAGTTCAACTTGAAGCACACCACGCCTTATGAATCGCCCTTCTCATTCTCTGCGATTGCCATTCGGCGCGAAGAACGCGCCGCGCTTAGGCAGGCGCCGCCAGCGAATGCGGCCACGCCAATCAGCGCCGGACATACGATTCCCAAGATGAGGCTTCCCGCGACGCTCAGCCCGGCCCAATCGCCGCCGCGCCGTTTCGCGTCGGCGAGCATCCCAAAGCCAGCCCAGATCAAGACGCCATCGCCCGCCAGCGAGAGAACAAGCAGGAGGATCGTCGCCTTCCAGATCGTCTCGCTTCGGCGAAAAAGAAATAAGAATGCTGCGATGCTTGCCGAAAAGATAATTCCGGCATCGATCATCGCCAAAATGGCCCACAAACGGTCAGCCTCGTGGCTGTACGAATCCGTATAGCTCGCACCGCCGAAAAGCGCCAATCCAAGACTTGCTGCCCCGAGGAAGAGGAAGATGATGACAGAAAGCACGACCGGCCAGCGTTTCGGTTTTGAATTGGTCACCGCGGCGCGACCTGATGCTCGGTCATCCGTGGAACCGGAGGATTGACGTTCGTCGTCGATGCGCATTGGATATTCCCTTTCGCTACTGTCTACGCCGCGGCACGTGCATTTTCATCCGTTCTCCGATGCCGTCTTTGGCGCGGGTTGGTCCAAGCCCGACGACTCAGGACATTTGGATCCCGCGCACATCAAATCCATCAAGATCGGCTGCAATCCAAAGGACGCCGGTATCGTTTACAGCATCAGCGATGTACGCTGGGTTCAGTTGGACGAAAACTCCGCTGAAGAGTGATGACAACACTTCAGTTTGCAGGCGAGTTGGCGGTTCTTGCCGTCCAGCAGCTTACGCCCAACGGCATCACGTACAGCGACAAAGGCCAATGCTTCTATGCGTGGAAGATGTCGGATAATTTGAAAAGGGCGGTGCCATCCATCGTCCGCATGAACGCGGAATAGATTGGTTGCAGCCGTTCCGGTCCGGACGATGTCGCTGGATGGGCGGGGGTACTGGGGGCAGTGATGAGTTTCAAAATGGGAACCCACGGAAAGACGATGGATTGGATTCCCGAAAGGCTCTACTAACCAAATGTCTCGGCGCCGGGGCATGAAGTTGGCCTGACGTAACGGCCAGCCCCGTCGCCTCGTCGTAACGCTCGAACGCCGCAAATAGGAAGCGCAACAGGGCGACGGATTGCGGTGTGGGTTCCTGCGTCGCAATGGGCGGACAGGCGTGCGCGGAGCGCCTCGAAGGCGGCGTCAAGCTAGTCGGCGTTAAAATGGAGGCGGGCGGATGCGTCGGAATGGTGAAGCGTCATGCTGGATTGTTCGTCGAACTGGCGGGCGATCCTTCAGATGGGATAGCGAAACAGCACGACCCCAACGGTCGTTTATCATGTCTCCAAATATCGGCCGGCGTGTGACGGAATCCGCATCAGGTTACTATGTTCGGCGATGCGTTCAAACGCCGCAAGACGACAGGAGACGGCAGACGGGATCATTGCGGAAAAAGGCTTGATCACACGAAGCGGAGCCATGCGATGCCCAGTGGCCATCCTCATAGGAAAGAAAATCTATACAAAAATCTATACAATCAGGAAAAACAAAAAAGCCCCCGAATCCGTTTTCGAGGGCTTTTCTATAGGGGAAATCTGAAGCCAACTCTGGGACTTGAACCCAGGACCTATGCTTTACGAAAGCATTGCTCTACCACTGAGCTAAGTTGGCGCACGTCGGTTTCATAGGGCGAGCGTCCGTCAGAGTCCGCCGCGCCCGCTTTGAAATCCGCGTCATTACGGTAAGCAGAACGGTAAGACACTGGCGCGTTGTCCGTGCCCGTCTTGATTGCCGCGTCTTGCATTATATCCACGGCCGGCAACTTCGCAACCGCTTCCCCGCGCTGTTCAAGCAGACTGTGCGTGTAATACCCCATTGTCAGATTGATATCCGGGTGCCGCGCCAAGTCTTGCGCAACCTTCGGATGGATGCCGGACGCGGCAAGATTCGTGCAGAACGTGTGCCGCAAGGCGCGAAAATCGACGTGCCGGCCTTGCGTATCCGTGTAGCCGATTCCCGAACTCGAACGCCGTCTGAATTTGAACGCTCGCCGTTAGAAGACCTGCTGGATTTGTGCATGGTGTTTTAGTTAGCCCACCCAACGGTTGAACGCGTGTCCGCAAACCTGCGGACACGCCAGCGCGATCAAGCTGACAACGCATTCGCTGGATGGACTCGCATTCCAGGCGGGCACTTGATTTATACCACGCGCATCCGTCGCGCATTACTGGGCGGGCTTCGCGCCGAACGCGGCGGGCCGCGCTTCGACCTGGGCCGACCCGGTCAACACGCTGCTGCTTAACACGCCGGCAGTATGGCCCGGCTGGCCACCCCCTACGGAAATGCCGACGGCCCCTCCGCCCCACACGCGCTCGCCTTTATCGTTCACATAAGTCAACTGGCGCGGTGCAAGCTCGAACGTCACGGTGCGCTTTTCGCCGGGTTGAAGCCTCACGCGGCGAAAAGCTTCGAGATGGTGAATCAGCGTCGTGGGCGCGCCGGGCGGCGGCGTCACGTACAGTTGCACGACCTCGTCCCCCGCGCGCTGGCCCGCATTGACCACATCCACAGTGACGCGCACGGGCGCGGGTTGATCCGCTTGCGTCGGCGTAATGCGCAGTTTCTCGTAGTTAAAACGAGTGTAGCTCAAGCCGTAACCAAACGGGTATTTCACCGGACCTTTGAAATAGCGGTAGGTGCGCCCGTTCATCGCATAGTCTGCGAACGGCGGCAGGTCGGCCACCGAGCGGTAGAACGTGACGGGCAACCGGCCGCCGGGGTTGTACTGGCCGAACAGCGCTTCGGCCACCGCGTCGCCGCCTCGTTGCCCGTAGTACCAGGCCAGCAACACCGCGCCCACTCGGCTATCATCTACCGCAAGCGCGCTGCCGCCGGTGAGTACGAGCACCGTGGGCTTTCCTGTCGCCGCGATGGCGTCGAGCAACTTCTGCTGGCTGATCGGCAAAGCAAGCGTGGTGCGATCGCCGCCATTGAAACCCTCGGCATCGACCTTCATCTCCTCGCCTTCGAGCTCCGGCGTGATGCCCAGCGTCAGGATGACGAGGTCCGCCTGCTGCGCCAAATCGGTGGCGCGCTGAATTGGATTTGCGGAGTGCGGCGTCTTCCAGTCCAGCCGGAGCATGCCGGAGTCCCCGCTCTGGAAATACTCCACGCGGATCGGGTACGCGCGGCCAGCCTCCAGCGTCAGCGCCACGCTTTCGGTTTTCGTGCCGGCCTTGGTCCATTTGTCTACAACCTGTTTGCCGTCGAACCAAAGCCGCACCGCGCCATCGCCGGTAGCGCGCAACACATACTCGCCGGAACTCGACGGAACGACCGCGCCGGACAGACGCATTGAACATTGGCCGATCGGCATGGCCGGCAATCGTTTGTCTCGGTTCCAAAATAAATCTGCATCGTTGACCCGCAGTGAATGCGGCGTTCCCTTCAGTTCGAGATTATCGAAGAACTCGCACGTGAGTCCGGCAGTCTTCTTCGACTCGTCGCTATAGAGCGCATCCGTGGGAAGCGGCAAAAAGTTGCCGCGGAATCCGTCCACCAGCGGCACCAGCCCTTCATGAAGCACTTTCACGCCGCGCGGTTCGAGCCGCTTGCGCAAACCGTTGAGGATCGTCACGGGCTCAACCGGGATGCCAAAATAGTTTCCAAGCACCGCCTGCGTGTTGTCAGCCGTCGGCCCCAGGACGGCGACCGTTTTCAGTCCCTCTTCGCGCAGCGGCAAAATGCCGTCGTTCTTGAGCAGCACAAGCGATTGTCGCGCCGCCTCCAAGGCCAGCCGGTCGTGCTCGGGCTTGCAATTCTCCGAGAACGGAATGCGCTGGTACGCGCAGCGCTCGGGCGTATCGAAGAAGCCCAGCTTGAAGCGCGCACGGAAAAGATTCTTCACCGCGCGGTCGATGTCCGCCTCCTGAATCAAGCCGCGCTTGAGCGCCTCGTCAAGCCCTTTATATGTAGTGCCGCTGCACAGATCGTCGCCTGCCTTGATCGCCATCGCACTAGCTTCGGCGGCGTCCTTGGCGAGTTTGTGCCCCTTCCAAATATCGCCGACGCTGTCCACGTCCGAGACCACGCAGCCCTCGAAACCCCACTGCTGGCGCAGGAGCGTGGTCAACAGTACCGGATTGCCCGTGCAAGGAACGCCATTGAATCCGTTGTAGGCTGCCATAGTCGAATACGCCTTGCCTTCGCGAATGCAGGCTTCGAACGCGGGCAGATAGGTCTCCCACAAATCGCGCGGCGAAATCGTCGGGTCAAAGCCATGCCGCAGAGGCTCCGGCCCGCTGTGCACGGCAAAATGCTTGGGCGTGGCGATGGCCTTTAAGAATTGCGGATCGTTGCCTTGAATCCCGCGCACGAATGCCACGCCGAAGCGCCCCGTCAGATAAGGATCTTCGCCGTATGTCTCATGGCCGCGGCCCCAGCGCGGATCGCGGAAAATGTTCACGTTCGGCGACCAGAGCGTCAGCCCGTGATAGATCGTGCGCGAGTTTTGCCGCGCGTATTCGTTGTGTTTCGCGCGGGCTTCGGTGCTGATCACATCGGCGATCTGTCCGTGCAGATCGGTGTTCCACGTGGCCGCCAGGCCGATGGCTTGCGGAAAGACGGTTGCGTGGCCGGCACGAGCTACGCCGTGCAGCGCCTCGTTCCACCAATGATACGCGGGAATCCCCAGTCGCTCGATCACCGGCGCATCCATCATCGTCTGCGCAATCTTCTCTTGCAGCGTCATGCGCCCAACGAGATCGTCCACGCGGCGGTCGATAGGCTGGCCGGCGTCGCGCCAGAGTTCCGTTTGCGGCGTGCCAACCGCAGCGTCGCCGCCGAACACGACCGAAGATGCGAAAACGAAAAGCAACATGAGTTGTTTCATAGCGTTTAATCCTATATCGGGGACTTCTATTCGTACACCGATTCGACGGCGACAATCTGTTCTCATCTTAGCAATGGAATTCGTTCTGAGAATCTCTTTCGAAAGAGAACGCTACCACCGACGACTTCGCGATGCGCAGTCCAGAGGCGAACAAACTGCATGCCTTCGGATTTAATTTCAATAAGTTGTCAGGCTCCGTGATCAGATTGCCGCCAGGCATTAAATCGGTCAATGAACACAATGTTTAGCTGCCTCTACTTGCTCGTCCAATCCGCGCACAGCAATTCCGCCTGCGCGAGCACGGTCTTCGTCGCCTCCTCCGCCAAGTCCGGCGGGTAGCCGTGCTTTTTGAGGATACGCTTCACCATCACTTTGATCTTCGCGCGCGCGCTTTCGCGCAGTGTCCAGTCGATGGTTACACTCTGGCGGACTTGCGTGACCAACTCGGCGGCGATCACTTTCAATTCAGCGCTGCCCATCGCTTTGACGGCGCTTTCGTTGGCGGCGAGCGCGTCGTAGAAAGCGATTTCATCGTCGTTCAAGCCGAGATCCTGCCCGCGCTTTGTGGCGGCGTCCATTTCCTTCGCCAGTTTGATCAGTTCTTCGATGATTTCCTGCGTGGCAATGGCGCGATTGTGGTATGCGTTGAGTGTCTTTTTCAGCTTCTCAGAAAATAGCTGCGATTGCACCAGATTGCGCTTCGAGCGCACTTTCAATTCGTCTTTCAAAAGTTTCTCCAGAAGCTCGGCGGCGACGTTCTTGTGCTTGAGGCCCCGCACTTCGGCAAGGAATCGCTCGTCCAAAATCCCGATGTCCGGCTTCGGCAATCCGGCTGCGGTGAATACGTCGATCACCTGTCCTTCCGTGGTGATCGCTTTCGACACAAGCTGCCGCACCGCGGCGTCGAGTTGGTCTGGCGTCTTCGTGCTGCCGATACGCTGTTTGTTCAGCGCGGATTGCAGTGTCTGGAAGAATGACACGTCATCGCGAATCGCCGTCGCTTCGTCACTTGCGGCGCAAAGCGCAAAGGCGCGCGAAAGATCGCTGACCACCTGCACGAAGCGTTTCTTGCCGTCGTCTTGCTTGAGAATGTGCTCCTGCCCCGCGGGAATGAGCGCGAGCCGCTCCGCCGGCGCGCCGGTCGTCCATTTCGCCCATTTGAAGCCGTGCAGCATATCGCACGCGATTTCGTGCTTTTCCTGCATCACGGCAATGGCCTGCTTCGTGTCGAACGTCGGATCGCCCTTGCCGCCGCTCTCGGTGTAATTGGCGAGCGCTTTTTTGAGTTGGTCCGCGAGGCCCAGATAATCCACGACCAATCCGCCGGGCTTGTCGCGGAAAACGCGGTTCACGCGCGCAATCGCCTGCATGAGGCCGTGGCCCTGCATCGGCTTGTCGGCGTACATTGTGTGCAGGCATGGCGCGTCAAAACCGGTTAGCCACATGTCGCGCACGATCACGATTCGGAACGTGTCCTTCGGGTCTTTGAAGCGGTTCGCAAGCGCGCGGCGCTTGTCTTTGTTGCGGATGTGCGGCTGCCATTTCGGACCGTCTTCGGCGCTGCCCGTCATCACGACTTTCACAACGCAAGTCTTGCTCTTTTCGGCTTCCAGATCGTCATCTTTGGCACTCGCCCAATCAGGGCGCAGCGCGATCAGCGCGTTGTACAGGTCGACGCAAATTCGCCGGCTCATGCAGACGATCATCGCCTTGCCGTCCATCGCCTCCAGTCGCTTCTCAAAATGCGCGACAAGATCGGCGGCGATCAGTTTGATGCGCTTCGGATCGCCTACCAGCGCTTCCAGCGCGGCCCACTTGGTTTTCAGCTTTTCGCGGTGCGTCAGTTCTTCGCCTTCGGTGATCTCGTCGAATTCCTCGTCAATCTTCGGCAGCGCCGCGGCGTTCAAGCCCAGCTTGGCGATGCGGCTCTCGTAATAAATCGGCACCGTGGCCTTGTCGGCGACGGCGCGCTGGATGTCGTAGATGCTGATGTAATCGCCGAACACCGCCCGCGTGTTCGCGTCCGTTTTCTCGATGGGCGTGCCGGTGAAGCCGATGAACGAAGCGTTCGGCAGCGCGTCGCGCAGGTTCGCGGCAAATCCGTGCGAAAGATACGACGTGCCATCTTTGCGTTTGACGAGGTGTGAACCGAATTCGTACTGGCTGCGGTGCGCTTCGTCCGCCATCACCACGATGTTTTTCCGGTCCGAAAGCGCAGCGAATCGGTCGCCTTTCTTTTCAGGGACGAACTTTTGCACCGTCGTGAAGATCACCCCGCCGCTGGACACCGCCAGCAACTCGCGCAACCGCTCACGGCTCGGTGCTTGCACGGGCATCTGGCCGAGTATCTCGTGGCAGCGCTGGAATTGGCCGAAAAGCTGATCGTCCAAATCGTTGCGGTCGGTCAGCACCACCAGCGTCGGGTTCTGCATCGCCGCATGCCGCACGATGCGGGCGGCGTAGAAGAGCATCGAAAAACTCTTGCCCGATCCCTGGGTGTGCCAGACCACGCCGGCGCGGCGGTCGCCGGGCTTGCCGCTGTGCATGCGCCCGCTCCAATACCCGCCGGGTTCCTCGCTGACAATGCCCGTGTCGGCCATGCCGCTGGCGCGCACGGTCTCCTCGACGGCCGCGTTCACCGCGTGGAATTGGTGGTAGCCGGCGATGATTTTGTGCAGCAGGCCGCTGTCCGTGTCTTCTTCAAAGACGATGAAATGCTGAAGCAGATCGAGAAAGCGCTGCTTCTCAAAGACGCCGCGGACCAGCACTTCCAATTCCAGCGCAGTCTTCGGCGCGTCGCCGTCCCCGTCGATCGTGCGCCAGACTTTGAACCATTCCTGGTTGGCCGTCAGCGAACCGATGCGCGCCTGCAAACCGTCCGAAACGACCAGCACTTCGTTGAAATGCAGCAGCGAGCCGATTTCGGATTTGTACGTCTGAAGCTGGTTGTACGCCGTCCAGATCGTCGCGTCCTCGTCCGCGGCGTTCTTCAATTCGATCAGCCCCAGCGGCAGGCCGTTGATGAAGACGGCAATGTCCGCGCGGCGGTTGTGCTGGCCTTCGATCACGGTGAATTGGTTCACCACCAGCCAGTCGTTGGCGTCCGTGTCGTCGAAGTCCACCAGCCGCGCGCGGTCGCCGGCGATGCTGCCGTCGGCGCGCTTGTATTCCACCGGCACGCCATCGCGCAGCATGGCATGAAAGCGCCGGTTGTTGCCGGTGAGCGACGGCGTCTCCGGCCGCAGCACTTTCCGCAGCGCCTCGTCCTGAGCGTCGTGCGGAATGTCCGGATTCAGCCGCCGGATGGCCTCGCGCAAGCGCCCCGCCAGCACCACGTCGCCAAACGAATCCCGCTCCGCCGCCCGTTCGCCGGGCGCCATGTGCGGGCCGTGGCCGACGGCGTAGCCGAGTTCGGCGAACCAGCCGAGGGCGGCGTCTTCGACGAGGGATTCGTTGAGGCTCATCCTCTCGCGTCCTTCTCTAATTTGCGCAGCCGGTCACCTAAATCGGCTGGCACGGTGAACTCCATCTCTTTGCCCCGTTTCCGTTTTACAAGCAAACCGTGCTTATGCAGGTCGAGCAAATCCAGCCGCGCAGTTTGATAGACCACATTGTGGCTCATTTGGTGGCTGGTGAAGGTGTAATGCTGGTAGGGATGCTTGAGCGCGTGGAGAATAAGAACTCCTTGACGATGGTTGAAGAGATTCAACGCCCGGACGTGCGACTCAAGTTGCTGCACCTCGGCGGTTTTTGCGTTGATATATTCGTGCAGAGCCTCAATCGCTTTTTGGATGACCTCCACTTGCGCCACGATGAAATACGTCAAATCGTTGTCGTCGGTTTCCGTGCAAAGGAATGCTCGCGCATATTTCGAGGGAGCCTTTCGCAGAATGTTCGAAATGGAAACGAATTCAAACAGCCAATATCCGCCATGCAGCATGGACCAATAAAAAAGCGCACGCGCCGTACGCCCATTGCCGTCGATGAATGGGTGATCGTAGGCAAGCCAGAAATGAAGGATGATGGCGCGTACAACCGGGTGAACAAAAAAGTCCGGTGAGTTGCCGTTTGCAAAATCGCACATTGCGTTCAAACGAGCGTCAAGCTGCTCGGCGAGGGGCGGCTCGTGAAACACAACCCCGTAGTCGTCTCTGACCACTCGGATTTCATCCGAGCGGCGGAATCGTCCTGCTGCCGTGGGATCTTCGAGTGTTTCCTTCGTCACCTTGCGGTGTATTTCGAAGACCATTTCCGGCGTCAATGACCGATCCTTCAAGTGTGTGATCTCAAGCATCGTCAGATAATTGTTCAGAATCATCTGCTCGCTGTTGTCGCGTGGCGGACGGCCGGAGCGTATCATTTCCTTGGCGACTTCACGCGTTGTTACAGCGCCTTCCAACTGACTTGACGTGATGGCCTCCTCCATAAGCGATCGAATCAGATAGCGGTCCTTCGTCTGCGGGTTGGTGATCGGCTCGGGAACTCCGATTGAACTTCCCGCGCCCATGTCGATGCTGTGCAGCGCCTCCTGAACGAGTTCCGGCACGCAAAACTGGAACGGCGCGCCGCATTTGTCTTTTAACGATATCGGCCTGAGCATTCCCTTTCGCGCCATTTTCAGTGCCAGCCACCATTCCTCGGCCGTATGCCCTTTGGGCGGCGGAAGTCGCCGCAACTTGTCCCAGTGCACATAATTCGCGTTGAATTCGCGGTTTTGCACGAGTTCAATAATACGGCCAAAGCTCGACGCATCCGTCTTGGCAAACAGGGCATTTATGCCGGGCGGTTTCTGCGGGATTTTCATTTCGTGTTCCAATGTCAACGAACTACTAATTCAAACAGATTTAGTATGACATGCTTTTACTAAATTTCAATCAAATAGTAGTTCGCTGACAGTTGATGCTTAAATCACGGTCAAGGCTCATGTTATGAATCCTTCATTCACGCTCATCTCCCCGCTCAGCAGCTTCGGCAGCAGCGTGTCGCGCAGGGCGGCGAGCGTGCGGAATTGCGTGAGAGCGATTGTGCCCAATTCGTCCCACGGTCCGACGATCTCAGCAAATCGCGACTGCAACTCCGCGGGCGGAACGATCATTGGCAGTGCTGAAAGTATTGAAGTATTCAAATTCGGCATCGTAGCCCCGACGGCGTGGCGAACAACCCAGGCTCGTGACTCGGGCGTGCCGAGAAAGGCGGCACCAAAGTGCGGATTCAAGCCACGTGAACCGAAACGCACTCGCAAGCATCCTGTTCCGCAGAGCCATCCATTCTCCGCACGCCGAATAAGAGCGCGCCGCTCTACGTCACCGCGACGGCTATAGACCACATCGCCGGCCTGCACTCGATAGACGCTCAGCCTTTCAGCATCTTGCTCACGGATGCGAGCAATCGAACTGGCGTCGATGCGATTGTCCCGAAGATCGCTCGGCATGATGGACGGAACGCCTTCAGGCACGTAGTCCGATGCGTGAAGTTGGGTGCCGAAAGGTCCAGTTTGGATATCGCCGCCCCCGTCGTCGCAAATTTCGCCAAGCGTTGTGGCATTCCACCCGTGCGGGATGAGGCTAAGAGGCGAATCTTGGAATTTATCGGGAAAAAGCGCCGCCGTCGCCTTGTCCATCCCCATCGGCTTCCGCCCGTCCAGTTTCGCGCGCACGGGATCGAAATCCACAAACCAACTCTGGAACAGCGCCCGCGCCATCGCCTCCAGCGTCGCGTTCATCCGGCGGTTCAACTCGATCTTGTCGTCCAGCGCCCCAAGCACTGCCGCAATGGCTTTTTGCTCGGCGAGGGGTGGAACATCAAAGTCCCTCACATAAACTGCCGAGCGCGTGGTTGATGGAATTGGGGAGCCATCGTCAATTTCGCCGAGCTTGTGATACTTGATGGCATAATAAAGCCACCGCATATCGAGTTCGGTCTTTGGAACGACGTAATAGGCGGTGTCGATAACGAAGAACGGCTCGCGACAAAACTGAATCCCACGGTAAGCGCCCTTGCGTCCGAGGATCACGCCTGGTCCCGAAGCGAGCGGCTCAGTCGTCCACCCAATGGGTCCGTTGCTACCGAACACGCGGAATTTGCCTCTCGATTCGTCGTAATCACGTAACGCCTTGCCATACTCAAGCGATATTTCGTCGCCCCACGTGCTTGCTCTCCATTCACCCGCCATATCACAGCCCCTCAGGTTGGCTTTAATGGCCTGCTCCAGTTTCGCGGGCTCGTCGAACTGCCTGTGTTGTTCCGCGGCGCTGTGTGACGAATAGGACGGATGTGACTGATGGCAATCAGGAGCCATAGAGGCCTCCCCCTTGTTGTTTCGCCCGAGCGGCCAGGCGCGCGCGGGTCATGTGTTCGCGCAGGCCGCCCTCCTGGAGGAAATCGCGTTCAAGGCGCCGAAGCTGCTGATCCAGCAGGTAGTTGGTCTGGTGAATCAGGCAAATAAGAATGTTGGCCACAATGTGGCCCGGACGCGTGTCAATATATGTCCTATAAGTCTCATAAGTCACATTGTCTTTAACTCCCAGCTTTCTCACAAACAGCGCTTCTTCGGAGTTCTTGTCCCAGAGCGGGTGCCTGCCGGTGCGCAAATAGTCGCGGTAGTCTTCGAGCAATTCCTCCAGGCTGGCGCGGGCCACGTTGGTAAGCTTGATTTCAGTCTCCTTGGAGGTGCCGCTGGCCCGGCTGCCTTCGAGAATGTTTTGCTTTCCGGAACGCGCGGCCTGCACCATCTGGTCGTGCGTGCGGCTGCGCTTGTCCACAAAACGGTCGCAGAAGCGCACGGTGCCGTCATAGACCATGCGGGCCTTCTGAAAGGAGAGCAGGTCTTCGTAGCCGCCGTGCGCGGGAATGAAACCTTCAGAATGGGACGGATGAGACTGAGAAGACGGATGTGGTTCATCGGTCTTCTCAGTCCTATATGTCCTATTCGCTTGAGACTGAGAGGACGCAGTTGTTCCGTCAGTCCCCTTCGTCCTATTAGTCCCCTTCGTCCTATTGGAATTTCGCGCTGCCATCCCCGCGCCCTCCTGATCATTCGATGTGGTCGCAATTTGCGACCACCTCAAATCCTCAAAACCCCAGCCCCTTCAAATTCGCCGCAATCGCCAGCTCCAGCTTCGCCCCTTCCGCGCACTGCGCCCGATACTCCGCCGCCAGCCGCTTCATCTTCTCTTCGAACGGCTCCCCGTCGTCCTCGATTTCCTCCGCGCCGACGTAGCGCCCCGGCGTGAGCACGTGCCCGTGCGCGGCAATTTCCGCGGTCGTGGCCGATTTGCAGTAGCCGGCCACATCCGCGTATTTGCCCGCGCCTTTTTCGCCGCGCCACGCGTGGTAGGTGGAGACGATTTTCTGGAGGTCCGCGTCGGTCAGTTCGCGGTGCACGCGGTCGATCAGCGTGCCGAGTTTGCGGGCGTCGATGAAGAGCGTCTGCTTTCGGCGGTCGCGGCGGCCCTCACCCTGCCCTCTCCCAGAGGGAGAGGGTGCCCCCTGCTTGTTCTTCGCGAGAAACCAGAGGCAGACGGGAATCTGCGTGCTGTAAAAAAGCTGGCCGGGCATCGCGACCATGCAGTCCACAAGATCGGTCTCGACGATCGCTTTGCGAATCTCCCCTTCGCCGGATTGGTTCGACGACATGCTGCCGTTGGCGAGCACGAAGCCGGCCATGCCCTGCGGCGCAAGGTGGTGGATGAAATGCTGCACCCAGGCGAAATTGGCGTTGCCCTTGGGCGGCACGCCGAACTGCCAACGCACGTCGTCGTCCTTGCGGAACCAGTCGGAGTCGTTGAAGGGCGGATTGGCAAGACAAAAATCGGCGCGCAGGTCGGGATGCAGGTCGCGGCGGAACGTGTCGGCGTGCTCGGCGCCGAAGTCGGCTTCGATGCCGCGCAGCGCGAGGTTCATCACCGCGAGGCGGCGCGTGGTCGGGTTGCTTTCCTGGCCATAGATGCTGATGTCGCCGAGCTTGCCGCCGTGCGCCTCGACGAATTTCTCCGACTGCACGAACATGCCGCCGGAACCGCAGCACGGATCGTAAATGCGGCCCTTGTAGGGCGCGAGCATTTCGACAAGCACGCGCACGACGCATTGCGGCGTGTAGAATTGCCCGCCGTTCTTGCCTTCGGCGCTGGCGAACTGCGTGAGGAAATATTCAAAGACGCGGCCCAGCAGGTCCTTTGAGCGGCTGCCGACTTCAATGAGCCGGATCGAGCCGATGAGGTCGATCAGTTCGCCGAGGCGCTGCTTGTCGAGATCGGCGCGTCCGTAATTTTTGTTGAGCGCGCCTTTCATGCGCGGGTTGTCCGTTTCGATGGCCGTCATGGCATCATCGACGAGCGCGCCAATGTCCTTCGTGCGCCCTGATTTCGGTTCCTTCCAGCCGGATTTTGCGTGCGCCTGAAGGAACGACCAGCGGGCCTCCTTCGGCACCCAGAACACATTCGCCGCGAGATATTCGTCGCGGTCCTCCGGATTCGCCCCGTCGTAATCGCCCTTGCCGGCGAGCAGCTTGGCGTGGTGTTCCTCGAACGAATCGGAGATGTATTTCAGGAAAATCAGGCCGAGCACGACGTGCTTGTATTCCGCCGCGTCCATGTTGTTGCGCAGCTTGTCCGCGGCCAGCCAGAGCTTGGCTTCAAAACCGAGATTGGCGCCCGATTGATTCGGCGCGGGTGCGGACTTGGCGCGGGCCATGCGGAAGATTTCCGAGCGTGCGTTCAGAATTCAAGTTCGTCTTATAACGAAAGATGAAAAATAAAACTAACGTGATTCGGTGAAACGTCCAGAAACGAAGGGCGAAGTTCGCAAGCGCCTCGCGACGAGAACGGCCGCCTGCGTTGGAAATGATGCGGCCGGGTGACACGCTTTCGCTAGTGGCCGAGCCAGACAACGAGCACGATCCCCCGCGTTCCGTTCGCTCCGACTGAATTCGGTGTAGTGTCAGCAGCGAATATCAATATTCTACATCCATGAAAAAAGTGGAGCCATACATGAGATTTGTCGCAACCCCGCGCTTCACTGTTTTGGCCGTCGCCGCCATGCTCCTGGTTCCGCCGGCTGCGCTGTATGCCGCCGATACCACCGTTCCATTGGCTTCGAATCCCGACGGCAATGCCCCGCAAATCACCTATGTAAGCGAGGGTGCCCGGCATTGGGAAGCGTGTTACCTCTTCGGCGAAGGCTTCCAGGGACGCAATCTGAAAGTTCTCGCCTGGGACCCGAAGGACAACCGGCCGGCGGCGGCGGTCGTTGCCGAGTTCATCCGTCAGGGAGCGACGCCCTCCGCCGTGCCGCCCGCCGAGGCCCGACTGTTGACCGATCGGCTCCGCGCGGTGAGCCCGCAGACAATCGGTTGTATTTATCGCGACGGCTGGATCAAGGTACTCTGGGTCCAGACCGCCGATGGAACTTCGCGGCCCTACGTCACCAACCGGCCCCGGATGTTTTTCCTGGACCATGAAACGGTCGAGCCCGGTCAGGTGGTGCGGATCGTCGGCCGAAACTTAGTGGCCAATCTCTATCAGCCGAAAACCTCGGTCTGGCTGGCGCCGGCGGACGGCGGCGAGCCGATCGAGGCCGACGTCGGTTTTGCCGAAGGCGATTTCCAGAACCACTTGAACTACGAGATGGATTATGTGCTCCGCGTGCAGATTCCCGGCAATGCGCCCAGCGGCAGTTACCGGGCCTACGTCTACGTGGGCCAGGCCGGCGCGTTGGGTGTGGCGGGGCCTTTGAATCTGACCGTGGCCAAACCACAGGCGGTAAAGGTAGCGGAACTGCCCGTTGCAAAATTCGGGGCCGATGGGTCTGGCACCCAAGACGACACCGAGTCCGTGCTCAAAGCCATTTCGGAGGCGGCCCGGCAAACGCCGGCCCGGGTGCTCTTCGGCCCGGGCACGTATCTCGTCAGCCGGCCGATCCAGGTGCCGCCGGGCGTCAGCCTCGTGGGCCCGGGGTGGCAACTGGCGACCCTCCGCGCCAACCCGGACCGACCTTTTGAGTTGAAGTTTCCCGTGGACGGTCCGCTGGCGGGCAGCGCCAAGGACTATGAACCGCTGTTCCGCCAGCACCGGGCGACGCCGCTGATCCATGTGATCGCCGATACGACCATTACCGGGTTGCGGATCGAGACCGGTCACGGCTGTAGCTGGGGCGTTCTCGGAGCCGGCCGCCGCGACGCCGTCCACAATGTGGTCATCACCCAGTGCTGGGTCGAACAAGGCGAGGCGGCCTGGATCAGCCCGAAGACCGGTTGGGTTCCGGCGGGCGGGTGCCTCTGTTTCCTGGGACCTACTCAACAGTGCACGGTCAGTCACTGTGAGCTGCGCGGCGTCGAGGGCATGAGCGTCATCGGGCCGGCCTTGCGCTGCCTTACCAGTTACAATCACTATAAGCCCACGATCGGCCGTTACGGCACCAGCGGCATGGGCTGGCTCCTGGGCAAGTACTGCATCGTCGAATACAACCACTGCGAAGAAAGCAACCGCGGCTTCACCTGCGGACCCTGGTTCGGGCCGCTCGAACAAAATCTGATCTATCGCAACCAGGTCGTTGACGGAGGAAGCGTGGAAGGCGCCGGCGAAAGCGCGCTCTTTGAAGGAGTCGAGGCAGGCTCGGAAAACTGGTTCGGCCGTCCAGCAGCCGTCGGCCCCGACTGGCTCGAAGTGCCCGAAGCGCGGCTCAAACCGGACCAACTTGCCGACCGCTTCGTCGTGGTGATGGCGGGCCGCGGATTCGGCGGCTTCCGCCGCATCCTGAGCAACACAGACAAACGGATCACGCTCTCCGAGCCGTGGACCGTTCAGCCCGACACTCAGTCGCAGGTCGTCGCACGACAGTTCTTCTTCGAGAACATTATTTTGAACCAATACGGACGCGACACGCTGGGCGGGATCGAATTCTTTGGCGGCGGGCTGGAAAACGTCGTGGAGCACTTCGTGGGCCTGCGCACGAAAATGGGGGTTGAATTCAACGCCCGGCAGAATGTCGCGGATACAAACCGCCTCGTCACGGGGCCGGAATACCACACGCTGGTGCGCGGCTGCCGGTTCGACGACGGCATGGGCATCAATCTTGGGGCCTCCCGTATGGCCGACCAGATGCAGCAGACGCCGCCCCTTCTGGTCGGCCAACGCTTTGTCGGTTGCGAGTTCAACCGCGCCACGAGTATATTTAACAATAGCGTGTTGGAAACGACCGGAGGCAGCGTGCACTGGTTGCCTAAAGCAGCGTTGCTCAAAGTACAATCGCCGCCTGCCTGCCGGTGGGAAGTGTTCTCGGGATGCCATTTCCAAGCGGTTCCCGGCGCCAAACCTCTGGACTTCGAATCGGGCTATCAGGGCATGCTCTTCTGGGACAATTCGCTCAATGGCCAAAAGGAGTCCGGTGCCGAGCACTACATTGAAGGCGCAACCGATGGCGCAGTGGGCTTCTGAGTAACCAACACATGAAACACACCCTCTCAGTCCTAATAACCGCCATTCTGCTGGCGCCGCTGGCCGCATTGTGCGGCGCTGACGCGCTAAAGCCCAATGTCCTCCTCATCGTCACCGACGATCAAGGCGCCGCCGACGCCGGCTGTTACGGGGCGACGGATTTGCAAACACCGGCTATCGATTCCATCGCGGCGCGCGGGGTGCGGTTCACGCAGTTTTATGCGGCGGCGCCGGTGTGTTCGCCGTCGCGTGCGGGATTGTTGACAGGGCGTTATCCGCTGCGCGCCGGATTGATTGGCAACGCCGCGTCGCAACCGAATGGCAAGGGCGCGATGCCCAGCTCGCAGATCACTCTGGCGAAAATGTTCAAAGCTGCGGGCTACACGACCGCGCACATCGGAAAGTGGCATCTGGGCTACACCACCGACACGATGCCCAATGCCCAGGGGTTCGACTACTCGTTCGGCCACATGGGCGGCTGCATCGACAATTACTCCCATTTTTTTAATTGGGCCGGACCCGCGCGCCACGATCTTTTCCGCAACGGCGTGGAAGTGCAATACCCCGGCCGCTATTTTCCCGACTTGATGCTCGAAGAAGCGTCGCAGTTCATCGAACAGAACCGGGCCAAGCCGTTCTTCGTCTACTTCGCTTTGAACATGCCGCATTATCCTTATCAGGGCGAGCCGAAGTGGTTGGAGCATTACAAAAACCTGCCGTATCCGCGCAACCTTTACGCGGCGTTTCTGGCTTCCTGCGACGAACGCGTCGGTGCGCTGCTGAAGAAAGTCGATGACCTCGGCCTGCGCCAGAACACCATCATCGTCTTCCAGTCCGACAACGGCCATTCGACGGAGGAGCGCGCGCACTTTGGCGGCGGCAGCGCCGGGGCGTATCGCGGGCAGAAATTCAGCCTGTTCGAGGGCGGCATCCGCTTGCCCGGAATGATCGCGTGGCCGGGGCATCTGCCGGAAGGCGAAACGCGCCGGCAGGTCGTCCATGCGTGCGACTGGATGCCAACGCTCGCGGAGTTGTGCGAAATAAAGATGCTCAACACGGATATCGATGGCCGCAGCATCGTGCCGGTGATTCGTTCGATAAACGCGCCATCGCCGCATGACGTGTTGCACTGGCACGTCGGCGGCAGCAAGCAGCCGCAATGGGCCGTTCGCCAAGGCGACTGGAAACTCATCGGCAACGTGCAGGCTGCGCCCGATCCGAACCTGGCGGCCGACGACAAGCAATTCTTCCTCTCAAACCTTGCGACGGATGTTTCGGAGAAGACCAATTTCGCCGCGCAGCATCCCGACATCGTGCAGCGGCTTCGCAAACTTCACGACGACTGGTTTGCCGCGAACAAATTGCCGGTTGCCGAGGCTCCGGTTCAGGACAAGAAGGGAAACGAGGAATAGATGTATCGGCCTGTCATGGCTGCCCTCGCCGTCATTCTGCTGGCGCCGCTGGCCGCGTTAACCGCCCAGACATCCGCCCCGGAACGCCCGGTCAAGAAGCTGGTCGAGTATGGCTGGGACGTGCCGTATCCCGACCAGGTTCGTAAAGACATCCGCAGCATGGAACAAAAGCCGTTCGATGGCGTCATCTTCAGGCTGCGCGAGTGGAACCACGCCTTCGACCCGCGTCCGTGGGACGAGGCGCAACTCAAGCCGCAACTCGACGATCTGGCCGCCATTGAGTGGCGGACGTTTACCGATAATTTCCTCTGCCTTTACGCGGCCAACAACTGGAAGATGGACTGGTTCAACGACGAACAGTGGACTTGTATTTCCGGCAACCTCCGCTTGAGCGCCAAGGCGGCGCGAATCGGGCGCTGTGTGGGCATCGTCTTCGACCCCGAACCCTACGGCGACAATCCATGGGCCTACTCCGACGCGTATAAGAACCGCAGTTTCGCCGAGGTCGAAGCGCAGGTCAGCAAACGCGGCGCGCAATTCATGACGGCGCTCCAGACCGAATTGCCTGGTGTGCGCCTGCTGACGTTTTTCCACCAGAGTCTTTTCGACGCGTTGCTGGACATGCGGGATACCCAGGCGCGCCAACAGCAGCTTTCCAAGCAACACTGGGCCTTGCTCTCCGCGTTCTGGAACGGCGCGTTGGAGGCCGCAGGGCCTGACGTGCGCATCATCGACGGCTACGAGCCGGCCTACTATTTCACCACGCGCGAGGCTTTCTTCCGCGCCTATCATCTGATGAAACAGCGCTCGCTCGCGTTGGTGCCGGCCGCTCTGCGCACGAAACATGCGCTCACGTTCCAGGCTGGTTCGGCGTTGTACATGGACCAGGTGCTGGCGACGCGCAAGCCGCCCGAGAAGTTTCTCTCGTTCTATTTAACGCCGGCCGACCGGTTGCGCTGGTTCGAGCACAACGCCTATTACGCGCTGACGACCAGCGACGAGTACGTCTGGTGCTACAGCGAGCAGATGAATTGGTGGCAGGACAAGCTGCCTGAAGGCGCCGAAGCCGCGCTGCGGTCCGCGCGGACAAAGTACGCGAATGGCCAGCCGCTTGGGTTCGACATCACCGAGTTCATCGCGGCGGGGCAGAAAAAGATGGCGGAAGCGGCGCGGGCAAACAAGCCGCCGCCGGCACCGCAGAAGACTCCGTGAGAGTTAAAAGAGCGCGCGCCGTCCGCCTGTGCGGCGTGATTAAAACACGATCATCGCCGCGCTGCCGTGGAAGATGATCGAGTCGGAAATTCGTCTCGTGTGGCATGATGATCTGCGTCGGCGATTATTTAATGATCTTGCTCGTCTTCATCCACTCCAGGCACTTCGCTTCCCATTCAGCCCACAACTCGCCTTTGCCGCAGCCCAAACCATGATCGCCCGTTGGCAATTCGAGGAATTCCGACGTAACACCGTGCGCTTTCAGCGCTGCGTGAAAGACCGCACTGTTTTCGACCGACACGGCTTTGTCCAGCTTGGAGTGAACTAAAAAGGCTGGCGGCGTGTTCGCGGTCACCTGCTTTTCATTCGATAGGAAATCCATTTCAACGGCGGTCGGATTCTTTCCGAGCAAGTTTTCGCGGGAGCCGGCGTGTGTTTTCTCGTTCATCGTGATCACGGGATAAACAAGTACCATGAAATCCGGGCGGCAGTCCACGCGCTCGATCGGATCGGTTGCGGTTGCATCGCCGGCGTCGAAATGGGTTCCCAACGTGGACGCCACATGCCCGCCCGCGGAAAAGCCCATCACGCCGATTCGTTTCGGGTCGATCTTCCATTCGGCTGCGTGAGCGCGCGTGATGCGCAGTGCGCGTTTAGCGTCCAGCAGCGGCGCCGGGTGCTGATACGGGTGAATGCGATATTGCAGAACAATTCCGGCCACGCCATGCTCGTTGAGCCATTTCGCAACATCGTGCCCTTCGTAGGACATCATCAGCGCGCCGTAGCCGCCGCCCGGACAGATCACAATCGCCGCGCCGTTGGCTTTCTCAGGCGCTGGAAGATGCACGGTGATCGCCGGCTTGTCGGCCGGCGCATTGCCCTTTGCGCCGGGCGCGCTCTCAGGCCAAAGCAAAATCGACTCCGCCGCAGTCAGTGGAGCGCCGGCGCGGAGCAAGGCTGTGCCGAGCAGAATTGCCAAGTGAATCGTTGCGGCCTTGATCATGCAGTGCTCCAAGTTCAAAAGATTGACGCTTAACCCCCGTTAGGCGTGGGACTCCTGTACATACCCCGTGTTCGTGCGGGTAGACTGCCTGGCCACGGTCGGCGGGAGCGACGCTGGCCGCATTGCGCTGCCTCCTACAAGGCTCGGCGGAGACAAACCGTTAAGCTTCGCCGCCAGTTCCAGTGCCTTGTTCACGGCCTCACGGTTCCAGCCAGCGCCATGATTGCGGCGCGGATGTGTTCCGGCAGCGACTGCCACGCATCGACAACGCGCAGCAATTCAGCCGAAAACCGTAAGTTGGACGGTAAGACGCTTGGCGCGGATTCTGTAACGCCTTGACTCGATTGATTGTTAGGGGATTGGTCCAACGTTTTACGAAAGCATTGCTCTACCACTGAGCTAAGTTGGCGCGCGTTTTAACAGCGGTACGTTGGACTATACCAACTGCGAGCAACTTCGCAACCGATTCCTCGCCGAGTAACGGCAACCTTTCCGAAAAAGCCCCGCCAAAGATCGGCGCGGCGCTGTTGTTAAGCGTTGGCGTCGGGAGAGAGGCTTAACCTAATCCGACACGATCCATTGGACCTGCACGCTCAAAGGAGCCTTGTGCGAACGATTCAGTCATACGTCCACACGCCGGCCCGCCTTGCCGAATCCGCCGCCACGCCACGCCGTTTATTCCTTCTTCACCTCGACGCAGCCCCGCGCCTTATAACCAGGCGCGCCTCGCGCCGTCCGCGCGTCTATATACTCTTCCCCATCACCTTCGTCCCCTTGAGCGCGTAATTGAACGTGATGTGCTGCTGGCTCAAACTGATTGTCGTGGGTGGGTTGTCCCCTGGGAAAGTATTGGTCACCGAAACGTCGATGTCGATGCTGAACGAACCGGATTGGGCCGTGCCGACGGGGAGAAGGTCTTGCAAGTTGTAGCCAGTGGCCGTGATGAAAAGAATTTTGCCGCTGGCGCTGAGCTTGGACGAGAACGGCTGCGGCGGGTCGCTGCTCACGTCTTCGACAGTGCGGCCGAAGATGTCCGTGTACGCGACGAACTTCGCGCTGCCGATGGTCAAGGTGATGGTTTGAAGCTTGAGGTCTTCGTCGTGCGAGCCGCCGCTGCTGAGCAACGGCCCAATCGCGGCAGAGACATCGATCCGCGCCACGAGACGGCTGGAGGTTGGGTTGGCGCCGTCGAACTGAAACTGAATTTTCGTGCGGCCATCCGCGGCTCTGGCCCGCTCGCTTCCAAACGCAAGCGCGAGGGCGAGACTCGCCACCATAAATAATCGCATCGCAAAACTCCTTATAGCATCGCGCGCCGCTCACGCATCCGGGGATTCACGGAAAGCTTACGGCCATTGCGCGGTTTGCGCAAGTCAACAGGGCGAGCGTTCGCGCGTGTGCCGTCCCTCTCCCCGCGGGCGGGGGAGAGGGAAATTCAATGGGCTGTAACCTTTTTCGACAACTTCCTCAGTACCGATTGGGGCAGGTTTTCAAACGGTCGAGGGGAGGTTGCTTATGGATACGGTGCGGGACGGTTCGGGCGGCGCGGGGGCGGCTGATAATTCGAGCGCGGATGAAAGTCATTCGGCGCAACGCAATGAAAAAAATAACGGCGGCGTTGGCCTTTCGCCTAAAGGCGGGACTACGAACGGGCGGCTGGTCGAACTGCTGCTGGATCCACGCAGTTTGCAATACTTGATGACGTTTGGCGCGGGGCTGCTGGTGCTGGGGATGGTGGTGTGGATGTGGGCGGTGGGCGTGTTCGAAAACAAAATGGTGGTCGCCGCGGCGATGGGCGCGGCGACGCTGTCGCTGCTGGGCGGCGGCTCGGCGATGCTGAGATACACGCGGCATCAAATCGCGGGGCAGGCGATCACGCTGCTGGCGTGCATGGTGATGCCGCTGAATCTCTGGTTTTATCACGCGCAAGAATTGGTGACGCTCGAAGGACATTTGTGGATGGCGGGAGTGGTGTGCTGTGTGCTGTACGCGGCGTCGGCGAGAATATTAAAGCAGCCGGTGTTTGTGTATGTATCGATACTTGGCATTACACTGACGGGGCTGCTGATTTTGGCCGACGAACACGTACGTAAACTTTGGGAGATTGCGGCGCCATCTACATTAATGGTGATTATTGGACTAATTGCGATTCACGCGGAGCGCGCGTTTCCGCCGGACGGGCCGTTTTCGCGCAAGCGCTTTGGGCTTGCGTCGTTCTGGTCGGGCATCGCGGTGATGTCGAGCGGGCTGATGCTGCTGTTGGGCGCGCAATTGGCGGGGTGGTTGTATTATCCGTATGTGCAGCATTGGGGCTTGCGTTACATACCCGAAATCGCAGACAAACGGATGCTGCAACTTCTGGCGCTGGGCTTAGTCATCGCGGGAACGTATGCATACGTCTACTCCGACTTGGTTGTAAAACGAGCGAGCGCGTTCTTGTATCTGGCGGCGTTCACGTTTCTTTGGGCGGAAGTCATTGCAGTGAAGTTATTGGCGATCGAGATCAATGAGGAAGTCGCGATTGTTGCGCTGGCGGTGACGGCGCTGTTGGTGAATTCGTTGAATGCGTTTTCAACGGAAGGGAAACGCCTAAAGGCGGAACTACAAACGGGATCGCTGGCGCGAGTGGCGTATCCGCTGGGGGTTTTCTTGTGCATCGTGCCAGTGGTGCTGGGGCTGGAACTGCATCTTCGCGACACCTACACATTCCTGAACGAAGGCTGGCCGTACAAAATCGACGTGACGTATGTGCTGGCGATGATTGTCGCGGCGGTGTCGGCGCGGGTTGGCGCGTATGTGTACCGGCACAGCAAACCGATGTTGTCGGCGACGTATTTCTTCGCAACGGCGGTGGCCACGCTGCTGGCGGCGCGCGGATGGCTGTCGCTGCTTGGATTGAAGACGACGGTGGCGATGGCGCCGTGGTTGATGCTCGTGCCAATTATGTACATCGTCGCGGCGCGTTTGTACCGCGGGCACACGGCAGAACAGCCGCTTGCGCGCGTGGCGCAACTTGCCACGGGAGTGATGATCGCGGCGGTGTTTGGTTCGGCGTTCCACGCGTTTCCGGAGCATGTCTACGCAGCTATTCGGGGGGAGAATACGAATTTGTTGATGTCGCTTTTCTTTGTCGAAGCGACGCTATTTTATGTGTTCGCCGGCGTTTTTGGAAAGAAGGGGTACAATGTGTACCTTGCGACGATGGCCGGCTGTTGCGCGATCTGGCAATTACTTAATTATTGGCATGTCAGCGACGAATACTACACGCTGGCGTTTGCGCTGGCGGGGCTGGCGCTGTTGATTGCGCATCGGTTTGCAGCGAGCGGGCCGGCTGGAAGCCGGCGGTCCATGCGCCTGTCGGATTCCTGTTTCGAATGTGGCAACGCGCTGCTGTCGCTGTCGTTCGTCGCGGCGATTTTGTTGAGTTTGAGCCGCCTGATCATCGCCACGGATAGCGTTCATGTGCCGCTGCTGGTGCTGTTGCTGCTCTTGATTGCGAGCGGATTGCTGGCGGCGTGGATGGTGCGCGACAAATATTGGCGGCGCTGGTACGTGGTGACTGCGATTGTGGAAGGCGGATTGAGTTTCCTGGTGATTAATGTACTTAGCGATTTGAGCGCGTGGGAGAAGTTGGAGATTTTCAGCACGGCAACGGGCGTGGCGCTGCTGGTTGCCGGGCATATTGGATGGTACGGGGAAGGAGGCGAGAGCGGGCCGGCTGGAAGCTGGCGATCCGAAGATTGGGTAAGTCTGTGCTTGTCGTTCGGAAGCATGCTGGCGACGATGCCTGTCGCGGTGGCGGTGCTCATTCAACGTTCGCACCAAACTATGGATTGGACGACGCTGCGCATTGCCAACGAACTCGGCATTCTCGTCATCGGCTCGCTGCTGGTCGGCACGGGGATGCTCTTCAAACTGCGAGCCACCACCATCACCGGCGCGTGCACGATGCTGGTGTACGGCGCGAGTCTGGCCTTCTTCATCCATATTCCGGAGAAGTTGCAAACGGTCGCCGTCTACATGATGGTCGGCGGAGGGACGTTCTTCACTACGGCGGTGCTGTTGAGTATCTACCGCGATCAATTGATGGCGCTGCCGGGACGAATCAAGCGGCACGAGGGCGTATTTCGGGTGTTGAATTGGAGATAGATTCTATTTCACGCAAAGGCGCAAAGGAACGGCACGCAAAGAGCGCAAAGAAGAAATGAATTTGAGAGGAGATTTCTTTGCGAACTTTGCGCTGTTCTTTGCGCCTTTGCGTGAAAAATGAGCGGGACGGGCTCGGAGCCCCGTCCTACTTTTGGGAGAGCACTTTGATCAACGCCACATCGCCTGTTTCGTTGGCCAGGTCCAGCGCGGTTTTGTTTTGCTTGTCTTTGAGCTCTTTGTTCGCACCGGCTTGAAGCAAGAGCGTGATGCAGGGCGGCCGGTCTTTGAACACGGCCCAATGCAGCGCGGTGCGGCCTTCTTTATCCTGCGCGTTGACGCTCGATTTGTCGGCTTCGAGCATGGCTTTCAATACGCCAGGCTGGAAGCGCTTCGCGGCGTACATCAGCGCGGTCATGCCGGTATTATCCTGCGCGCTGGTGCTTGCGCCGCGTTTAAGTAGTGCTTTGGCGGCGGGCGGCGGGGCTTTGAGCAGTGCGGAGTACATCAAGGCTGTGCGGCCTTCCTTGTCGCGCGCGGCGATGTCGGCGCCGTGGTCGAGCAGCAGAGTGACGATGGGCGCTTCGCCTTTTTTCGCGGCGCGCATCAAGGCGGTCGTGCCATCGGCGGCTTTGGCGTTCACGTCGGCGGCGTGCGCGACGAGAATCTGCGCGGCTTTGAGCGTGCGGTCGCTGGTGTCTTCCTCGGTAATGTTGGCGGAGGCGTACATGAGCGGCGTGAAACCTTGCGCGTCGGCTTGATTCGGATTCACGCCCAGTTGAAGCAGAAGGTCGAGCAGCGCGTCGCGGCCGTTGACTGCGGCGGCGGTGAGCGGCGTCCAGCCGTCGCGGCGGCGCGCCTGGATGTCCGCGCCTTTGGCCACGAGAATGCGCGCGCTGGCCAGACTGCCCATGTAGGCGGCGTTGAACAGCGCGGTGGTGTTGTCGTCGGACTTGGCGTTCACGTCGGCTCCGGCGGCGAGCAGCGCGGAGACGACATCGGCGCGGTCTTGCGCGGCGGCCCACATCAGCGCGGTGTGGCCGTTTAGGCCGCGCGCGTCGGGCGCGAGTCCGGCATCCAGGAAAAGCTGCACGTGCGGCAGATCGCCGCGGCTGGCGGCGGCGAGGAAGGCATCGGGCGTGAAGGGAATTTTTGCTTGAGCGAGAGCGTCTTTGGCGGCTCGAGGCGAAGGTGGCGCGGCGTCCGGTGCAGCGTGTTGCGGGATGTTCGCGGCCTGTTGCGGCGCGGGCGCGGCGGCGCCGGCCGCTGGTTCGGGGCAGCAATCACAATCGTGGTGGTTGCAGCCGGCAACGAGAAGGGGCAGCAAGGCGAGCGCGCCGCCCAAGAGTCGAGAGGGATTCATGCAGCACATCTTATCATTTTTCGGTCTTTCATTGTGAACTTTTGCAGTAAAATGCGCCCGAAAGAAAGTCCTGAGTGCTGAGTCCTGATTTACAAAGCGGAGCGCTTGCCGCCGTCCCTCATCGCTCAGCACTCGCCGCTCATCGCTCAAATCCCCCCGAGGCTTGCATCGTGACACGAGTCTACTGCTTGATCCTGGCGCTGACTTCGCTTTCGGCGGCGGGTATAGATGTGTTAACGCAAAACTACGACACCATGCGTTCGGGCGCCAACATCACCGAAACCGTTCTCACGCAATCCAACGTGAATTCCGCGCAGTTCGGCAAATTGTACGCGCGCAACGTGGACGGGATCATGTACGCGCAGCCGCTGTATGCGTCGAGCATTACCATTGGCGGCGGCGTCCACAACGTGGTTTACGTCGCGACCATGCACAACAGCGTGTACGCGTTCGATGCGGATTTGCCCAACCAGCCCGCGTATTGGCAGGTGACGATGAATGGGACCGGCGAGACGTCGTCACCGAACAATCTGCTCGCCGGCAGCGACAACAACATGTATCCGGAAGTCGGCGTGACATCGACGCCGGTGATCGACAAGACCACAAACACGATTTACGTCCTCGCATTTTCAAAGACCTCGACGCCGACGTACATGCACCGCTTGCACGCGCTGGACTTGTCCACCGGCGCGGAGAAATTCGGCGGACCGGTGCTGATTTCATATCCGGGAGGCACGGTAGGCACCGCGACCTATCCGGCGTTCACTTCGAAAAATCAGGCGCAACGGCCGGCGCTGCTGCTGGCGAACGGTTCGCTTTATATCAGCTTCGCTTCGTACTCGGACGTGTCCACGCCCTATTGGGGCTGGACTATGCGCTACAATCCCAGCACGCTCGCGCAGCAGTATGTGTTTAACGTCAACCCGTCGAACACCACCGGCAAAGGCGCCGGCATTTGGGAGTCGGGATGCGGCGCGGCGGTGGATGCGTCGGGCAACGTTTATCTGAGCACCGGCAACGGCAGCGCCGTGGCCAGCGCGTACGACGCGAGCACCGGCGGCGTTAACTACGCCGAGTGCGCATTGAAATTCGGGCCGGTGGGCCTGACGGTTTCTGATTTCTACATGCCCTCCGCCGTGGCCAGCATCGACTCGGGAGATGCCGATTTCGGCGGCGGCGGGCACATGCTTCTTCCCGATCAACCCGGCAGCAAAGCGCACGTGCTCGCCGCTGCGGGAAAGACCGGGCAGATGTTCATCGTTGACCGCGACAACATGACTCACTTCAATGCCAACAACGATGCCAGCATCATTCAGAAGATTTCGCTCAACGGCGGCGCGTGCAAAGGCTCGCCCGTGTATTGGCAGGGGCCGAGCGGCTCGTACATTTTTTGCATGGGCGAAGGCTCGAGCACGATGACGCGGTACGCGATTGCCGTCGGCGGCAACGGGTACATTCAACTCACGCAAGACAAGACGAGCGCAACGACGATCCGGTGCCAGCACTGGGTGCTTTCGAGCAACGGCAGCATGGCGGGGACAGGAATTATTTGGGTGTGGACGCTCGATAACGGCAACGACGTGATTCATCAAACCACGCCGATTCCAGCGACGTTGCGGGCGTTGAATGCGGAGACATTGGCGGAGCTTTACAACAGCGGGCAGGCCGCGAACAATCGCGACATTCTGGGCGGATTCGCGAAGTACAACAGCGCGCTGGTCGCGAACGGCCGCGTGTACGTTCCGTCGAGCGCCGACAACACCGCGGGCGGGCAGAACCAATTGGTGATTTACGGCGAACTGGCCGACACGACGCCGCCGACGATTTCGTCGGTCTTTTCGGTCAACACGAACACCAAAGTGACCGTCGTTTTCTCCGAGCCCTTGGACCCAACGAGTGCCGTAAACATTGCCAATTACGGAATCACTCCCGGCCCCATCACGATATCAAACGCGGCGCAGTCCGCGGACCAGACGACCGTCACGCTAACCACATCGCCGCTGGCCGGCGCGACGACGTACACGCTCACCGTGAACAACGTGAAGGACGTGGCGCTCAACACGATTCTTCCGAATTCGACGGCGACGTTCACGTATCAAGTGATTCCGCCGACGGTCAACATTTCAGCGCCGTTGGGGGGCGCGACTTTTACCGCGCCGGCGGTTTTTCAGATCACCGCCGCGGCGACGGCGGGCGCGGGGGCTTCGATTGCGAAAGTCGATTTCTTTGTCAATGGCAACCCATCCGGCACGGCGACGGCGGCGCCGTTTACGGTCACGCTGAGCAACGTCGCGCAAGGGACGTACAGCCTTACTGCGACGGCGACTGACAACACAAACTTGAGCACGACGTCAAGCCCGGTGAGCGTGACGGTCAATGCGGGCAGCGCGACGTACGGCTTGAATTCGCGCGCGCCGATTGCGGCGTATTTGAACGGCCAGCTCCCGCCGCTGAGCAGCGGCAGTATTCCGGCGACGCTCTCGGCCACTGGCGCGTTTTCGTTGCCGTTCACGGCGTTGACGCCTTCGACGGGTTTGATTCCGTACAACGTCAACACGCCGTTGTGGTCCGACAACGCGCAAAAGATGCGCTGGATGGCTCTGCCCAACAACGGGAGTCCGTACACGGCCGATCAGCAGATTGGTTTTGCTTCGACGGGCGAATGGACGTTTCCGAACGGCACGGTCTTCGTGAAACATTTCGATCTGCCCGTCGATGACACGAATCCGAGCGTCACGCAGCGGTTGGAGACGCGCTTTATCGTGCGCAGTTCGGACGGCAACGTGTACGGCGTGACGTACAAATGGCGCGCGGATTATTCGGATGCGGATTTGGAACCGGCGGCGGGCGAAGATCAGGTTTATACGATCAAAACCGCAGGCGGCGGCACGCGGCAGCAGACGTGGCATTATCCGAGCCGCGCGGAATGTTTGACGTGCCACACGACCAATGCGGGCGGCGTGCTGGGCGTGAAGACGCGGCAGCTCAACGGGAATTTCACGTATCCGAGCACCGGCATTCAAGACAACCAATTGCGCACGCTCAACCACATCGGCCTGCTTAATCCGGTGATTCAGGAAGCGTCGATCCCCGGCTATTCCAAATTGGTTGCCGTCACCGACACGACGGCCACGCTTGATAACCGCGTGCGTTCTTACATCGATGCCAATTGCTCGCTGTGCCACCGGCCGGGCGGGACGAACGCATATTTCGACGCGCGTTACGACACGCCGGAACTTGCGCAAGGCTTGATATACGGAAACGTGCGCAACAGCCTTGGCATTGCCGGCGCGAAGATTGTCGTGCCGCAAAATACATCGCGCTCGCTGCTGTATTTGCGGCCGAACGCGATCGACGCGACCAAGATGCCGCCGCTGGCGCACAACGTCATCGACACGAATGCGGTCAGCGCGATTCAGCAGTGGATTAATGGGCTGCCGTTGGATGCGGGGGCGAGCGCGATATCGATTAATTTCGAGGACAGCGGCAATGCCAACAATATTGTGACAGGCGCAGCCGGGGCGTACACGGATCCGAGCGGCGTGGTGGCCAGCAATTGGAACACGTGCGCGGGCGTGGCGGGCGCGAATCAGGTGCTCAAGGACAATTCCGGCACGGCGACGACCGCGACGGCGGCATGGAATTGCAACAATACGTGGCGAAACGGACTGGGCAACACAGGCGGCAACGATTCGCTGCTCAAGGGCTATCTCGACAACACCAATACCGGCCTCACGACCGTTACGGTCAACAACATTCCCTACTCGATTTACAACGTGTACGTTTACGCAACGGGCGACACCGTTGGGCGGACGGGACAATATTGGGCGAAATCCGCGGCCAGTCCCGGCGGTACCGATCCGGGCGGAAAAATTATCAATATCGCAAGTATTACCACCACGACGCTGACCGAAGCGACGCTGACCAGTCAGGGAAATTACATCGTCTTCAGATGCCTGACCAATCCGACGTGCGTTGTCACCAGCCAGGCGTTTCAATATCCGGGCGGCGGCGACGGCACGCGCGCACCGCTCAATGGGATTCAGATCGTTGACGCCACGCAATCGACGCCGACGCTCACGGGTGTGACGCCCGCGTCTGGTCTGACATCGGGCGGGCAGCGCATCACGGTGATTGGCACAAATCTGCTTCCGGGCGCGACGTTTACGATCG
>DATGGK010000268.1:0-43064 GCA_035308565.1 Planctomycetota bacterium | reverse complement strand
TAGCGCGGCGCTGCTGGATTGCGATTTATACGGGCCGTCGATTCCAATCATGACCGGCTTGCGCGAAAAACCACGCCTGGCCGGCGGCAACAAGATTCATCCGATGAGCGCGCACGGCATCGAAGTGATGAGCATGGGATTTTTGGTCGATTTCAATCAAGCCATGATCTGGCGCGGGCCGGTGCTCGACGGGATAGTGGTTCAATTTCTGCGCGACGTGACGTGGGCGCCCGCCGATTACATGATCATCGACCTGCCGCCCGGCACTGGCGACGTGGCGCTGTCGCTCGCGCAAAATTGTTCGCTCACCGGCGCCGTGCTGGTGACGACGCCGCAGCGCGTGGCGATTGCGGATGTGGTGCGCGCGCGGACGATGTTCAAGCAAGTGCGCGTGCCGGTGCTGGGGTTGATCGAGAACATGGCCGGCTATCACGATCCGGCGAGCGGCAAGCGCGTGGATATTTTTGCGGCGTACGGCGGCGAGCGCGCGGCGGCGGAGATGGGCGTGCCGTTTCTCGGCTCGATTCCGCTCGATCCGGAGATCAGCGCGGGCGGCGACGCGGGGACGCCGATTGTCGCGGCGCATCCGGATTCGGCGTCGGCGCGAGCGTTTTTAGCAGCGGCGGAGAAATTGGCGGCGCAGATTTCGATTCAAGTGCTGACGCAGCCGATGGAGGCGAACGCGGGGGGGATGGCGCATTCGGGGGTGTGAGGAACGTTTCACGCGGAGTCGCCGCGCCAAGCCTTTGCGTGAGAAAGTAAGAGGTGTCTGAACGGTTGCGCTTTATCTTCAAGTAGCGTTCCGATTTAGCCGAATAAATTTCAGAATTTTTGATGCAGAAGCGTCTTGAAATGCACCAAGAAATCTGGATAACTACGATTCGCAATTTTGACGCAGCATTCTTCCAGAGGCCACGTAAGTGAGTGGCAAATTTGCAAATGCGCCTAAATCGGGCGCATAACGCAATTCAATTGAATTCAGGCAACCTAAACATTGGAGGGGAAGCACGATGCAGATCGGCTTACGGCATAACCTTGGATTGAAAATTGGCGCGGCATTGACGGCTTTGGTTTTCACGGGCGCGGCATTCGCCGCGGCACCGGTGCTGAGCATTGCGGTGCCCAGCGGCGGCGAAATCTATGTGACCGGCCAGACGCAGCAAATTACGATCAACACGAGGGCCAAAGGCGCGATCAAGCTGGAGTTGAGCCGCGACGGCGGAACGACTTACGAACTGCTGGGCACTCTGAACATCACCACGCCAACGGGAAATCTCTTCGCGTGGAAAGTATCCGCGCCACCGACGCCCAACGCGGTGATCCGCGCGTCGGTGACGACGGGACTTGGCGCGCTGTCGGTGGTCTCGTCGGCATTTGTGATCGACGACGGAAGTTTCATTGGCACGTCCGTGGCGGGCGGAACAGTTTCGACGGTAAATTATGTGGATATGTCGGTGACAACGCCGAAGCTGGCCGATGGCTCGGTAATTACGCAGAAGCTGGCGGATGGATCGGTGACGACGCCGAAACTGGCCGATCAGGCGGTGACGACTCCGAAGCTGGCTGACTTGAGCGTGACGTCGAGCAAGATCAGCAGTTCGCAGTCGTCGGCGCAGTTTGTGCTGATTGCCGACGGAAACGGTGGATCGGAATGGACGTCGCTGCTGAGCATTCTGCCGACGAACATTGCGGCACACGACATCACCACGACGGGTACGATCACGGCGGGAAATCTGATTGGCAACGGGTTTGGAATCACAAACCTCAATCCGGCTTCGCTGCCGCTGGTGGGCGCGCCGTATGTCTTGAAGGCCGGCGACACGATGACCGGATTTTTGACGCTCAGCGGCGCGCCGACGGCGAATTTGCATGCGGCGACGAAGGCGTACGTCGATGCGGAAACGGCGCGCGCGACCGCGGCGGAAGGCACACTGACGGCGAATCTGGCGGCGGAAGTGACGCGCGCAATGACGGCGGAAGGAACGAATTCGACGGGGTTGACCGCGGAGATTGCGCGCGCGACGGCGGCGGAGGCGACGAAAGTCAACAAGGCCGGCGACACGATGACCGGGGCGCTGACGGTGGGCGCGGCCATCACGGCGACGGCGGGAAATATTCAGATCATCGGCGCGACAGCGGACAATCTCAAAATTTCGATCAAGAACTCGAGCGTCGATCAGCTTGCGCCGGCGACGGTGAAGTATGAGTTGCTTGATTTCACGGGCGCGGGGTCGCTGTTCAAAGTCACCAGTGATGGCGCGGTGACGGGATTGAGCTTTACGGGCAACGGCGCGGCTTTGACGGCGATCAACGCGAGCAACATAGCGACGGGGACGTTGAACAACATCCCGGTCACGAACAGCGCGATCAGCGGCGGCACCATCAATAACACGCCAATCGGCGGGACCACGCCGAACACGGGATCGTTCACGACGATCAACGCGGCGGGCGCGGTGACGGCGGGAAGTTTTGTGGGCGTAGGCACGGGAATCACGGCGATCAATGCGAACAATATCGCGAGCGGAACGCTGACCGACATTCCGGTCAGCGGCGGGGCGATCACGGGTTCGGCGATCACAACCAGTTCGGTGAACAGCACGCCGATCGGCGCGACGACGCCCTCGACGGGCGCGTTTACGACGCTGACGGCAACGGGCATTACTTCGACGGGCACTGCCAGCGAGATTTTATCGAAGGCGGCTCCGAGCGAGACGGCGTTGAACAAGAAACTGGAAGTGCAGGACAATTCCGGCGCGACGACGTTCGCCGTTACGGCGGGCGGAACCGTGACCGGCGTGACGTTCAGCGGCAACGGGTCTGGCCTGACGAACCTTAATTCGGCAAGTTTGACGCTGGCTGGCGACGTGAACGGGCCGGCTAGCGCGACGCTGATCACGCAGGCGGCGGCGACGGGGACGAACATTATTACGGCGGCGAATTTGAGTTCGACGGCGAGTTTGAATGGCGCGCGCGTGACGCCGGCGTTCGGCGCGCAGAACGTATCGACGACCGGAACGTTGAGCGCGGGCGCGGCGACGGTCACGTCGTTGAATGCGATGAGCGGCAACATTGCGATCACGGTTCCCACGGTGAACGCGCTGAAATTCTCGATCAAGAACAGCGTCTTCGACGACACGAACGCGACGCCGAAGTTCGAATTGCTGCGCAGCGACAATACGTCGCTGTTCAGCGTGAGCAACACGGGCGCGGTGAGCGGCTTGAGCTTCACCGGCGGCGGCAGCGGCTTGACGGGGTTGAGCGCGAGCAACATCAACGGCGGTACGCTCACCGGCGTTCCGATTACCGGAAGCGCGATCACGGGTGGGACGATCAGCGGCGCGGCGATCACGGGCGGCACTGTTAATGGTACGCCGATTGGCGGGACGACGCCGGCGGCGGGCGCGTTCACGACGCTGAGCGCGACGGGCGCGGTGACGGGGTTAAGTTTCACCGGCATCGGCACGGGATTGACGGCGCTGAACGCGAGCAACATCACCAGCGGAATGCTGACCAACATTCCGATCACGGGGAGCGCGATCACGGGCGGGTCTGTTAATGGTGCGCCAATCGGCGGGACGACGCCGGCGAGCGGCGCGTTTCTGGCGCTGACGGCGACGGGGATTACTTCGACGGGAATCGCGAACGAAATTTTGTCGAAAGCCGCGCCGAGCGAGACGGGTACGAATAAGAAATTGGAAGTGCAGGACAATTCCGGCGCGACGACGTTTGCGGTGACGGCCTCGGGCAGCGTGACGGCGACAAGCTTCACGGGCAACGGATCAGGCCTGACGAATTTGAACGCGGCGAATTTGATTCTGGGCGGCGATGTCAGCGGGCCTGCGAGCGCGAATGCGATCACGGCCGCGGCGGCGACCGGGACGAATATTATTACGGCGGTGAATCTGAGCGGGTCGAGCATCAATGGCGCGCGGGTCGCGCCGGCATTCGGCGCGCAAAATATTACGACCACGGGCACACTTGCATCCGGCGCGGCGACGGTGACGAGCTTGAGCGCGACGGGCGGCAACATCGCGATTTCGGCGCCGGCTGCGAATGCGCTGAAGTTCTCCATCAAGAACAGCCTGGCCGACGACGCGGTGGCGACGAACAAGATCGAAGTTTTGAAGAGCGACGCGACGACGCTGTTCAGCGTGAGCAACACCGGCGCGGTGGCGGGGTTGAGCTTTACAGGCATCGGCACGGGGCTGACGGCATTGAATGCGAGCAATTTGTCGAGCGGCACGGTGCCGCCGGCGCAGTTGCCGCTGGCGACGACAGCCGTGGTGGGCGCGGTGAAGTTCGACGGGACCAGCATCGTGCTCAATGGCAGCGGGCAGATTTCGGTGGGCAACGGCAACGTGTCGCTGGTGGGCGACGTGAGCGGGCCGGCAAACAATAATGCGATCACGGCGCAGGCGTCCACCGGCACGAACATCATCACCGCGATTAATTTGAGTCCGGGAAGCATCGGCGGCGCGCGCGTGACGCCGGCGTTTGTGGCGCAAAATGTGTCCACAACGGGGACGCTGAGTTCGGGCGCTGCGACGGTGACAAGTTTGAGCGCGACGAGCGGGAACATTGCGATTTCGGCGCCGGTGGCGAACGCGCTGAAGATTTCGATCAAGAACAATCTCTTCGACGACTCGAATCCGGCGACAAAAATTGAATTGGTCAAGAGCACAGGAACGCAGTTGTTCGCGGTGGACAATCTGGGCAATGTGACGGCGGCGAGTTTCAGCGGCATCGGCACCGGATTGACTGCGTTGAGCGCGAGCAACATCAGCAGCGGAACGCTGACGGCGATTCCGATCAATAGCAGCGCGATCACGGGCGGGACGATCAGCGGCGCGGCAATCACGGGCGGCACCATTAATGGTACGCCCATCGGCGGCACGACGCCGGCGGCGGGGTCGTTTACGACGCTGAACGCGACGGGCGCGGTGACGGGGGCGAGCTTCAGCGGCGTCGGTACAAATTTGACGGCGCTCAACGCGAGCAACATCACCAGCGGAACGCTGACGGGGATTCCGATTTCGGGCAGCGCGATCACCGGCGGGACGATCAACAACACGGTGATCGGCGGCGTGACGCCGGCGGCGGGGACGTTCGCGGGAATCATTTCGACGGGACTGAACAACGAGATTCTGTCGAAATCGGTCGGCGGCGAATCGGGCGCGAACAAAAAATTGGAAGTGTTGGACCAGGGAGCGGCGACGACGTTTGTCGTCACGTCCGCGGGTAACGTGACCGCGACGAGTTTTACGGGGAACGGTTCGGGGCTGACGAATCTGAATGCGGCGAATTTGATTTTGGGCGGCGATGTGACGGGGCCGGCGAGTTCGAATTCGATCACGCAGACTTCGGCGACGGGGACGAACATCGTCAGCGCGATTAATTTGAGCGCGGCGGGAAGCATCAACGGCGCGCGGGTGAGTCCGGCTTTTGGCGCTCAGAACATTTCGACGACGGGCACGCTTGCGGCGGGAGCGGCGACGGTATCGAGTTTGAGCGCGACGGGAGGGAACATTGCGATTGCGGCGCCGACCGCGAACGCGCTGAAGATTTCGATCAGGAATACGGTGGCTGACGATGCAGTGCCGGCCACGAAATACGAATTGATGAACAGCGGCGGCACGACGTTGTTCAAAGTGGACAACGTGGGCGCGGTCACCGGCGCAAGCTTCGCGGGCGCGGGCACGGCGCTGATGGCGTTGAATGCGAGCAACATTACCAGCGGCACAGTTCCGGCGGCGCAATTGCCCGCGGCGACCACGGCGACTCAGGGCGCGGTGAAGTTCGATGGGACGAGCGTGGTGCTGAATGGGAGCAATCAGCTTTCAGTCAATCCAGGCGCCGTGACGTTGAGCGGCGACGTGGGCGGAAATGCTGGCGCGAATTTGATCACGCAGAATTCGGGGACAGGGACGAACATCATCAATGCGACCAATCTGAGCGCGGCGGGAAGTATTAATGGGGCGCGGGTCAATCCGAGCTTTGGCGCGCAGGCTATCTCGACAACGGGGACGCTGAGTGCGGGCGCGGCGACGGTGACATCATTGAGCGCGACGGCCGGGAACATCGCGATTGCGGCGCCGACCGCGAATGCGCTAAAGATTTCGATCAAGAATACGGCTACCGACGATGGCACGTCCGCGACGAAAGTCGAAGTGCTCAACAGCGCGGGCACGCAGTTGTTCAAAGTCGACAACACGGGCGCGGTGACGGGCGCGAGTTTCAGCGGAATCGGAACGGGGTTGACGGCGTTGAATGCGAGCAACTTGACTAGCGGCGCGGTCAGCTCCGCGCTGCTGCCGCAGGCGACGAACGCAGCGTTTGGCGCGGTGAAGTTCGACAACTCCAGCATCGTGCTCAACGGCAGCAATCAGATCTCGGTCAATTCCGCGGGAGTCACGCTGAGCGGCGACGTGGGCGGGCCGGCGACGGCGAACACGATTGGCGCCGGGAAGATTTTCGACGCGAATATCAGCGCGATTGCAAACATTGCCGGTTCGAAGATCAATCCGGCGTTTACGGCGGACGTGACGACGACCGGCGGCGTGTTGTCGAATGGCAACGGCAAGGAGATCGTTTCGAAGGCTGGAGCCGCCGACGCCGTTGGCGTGTTGAAACTGGAAGTGCAGGACAAACTGGGCAATTCAAAGTTCAGCGTGAACGTCAACGGCGATGTGATTGGCACGAGTTTCACCGGCATCGGCACGGGGCTAACGGCGCTGAACGCCAGCAACGTTTCGAGCGGCACGCTGACCAACATTCCGCACACCGGCGGAGCGATCAACAATGCAACGATTGGATTGACGACTCCGGCGGCGGGCACGTTCACGACGCTGAATGCGACGGGCATTACTTCGACGGGATCGGGCAATGAAATCTTGTCGAAGGCCGCGGCGCTTGAAGTGGGGACCAGCAAGAAACTGGAAGTGCAGGACAGCCTGGGCAACACGAGTTTCGTGGTGACGGCGGCGGGCGACGTGACGACGGGGACGCTGAAGTTTTTGGCCGCGAATGCGACGCCGATCAAGAATTTCATTTCGGTGCGCACGACGGTCGGCGGGTTGGCGGCGGTGGGCGCGGGGTCTGTTGTGGATGGAACGATCACCGTGACCGGCGCGGCCAATGGCGACAGCGTGACCGCGACGCCGGACAGTGCGCTGCCGCCGGGCGTTTTGTGGTCCACGTTTGTGAGCGGGGTGAACACGGTGACGGTGCGCGTACAGAACACGACGGGCGGAACGCTGGATTTGAGTTTGATCAACTGGCGCGTGGATGTCGTGCAGCATTAAGGTGCTGAGTCCCGAGTGCTGAGAAAATGCGGGGCGATGGTTTTTCCAGCGCCCCGCGGTTTTTTCAGATGGCATCTAAATTGCCATTGAGTTGACCGCGTACCGCGCGTGTGGCAATTTCCGGCAGAAAGTCCGGAATATTGCCGTAGAATGCGGGTTAGTTCGACACTCCTGTGCCGGTACGAGCTCGGAATCCTACCCGGAGAATCACCCATGCGAAGCGGACTGATCTCATTCATAGCGCTTGGAATGATGGCGCTGACGCCGTTGCTTTTGGCCGAGGAAACTCCGCTCAGCGAGAGCACCGACGGCGACGAAGGGTTGGTCATCGGCGCGCGCGACCCGAAAGTGTTTAATGAAATCGACCGCTTTATTTTGACGAGGCTGCGTGCGGAGAGCATCGAGCCGTCGGCGATTTGTTCGGATTACGAATTTGCACGGCGCGTGTACGTGGATGTGCTGGGCGTGATTCCGACGCCGGAGGAGATCCGGGCGTTCGCGGGCGACAAGAGCGAGGATAAGCGCGCGAAACTGATCGACAAACTGCTGCGCGACAACGAGCGCTACGCGGATCATTGGGAAGTGATGTGGGGCGATTGGCTGCGCGAGCACAGCGTGGCGAAGAAGAAAGAGGGGACGGCGCAGGGTTCCTACCGCGAATGGCTGCGGCAGGCATTGAAGAGCAACATGCCGTACGACCAGTTCGCGCGCAAATTATTGACGGCCAGCGGCTCGCCGAGCGATAATGGGGCGGTAAATTTTTTCATCCGCGATCAGCAGAACCGCGTCGAAACCGTGAACACGATGGCGCAGGCGTTCATGGGCACGCGCATGGCGTGCGCGCAATGCCACGATCATCCCTTCGACAAATGGACGCAGACTGATTTTCACGGATTGATGGCGTATTTCGGCCAGACGGCTGTGTCCAAGCCGCCGAAAAAAGGGAAGGAATACGAAGAGTCCGGCGTGCACGACAACTCGAAGGGCGAGTACCACATGCCCGCCGACGGCGACAGCGCGGCGAAGAAGGGCAACAAGGGCGGCGAAATCGTGAAGCCGGTGTTTGCGTGGAATCCGTCGATCACGACGTCGGCGTCGGGGACGCGGCGCGAGCAGTTGGCGAACGCGGTCATCGGAAGTCCGCAGTTCGCGCAGGTTCAAGCGAATCGGCTGTGGGCGCAATTAATGGGACGCGGGATTGTCGAGCCGCCGGACGATTTCCGCGCGAAGAATCCGCCGTCGCATCCGGAGCTGCTGGAATTTCTTGCCGATCAATTGGTGAAAGCGCATTACGACAGCAAGCATGTGCTGCGGCTGATTTTGAATTCGGCGGCGTATCAACGTTCGAGCATGCCGACGGAGACGAACCGCAACGACGCGGCGCTTTTTTCGCATCAACGCGTGCGGCGCTTGACGGCGGAGGAGTTGTTCGATTCGATTCTGGTCGCGGCGGGGCACGACAAGGGCTTGGAGGAAGTGCCCGGAGCGCTGGCGGCGAATAACCAGTCGGCGCAAAAGAAAGGCAACATGCCGGCGGCGGGACGCAAGAAGGGTGCGGTGGAATGGGCGGCGGATTTGCCGACGCCCGCGAAGACGGGGACGTTCATGAATTTGTTCAACCAGCCGCCGCGCGACACGATCGTCACGCGGCGCGACGAATCGGGCGCGGTGACGCAGGCGCTGGAGATGCTCAACGGCAAAGCGGTAAACGATGCGATTCAGAACAGTCCGCTGATCGACCATTTGTTTGCGAGCAAAACCGATGCGCGGCACGCGGTGAACGAATTGTATCTGGCGACGCTGACGCGGCAGCCGACGAGCGAGGAAGTGGAGACTGCGGTGAAGCACGCCGCGAATTCGCGCGAGTGGCTAGTGGATTTGCAATGGGCGTTGATGAATGCGCGGGAGTTTACGTTCATAAGATAAGTCGAAAGTCGAAGGCCGTGGCGCGAAAAATTCAATTGAAAATGAAGGCGCTCGCTGGATACTTGCGATTCCACGCGCCGCAAAAGCGCTGGTTTACGCACGTAGCCGTAGCTCAGCTGGATAGAGCGCAGCCCTGCGAAGGCTGAGGTCGAAGGTTCGAATCCTTCCGGTTACGCTTTTCTCCCAAATCAAGAAATCACCGAAAAACTGGCTCTGTTGAAACTTCTCTGCGACCCCTCCGTGGTCGAGGCCATTTTCGCGACCGTTTCCGGGGGTATCGGGCGAGTACGCCCTCAACCCCCGGCTACCATCTTGAACCCCTTCGGGGTAACGGCGGAGTCTTGCTTCGCAAGACGAGCGTGCAGGCGAGACGCCTGCACCACGGACCGCTGATTCTTTCACAACACTTCTGGGTAAAAATACAAGCGCGCCAAAGGTTTCAACAATGCCTGAAAAACTAAGTCAGGAAAAGTTGACTAGCCGAATTGGCTAGTCAACTTTTCTTTACCAGATTGTCGTACCTCGATGAAGATTATCGGCGGGCCGCGCGCGAAAATTCGGATTGGTTTTATTTTGCACGGTTTCTTACCGACATTGATATCGGCGATCGGTCGCCGGGGAGGGCTTGAGTATGCGCGCGGCGTTGGTGTGTTATTTTTTGTGTTGTGCCACTGCGCTCATGGGCGCGGCGAATTGCGCGGTTTCGCCTGACGAGCAGGCGATCATCGAGCAGACGAATGTTCAACGACGGCGCGCCGGGCTGGGAGAACTCAAGGCGAGCGCGGTGCTTTGCGCGGTGGCGCGCCGGCATGCGGTCGAGATGGCGCGGGCGAACAAGCTCAGCCATCGGCTCAATGGAAAGAGCAGCAGCGACCGCGTCTCGGAAGCGGGCTACAAGTGGCTCGCGGTGAGCGAGAACATCGCGTGGAATCAGCGTAGTGTGCCGGAAGTGATGGACGGATGGATGCGCTCGGAGGGGCATCGCGAGAATTTGCTGGGCAACGACATCACGGAGATGGGCGCGGGGATCGCGGCGAATGCGAAGGGCGAATTGTATTTCGTTCAAGTCTTCGCGCGGCCGGAGCGGCGCGAGACCGCGGCCACGCTGCAATTCGTGGTGAAGAATGCGACGGAGAGCACGCTGGCTATGGATGTGAACGCGGGGAAATTGTTCACGCTCAAGCCGGGCGAGCAGATGAAGTATGAGCTGACGACGGCGGAAGCGACGCCGCGGGGATCGGTGGGAAACAGGGGGCGCGGGGTGATGTTTTCGATTCAGGACGGCGGGCAGTATACGGTGGTGACGGCGGAGGGGCGGATGCGGGTGATGCAAGGAAGATAGTGCGCGTCGCGAAAACAGCAGTTGTCATTTGGCAGTTGTCATTTGGCAGTTGTCATTTGTAATTTGTCATTTTTATTTAACCGCGGAACAACGTCTCATGGAATCCAACGCTGTCGATCAGCCGCCGAAAAAGCCGATGCATGGCGCTTTGAAATTTTTTCTTTTGCTGATCGCTGGGGCTGCGCTGACTTTTATTATGCTTCCGTGCCTGGTGGGTGTTATGACGGCGTCAACGAAAGCGTGGACGCTGAAAGAACAATACGCGCTTGCATTGACGATATTCGAAGTTGGGTCGGCGGCGTTTTTCTTTTTGAGCGTCGTGGTTTTGTGTTTGAAGCGCTGGGGGCTGGGCGGATTTTTGTTTGGCGTGTCGATGGCGCTCGCGACGGCCGTCGCGATTACGGAGTTTATGAAGCTGTTTGATAGTCCAAAGTGAACGCAAAATCAGCGCGCGCCGACGACCATGTTGCGGATCACGTCGGCGAGGATGTTGAGTTCGACGGGTTTGACGAGGTGGATGTGGAAGCCGCATTCGAGGGCTTTGAATTGGTCCTTGGGATCGGCGTAGGCGGTCAAGGCAATCGCGGGAACGCCGCGGCCGGCGGGGCGCGCGCGGACGTCGTGAATTAATTGCAGGCCGTCGCGTTCGGGAAGGCCGATGTCGGAGAGCAGCACGTCGGGCGGGGCTTGGTCAAAGAGGGCGAGCGCTTCCCAGACGTTGGCGGCTTTTTGAACTTTCGCGCCGTAGCCTTGCAGGCCCAGGGCGAGCACGGTGGCGGTGTCCTGTTCGTCTTCGACCAGCAGAATGTTGATGCCGCTCAAATCGAGCGCACCCTTGTTTTTTCTGGCCTTGGGAAATTCCGGAGCCGCGAACTTTTTAGCGGTTTTCAGCAGCGGAAATTTCACGGTGAATTTGGCGCCGCGATTGGTGCCGGCACTTTCGGCTTCGACGCTGCCGCCATGCGCGGTGACCAGATGGCGCACGATGCTCAAGCCGAGGCCGAGACCTTTGAACCTGCGCGTGATAGAATGATCGGCCTGACGAAAGCGTTCGAAGATGTGGGGCAGTTCATCCGAGGCGATGCCGATGCCTGTGTCGCTGACGGTCAACACCGCTTGCCCGCCGGACTGCGACAACGTCACGTTGATAACGCCTTCGAGCGGCGTGAATTTGATGGCGTTGCCGATGAGATTGATGAGGACCTGGCGCAGGCGGTCCAGGTCGCAGCGGACGGGATAATCGCCGGGCGCGGCCTTGTACTGGATTTCGATCTGCTTGGCGGCGGCGTTGGCACGTTCCGATTCGATGACCTGGTCCAGCAAGCTTCCCAATTCCACGTCGGCCGGATAGAGCGAGAGCTTGCCGGCGACGATGCGGGAGACATCCAGCAGGTCATCGACGAGACGGGCCTGCGCGAGGATGTTGCGGTCGATGACTTCGAGACCTTTGGCGGTGAACGCGGCATCGACGTTTTTGCCGCGCAGCAGGCGGGTCCAGCCCATCATGGGCGTGAGCGGCGTGCGCAATTCGTGGGAGAGGATGGCGAGGAATTCGTCTTTGGCGCGGTTGGCGGCTTCGGCTTGCTGCTGCGACGCGCGCGCGGCACACGCGAACTGTTCGCGTTCCTGCTCCAGTTTCGCGCGTTCGGTGATGTCGAAGACGGCGATGCGGAGCAATTTTTCGGTGACGCCCGGAGTGACGACAACGCGACCGACCAATTCGACGTTGATCGTGCGATTGGGAATCAAATTCAGGCGGAGCTCGCAGGTCTCGCGGATTTGAGATTGAAAGGCGGAACGGTAGAAGGCTCTGAATTTGTCGCGGTCGTCAATGAAAATAAATGCGCTCAAGGATTTTTCGATCAACTGATTGCGATACTGTCCGAGCAATTGCGCGCCGGCGAGATTGATTTCGCGGATGATTCCGCCGGCGTCCACGCTGATGTAACTGACGGGCGCGAAATCGTAAAGGTCGAGGTATTTGTTGTGAAGCGCTTCGAGCTGTTCGCGCTGCATGCGCAAGTCTTCGTTCTGCATTTCCAATTCGACTTGATGCACGCGCAGTTCGTGTACGAGGCGCTGGGCTTCGACGGCACTGAGTGCTTTCGCTTCTTCAGATTCGCAAATTCTGTGTTCTGCTTCCTTGCGAATGTCATCATTCGAGCGCGCCGGATTGGGTTTCCCTTGAGCCATAAACGCCCCCCCCAATTACACTTACAGGGGGTTCCTCGTCTTCTTCGTCTTGCAATGAACATTTGCATGTCAGGTCAAAGCCTTGTTAGCTTACGCCTAGTCCCGCAAATGCAAGAAGAATTCTTTCGGTATTTCCAACTTCATTTAAGATGCGGCGGGCGCTCACGGAGAACTTGCGCGAAACGCTTTTTTTGCCGGGCAATTCGATTGTTTTTCCGCTGACGTATTCCGCACGGACTAGGTCGTGTTCGCAGATTTCGCGCAGCGCGGGAATGTTCCAAGCGCCGGAACCCAAATCGAAGAGCACGCGGTTCTGTATCTCGGGCAGCGCGAAACCGAACTCCTTGCAGAAGGCATGATTGGCGGTTTCGATGTTCATCGTATTGGTAAGCACGAGCACCGGATTGCCGCTCATGTCGGCGAGGGCATCGCTGAAAGCCTGGGCGCGGCGGCTTTCCGCGCGCGTGTGCTCAAGCGACACCTCCAATTCTTTCTGGGGGGAAATATCGTTAAAGGTGATGGCGGTGCCATCGATCTTGTTGTCGATGCTGCGGTAGGGCATGATGCGCATCTGGTACCATTCGCCGGTTTTCGTTTGCACCGGCAATTCTTTCAAAATCAAAGTGCGCATGACTTCGGCGACGTCCGCGCTGAGGTTGTCGTATTTCAGATTCGAAACGATGTGCGTGACCGGCCGCCCGATGTCGGACTGGATCAGGTTGATCAGTTTCGTGGCCTTCACGGTGAATCGTTTCACGTTCAATTCGTTGTCGAGGAAAATCGTGGCCAAGTCGATGCTGTCGAGCAGGTTTTTCATGTCGTTGTTGGAACGCGAGAGCGCATCGACTTTGCTTTCCAGCTCGGTGTTGACCGTGACCAACTCTTCGTTGAGCGACTGCATTTCCTCTTTCGATGTGGTGAGTTCCTCGTTGGTGCTTTGAAGCTCTTCGTTGGTGGATTGCAATTCTTCGTTGGCGGATTTCAATTCCTCCTGCGACGTTTCCATTTCTTCAACGGTGCTTTGCAAAGATTCCTTTGTGTACTTGAGTTCCTTTTCCATCTGGCGCACCGCGGCGTTGCCGGCTGCAGGCTTGAGATCGCTCTTGCCCGCGCGGGAGCCCCGCGCGGGTGCGGCCGCCTCAAACACGATCAGCAGCAGGCCGTGCAGCGATTCAATTTCGCTGCATGGCCGGACGCTCAAGTTAATCGTTTCGTAGCTGCCGTTGGTTTTGACCCGCAGGCCGTTGACGCTGACGGGGGCGCGTGTGCGGACGGCTTTGCGCACGGCATTGTTGAGGTCGGTGCGCAGGCCTTCGCGCGCCATGAAGAAAATATTCATGCTGGCCTTGCCGGAAGTGGGTTCGAGGTACTTGCCGGTGCGGCCGTGGATGTAAAGAATATCGCCGAGTTCGTTGATCAACGCCGCGACGGGAGCGTATTGGTTGACGAGCATTTTCTGCAACGCGTCGGGAATGTCGGCCTCGGCTTCCAGGCGCGATTTGACGCGGCCCGCGGATTTATGCGAGTGGCCAAGGATAGCGCTGGGGAGGTCGATCACGGTGCGCACCGCGGCCGGGCCCTCTTTGCGCACAAAGATTTTCCATTTGTTGTCGATCGGCTCGAAATAGTCGCCAAAGTTGCCGATGCTTTCGGAGGAACCCAGAAACAGAATGCCGTTGGGATTCAGCGCGTAATGAAACAGCGGGATCAGCTTCTTCTGCAGTTCGGCATTGAGATAAATCAGCAGATTGCGGCAGCAGATGATATCGAGCTTGGTGAAGGGCGGGTCCATGATCAGGTTTTGCGGGGCGAAGATGACCAGCTCGCGGATTTCTTTTTTAACGCGGTAGCCGGAATCTTCGCGTGTGAAAAAGCGCTTCAACCGTTCCGGAGAAATGTCGGCGGCGATGTTGTGCGGGAAGAATCCGCCGCGCGCTTTTTCGATGGCGTCCTTGTCGATATCGGTGGCGAAGACCTGAATTTTACAATTCACTTTAGGCTTGGTTTTGTCAAGCGCTTCGCGCAGTGTGATCGCCAGCGAGAACGCTTCTTCGCCGGTGGAACAGCCCGCGGCCCAGGCGCGCAGGACGCCATCCTTGCACATTTGCTTTAAGATGCGCGGAAGCGCTTCCTGCTCGAATTTCGCCCACGCGCCGGCATCGCGGAAGAAATTGGTGACGCCGATCAGCATTTCCTTGAAGAGGAAGTCGATCTCCGCGGGGTTTTCCTGCATGTAGCGAATGTACTGCTGGATCGTGGGAATCTGATGCACGCTCATGCGCCGTTCGATGCGGCGATAGAGCGTATTGCGTTTGTAAAAAGAAAAGTCGTGGCCGGTGTGATCGCGCAGCAGGACGAAGGCTTTTTGCAGGGCGCTGGCGGTCCTTTCTTCGATGGTCGCCGGCGATTTGGTCACGCTGCTGTGGCGGACGTAGTTGAGCAACTTTTGCGGTAGCTGTGAGACAGGAGCTATGAAATCGGCGACGCCCGCATCGATCGCGCTGCGAGGCATCGCGTCGTATTTGGCCGAGGCCGGCTCCTGAACCATCGTCATTCCGAGGTTTTCTTTGATCGCGCGCAAGCCGATGGTGCCGTCGCTGCCCATGCCGGAAAGAATGATGCCAATCGCGCGTTCGTGCTGGTCGTCGGCAAGGCTGCGCATGAAAAAATCGATGGGCAGGCGCAAGCCGCGCGGGGCGTGGGGTTCGAAGAGATGCAGCGTGCCGTGCAGGATGGAGATGTCTCGATTGGGCGGAATGACGTAGACGCAATTGGCGCGGACTTTCATCGCATCTTCGGCCTGGAACACGCGCATTTTTGTGGCGCGCTGGAGCAGTTCGGGCATGAAACCTTTGGTGGTGGGGTCGAGATGCGGGACGATGACGAAGGCGACGCCGGCGTCGGCGGGCATTGCGCCAAAGAATTGTTCGAAGGCTTCGAGGCCGCCGGCGGAGCCGCCCATGCCGACAATGTAGATCGGTCTGGAAATGGATTTCGTGTCTTTTTTTTGAGGCTTCGCGGGCGGAGTGCTTTTTGGGGCGGACTTGGATTTCATGCGGAAAATCGCTTTCGGAATTGTGGGAACGGCGAAGAATACGATACTGGATTTTTGCGCGCGGCGCGCGGGAATTCTGGACAAAAGAGCGGCGTGGCGATTGCGAAATTCGGCGCCGCGCGTTCCCTCTCCCTCCGGGAGAGGGCCGACGAGCGTAGCCGCTCGCGGGGTGAGGGGCCGCGCGCGCTCGAAAATTCCGCCAAAAAATCAATCCAAGTGCCCGCGATTGCGTAGAATGTCATGCGCACACACGCCGACCTTTCAGGATCGTCTCATGCCCACAGCTTCGTCCGACGTGCTCACGTGTACGAAACTCACCAAGGATTTCACGGACATCTGGGGCCGCCCAACCGTGCGCTCGCTGGAGAATTTGGATTTGACCGTGCATCGCGGAGAGATTTTTGGGCTGCTGGGGCCGAATGGCGCGGGGAAGACGACGACGATCAAATTGATTCTGGGGCTGATTTTTCCGACATCCGGAAGCGTGCGCGTGCTCGATACGGATCCGCGCGACATCGCGGCGAAGCAAAAGATCGGCTATCTGCCGGAGGAATCGTACCTGCACCGATTTTTAAACGCGGAAGAGACGCTGGATTTCTACGGGCGGCTGTTCGATCTGCCGCGCGACGTGCGGCGCAAGCGCGCGGGGGAGTTGATCGAGCGCGTCGGTTTGAAGCACGCGCGCAAACGGCCGCTGCGCGAATATTCGAAGGGGATGGTGCGGCGCGTGGGGCTGGCGCAGTGTTTGATCAACGATCCGGAATTTATTTTGCTCGACGAACCGACGAGTGGGATGGACCCGATCGGGTCGCGTGAGATCAAGGATTTGATTTTGGATTTGAAGCGGCAGGGGAAGACAGTGCTGCTCTCGTCGCATCTGCTGGCGGACGTGGAGGACGTGTGCGACCGCGTCGCGATGTTGTATCGCGGGAAATTGCAATTGGAGGGGCGCGTATCGGACTTGCTTGAGGCCGGCGACGTGACGGAGATTGAAGTCGAGGGGCTAAGCGACGAAGCGATTGCGGAAGTGAAGCGCGAGGCGGAGAAGCGCGGGGCGACGAAGGTGGGGACGCACCGGCGGCGGGAGCGGTTGGAGACGTTGTTTATTGATGTGGTGGAACGGGAGCGCGGGAAGTAGTGAGGAGCGACGAGTCCTGAGTACTGAGTACTGAATGTCGAGTCCTGAGTCCTCAGTGCGCGCAAAGCGAAGCGCCGCCGTTCTCCCCTCTCCCCTTGGGGGAGAGGGGCCGGGGGTGAGGGATGGCTCGCACTCACGTTCAGGCGTTGAATTAGTTACTCAGCACTCAGCACTCAGCACTCAGGACTTAGATGCTTTTCTTCGCGTTCATCTTTCGCTAACATCACGCTGAACATGCGAATCGGAATCGACGGGCTGCATTTGTTTGGAAATTACGCGGGCATTCAAGGCTCGCTGGCGCGACTTGTCACGGCGTTGCGGGCTCATGCGCCGCAGGACGAGATTGTGCTGTACACGCCGCGCGATTTTAAGGGGCCGCCGGATGCGGAGGGAGATGCGGGTCTGACGGTTCGGCGGACGTGGTTCAAAGGGAAAAGCCGCACGATTCGGACGCTGTGGCGCAGTTTTCGGCTGCAGGCTCATGCGTACAAGGACAAGTGCGAGCTGCTGCACGGGCCGACGTACGCGCTGCCGTATTTGCTGTCGATGCCGTCGGTGGTGACAATTCATGATGTGATCGCGCTGACGCATCCGCTGTTTTGCACGCCGGGGAGCGCGAAGATTCAGAAGCGGGTGATTCCGCGCAGCGTGAAAATTGCGCGGCGTGTGATCGTGCCGAGCATCGCGACGAAAGACGCGCTGCTGAGCGTGGCGAAAGAAGCTGACGAGCAACGCATCGACGTGATTCCGTGGGGCGTGGGCGAAGAGTTCAAACCGGTTGGGGACGAACGCGCGAAGCGCGAGGCACGCGCGGCGTTGAAATTGCCGGAGCGGTATGTGCTTTTTGTGGGAAACATTGAGCCGAAGAAAAATTTGACGATGCTGATCAATTCTTTTTTCGCGGCGAAGATGAATTCGAAACTGCCGCACAAATTGGTGATCGCGGGGCAGACGGGGTGGAAGCAGGCGAATATTGAGCGGCTGGTGGTGAATTTAAATGCGCGCGAGTTTGTCTTATTCACAGGCTACGTCGAGCCGCGCACGCTGCCGATGTTGTACGCGCTGGCCGATCTGTTTGTGCTGCCGTCGCTCGTGGAAGGGTTCGGAATGCCGGCGCTGGAGGCGATGGCGAGCGGGTGTCCGGTGGTGACGAGCGTGGATGCGGCGCTGCGCGAAGTGTGCGGGAGCGCGGCGCGCATGTTTCAATACGATGCGGCGAAACCGTTTTTGCCGTTGCGCGAAGTGTTCGAGGATTTGCTGGACAATGCGGGCGAGCGCGAGCGGATGACCGTGGCGGGATTGGAGCGGGCGAAGGTTTTTACGTGGGAACGGACGGCGCGGTTGACGCGGGAGTGCTATGCGAAGGCGCTGGAGTAGCCCGCTCAGGTTGCCGGCGAGAATGCGTTGTGAAATTTTAGCGGGCGGTTCCGATGCGGCACTGGCGGGGCCAGCGGCACACGAACAGCGAGCAAGCTGACGGCGGGGGTGTGATTTTGAACGCAAACTCTGCTCCGCTTGGGGAATTTTTTTGACGCGAAAAGGAGACGATGATGAAAACTCGATGGATTGTGGCGGCGTTTGTGATTTTGAGTTTGTATTGCGCGCCGGGTTGCGGGGAGGAGAAGCCACCGGCGCCCGGCGGGTGGTCGGATGCGGCGGTCGATGACAAGGGGGTTGTCGAGGCAGCGGATTTTGCGGTGAAGGCGGAGCAGAAAGTTTTGGAGAAGGATAAGCTTTCGCTGGTGAAGATCGTCAGCGCGCGGCACCAGGTGGTGGCGGGGATGAATTACTCGATTGAGATGACGGTGAAGCACAACGACGCGGAGAAGACGGCGACGGCGGTGGTGTGGCGGCAAGTGAACAAGGAATACAAGCTCACGTCGTGGACGTGGAAGTGAGTGCGGCACTGGCAAGGCCAGTGGCACACGAACGGCTAACAAGCTGACGGAGAAAAGCCCGGGGTCATGCGAGAGATTTTTGCCGATGCCGGCCGGCTGGAAGCTGGCGCTCCACACATGGAAGCTGGTGCTTCGAAGTTCGGGAGAAGCGAATGCAGGAAGACGCGCGTCGGGCGCGTCTTATTCCCATGCGCATTTTGACGACGCTCATTTTTGGATTGCTTCCGCTGGCGCTGGCCGGCGCGGAGGAGAGCGTTCGTCTGTCGCGTGAATTGAGCGAGTACCTCAAGCGGCCTGAGGCGCAGGTTCGAATTGCCGATGGCGCGCTGCTGATCTGCAAACAGGCGCATCCGGAGTTGGATTTGGCGGCGGAGCGGAAAGCGCTGGCGGCGCTGGGGGCGGAGCTGAAAACGGCGCTGGCGGGTGCGGCGAAGATTCCGCAGCAGGCGGAGGCGCTCGCCAAATATTTGTATGAACAGCAGAATTTCGGATTGCCGGAGAAGGATGATGCGGCGGCGTTTTTGTTGACCGATGTGATTCGCAACAAGCGCGGGAATTGTCTGGGGCTTTCGGTGTTGTGCCTGGCGCTGGCGGAGGAATCGGGCGTGCCGCTGAAATTGTACGGCGTGCCGATTTCGAGCCGCACATCGGAGTCAGGGCATACGATTGTGCGCTTCGACGACGCGGCGACGCGGCGGAATTTCGATCCTGTCGAGAAAGGCGCGGAACATCCCAACGATTATTACGTGAAGGAATTTAAGCTCAGCGCGGACGATTTACGTTCGGGCTATGTGCTGGGCAACGCAAGCAAGCGCGACGTGCTGGCGCTGCTGCTAGTGAATCTGGGCGGGGCGTACATCGATGACGGGAAAGCCGCGAAAGCGGTGCCCGTGTTGGAGGCGGCGCTGTCGCTGCGCGCGAATTCGGCGGCGGCGCATTCGAATCTGGCGGGCGCGAAATTGAGTTTGGGCGATACGGCGGCGGCGGAGAAGGAGTACGCGGCGGCGCTGCGGATCGATGCGAAGTTTTTTCCGGCGCGCATCGGGATGGCGGACATTGCTCTGAGCAAAGGCGAAACGAGTGCAACGCGGTTGGTTGAGGAACTTGTCGCGCAGGAGCCGGAGAATGTGCAGGCGCGGACGCTGCAAGCGGCGCTGCTGATTCAGCGCAACGATTTGAAGGGCGCGATCAAAGTGCTCAATGATTTGTCTGCGGCGCCGACGGCGGACGTGACGGTGTGGAATAATCTCGGAAAATGTTACGCGCAAAATGGCGACGCGGCGCTGGCCGAGGACAGTTATCGGCGCGCGCTTGTTTACGACGATAAAAATGCCGACGCGCATTGTGGACTGGGGCGCGCGCTGCTGGCGGAAGGGAAGAAAACGGACGCGGCGGCGGAGTTGGATGCGGCGATTAAGCTCGATCCGACGAACGCGACGGCGAAGGCCGCGCGCGCTGAAATCGGAAGCATCGCCAAAGCGCCAGAGAATCCGAACGACGCGAAACCGGCCGAGCAGAAGGCGCTGGAGTATCCGAAGGGCACGACGGTGGTGCCGTTTCGGATTGAGGCGAACCGGATTTTTGTGACGGTGCGGCTCAATGATGCTGTGGATGCGGATGCGATACTCGATACGGGAACGGAGATCACGCTGCTGAATTCGGCGCGCGTGAAACTTAACGGGCTGCGCGCATCGCATTCGGAGGAATTGATCGGCGACATGGTCGGGCGTGTCGCGGTCGATATGGTGACGCTGGATTCGATCAAGATCGGCGACACGGTCGTGCGAACGCAACCTGTCGGACGCGCGGAGCAGGGCGCGGGCACGAAATTCGAGCGGATCGATTTTGTGCTGGGCATGGATGTGCTGAGCAAAATGCGTTTCACGATCGACTTCAATCAATCGAAATTGATCTTGTGGCCGGCGAACAGCAAACTGCCCGCGCCGGCGGCAACGATCAGCCGTGTACAAGTGGCGCTGATTCGGCCGCCGTCGGCGTCGCCCATTCGCGCGTACATTAGTGCGACGCTGAATGGGAAAAACGCGGCGACTTTTTTGGTGGACACAGGCGCGGACGCGCCGATGTTCGTGGCATTCAAGAAGCCATCGGAATTGGGCTTCGCCGCGGCGGCTCAGGCGGGGACGCTGCGCATCGTTGACGGCGCGGCCAAACAGGAACTGCCGTATTACCAGACGGCGTTTGCGACGATGGAAATTGGGAAGGCGGTGTTCAAGGAAGTGGGCGGGCGGGTGATCGACGCGTCGGGCGTGAACAGCCCGGTGGCACGCGGAAATCTGGCGTTTTTGAATGTGATTGGGACGCCGTTTTTGAAAACGCTGCAAGCGGTGACGATCGATGTGCCGGGGCACACGGCGGCGTTTGACCGGGTGAAGATCGATCCGTGATGCAAGATTGAGATGAGGCGCGCGTTATTGATTTGGGAGGCGGATCGTTTGACATTTGGCATTTGAGAATTGAGATTTTTGATTTGGCATTGGGATTAGTGCGGAAGTTTATTGAGCAGGCGAGAGTCTGGAGTAATGCGACCCCTCACCCCTAACCCCTCTACCCAAGAGGAGAGGGGAATAAGGCGCTCGCTTCGCGCGGTTTTTTGGAATAGATTTGAATTGTATGAATGAGATCAAACAGCCGGCGCCTGCTGGTGTGCCGCCCGGTGCGGCAGTGGTGCGCAAGAAAAAGTGGACGCCTCCCCCGCCCTCGAAAGTCTCGCCGACGGTGTGGATCATCGTGGGCGCGGCGGCGGTGCTGGCGGTGGGATTGGTTGTGGGGCTGCATTATGTTTTTGCGCCTAGCGTCACGCACAAGGTTTTGCTCGATGAAGAATTTGTGGACGCGGCGAACGAGGGGATTTTTGGATTTCGCGCGCCGCGGCATTGGCAGATCGACGACCGGCGGCAGAAGGATCATTTTTATGTGATGGGACCGAAAGACAACGGCTTCATTCCGTTGATGATTTTCACGAGTCTGGCCGCGCCGGGAAAACTTCAGGCGTTTCTCGATGAAGAGAAGAAGCGCACGCAAGTCGAAGAGCCGACTGTGAAATATGTCAGCGAGGAGGACGATTGCATCGACGGGTGCCGGGCGAAGCGGGTGGAATTCGATTGTGATTACCATGACGATTCGAACGCGCTATTTCATTTGCGCGTGCTGCAGTTCATCGTGAAGGACCCGAGTTTTCCTGTGTTCTATAAGATCACGTGTTACGCGCCGAGGGATACGTACGCGAATTACACGCAGCAGTTTGAAGCGAGCGCGCACAGTTTTCGGCGCGTGGAACGGAAAGTTGAATTGAAGTATCTGCCAAAATGAGCGAACACGGAACGTATCTTTTCAAGCACATCCTGGTGTGCGCGGGCGAGTCGTGCGGGCCGCAGGGCGGCGCGGATGTGCGCTCGGCGCTGAAGGCGGAATTGCGCGCGCGGAGTATTCGGCAGCTTTACCGCGACGGCGAATGTTCGTGTTTGGGGCTGTGCCGCGAGGGAGTGAACGCGGTGATTTGGCCGGAGGGGCGGTATTTGTCCGGAGTTATTGTTGCGGATGTGCCGCGGTTGGTGGATTTTCTCGAGGGGAAAGGGCCGGCGCTTGCGGACCTCGAAGCGCGGGCGGCGGAGAAGATTGCTGCGAAAAAGTCCTGAGTGCTGAGTGCTGAGTGCTGAGTCCTGAGTCCTGAGGGGCTAATGCACTGTTTTTTAGAATGCTAACGCTTCAACTATAGCGCACTGGCAAGGCGAGCGGCACACGAACGGCATTAAACTGACGGCGGGCGCGCGATTCGATGCGCGCGTTTTTCTCCGCATCGAACATTTTCGGATCATCTGCCGAATGTTTTCGTCGCGGCGTGAGTGCCTCAGGACTCAGGACTCAGCACTTTTTATTCGGATTTCAGGACGACGATTTTTCCTTTGTTGGTCAGGATGTAGACGAAGTCGCCGAAGACGCGGATAGAGAGGGGGTCGCCCATGTCGGGTTTGAGTTTGAATTCCCAAAGCGGCGAGAGGTCGGACTTCGAATAGGCGAAGACTTTGTTGAAGTGCGTGATGAGATACAGATTTTTGGCGTGAGTCATGTCAAGATCGACGTGTCCTTCGAGCTTGATGCTGGAATCGGGTTTGGGCGGATTGGAAATGCCATCGGAGAAGCGTTTGTATTTTGAGAGCTCACCGTAGTCCTCCTTGCGCGAGACGACGTAGACGCCGGAGTTGTCGATGAGCGCGCCGACGGATTCTTCCATCGCGGCGCGGGGCGGGAGCGACCAGATTTCCTGGCGCGAATCGAGATCGAAGAGCACGACTTTGCCGTTGCGCTGAATCATCGCTATCAGGTTGTCGTTGGGTACCGAGGAGAAAACCGAGCGGGGCGACATGGCCTGAAAGGTTTGCTTCCAGACGGATTTGTCGGACCTGTCGGAAACAGGATCGAAGGCTTGCAACATGCCGCCGCTGCTGAGCGCCCAGATGAGGCCGTGCTGACCGTAGAGGCCGGCGGCGGGCGGGTCGTGGCGGGTCGCGTCCTGCGGATCGAGCGATTGGCTCCAGCGTTCGGCGAAGGTCGCGCCGCCTTTCTCCACGTCTTCGTAGCAGCGCACCTGGCCGTCGGAGAATGCGCCGACGAAGAGCGATCTGCCGGCGAGTTTGGAATGCTCTTCGAAATACATGGCGCCGACGACGTCGGGCGGCGGCGTGGTCAGGTGCGCGAAGAGCGAGCGCTTGACGGGATTGTGGGGGTCGTGCAGGTCGATTTCCAAAAGTTCGCGGCTGCGCAAAGGGAGCAGCAAGCGGCCGGGCTTGTATGCGACGGGCGGCTGGCGGCAGAAATAATAATTGCGGTCGTCTGGCGAAATGGAATCGGGCAGCGGCGCGGTGGGATTGAACAGATTGCGCACGCTCCAAACTATTTCTTTGTTCGGCGGATCGAGCGCGACCAGCGCGGGGCCCTTCAGCACGAGCAGGTGGTTTTCGAAAGAGATCGGCGGGGCCAGCAGAGGCAGGGGCAGTTGCGTGTCAGCGGCCAGATCGATGACGACGGCTTCGAGGTCGAGTTTAATGGAGATGGAAATTTGCAGATCGCGCGCGCTGATGCGGTCGCCGGCGATGCGTTTGGGCGTGAAGCCGGGCCGCTCAACGGCGATATCGTATTGCTCGCCGGCGCGAATCATCACGTTCTTGGGCGTGACGCCTTCGGAGTGGCCGTTGACTTTGAGCGGCGAGCCGGGCGGAATCGAAGAGATGTTGACGGGCAGTTCGACGTGCTGGTCCACGAGCAGTTCTTCGTTGAATTGCAGCAGCGGGATGTAAAGCTCGCGCGCTTTTTTGAAGTCGCCGGCTTTGACGGCGTCAAGGGCGGTTTCGAGGCTTTTGCGCAGCTTGTCGGCTTCGGATTGCAGTGCGTTTGCCTTGGCGCGCGCGTCCGTGGCAACAGGGAATTCCGGGTAGCCATCGGCGACCTGTCTGTAACGATAGATGGCTTCGAAGATGCGTTTCTGCTCTTCGGCTTCGCGCGCGGCGCGCATACCTTGCTGCGCCTGCGTTTTGCGGGCGAGCAATTTGGTTTTGAGCGCTTGCGCGCGGACGAGTCCGTCGAGGTCGCCGTAAGCGGCGATGGACTGATCGACCAATTCAAGGGCTTTGTCGCCGTGCCGGTCGTTCAGTTCGCGTTCGGCCCTGGCGACTTCGTCGGCGAGTTTCGATTCGAGATCCTTGATGGCTTTGGCGCCGTCATTGGCTTGAGTCCAGAGATCGCCGTTGGCCGGCGCCTGCTGAGTGATGGAGACGAATTCGCGGAGCGCCTCGCCGAATTTTTTCTGCTGCTTGAGCGCGTCTGCTTTATTCACGCGCTCAACCAATTCGTCGTGCGACAGTATCGGCGGCGGAACGACGACGGTTTCGGTGTTGGGCGACGGCGACACGGCGACTTTTTTCATTTCGTACTGTTTGACCAGATCCTTGATTTTCTGCTCGTTGGGGTTGGCGGGATACTCTTCGTTGAGTCCGCGCAGCGCCGTCACGGCTTGTTCACGCTCCTCGCCGCCGCGAGAAAGCGGCGCAGCCAATTCGCGCAGGCGGCGGTCGATGAAATCGTTGATGGCGTGCGGAATGCGCTCCTTTTTGCCCTGAACGTTGCGCGCCGCGTCGCTCTCCTTGTCGGGAATGCCGTCGTACAATTCATCGAGCGCTTTCATGGCGTCGTTGAAATTGCCGGTCTCGTAATCGGCATCCACGCGGACCATGGTGTCGCGGTAGAGCTGGCCCAAGTCGGGGCGCTGCTGGTCGTGGCGAATCAGGAAATAGCCGATCGCAACCAGGCTGGCTAATCCGAAGGCCGCCCAGAACACTTTGCGGCGGCGGCGCCACTGAAGGTAGCGATCCTTGGCTTCGCGGTGGCTGACAAAACTGCGTTCGTCGCCCTCCTCGCCGCCCAGCCTTTGCTGAACGATCAGCTCGGAAACTTCGCCGATCAGGTTCTCGACTTGTTCGCGCTCATCGCGGCTGGTGGCGCTTTCAAGCAGGCGGCGATAGACATAGAGCGCGTCGTGAAGATGCTTCTGCGAACGATGTTCGGCGCCAATGAAGCGGAGGTCGGCACCGGATGCGGGGAGGATCAGGCCCTTTTCGAGAAGTTCGACGACATGCGCGGAGACGGTGATGCGGCCGAGGCAGCTTTGCTTTACGACGCCTTCGACGGTGCGGCCTTCCTTGAGCAGGCGCAGGACTTTTTGGCCGTCCTTGGAGAGCGAGCTCATGTCGTCGCCGGTTTTGCTGGAGAGCTTAAAACAGAGGTATTGCGTCGGCAGGCGCTCGGCGTAGGGTTCCCAGCCTTCGGTCAATTTCGCGACTGTTTTGAAAAATGTGTCGGGGTCGATGGTCTGACGGTGGACTTGTTCGGCGGCGAAATCCTCGGGATAAATTTCGCGCGCTGAATTGCTGCCGGCGAAATGAAAGCGCGCATTTTTCCACGATAGAACGTCGCAGATGTCTTCTTCGATTTGAAAGCGGCGCGCTTCGGAAATCGCGGCTTCGGTGACGTAACCGCGCTGCACGAGCATGTCGCCGATTTTGGGGCGCGGTTCGAGCTTGCGCTGATCGCGCAGCGTGGCTTCAAGCTGGTCGTCGGTGATTTGATTGCGCGCGAGAAGAATATCGCCGATGCGCGAGGATTCGTTGAGTTCGTCGCAATAGACGGTGACTTCGTTTTCGGTGAGCGTGATGAGCTTCTCACCCACGTCGCTGGAGATCGTAAGCACGCCGTTGAAATTTTCGGTGGCGAAATTTCGGAAGAGGACCGGCAAGCCCTCGCGTTTCAGATCGCCTTTGATTTCCATAATGACACGCTCCGCGCGATTGATTCAATAATGAACAGAAATCCCGGTCCGATTAAGTCAGGCCACGATGCACCTTCACGTTAAGAGATACGCGAATATATCGTTTTCCTACGGCGGACCGCCAAAAGTTGGAAGCGATTTCGCGGAAAGGGATGCACGGTGCAGACGGCGGCTCAACAGGATAGGCCTTATGGGCCCAATAGGGCCAATAGGACCGATGGGCCAATGACTTCGGCCATGCAGTGGACAGTTTTCGAATTGTTTGGAAGGCGAAAGCACAGTATCGTTGCATGACATCCTATGGTTGAAGACGCTGTCCCCGACCACGCGCGCATGGCGCCAAACTATCGCCTCGTGCTTGTCGCCGCCTTTTTTATCGGCTTCGGCGTATATGGCTATTTTTGCGTGAAGCACGGAACGTGGAGCGAGAAGGAGAAGCACGGGTGCGATTTCACGGCATTTTATTCGGCGGGGGAATTGGCTCGCAAGGGCCAGAACATCTACGATTTCAAACTGTCTTCGACGCCGCGCCGGCCGTTCAATTACCCGCCATTTTTTGCGCTGATTCCGATGGCGCCGCTGTCGCTGTTGTCGCATAACGCGGCGCACGCGGTTTTTTATGCGCTGAGCATCCTGATGCTGTTTGCGGCGTGCTGTATTCTAGCGCGCTGGTTGTGGCCGGCGACAGTGACGTTTTGGCGCTCCGCGGAATTTGGATTGCTGCTGACACTTGCGATCTGCTGGCGCTTCATTCATTCGAACGCAACGGAGGGCAACGCGAATCTGCTGATTGCGGCGCTGCTGGTGTTCGGGCTGCATGCGGCGCTGAAAGCGCGCGAGGGCGCCGGGCCGACGCGCGGCATTTGGAGCGGGGTTTGGATTGCGCTGGCGACTGTGTACAAAATTACGCCGGGATTGTTTGGCGTGTATTTTTTTTGGAGCCGCAAAGGATGGGCGATGCTGGGCGGCGCGGTGGGGCTGGCGCTGTTTTTATTTGTTCTGCCGGCGATATGGCTGGGTTGGGAGACGAACACGCGGTATGAGCGTGCGTTTGGCGATTACACGGTGCGAAAGGCGCTGGGAAAGGGCGCCGACCCGGATGCCGGCGACGAGATTGTGATCGGGCGGCCGAAAGATCTCGATCCAGAGCAAAGCGAGAACGCGATTGGGCTGGGGGTCAGTTTGCGCGGGCCGGTCACGAGCTTACTGACGCCGGCGATTGTGCTGAAGAAACACAAAGACGAACCGCGCACAGTAAACATCGCGGCGCTCGATCCGGCGCGCGTGAAATTGGTTGTGACTATGTGCTCGCTGGCGCTGCTGCTGGTGACGGTCGCGCTGACGTTTTCGGCGCGCGCTCATGCGGGCGTGTTTGACGAGGCGCTGTGCTGGAGTCTGGTGACGGTGACAATGGTGCTGATTTCGCCGCTCACGCGAATTGCGCATTTAACGGTGTTGATTTTGCCGGTGGCGGTGTTGGTGGCGATGCTTTTGCAACGGGCGTTGAGCGGATTTGCGAAACATCTCGCAGTGGCGGCGTTGATTTTGGTGGGCGCGGGGCCGGCGGTGATGCATGCGATTCTTAGCGAGCGGGCGCGGGAGAGTTTAAACGCGATGGGGTTTACGACGGCGGGGTTGGTGGTTTTGTATGGGGCGGTGGCGTGGGCGATTTGGGGGCGGCTCCGCGTTTTTGGCGCGATGAAAGTCGGCGCGCGATAAACTGAATTAACGAAGCGCTCACCAAAACAATGGCAAGTCCCGCCGCAACATCGAGCGCCAATTGCCAACCGTACACGTGGCTAGTTTCGCGGCCGAATGAATTGAAAGTTTTCTGGCAACAGACTGGCCAGCCGCGGCCTTCGATGAATCCTTCGTAGAAAATACTCGGCGGCGGGATTTCGTAGGTGCGTGTATTAATACCGAGCATTAACCCCGATAAAAGCGTGGCAGCAATCAGGGTGAGCAATCGGAATTGAATGCGCATGGATTAGCCGACTATTTTTTTTCACCGCTCAAATGTTCGCGCAGCACTTGGACGGCTTTCTTCAACTGAACGTCGTCAAAATTGTCTTCGTACTCCGGCTTGGGCGCGCCGCCGTTGCGGGCTTGCGGGTCGTTTTCGCGCAGGTGGCGTTTGTAGCGGCTGGTGCTGAGCGCGTTTTGTTGTTCGGGGGTGCTGGGGATGAGGTAATCGGGCACGAGGCCCTGGCCGTCGATGCAGTCGCTCTTCGGCGTTTTGTATTTCGCGATGGTCAGCTTGAGTGCGCCGATTTTTTCCTGGCGCATTTGAATTCCGGGGGCGGAGCCGCCGGCCACTGCGGTCGCGTCGCGCCGGCCTAGGTCGAGCGGGATGACGTCCTGCACTGAGAATTTTCCGTAGGTGCGGTCGCCGACTAGAATCGCGCGGCCGCGGTCGTGGAGCGCGCCGGAGACGATTTCGGCGGCGGAGGCGCTTTGCGAATCGACGAGAATCGCGAGCGGATAATCGGGATGAGTCTTGCCGGGGACGACGTGGATTTGTTCGCCGAGCGCGGCGTTTTTTGACGAGACAGCGTCACGATGCTGGAGCGTGACGATAAGGCCGTCTTTCAAAAATAAGTCGCAGACGCGCGTGGCCTGATCCAGCAGCCCGCCGCCATTCATGCGCAGATCGAGGATCAGGGCGGTCATGCCCTGCGCTTCGAGTTTCTTGAGCGCGGCGTCCAAATCGTCGGAGGTGTCCTGCTGAAATTGCGAAAGCTGGATGTAGCCGAGCTTCGGTTCGTCGGCGGGCACGTACTTGGGGCCGAGGAGTTCGGTGGCTTGAATCGAATTAACTTTGATGAGCGCGCGGCGCATCGTCAGCTCGATGCGTTCCGGATCTTTCTTCGGCCGGTCGCGTTCGATGGTCAGGCTCAGCACGGTGTCGGGCGGGCCTTTGATGAGCATCTCGCATTGTTCGGATGACAATTCTTCGGTGTCCTTGCCGTCGATTTTGACGATGCGGTCGCCTTGCTGAATACCGGCGCGCCAGGCGGGCGAATCGAGCAGCGGCGTTTTGATGGTGTGCTTGCGCGGCTCCTCGACGATCTCGATGCCGATGCCGGCAAAACGGCCGCGCGTGCTGGCGGACAAATGGTCATAAGATTCCGGCGGCAAGAATTGGCTGTGCGCGTCCAGCGACGAGGTCATGCCTTTGAGCGCGCCGTAGAACATTTTCTGCTGGTCGTCGGCGTTGAGTTCGCGGACGTAGCGCTCGTTGATCAGTTCGCGCACAGTTTCGTACGTGGCTTGTTCGAGCGCAAGTTCATCCGATTTTGCGCCGAGGAAGCGCAGGCGAAAGCTGCCGGTGAGAACGGCGGCGAAGAGAAGAATCCAGGTGAGGGTTTTGGGGGACATGATTCAATTCAAAATTCAAAATGCAAAATGCAAAATTCGGAACATTGAACTTTGAATCTTGGATTTTGAATTTATTTTATTTTGCGAGCGCGTCTCCGTCGGCGGGCTTGATCGGGAGCGGGGCCGGGGATTCGCGTTCCACGACGCGACGGGGTCGCAGAAATTCGGAGGCGATCGCGCCGGACCAGAGGCGCGCTGGCTGCGCTTTTTCGAGCGCGTCTTTGAAATACTGCGTGGCCGCGGCGTCATCGCCGTCCTGGCGTGCGCGCAGGCCTTTGATCAGAATCCATTCCGGCTCGGAAATCACGTTGGATTGCGCGGCCTTTAATTTCTCCGGAAGATCGCGCAGGCTGAGCGGACTGGGCGAGGAGAGCAGTTGCCAGGCGAGGCGCACGTCGGCGGGGGCGCCGGGGGCGTCGATGGCGTCGGCGATGGGGTCGTCCACGTTGTCGGGATGCACGATGTCGAGGATCATCAGGCGCAGCGCGGCGCGGGCGGCGGCGGACGGGTCGCTGTCCTGCGATTCGAGGATGGCCTGATAATTTCGTTTCGCGCGGTCCCATAGGTTTGGCAGCACGAGCAAAATGTCGCCGAATTCCAATTGCCACTGGCGCATGGCGGAATCGTCGTCGAGCTTCTTCAATTCGACGCGAACGTCGTTCCAGATCGTTTCGAGGCGCTCGGCGCGCACGCCTTCTTCGCTGTTCTCGAGGACTTTGACGATTTCGGGCAGCAGCAGCGGGCCGTCGTTGATGAATTTCGTGCGCGATTGCACGAAATAACTCACAGCGAGTTTGTACTTGCCGTCCTGCGCAAATTTGCTTAAGCCCTTTTGAGCGGCGGGAACCACAATCGCCGCGGGGCTGGCGTCGTGAATGCGCAAAATGCTGTCGAAGCCTTCTTCGGTGCCCAGTTCAGCGCGGCGATTGGCGAAGTCGCTCGCCGCTTTGCGCAGGCCGCCGTCGGTGAATTCGACGTGATCAGAGCCGTAGCGCAGCAGAGCGAGCATCTGCTTTTCGGATTCCGGATCGGTTTGAAGCGCGAGCTGGCTGGCGGCTTCGTCGAAGAGTTCCGAAAGCCGCGCGTCGTACGTGTCGCTCTGGCGCAGCGCCGAGTGCAGGGCGATCAGATCGGCAAAACGGCCGTTGTCAACGATGTCGCGGCCCATGCGGTAGGCGGCTTTTCTCAGCGCGTCGCGCGTGGCAGCGTCAGCGGGCGTCATCGCGACGATTTTCGAAAACGCGCCGCTGTAAAAGTCGGCGTTCTGTTCTTTGGGCAGCGCGTTGTAGAAGCTGGCGAAGGCTTGCGGCGTGGGGTAGCGCGTCAGGAGCGTCTGCACGTTTTCGAGGAACTTCCCGCGTAAGGGCGTCATTTGCGCGATGGCTTTGACCGCGGCGGCGTTGAGGTTTTCGTTTTTGACGCTGTCGGGCGGGAGGAAGGTCAGCAGGCGCACGCTTTCGTCGGCCAAGGGCGATGGCGGAAGCGTATCCTGCGCGGCGCTGGCGAAGACTGGGTAGAGTTTTTGCGTGGGGACGGCGTTGAACAATTGGCGGAGTTCTTCGTAGGCGACTTTGGCCTGATCGGCAGGCAAGCCTTTAGCGTATTGCAGAAGCGTTTCGCCAAAATCGCGCGCGCGGTCGGAGACGCGCTGAGAGGACGGGTCCAGGCCGCTCCGCATGAGAATGTTGATTGAGGGTTCGAGCGCAAAATTTTGTTTTTCGTCGGGTGGCTGATCGTTGGCAATGTCGAGCACGTTCAACAGTTCCCAGCCCAATGCTTCGCCGACCTTGGTGTTGCCCTTTGTGATTTCCTGATTGACCGACTGCCAGCGCAATTGCGGCTTCCAGTTTTTCATTTGCGCGTAGCACACGATCAAGCGAACACGAATTTCGCGCAGCAGTTCGTCAGCGTCATGGCCAATCTGAGCGTTTTTGCCGGCGATCAGTTCGTCCAGATGAGTCCTTGCGTCGAGGTAACGTTTAATCACGTCTTCCGACATTTTTTTGAAGCGCTGCTCGGGGCTGCCGCTGCTGGAGATGCAGATTTCTTCGCAGAGGGCAAGTTGGAAATACGCGCGTGCCAGTTTGAGGTTGTCTTCCGGTTTGGCGGTGAGCATGAAATCGGGTTTTTCGCCATCCTTAATCAGGACCCTGTAGTCGGAAATCGCGCCCGTGTATTCGCCGGTGAGGTAGTTGTTCATGGCGGAATATTCGGGGCCGACCGGCCCGCCAAAACGCCCTTCAATCTTTCCCGCGAGAGGTTCAAGTCCAACCGGGCGGCGCAGCGCCAAGCGGGTGTATTTCATCATGTAATTGCTGAGGTTAAAATCCTGAATTTCAAACGTGAGCGGTCCCCACGCCGGCGCTTTTGGCAGACCGAAGACTGCGGGCAAGGTCAGCGAACCGGAGAGCACAGGATCGCCGGCCAATGAAATTTTCAAATGGGTGCCGGTGCGTTCAACGTTCAAGGTATAGGCGCCCGGAGCCAGCGGGGCGCAGGCTTTCTCCAATTTAACTCGGAGCGGCGGCGGCATGTTTGAATTTTTTGCGCGCGCGTTTTGGAAGACATACAAATCGGTGGGCGCCCACAAGCGGGCGGAGTTGTGATTGTATTCGACGACAAAGGGGACATCGGCGTCGTTGTAACCCAAAATTCCCGCGGTGAAGCCCTGCGCGGCGGCTTCGGCGGAGAGGCGGAACTTCAAGCTTGCGCGGTAATCGCCGAAGATGTTGTTCTCGGGCGAAATCAGCGTCTCGGCGGTCACGGCGACTTCGTTGGGCAGGTGCAAACCGGCGCCGCGCGCTTTTTCGAGCGGGCTTTTGGGATCGGCAGCCGCGTCCCATTCCCATTCGGTCTTGTATTTGTACTCCTCTTTTTCCTTCAGCTCCTTTTCCTTGAGGTTGACGATGTCCTCTTTTTTCTTGAGGCCCGCCTCGCGCTTCTGGCTGTCGGAGATGATCAGCATGTTGATGCACAGGCCAAGCGCGACGGCGGCGGCGGAGGCGAAGAACCATTTGTTGCGCTTGATACGCTGGCCGATGTGCCGCATGAGGCCGGCGGGGCGCGCGAGGATGGCTTCGCCGGAACGGAAGCGGCGCAGGTCGTCGCGCAATTCCGCCGCGGTGGCGTAGCGCAGGTCGCGCTCTTTTTCGAGGCATTTCAAAACGATGGTTTGAATGTCGCGGTGGATCTTCGGATTCAACTGGCGCGGCGGCGGGACCGGTTCGTTGATCACGGCGACGACCACTTCGAGCAGCGAGCGGCCGGAGAAGGGGGTGACGCCGGTGAGCATTTCGTAGAGCACGGTGCCGAGCGCATAAACGTCGGAGCGCGCGTCGATTTTATCCAACTGGCCGCGCGCCTGTTCGGGCGGCATGTAGGCGGGCGTGCCGAGCGTGGTGCCGGAGAGGGTGTATTTGTTCTCCAGATCGACTTGCTTGGCGAGGCCAAAGTCAGTGATGTGCGGGACGCCAAGTTTATCGATGAGGATGTTGGAGGGCTTGATGTCGCGATGGATCACGCCGGCCTGGTGCGCGCATTCGATCGCGTCGGCGATGTTGACGGCGATGGAGAGCGCATCGGAGATGGTGAGCGTGCGCGCGAGAATGTGTGTGGAGAGCGGGTAGCCTTCGATGAAGGCCATTGCGAAATAATGATGGCCGTCACAGGAACCGATGTCATAGATCGGCACGACGTTCGGATGCTTCAAGCGCGCGACGGATTTGGCTTCGCGGTTGAAGCGTTCGACGGCTTCGGGCGAGGCGTGCACGCCGTCGAGCAGGACTTTGAGCGCGACAATGCGGTCGAGGCCTTGCTGGCGCGCTTTGTAGACGACGCCGAAACTGCCGCGGCTGATTTCACCGAGCAATTCGTAGCTGCCGAACTGGCGCTTGCGCGCGAATTCGAATTCGGTGCGCGACGGATCGCGCTTGGCGTGTTCCGCGACGGCGGAATCGCCGGGCGAAGCGGCGGGCTTTTCCGCTGCGGCCACATCGGGGCCGTCGCAGACAATGTCGCTTTTTGAAATTGGATTTTTTTTGCGCGAAGACAATTGCCGGCCTTGAACGCTCGTACCGGTTGGCGGGCGGAGCACGGTGGTGCCGCCTTTGGAGATTTCAGCGGATAGGCGCGACGAGCAATCGGCGCAAACGATGTGCGCGGTCGCCTCATCCAGCGCACTGCCGTCGGCAAGGCTGGGAAGGAGCGTGAACGAACTGGACTCCGACTGAGAAGTCAGCACGCCACAGACGCTGCAACGGACCTCCGCCATTCGAAAAAGCCTCATCCAATTCGGGACCGGCGCTCGCACCTTTAATATATACTCTTTGACGGCAAATAACCGTGTGAACACGCTGAAAATTCGGGGAAATTTATAATTTTTTTATCGGGCATTTGGCGGAGTGCGCCGGCCAATGGAACTCACGCTCGCGAAACGGCACAGTATGCTGATTTGATAAAGCGAGCGATCAGCGGTACACATTCGGCGATGAGGGCCAAGGCACCGACCATGGCGGCGGCGGTGGCGGCATTGAGGAGCAATTTTAGCGTGTTCCAGCAGTGTTCAGGGCCGCGGCTGTTCCAGCTTGATTTCAAGATTGAGTCGTCATCGTCGTCGTTAGTCAGATCGTCGAAGCTAGCGATTGCGCATGTGGGCAACGCGTTCGTCCAGCCGTTGGAGACCGCAAGGATTTGTTCCGCAGCGGAAGATGGGAAATCATGAAGCGGTTGTTGTGAAGACCAAAACGGGACGCTCTTTGGATCGCGAGAGTCGATTGGAACCTCGCGCGTGTGGAACACGCAAGGCCAGCCATGATCGAAGCGCAGATGGCATGGCAAAAATGTGGTTCGCTTGCAACCTTTCGGCCCGCACGCAATGGAACAACCGAATGAGCCGTCTGTACTGGCGGTCCGTTTGGCGCACATGTTGACGTAAAGCAGCGTGGCCGCGGCGAGCATCATGACGAGAGCGGTTGAGAGGTGATAGCGAACGCGGAGCATGGATGGGCCTCCGCTGGATAAACGATCAAAAAGGAGTGAAATTGCAGGAAAATTGCGCAGTGCTAACGCATGATAGCATCGGGATCTAATCTCGACCTCCAGATGGCGCTTCGCCGGTTTGGGCGAACGATTCGAGGATTTCGCAGGTTTCGCGCAGGGTGTCGCAGTTTTCGAAACGGCGCGCGACGTCTTTGCACGCGGTGGTTACGCGCGGATCCTCCAATAAACCGTCCAATGTCATGGAAAGCGTTTCCTGGTTGACTTTTTTGCGCGGGATGGCGCGGCCTACGCCGAGTTTTTCGACGCGGTCGGCGTTGTCGGGTTGATCGTGGGATAATGGTGTGATCACTTGCGGAATTCCGGCGCGGAGGGCTTGCGAGGTGGTGCCGATTCCGCCATGATGGATGATCGCGGCGGCGCGCGGGAGCAGGCGCGTGAGCGGGACGTAGTTGAAGTGCGCGACGTTTTGCGGGAGCTTTTTCGGCAACTGATCGCGAAAGGGCGTGAGCAGGATTCCGCGGCGGTTGAGGCGGTAGCAGGCGTCCGCGGCGGCGGCGAATAATTTTTCGCCGAGAACCATGCCGGTGCCGAAGGTGCAGACGATCGGCGCGCCGTTTTTCGAGAGGAATTCTTCGACTTCCGGCGCGAGCGGTTCTTCGGCGCGGTCGTCGAAGAGCGGGAAGCCGGTCTGGCGGAGTTGTTTGGGCCAGTCGCGGGCGTGGCCGTACCATTTGGGGAAGAGGCCGAGCTCCAATTTTTCGCTGTGCATCCACTCGATGTAGCGCGAGCGTCGCGGCAGGCCCAACTCGCGGCGCAGCGGTTCGACGACGCTCGCCACCACCGGGCTGAACATGTATTTGTCGCCGAACCAATACAAAAGGCGCAGGGCTGAGGGCGGCAGCCATGCGGGGATTTTTCCGTTCGGCGCGACGGGCGGATTGGTTGCGCTGAAAAACATAAGCGGCTGCAAATGCAAGCCGACGACGCGCGCGCCCAATTTCTCTTCGGCGATGCGGGCGCCCAGCGCGAGCGAGCCGGCGACGATGGTTACTTTTTCGTCGCGGCGATAATGTTCTTCGATCAGGAGATATTGGCGGCGGATGGCTTCGGGCATGCGCGGATTGCCGACGACGGATTTAAATCCCTTATGGGGATCCCAGAGATCGGGGTTGTTGAGCATCGCCATGTATTCTTCGGCGGCGCCGAATTCGAGGTAGCGCAGGCCGGCGCGTTCGACGGCGATTTTGAAATAGGCGTTGACGCAGACGGTGACGTCGTGGCCGCGCCGGTGCAGTTCGCGCGCGAGGCCGACGGAGGGGTAGGTGTCGCCGGAACTGCCGAAGGGGAGGAAGAGGAACTGTGACATGAATCCATCCTTTAACGTGAGTGGCCCACCCTCATTTTTCGTACGCGCCCAAATCGACGGCTGAACCGTTTTTGCGCGGGGCGCCGCTTAGATCGGTTTCGCCGGCGGCTGGCGCGAACGCGGGATCGGAAGCGTCGATGGCCGGCGAGCCAGTTTGCAGATGAAAATCGAACGTTGTCGGCGAAACGAAGAGCGGGTCGGCGAATAGGGAATGCGCGTCTTGTTGGGATTTGGCCTGATAAGTCACGAAGGTCGAAAAATTCTTCTTCTGCCAGCCCCAGGTGCTGGCGCTCGCGCCGCCGGAGCAGAAATACAAATTATAGTCGAAGACGTTTCCCGCCGACTTGGCTTTGGCGAAGACGTTCGACGTGAGAATGTTTTGATCGGTCGCGACGACGATGTTGTTTTTGAAGACGTTGTTCTTGGATTGCTGGATCATCACTTCGCCGGTGCCGCTGTTGGACGTGTCGTTGTGGTAGAGCGTGTTATTGAGGAACTGGCAGTTTTCGGTGATGCCGCGCCGCGTGTCGTAGCCGCCGAAGCCAATGCCGGTCAGCACACAATTGTAGATCAGATTGTCGCGCACGGTCACGCCGCTGGCGGTTTTGAGATGATGTTCGACGCCGACTTCGATGCCGACATCCGCGCCGTAAACGATGTTGCGTTCGATGAGTGTATCGCGCCCGCCATCGACGTAAATTCCGCCGGCGCTGGTGTCGTTGCCGTAGGCAGGATTGCCTTTCGATTCGATGTTGAAGACGGTGTTGTCGCGGATAATTCCGTTGCGCGCCTGGTCGTTCTTTGGCGCGGTCTTTTCCCAGCCGATCGCGTCGATGCCGATGTTGTCGTTATCGTGAACCATGTTGTGCGTGGCTTGAAAACCATCGACGTTGCCGTTGAAGGTCATCGTTTCGCTGGAACCGAGCGTGTTGTGATCGACTTCGCAGGAATCGACGACGATGTTCGTCAACGCGGTCGTACCGTTGGTTCCATAAAAAGCGATGCCGTGCGCGTCGCGGCCGAGGCCGCCGATGGGAATCGCGGCGTTGTTGGCGATGTGGTGGACGTGGCAGTTGCGGATTTCGATGTGATCGCCGGCGCCGGTGCAATAGATGCCGGCGATAAGATTGTTCTTTGTTGTCGTCGAATAATTGCGCAGCTCCAGGCCTTGAATGCGGACGTAGCTTTTATCTTGAATCCAGATTATGGCGCTGGCGCCAGCGGGCGCGGCAATGTTGCTGGCGTCGATGGCGACGGCGTCGGTGTTGAAATTGCGCAGGGTGATGAAGCCATTCGAAGCGTCGCCGGAATTATTGATCGTGATGCGCTCGCTGTAAATGCCGGCCGTCACAAAGACGGTCGATCCGGCCGCGGCGGAATCGCAGCCCTTTTGGATCGTCTTGAAGGGCGCGGCTTGCGTGCCGGGATTGGTGTCGCTGCCGGTGGCAGAGACAAAAAAATCGGCGCAGAAGGCTTCGCTGAAAATGAGGAGAGCGGAGAGAAGCGTGCGAAGGAAAGAGGGCATTGAAATCCTTTGTTGCATTTACTCCCGCGGACACCTTCCCCCTCACCCCGCGGGCGGGTACGCCCGTCGGCCCTCTCCCGGAGGGAGAGGGGAAATTATTCAATCACCGGCGGGACGCGGAAGAATTCGCCGTCGTGGGCGGGGGCGGATTGGAAGGCGGCGTTGCGGTCCAGTGTGGCGTGCGGCTGGTCGGGGCGGAAGACGTTGCCGTCGGCGGCGGCGGAGATCATGGGTTCGATCGTGGACGTGTCCACGGCGTTGAGCTTCTCGACGTAATGCAGAATTTTGCCAAGCTGCTCGGTGTATTTCGCGACTTCATCGCCGCTGAGCGCGAGGCGCGAGAGCTTCGCGACTTTAACGACGTCGGCGTTTGTGATGGCCATGTGCTTTCCTTTAGTTCGCCCCTTTGGGGCTTGCAAATTCCCTATGCGGCTTACCCAGGGCTGCGCGGGTACGCTTGCCCTGGGCTTTAAAAGTTCGCGCCGTCGGCGCTGACGGCAAATGCCAACTCCTTATTCCACTGTGACCGTAAATCGAAACGGTCTTTGAAACCAAAATGAAATGGGCTGGCCGTCTTTCAGCGCGCCTGCGAAACGATATTGTTTTGCCGCGGTTACGGCTGCCTGATCGAGTTCCGAAAAACCCGATGAGGATTGTACGGTCACTTCGCCGACATTGCCGCTGGGCAGCACTTCAACATTGAGCATGACCGAACCCGAATGGCGCGCCAAGCGCGCGGATTCGGGATAGATGGGATCGACTTTGCTGAGGAGCATGGGGCGGCGGGTGAGTCCGAGCGGCGGCGCGGTGCCTAAGCCTGTGCCGGAATTCGATCCGCCGAGGCCGGCGCCGGAGCCGCGGCCACCGCCTTGACTGGCGAGCGCGCCGGAGCCTTCCCCGTTGCCCAGACCAATGCCGGCGCCGGGAGCTTTCAGCGTGCCTGGAATGGATGCGCCCGTTCCGCTTTCATCGCCGGCGGCGACAATTTCAGCGCCCGCGTCCGGCTTCCATTTCATGCGCGCCCAGACGTGGTCGCCGGTTTCAATGTGGCCAAATTCGGGCGACTGCGCGGCGTCACCGCCACCGCCGCCGTTGCGTTTTGGATCGGTTGCGAGCGCGGTGCCGCCGTCGTCGAGGTCGAGCAGTCCGTTGGGTTTGGCCACGTTGGGCTGGAATTGATCGAAGAGTTCGGGCGGTACTTTGTTCTCGAGGACGAAGGGGGTTTCGAGGGGTTGAGGGCGTTGAAAATTGAGAGCGTTGTCCAAGTGGGGAATGGGGGTGCTTAACGCAATTTCGACGGGTACGAGGTCGGGGGAATCGTCGAAGAAAAAGCGGCCGTGGGCGAGGCGCAACGAGAGGAGCGCGCCGAGGTTGACGGCTAGCGCGGCGGCGATGGCGGGCCAGATGGAGTGGAGGCGGGCGGGGTCGGTGGTTTGGGATGGTGCCATTTTGGAAAGCCAGGCCACAGTTGTGGGTGCGATAGCCCAATCGGCCATATAGGCCACATAGGGCGAATAAAGGGCACCGACAACCTTCTTATTGGTAAGCATAATCAAATTGGGTCTATTTCCAAGGGATTTCGTTGCGTCCGGGGATACAAGCGTCGCCGAGCGATCCGCGACACAACTCCGATGGAGTTGAGGGCACCGCGCGCTTGGCGACCCAGGGTAGGGACGAGTACGTCCAAACCTGGGCTTTGGGACACAACGCCGTTGGCGTTGAACAGCGGCGTTTTTGCTTCGCGAAAAGTACGTGCAGGCGGGACGCCTGCGCTACGGGTTTGTCGCGCTGCGCGCGACGGGCCGGCGGGACGCCGGCGGTACAAGTTTCAATTCTGCATTTTGCATTTTTCGGTTTGAATTTATCTTCATCGCATGACCATTACAAATTTACCGCCCGATGTTGCAATGTCCGTGCCGCCGGTTTGGCGACGGTGGCTGATGTATGTGACGGCGGCGCTGATGCCGATCAGTATCAATTACGAGCGCATCCTTGGCCCGCAGAAGCGCCCGCACTATTTTTCGCCGTTCGATTTTTTGCTGGGCGTCCTCGCTTTGTTAATGATCATCGACCTCGTGCAGGGCAAGGCATGGGCGCGTCTCAAATTTCCAAGTCTTTCCACGGTAATTTGGAGTGTCGTCGCGATCGCGTCCTATGCGTGGCTACAAGGCGGTTCGATGGAGGAATGGGCCTTTGCGGCGCTCAATCCGGCGATCGTGGTGCTGCTGTCGAGTTGGGTATTTGCGAACGTCGCCAACGATCCGGCTGAATTTCGGAAATGCGCGCTGATTTTGTGCGCGAGTTTTGGGGTGTGCGTGCTGTATGCATTTTACCAATACATTGGGCCGGTTGGCGTGCCGTACAATTCGAGCAATCCGGATGCGTTGAAAACGGGCACGACCAACATGCGGCTGGGCGGATGGTACGACAACCGGATGCTTTTTGGGGCGCAGGCGGCGATGTTTGTGCCGGCGGCGGCGGCGTTCGCGGCGTTCGACAAAGATCCGGTGGTGAAAGCCGTGGCGGCGCTGATGGCGGCGCTGGCGCTGTGCGTCACGCTGGCGGTGGGCGGATTTCTGGGCACCGTGGCAGGTGTGGTTGCGGTGGCGGCGGCGTGTATGGCGGCGCGAAAATGCTGGGCGGCGTGTGCGATTATTACGGGGATTGTGTTGCTGCTGGTTGTGGTGCTGCCCAAGTTGCCTGCGAAACGGAATAACGCGGCGACGCTGACGCGTGGACTTTCGTTGATCGCGAAGCCGGATGAAACGAAAGACGAACGGATTCCGACGCCGCGGCTGCGGCGGTATCAGGCGGCGATTGAGTATTTGCGTTCGCACAAAGTCCCGACTGACGAGAAGAGCCGGCCGAATTGGATTTTGGGCGCGGGCGCGGGGCGTTTCACGCCGACGATCAACAATTTTTACGACGACAAATATTATCCCAAGCCCGGAGCGGCGACGGACGACGAGGCGCGCTTTGACATTGAGCAGCATGAACGCGACGGATTTGGGTTGCTGGAAAAAACGGCGGTGGAGTTGGGTGCCGTGGGGTTGGCGGCGGTGGCGTTGTTTTTTGCGTCGTGGCTGGTGCTGGCGGCGGGGGCATTTTTGCGCGAAGGCGACGACACGCGCAGGTTGCTGGCGCTGGCGTCGTTGGGTGCTTGTGTCGGGGCGGCGGTTGCGAGCATTTTCATGTTTACATCGCAGCGCGGGATGAGCGGGGGGACGCTGGCGTTTTTCTTTGGGGTGGCGGTGTGGTTGAATGCGAGGGAGTGAACAACGAATCGCGCGAATCTTCACGGAATGTGGGGAACGTCAGTGATGCGTTGAGGTGATGCGAGTGGCAAAATTCATCGCAGATGGACGCAGATTCAAGCGCATGGACGTGGAAGTTTTTGATGCAATTTGAGTAGGCCTGATAGGACGAATAGGCCCAATGGGTGGCGTCGGAGAATTTTCTGCGTGCGGGGCGGCAAATTTAATTTTAGCGGTCGGACGGGAGCCGCACTGGCAGGGCCAGTGGCTCACGAACGGCGAATAAACTAACGGCGCGGATGGCGTGGTTGATTTACGCTCGTTTCCGCGCAGGAAATTTTTTATTGCGGGAATTCGCCGGTCAGGCCTTCTAACAACGGGAAGCCGACTAGATAGGATTTCAGGGCGCGCGATAGATTTGTGACGGCACGGGGAGCGCCGGTGAAACGGAGGAGGACGCGGGCGAGGGCGGCTTTGGAGAGGGCTTCGAGCAGGTCTTTCCATTGCGCGGTATCGGCGTCGGGAATCGGCGGAACTTCGATGACGACGGGCGGCGGTTCGTCGAAGGCGGCGCTTAAGGCTTTGGCGAAATCGACACGGCTGGTGAAATCGTCCACGCCGGCGGAGAGTTTCAGCGCGGGGCTGTTTTCGTAGGCGCCGGCGTCGTGGAGCGTGATGCCGTCGCGCAGGAAAAAGTCGCGGTCGTTGCGCCAGAGACGGCGTTCGGCGGCGAGAGGGGCCGCGCCGGTCAGCGCCAGGGCCATGCCGCTTTCGTCGCGCAAGGCGGCGACAGCGTCGCGCGCGGACTGGCAGAGTTTTTCGACGAGGCGGCGCGAATCGTGCGAAGGTTGCGCGGCGTCGAAGGGTTCGCCGAGCATGGCGGCGGCGGCGTTCCAGAGGCCGGCGAGGGCGATGGGAAGGATGCGGCCGCGCACGGGCGAGCGCAGGAAATAATCTTCGCGTTCACGGTGCGCCTGGGCGGCGAGCGCGGCGAGTTCGGCCAGGCGCGCGCAGGCGCGGTCGAGATCGCGCAGCGCTTCGCGCGCGATCAGGCCGCCGGCGTTGAGCGTAATGGGCATGGCGCGCTGCGCGGCGTCGAAATATTTTTGCGGGAGCGATTTGAAGAGGAGCGTAAGGGTTTGCTTTTGCGCCAGGACGGGCGATTCGGCGCGCGTTTGGCCGCCTAAAGGCGCAACTGCAAACGTCGCGGCGAGTTTTTCGGCGAGCGAGTCGAGGCGCGCGGGCGTTTCCGCGAGAGCCATCAGCGGCGACGTGTCGCGTTCAATATTTTGCGCGAGCCACCCGGCGAAATCCACATCGCACGGGTCACTTGGCGCGTGGGTTTCCGATGCTGAAACTTCGTTGAATGCCGACGGGTAAGGTTCGAGCGAGAGCAGGTTGTGGCGCGCGGCTTGGATCACGGGCGCGGAATGAACGCCTTGCATCCAGAATTGTTCCAGCGCGGCGCCCGTGGATGGCAGGGGATGCTCAACGCCGGCTCGGTCGCTCCAATTCGGAAGATTGGGCGCGGCTGAAAATGCGACGCGGCGGACGCTGTAGGCGCGCGCGCCGTAGGCGTCGGGCGGGAGCGTGAGCATGGCCAGCGCGTGGACCAGCGCGGGAGAGATGTATTCCATGCCGAGCGTGACAACGCGGCGTTCGACTTCGCGCGCGACCCAGCCGGCCATGTCGTGGCCGACGCCGGAGGCGCGCAGCGATTCGAGCAGGCGGCGGCGGTCCCACGGCGAGCCGGAGGAGGGCGCGCGTTGCATCGCGGGTTCGATCACGCGCACGCGCCACAAGAGCATCGACGCGGCGCGCGCGTGATCCATGTAGGCGCTGGCGACTGTTTCGAGTTTCAGCGAGCGCAGCGCTTGCGCGGCCAGCGAACGGATGTCGGCAGTGGCGATGACGTGTTTGCCTTCGGCCAGCGCGGCTTCGGCCACATCGCCGGCGACTTGGCGACCGAGGCGCGCGGCGGCGTCGGCGACCAGCGTGGCGTCGGAGTCGCAGGCGGCTCGGCGCACGGAGGCTTCGAGTCGCCAGGCTTCGAAGGGGACTTTGCGGCCGTCGTGTTTGAGGACAGTATCGGGCGGTGACATCATTGTTTAAGTCCTGAGTGCTGAGTCCTGAGTGCTGAGTCTTAAGTGCAAAGTGTTGAGCGATGAGTGTTGGGTGGCCCACCCCAGCGGCATTAGTATCTACACAAGTTCTCTCTCCTGTGAGAGAGAGCGATATAGGAAAATGAGACGAAGTTTCAGCAAAGACGTGTTATCCTGAACGCAAGGCGAAGTTCCTTGCGGCCGGGGGGATGCCAAGTTCGTCAACACGTTTTTCATCGTCAAATTTCC
>DATGGK010000267.1:0-5438 GCA_035308565.1 Planctomycetota bacterium | reverse complement strand
CGCGGAGGCAAGTTTGCTCTTCACCGGATCGCCGCGGGCGGCGATGGCGGCGGTGACTTTGTCCAACGCTTCCTTGGCCTTGGCATTGTCCGGCTGAAGCACGGTCAGCGCCGTGTAGGCTTGCGAGGCCGTGTCCAATTGTCCGGCGTCGAGCGCTTCGTCGCCGAGTTTGTGCATGCGGTCGGCGAGCCGTTGGTCGAGGGTGTCGAGTTCGATCAAGCCTTGGCCGAGGCGTTTGGCGGCGGCGTTGGCTTTGCCGGCCAGCGCCATGTCTTTTTCTTTTGTGGCCAGCGAGGCGGCGAGTTGGTATTCCTTCACGGCCTCGCGGGCTTTGCTATTTTTTTCGTGGCACAAGCCGAGATGGTAGTGCGCACTCGGACAGGATTCGTCAACTTGCAGCGCGCGCTTGCACAAATCTTCGATCGTTTTGTAGTCTTCGCTTTTAATCAGCGACGGAATGTTGGCGAGGTAGGCGTCCGCCTGCGTGCGGTCAGCGGCCCATGCGCCGGCCATCGCAAGCAAAATCAAGATCAAAAGAGATCGTACAATGGACATGGTGTTCAATTCCCGAATTACCCGATTAGACGTCATCCGCGGCAAAGTGTTTCAACAATTCAAGGAATTCGGCGAAATTCGACGCAACGTGTGTTTAACAAGAGTACCCCGCGCCAGGTACACGTTTAATAGAAACAAAATTCAATTTTCCGACAAACAATACCACAGCGCACAATGCGCCGCCAGCATGCAGGTCGATCTTTACATGAATTTTACAATTACTGTCCTGTGACCTTGGGCATTTCGATGGTGACCGTGCCGTTGACGTCGATCATGAAATTGCCGTTTTTGGCGATCTTGGCCGCGGAGGTGTTGTAGGTGCGGCTGTCGTTGAAATAGATTTCCAGCGTGGAATCGTCGATCTTGACGACGAAATGATTGCGGCCTTCGGTGGTGTTGTGGCGGCCAACTTCCATCGGGCCGTTATTGGCCTGCTGGCCGCGCCCGCCGCCCGGGCCGCGGCGGTTGCGGTCGCCGTGGCCAAATTCGCGGAAATCCTTTCCTTCGTAACGAATGCCATAGCCGTTCATTTCGTTGGTGGTCGGCCCGCCGCCAGGGTTGCCGAATCCGCCAAATTGCGCGTTGGCCGCATCGTTGCGCACTGCGGCTTTCACGACCGTGTCTTTGGCGATATTGGGATCCTTGACGATCCACAGATCGATCGTGCCGCTCGTCTTCGGTGCTTCGAGCTTCGCGTCGGTGGCTTCGTAAATGTTCGGTCCCTTTTTCACCCACGAGCCGCTCACGGTGGCCCAGCCCAGCGCTTTCAATTCCTTCTCGACTTCCGGCGTGGTGGTGCCGTTCTTCGGATTCTCCTCAGTGCGGCCAAAGCGGTTGCGCGGCGGGGTGTTGCCGGTGCCCGGATTGTTGCCTTTGTTGCCATTGTCAGCCGCGGGCGGCGTTGGCGCGGACTTTTTCTCCTGTGCAGCCGTGTAGAACTTGGGCATCTTGTCTGAGGTTACAAGGGTGGCCAGTTTCAGATCGTTGACGCGCTCCATCGCCGACGTTTCGGTCAAATTGTCGGTGAGCTTCTTGACGACTTTGTCGAGGTCCTGCGCGTAATCTTCGTAGGCGGCGGTGAGCTTGGGCGCGGCAGGATTAAGCGTGCGCATGCGTTTTTCCGCGTCGCTGCGTTTGGCGGCCGAGGCCGGCTTGTTGTCCGCCGTGTATTCCGTGAAGGCGCGTTGGTACAAATCCGCGGCGAGGCTCACGTCTTCTTTCTCGATGATGCGCGCCAGTTCATACAGCGCGTCGGGGCAGTTTTCGTCGTGGACGAGCGCTTTGTAGAGCATGTCTTTGGCTTGGGGGATGTTTCCTTTCGCGGCCAAAGCGGCGCCGGTGGCGGCGAGGCCGTCGGCGATGTTGCGCTCTTCGGCGCGAACCAGCCCAATGCTCACCAGCGCAAGCACCGCAAGCGCCGCAATCGTCGTGATGGCTTTCATAATCCGTTCCCCTTGGTTGGGACGGGCTCGGAGGCCCGTCCTACTCGATTCCCGTTCTCAGGACTCAGCACTATTTGGCCAGAATCGTCATCTTCATGCACGCGTACCGCAGCATCGCGGCTTCCCTTGCGTTTTCGGCGATGTCGTCGGTCTTCAGATTTTCCGTCTCGATGCGCGCGTACAAACTCTCGGCGCGGATGAACTGCTCCAGCGCCTTCCACAGATTGTCCTGATTTCCTTCCGCGCCGGGCGTGGCGTTGGCGTAGAACGATTTGCCTTTGAAATACGCGTCGTTGAACGCAGTGACCAGGCCGTCCTTGGCGAGCTTTTTGGTTTCGTCCTCCGCGGCTTTTTCCATGGCACTGATGTCGCCCGGCCGCGCGCCGGACGCTGTCTTGGACTGCGTGCTGACGGGAATCGATGGCGCGGTCTTTTGCGACGACGCCAGCTTCGTGTCCTGATCTTTCAACTGCTGCGAAAGCTGCGCAAGTTCCTCTTTTTTGGGCGGAGCGAAATCGCGTTCGAGCATTCCCGCGGCTTCCTTGCCCCATTCGGTGTCGTTGTATTTCGTGGAGAGCGTTTTGGCCATTTCAGTGGCTTCGTCTTTTTTCTGAATGCCCAGTTTGTACCAGACTTCCGCCAGCATCGCGGCGGCGATTTTTGTGCGCACCGGATCGCCGCGCTCGGCAATCGCCTTCTTGACTTTCTCGAGCGCCTCTTTGGCTTTCTGATTATCCGGCTGCAGGACAATGAGCGACGTCAACGCCTGCCTGGCTGTTTCCCAGCGCCCGAATTCCTGCGCTTCGGCGGCGACCTTCTGCAATTTGTCGGCGAGCCTGTTGTCAGCGGCGTCGATTTCGATCAAGCCCGCGCCAAGCTTCTTGCCCGCGGCGGTGGCTTTCGCGATGATGTCGGCGTTCTTCTCTTTGGTCGCGAAGCTGATCGCGGCCTGATATTCTTTCAAGGCGTCGCGCGTCTTGCCGCCTTTTTCAAGCGCAATGCCCATATAGTAGTGGGCGGAAGGGCAGGTGTCGTCGGATTGCAGCGAGCGTTTGCACAAATCCTCGACGGCTTTGAAATCGCCGCTGGCAATCAACGTCGGCACGCCCGCCAGATACGCTTCAGCACCGACCCGATCCGCGGCGTACGCGACCGCGCAAAGGCAGACAAAAGCGAGCATCGACACACGAACCATCCATCGCAACATCAACATAATTAAGAGCACCCACTTACACGAAGCCAAAGTTTGCCCGCGTCCTCGCGCCGGCCTGCAAAGAGAATATACGCCGCATGCCGCCATTTCTTGCACAAAAGACTGTTCCGCAAGGACGCGAATTTATTCCAATTATTTCGAAAAAGACAGAAAGCAAAGCCAGGAGTCAGGAATCAGGGATCAGGAGTGAGGGAATCAGGAGTCAGGAGTCAGAAACGGCGGCGCGAGCTTTTTTTGCAGGCAAGCGGCGGAAGAGGCGCAGCAGAATCAACACGGCGAGCGCGCAGGCCGCGACGATGTAGAGCGCGATTTCGGAATTGTTCGCGCCGACACGACGGACGGTGAGCTTGCCGTCGGCGCTGAGGGTGAGGAGGCGACCGCGTTCGGGGAAGGCGACGTATTGGTTGATGGCGCCGGTGTCAATGAGCGCCTCCTGCTTGCCGGTGTAGCGATTCCACAGGGTAATTTTGCGAGAGAAGGAACTCGCTGCGACGAGATTTCCAGATGGTTCGATTGCAACGTCCGCCAGCACTTCCCCGTGGCCATGATCAATGCGGGGCCCTAAAAAGCTGCCAGATTCGGGATTGAACAATCCAACCGTGCCGTCTTCGTCCTGAATCGCAACGCAACTTTCATCGTCTGCGAGAGCAACGACGCAAGCAGGGCATGCGCCCCTGCCTATCGAAAAAAGTGGCTTTGCAGACGGAAATTCGATTACTTTCGCCGCGCTAGGGGTGATACATAAAACGCGTGAGTCATTCGCAAGAAATAGACGAACCCCGGCACATTTTCGCCATTCCGGAATTAATTTACCCTCGGTCACATCATAGACGGGACCCAATTTGGTGCCGTCCGGCAAAGTTTCATCCTTCGTTGCGATGTACCCGCCATGAATCGACACAGCGACAATCGCGGGAATCGCGTCATCGAAGACCCTCGTGATCTTGCCGGTGGTTGCATCACAAACCACCAACAATGGGGCTGTCGCAATCAAAGAGATGGCAATTATTCGGTGATCGCGAGATACCTCCAAAGCATAAACCCGATTGTCGGCTTGGAATTTACTCGTTATGCCAACTACAAACGGAGTCGTCGAACCTGATCGCAGATGAACTTTTAACAACTGATCTTGTCTGTTCGCATCTGTGTACAGTACAAGCAACTCGTCACGCGAAATCAAGCGCGCCACGCGAACGCTCTCCAATTTCAAATCATGTTGAAAACTCGCCGTGCTCGCCAGCACATAAATCCCTACCCCCGCCCCCAGCAGAATCGTCGCCACCAGCAATTCAGCCAGACTGAAGCGAAACCAGCGGCGCAGGGTTGTGGGCAATGACATGCTGCGCTTCTAATCGGCGCGGCGCGCGTGTAAACAGGAATTTGTTGTAGTTTTTCTCCGCGTCTCCGCGTCTCCGCGTCTCCGTGTCTGCCCGGCAATCGGCGACCAACGTGTCGCAGAACTTACATTCCGTCGCGCTTGGTGTCACTCAACTGGCCGAGCGCCCAGCGGATTCCGGCGAAGACGTGTTGCTGAAAATTGTCGTCGCGCCAAACGTCCTCGGATTGGCCCAGGCTGGTGTAGAAGACGCGGCCTTTGCCGAATTCCTTGACCCACGCGACGGCGTAATCCTTGTCGGCGCGGCTGCCGCGTTCGAAGACGCTTTTCTCCGGCTCGCCGGGCTGCGCGGATTTTTTCGGGCGTTCGTCGTTGCTCGGATCGAGCGCCATTAGCGTGTGCAGGTCGTCGCGCTTCCAGTTTTTGAATTGCAGGAATTCCTCGGCGATTTCGAATTTGCGGTCGAACGGCCCCGACGCCGGATGCTTGCGGTCCTGCACCAGCACCGTCAGCTTTTCGTTCCACGGCGTCCCGTCAGCTTCGGCGCCCAACATTTCGACGTAAGGTTTGAAGCCGTGCAGCGTATCGGCGGCGGAATGAATTCCAACGAACGACTTGCCGCTCTTCAACCAGTCGATGAACGCCTGCCTGTCGGGCAGCGGCAATTCGCCGGACGTGTTCAGGAAAATCACGCCGTCGTAATTCTTGAGCGCGTCGGGCGAGAGTTTTTGCGCGAGCAGTTTCTTCACGCCCTCCAACCATTTCTCTTCGTCCGCTTTGCGCTTGGTTTCGTCGGCGTTGTATTTTTCTTCTTTCGCTTTGAACGTCGCGTCGGTGTCGCTCGCGTCGCGCTTGGGCTTCGGGATTTCCGCGGGCCGGCCGCTGGGCTGCG
>DATGGK010000266.1:0-38090 GCA_035308565.1 Planctomycetota bacterium | reverse complement strand
ACAGTACGCTCTCGATTCGAGACGATGATGTTCACAGTCAAGCCTCCTTTTGGATCGCAGATTCAAGTTCGCCAAACTTTGAATCGTCCAAAAAGGAGGCTTTCTATTTTTCATTTTTTACTTAAAGAAGCAGCATTGGGCCACCTGCATTTCCTCACGTTTTCATGCTACCTTCGTCGGCCGCTGCTGACAAACGACCTTTTCCGAACGTGGCTTTCCGAGACGTTAAACAAGACACTCGCCGCTCACGATTTTCAACTCTGTGGTTTTGTCTACATGCCGGAACATGTCCATATGTTGGTGTGGCCTCAGAAGGGAGTCTATTCGATTGCCGCGTTTCAACACGCCTTCAAGCGGCCATACTCGCTGCGCATCAAAAATCATTTGAAGAAATTGAACAGTCCGTTGCTTCAGGAATTGACGATTCGCGAACGGCCCGGAAAGTTGACGTTTCGATTCTGGCAGGAAGGCGGCGGGCACGATTTGAATGTGTGGTCGGAACGGTATTTTTGGACGAAACTGGAGTATATGCACAATAATCCTGTGCAACGAAAGTTGGTAAATTCCCCGGACGAGTGGCGGTGGTCAAGTTGGCGGCGCTGGCATCAGCCTGAATCGCCGATTGATCCGGCGTTGCCGGTAGTGACTGTGGTGAAATATTGAATCGGCGTTTTTGGTGCCGACGGGAGGGCGACGACATGCGGGCGCGCGTTTTCGATCCGCACTGGATAGGGGTACCTACCAGTGGCACCCCCGGTGGTGGTGAAATACTGAAGTGTGAAATTTTTCGTGCCGGCGGGAGTTCGGAGAATGTGCGGGCGCGCGTTGCCGATCCGCACTGGTAGGAGTACCTACCAGTGGCACCCGCCATCACTTCAACGCCTTCACCAGCCACTTGCCCCCATCCTCCCCGCTCTTCGCCGAAACCATTAATCGCCCCGGAGCCCCCACATACGCCCGCAGCGCCAGCCCCAATGCGCGCTGCAATTCCGCCTCGTCCACCACACAATCGCGCCCATCCAACGTTCCGCCATGCGCAGCGGCACCGGCGCCAGCGCGCCGGCCACGTCGCACAGATCGCCCATCGTCATCGCGCCGGGCACGATGCTGTCGCGCGGCACGTAACAAAAATGCGAGCGAAACACCGCTTCGAACGAAACCAACCCGCGCCGGACCAAGGGCCGCGCGTCCTGTACCGGTTTGTTCGCGGAATTGTTCTAATCTTATTCCTCTGTGTCCCTCTGTGCGCTCCGTGGCAAAAAGAGAGTTCGCAAAAAATGACCACTCATTCTGGATGATGGGGCCGACATTTCACAATTTGACATTGCCCCTCTTTTCGATAAACCCAGCATCACTATGAAAAACACATTCCTTCTACCCGCCTTTATTGCGCTCGCCGTTTTTTCAACGTTCGCCGCGGACACTCCCCCGCTTGAACGCATGACTTGGCAACTCGACGGCGTCACGCGCGAAGCGCTCGTCTACTTCCCGGTGTCCGCGAAGACGCAGGACTCGCCGCTGCTCTTCGATTTTCACGGCCACGGCGGCACCGCACGCTTCGCGGCCACGCGCCACAATTTTCAGAAACTCTGGCCCGAAGCGATTTGCGTCTACATGCAAGGATTGCCCGCCGCCGGCAAGACCGATCCCGAAGGAACGAAGAACGGCTGGCAGCAGAAAGTCGGCGATCTCAACGACCGCGATCTCAAATTCTTCGATGCGGTGCTCGCGACGATGCAGAAGGATTACAAGATCGATTCCAAGCGTATTTATTGCACCGGCCATTCCAACGGCGCGGTCTTCACCTACGATTTATGGCAGGCGCGCGGTGACGTTTTCGCCGCCGTCGCGCCCGTGGCGGGCGTGGCGCTGGCGGGGATCAAAGCGTTCAAGCCGCTTCCCGCGCTGCACATCGCCGGCGAGAAAGACGCCATCGTGCCGTTCAAATTTCAGTCGCTCACCATGGAAGGCGTGCGCAAAGTCAACGGCTGCGAGAGCGAAGGCAAGCCCTGGGCGACGGCGGGCGATTTGGTCGGGACGATTTACGCGTCGAAAACGGGGACGCCGTTCGTGTCGGTGATTTATCCCGGCGGCCACACCTTTCCCGACGAAGCGCCCGGGTTGATCGTGAAATTCTTCAAAGATCAGCACAAGGAATGAGAATCCTGCGCATCGTGCGCAGCAGCAGGAGCGGCGGCACTCTTGCCGCCGTTGTTAGCCGGAAAGGCATTCTCGGCGGCAAGAGTGCCGCCGCTCCTAAACGCCACCGGATCGATTTTCAACTTTTTCCCGTTTTTTATTTTTTCATTGCAGCAATCCGCACCCTCGCAAGACCTAATCTGGTCAACACAAAAATCCTGAGTCCTGAGTGCCGAGTCCTGAGAATGCAAGCGCGAAGCGCTTGTCCGCCGTTTCTCGGCACTCAGGACTCAGCACTCAGGACTGAAGACTCAGCACTTAATTTGTCACAAACGCCTTGACGGAAAACAAAAAGCCGTTAGAGTTAAGGAAGTTTCCATAAATGGATTTGCAACGCGCATTACCGTGTCACTGCGGTTTTTGCGCAGGCTCATGCAGAAAGGACGGCGCGGTCGAATGAGACGATTGCGTACGCTTGCCGGTTTAGCCTGTGTCGCGGGAGTTTTCGCGGGGCTGACCAGTTGTGCAAATAAGAAGGGCGACCTTGGAGCGGACCTCGATACGCCTCCCGTGGTGGCCAACGGCGGTGCCGGGCGTTCGGTGCTGGACATCACTTCACCGGCTGACATCCCCACCGGCGAAGCCGTGGATCTGAGCAGAATCGATCCGGCGGCAAAACCTGTCTCTGCTAATCGGGAAGCGACCATTGCCGCTTTAGCGAAATCCGACGCGGCCAAAGCTGCTGAAGGCGCCGCGAAAGCCATCGCCGACGTCAAGCTCGCGCCGAAAGGCGACACCGTTGACATCCCCAAAGCGGACACGAAGCCCGAAGCCAAAAAAGAAATTGCCGTGCCCGCACCGATTGCGCCGGCCATTGCGCCCGCAATAGAAGGTGCCGCCGCCGCCATCGCCAATGTGAAGCTCGAACCCGTGATTCTGCCCGCGGTTGCGCCCGCGTTCGAAGGCGCTGCCAAGGCCATCGCCGATGTGAAAATCATTCCCGTCGTCATTCCCGAAGTGGCGCCTGCATTGGAAGGCGCTGCCAAGGCCATCGCCGATGTGAAACTCGTTCCGGTTGTGACGCCGGATGTGGCTCCGGCGCTTGAAGGCGCGGCCTCAGCCATTGCCAGCGTCAAAATCATTCCGGTTGTCGCGCCCGAAGCGGCGCCGGTGCTCGCCGGCGCAGCGAAGGCCATCGCCGACGTGAAAATCGCAACACCCAGGAACGACACGTTTGTAGTCCCGCCTTCAGGCGGAAAGACTGTCGCATCCGAACCGGTTCCGTCTAAAGGCGGGACTACGAACGTCGAAGAAAAGGCCAAAGTCGCCAACGAATTGTTGAGCAAGGAAGCCGAATCCGGCGTGCGCTGGACTCCGATCAAAGCCGATGCCGGAAAGACCGCCGTCGCGCCTGCCGATTCAGCTACGCCCAACGCCAACTCCAACGTGGCGCTGGTCGCCGACGACGACAACAAGAACCCGCCGCCGCCGCCGAAACCCGAAACGCCCGAAGAAAAGCGCCTGCGCGAAGCGGCGAAATTGCAAAGCATTGAAATGCAGGCCAAACGTGCCGAAGCCGAACAGGCCTATCAGACCGGCTTGCGCCTCTTCAACGATTGGGAATACGAAAAGGCCAAGCAATATTTTGTGCGCGCGCTGCAGCTAGACCCGCTCCACGAAGGCGCCCAGGAAAAACTGCGCACCGTCAACGCGCTGCTCAACATCGACGTCAACCCCATCGCTGCCATTGCGCGCCAGATGGTCAACGAAGAGAAAGTGAAGATGCAGGAGCAGACCATTCTGCTCAGCCACCTGCTCGACGAAGCCCAAACGTTCGAAAACCGCGGCACCGAAGAATCGCTGGCGACCGACCCGGAGCATCGCATCCGTTCGCTCGGCGAACAGTTGATCAATCTGGAAACCGCCCAAGGCCGCTACGAGCGCGTGCTCACCATCATCAATTACATGCCCCCGTCCGCCGAATGGCCCTCGATGCGCAAGCGCGTGCAGGAAGCGCTCACCCGCGTCGCCGGAAAGATACAAAAGGTCAACGAAGCCATTTCGTTCAACAACCGAACCATTGCGATGCAGCAAAACGAATTGGTGCGGACGCGCCAGACCGAGCTTTACAGGATCCGCATCAACAAGATGCTCGAAGCCGTCAAAGCGCTTTACGACATGCAGCAGTACCACGACGCCGAACAGATGGCCATGCGCGTGCTGATCGCCGACCCGCTCAACGCCGCCGCCGAAAGCTGGAAGCGCAAAGCGCGCTCGGCCTATCACTCCAAAGAGAAGATCGATTTCCGCGCGGACTTTGCCGAAGAGTACCGCCAAAGCATGTTGGACGTGGACGAAGCCTCAATCGCCACCGCGCCGCTGATTCAATACCCGCCCAACTGGGATCAGATTTCCAAGCGCTCCGACACCGCGATTGGAAAGAAGATCAGCGAAGAGCCGTGGAAAGCCGACATCCGCAAAAAGCTTCAGCGCAAAGTCTCCTTCGAGTTCGTGGACACGCCACTGGCCGACGCCGTGGAATTCCTGCGCCACTTGGCCAATGTGACCATGATCATCGACCCAAAGGTGCTTGCCGCACAGCCGCCGCAGATCAACCTCCGCGTCACCGACATGAACCTGGATTTGGCGCTGGAATGGATTCTGAAACTGGCCGAACTCGAATACGCGCTGCAAGACAATGCGATCTTCATCAGCAAGCCGCAGACGCTGCTGCCGCAGGTCGAAATGCGCATCTACGACGTGAGCGATTTGACGCAAAGCATTCAGGACTTCCCCGGCCCCGAATTCCAGATCACCGTGGCCGGCGACAAAGGCGCCGCGCCCGGCGCCGGCGGCGCGGGACCCTTTGGCGGCGGTGCTCCTAAGACCACTCCGCCCACCAACGCCACCATTCAAGAAATGATTAAGACCCGCATCCGTCCCGACACGTGGGACCCGGCGCAAGGCACCTCGATTGAAGAAAAGGGCGGCAAATTGGTGGTGATGCAGCGCCCTGAAGTGCACAAGCTCATCGACCAATTGCTCAGCAACTTCCGCTCGACGCAGAAGATGATGATCAACATCGAGTCGCGCTTCCTGAATATCCGCGAAGCATACCTCGAAGAGACCGGCGTCGAATTCCAGGGCCTCGATCCGAACGTGCTGACCGGCGACTTCGGCGATTTGCGCCGCCTCGGCGCGCCCACCGGCTTCATCCAGCCGCGCGTGCCCGGCTCGGGCGAATCGTCGCCCGGCAATATACCCTTCCCCGGCTTCGTCAACGGCCCCGACACCGTCAACGGCGGCGCGCTCTCCGAAGTCGGCTCGATCGTCAATCACTTCATCAACTTTTTCCCCAACGATCCCGATACTATTTCCGCCCAGGATACCACCAACACCGTGCGCCAGGGCGGCTTGTCCGCTCAGGTCACGATCCTCAACAACGCGCAGATGCAGGCCTTCATCCGCGCGCTGGCCGTGCGTGAAAACTCCAGCACGCTGGTCGCCCCGCGCCTGACGGTCTTCAACACGCAGCGCGCGAACATGTTCGTGGCCCGCCAGCAGTCCTATGTGGCCGACTACGAAATCTCCGGCGACAGCTACGACCCCGTCATCCGCCAGTTCCTGGTCGGCGTGGTGCTGGACGTCAAGCCCATCGTCTCCAGCGACCGCCGCTACGTCACGCTGGAACTGCGTCCGACGGTTACCGACCTGGTGAACTTCGTGACCCGCCAGATCGACGCCTTCACCATTAATAACGGTGCCAACGTCGCCATCATCATCATGCTCTCTTTCCCGATCCAGTTCCCCGAACTGGCCATCCGCCGCGTCCGCACCACGGCCACGGTGCCCGACGGCGGCATCATGCTCGTCGGCGGTTTGTACAAAAACCTGAAGTTCAACGCCGAGAACGGCGTGCCGTTCCTCAGCGATCTGCCCGTGATCGGCCGCTTGTTCCGCTGGAACACCGTGGACAACGTCAAGACCAACCTGGCGATCCTGATCAGCCCGCGCATCATTCTGTTCAACGAAGAGGAAGAAAAGCTGCTGGATAATCCAGCGCCCGGCCCGATGTACCCGATCGAACGGAAGGAAGAGTCAAAGGAAAAGGTTAAGTGCAAATGAGCGAGTTGTGGGTTGCGCGAAGCGCAACGCCGCAGTTGCCCTCTCCCCTTGGGGGAGAGGGCCGACGAGCGTACTCGCTCGCGGGGTGAGGGGAAGGTTCTACTTGGAGATGCGTACGATGATTGTTCCAGTCAATGCGGCATGGTTGAAGTGCCTCGCAACGGCGCTGCTGGCCTTCGCGCTCTGCGCGCCCGCGCTCGCCGGCGAAGCCGTCGCGCCGGAGGCCGAGGACAAGGCCAAAAAGCTGCTCGAACAGGAAGCCATCACTCAGGCCAAGCTCAAGGCCGAGATTAGGGCCGAAGTCGAGGCGCACTACGAAGCCGGCAAGCGGCTCTACGACAATTTCGATTTCGAAGGCGCCAAGCGCGAACTGGAATATGCCGCCAAACTCGATCCTGAAAATGGCAAGGTCCGCGGTCTGTTGATTCAAGTCCGCGACAAGTTCCAGCACCGCGACGCCCGCATCCGTTCCGCGCTGCAGAACGTGGCCGAATACCTTCAGGCCAAAACGCAGGCCGATCTCGTCGAACTCGACAACCGCATCGACCGCGGCAAGAAATACATGCAGGAAGCCAAGGACGATTCGCATTTGAGCCCCGCCGAGCGCAAGATCAAGTACGAAAACGCAATGGTGGAATTCGAAAAAGCGCGTGAGATCATCAAATATCTCCCCGTCGTGGTCGTCACGGGCGAGCAGGAAGCCGAAGTAAAATCGCTCTACAACGAATGCGAAAAGGCCGTCGCCGGCCTTAAACAGAGCGTGCTGCAATCAGCCCAGAGCGAAGCGGCGGCCGCCGCTCAAAAAGAACTCGATCGCCGCCGGCGAGACGACGAGCGCAAGCTCAACATGGCTCTCGATGCGGCCCGCACCGCCTTCGACACCGGCCGCTACTCATTGGCCAAGGAACAAGCCGAAAAAGTGCTGGAACTCGATCCGGGTAATCCCGACGCCAGCGCGATCAAGATCAAGACACAGGATAAATTCTACGAAACGCGCAAGAAGGACATCGACGAGGAATACCGCGAACAGTTCCTGCTCAGCCGCGAACGCGCGGACCGCTACAACATTCCGCACAGCGATTACCTGATCTACCCGGACGATTGGCGCCAGATCGCCCAGCGCACTTCACAGGAAACGCGCCGCCGCGCCGAAGAGCCGTGGAAAGAGGAAATCCGCAAAAAAATGAAGCGCCTGGTCTCGTTCGAATTCGTGGACACGCCGCTGGTGGAAGCGCTCAAATTCCTCAATACGCTGACCAAGGTCACCATCATTCTCGACCCGAAAGCGGTGGCCGAAGGCGCCGACAAGACGCCGATTAACCTGCGCGTGCAGGACATGCCGCTGGAACTGGCGCTGAAGTGGGTGCTCAAACTCGCCGAGCTCGAATACGATCTGCGCCAGCAGGCCGTCTTCATCACCAAGAAAGCCGACGCCGCCGCGACAGGCGAGCTTGAAATCTACGACATCCGCGATTTGACCACGACCATCACCGATTTCCCCGGCCCGCGCATCGACGTCGGTGCGTCCGCCAGCGGTCAGCAGGTCGATCCGTTCCAGCAAACCACACCGGTCACGCAGTTGCAGGACGTCGATCTGGCTTCGCTGATTAAGGACAAAATCCTCGCCGCTGAATTCACCGACCCGCAGTTCACCATCGACGTGAGCAACGGCAAACTGGTGGTCTTCCAGCGCCCTGAAGTTCACGAGCGCATCCGCCAGTTGCTGCGCAGCTTCCGTGAAACGCAGACCATCCAGGTGCTGACCCAAGTCCGCTTCGTGGACGTGACCGATAACTTCCTCGAAAACATCGGCGTCAGCCTGACCGGCTTGGACTCGGCGCCCAACGAACCCGGCTTGGCCAACGCGGCCGTCGATCCGCTCAACCAGCCCTCGCGCTACGGCTTGTTCCCCGCGGGCGGCGGGCCGGGCCTCGCGCCGCCGCTTCCGTCGGACGTTCAGTCGTCGCCGGCGTTCCAGTTCCAGCACTTCATTCCGACGCCGCCTTTCGTGAACCGCGCCGCAAACGCGCCAATCCTGTTGCTCCATCCGCGCCTGGATTCGAACTTCCCCAACCAGGGCAATCCGGACACCGGTCCTGCGCTGGCGCCGGCCGGCTTCCGCAAGCAATGGTATTCCAAAATCTTCGGCTCGCCGGTGCTCGTCCAAGGCCTTACGCAGGGCATCCTCCCGGCCAATCCGCTCTCCTCGCCCTTGGGCCAATCGATTCAAAGCAACCCCGGGCAGGGCGCGCTCTTCCAGTTCCGCTTCCTGCAAGCGCTCCAAACCAGCGCCGTGCTGCAAGCCGTGCGCAAGGACCAGACCGCCGACCAATTGCTCGCGCCCAAGCTGATGCAGTTCAACAACCAGCGCGCGCACGTCATGGTCGCTCAGCAGCGTTCGTACATCAAGGACTACGACGTTTCCGGCGCTGTTTACGATCCGGTCATCGGCAGCTTCCTCACCGGCGTGGTGCTCGAAGTCAAGCCCACTGTGTCGAACGACAAGCGCTACATCACCTTGGAACTGCATCCGGGAACGGCCATCGAACTGACGCCGCCGATCATCGTCTTCATCACCAACAGCGGCAACATCAACTCCGGAACGGGCACAATTAATTTGCCCATCGAACTGCCCAACCTGGAACTGCGCTCGATCAGCACCACGGTCACCATTCCCGACAATGGCACCATGCTCTTTTCCGGGTTGATCAACGACCAAAAGATCGACACCAAGACCGGCATTCCCATGCTTTCCGACCTGCCGGTCGTCGGGCGTTTATTCTCGACCAACAGCAAAGAACGCGTGCGCCGCAACCTGCTCGTGCTGGTCAACGCGCGCATCATCCTCTTCGACGAAGAAGAAGCCAACATCAGCGAGAGGAGCGCGCCGCTGCCCAGGTACCCCAAGCCGGCGGAGGCCAAAGTCGAAAAGTGCCGCGCAAGCTGCCCGTGCCCGTAAAGCTGTACCGCCGGCCTCTCCCTTGCGTTTTGTCCCGTGGTGCAGGCGTCCCGCCTGCATTTGACGCGCGAAGCGCGTCACCGCTGTTGCCCTCTCCCTCCGGGAGAGGGCCGACGGGCGTACCCGCCTGCGGGGTGAGGGGAATTGCGCGGACTAAATTGGGTGCCCTTGAAATAAACCGCGCAATCGAGTAATAAAGATCGGTCCAAGCCAACGTTTGGGCCGATTTTTATTGGAGACGCCCCGATTTGCCGCTTACTGGCATGCGTGGCTCCGGAATTTGCAAGTTTTCCCATGCTCATTCGTTGACAAAGTAGGACGAGCCTCCGAGCCCGTCCAAATTTAACGCCATCGTCCACAGAGGACCTCCCGCATGAAACTCATCCCTCGCATTTTTAGCGCAATCGCCATCACGATTCTGGCTTGCGCGGCGCGCGCCGAATCCGATTACGAATATGCCAAGATGTTGATCCAGGACATCAACTCGGCCAGTTTCTCGACCGACGACCTGGTCGAACGCATGGCCGCGCGCCTCGCCGAATCGCCCAACCCACAAACCAAGCTCGAATCGAAGCTGATCCAGGCCACACTGTTGCGCCGCCAGGCCGCCGACGCGCCGGCCGACAAGCGCGTTGAGAAACTGAAGCAGGCCAACGTCATTTACAAGGACATCGTGTCGCTTCCCGCCGATGAAAAGAAAAAGTTCCGCCTCATCGGCATCGCCGAAAAGGATGCCGAGGCAATCGAATCCGATATCCTGCGCGCGGGCCGTCTCGCCGCGAAGGGCAATCCGGAATTGGAGAAGAAATTGAGCGCCGAAGCCGGCGCGATCTTCGAGAAACGCGCCGCTCAATTCAAGGACGCCGCCGACAAACTCGAACCCGAGTTCAAAGCCGCCTTCGACCGCTTCAACAAGGAGAAGACGCGCCTCAATCCGCCGGACGGCATCGGCGACCACGTCCCCGGCCGCGAAATCCTCGAACCGCTCGACCGCCTTTTCGATGCCTGGATCACCGCGGACCAAAAATACGTCGCGGCCAAAGTCGAGCAGGTCGAAGCGCTGGACGAAAGCGATGCCAATCGCAAGAAAGTCGCCGAAGAAACAATCGCCCACTGCCAGAAACAAATCGACAACGAAATCATCGCCGATTGGGCCGCCGTCAGCGCGCGCTATTCGTACTTGCAGGGCCGCGTCTACGCCGACATCGGCAACGAGGACGGCGCGTCGAAAGCCTGGAACGACGTGCTGGAAGTGGAATTGGGCCAGCTTCCCGACTACGTGAAGAAGTCCATCATCGCCATTGACAAAATGATCATCGCCGATCTTGTTCGGATGAAAATGAAAAACAAAAAGTATTCGGACGTGGAGGATATTTTCCTGAGCATCCGCACCAAGGGGATTCTGCGCGGAATATTCGACGAGGACATCGGCAAACAGCTCGTGGTCGAATACGTCCGCGCGCTGACCATCCCCGCCGAAACGGCCGCCGAATACGAGAAGGCCGTGAAGGAGCTGCGCGACGCGATCGCCAAAGAGCCGCAGGCCAATTCGATGTGGGCCAATTCCTTCGCGCGCGCCATGGCCGAAATCCTGATCGACGCCCGCTCCAAGCGCCTCAACCCGCACCTCAACGCGCGCGAATGGTACGACGCCGCCCACGGCATGCATCTGGTGGGCCGCTACATTTACACGCAGGAATACGAGAAGCTCGCGAAATCCAGCGACCCCGCGGACAAGGAAAAAGCCAAAGCGAAATTCGACGAAGCGTACAAGGAATTCGCCAACGCCGTCGATTACTACCGCCGCGCGATCAGCGAAGCCCGCCGCCCCGACCACACCGATCTGGCCACGCGCCTGGATATTGAGCCGAAGTCGTGGTTTGAAATGGGAATCTGCTACAACCGCATGAAGCACGACTACGAGGCGATCGTCACGTACAAAGCGCTGCGCGATACGTTCCTTCCGGAAAATCGCACGAAGTGGATGACCGACACGAAGAAACTCCCGCCAGGGACAGCTCAGGCGATCAAGGTCGCGCTCACAACGCTCGACTTGCCGCGCGAGAAGGGTGGCATGTTGGCAGCGTCAATGCAAAACATCATGGTTGCGCTCGAAAGCAATGAAAAAGTCCACAAAGACCCTTGGAACGTCAATTTGCGTGCGAAGATACTCGGTTTGCTCACGGTAAGTCCTCTCGATCCCAAAGATAGTTTAAACGATTCCGTGTACACGATTGCAGATGGCGATTTGAAGCTCGCGCGCAGCCTTGCCGACGCCGCGAAAAAGGAACAAAGCAATCCTGCCGTCGCGATGGACAATTGGAATCAGGCCTTCAACAAATACCTCTCCGCCGCGGACAAATTTACGAAGGTAAGCGCTTCGTCGCCAGCCTATGAATACGCGCTTGTGAATTACGCCAATTCGTTGACGCAGGCTCAGGCCATTCTCGGCGAAGGCCGCGTAACGTCGAAAGACCCGAAAGTTCAAGACGACTTCAACGCGCAAAGCAAGGATTTGGTCACCAAGTCGCTCGCTGGTTATCAGAAGTTCGAGGACTTTGTTGACAAAAATCCAAGCAATGATGAGAAGACTTTGACTCGGCGCAAAGCCGTGCAGGGCGTGATTCTGCTCGCGAAAAACTCGCTGTACGTCGGCGCCGGCGAATGGAAGAAAGCCGTAGAAACCTCCGACCAATACATCGCGTGGGAATCTGAAAATCCGCAGCAGACCAGCGCCGCGAACATCGCCTACCTGAACAAATTCCGCGCCCTGATTGCACAGGCGGCCGTACCCGCCCCGCAGAGCGATCCGTTCCTGAAGGAAGCGCTGGTTACGCTTCGCGACTTGCGGAAAGTGAAGCAGGATTCCCGCACCGATTTGTTCCTGTTGAAGGTTCTCTCTGACCGCTTCGCCAGCGCCGCGTATCAGCTTGACAAGAAGCGCAAAGAGGGAGGCAGTCAACTTTCGAAAGAGGAAATCGAAAAGCTTGAAGAACAAGTTCGCGAGTACGAAGTTACCGTCGCCAAATTGGAAGGCGAACGTATCGGTTTGGCCGAAGAAGCGCGCAACGACCTGGGCTTGGACGACTACAGCCGCCTCGTGTATTTGCAAAACCTGGCGGGGGAGACCAAGGATGCCGCCGATTCCGCGGTTAAGCTGCTCAAGAAATTCGATCCGACCAACAAGAACCAGCGCATCCCGGACGACGAGAAAATCTGGAAGCAGATTCTCGCCGAAATGCTGCCGAGCATCAGCTACTCGTCGATCACCAAAAACGACCGCTGCATCGCCGAACACCGCGTGCTGGTCGATTTAATGTACGACACCGACGCCGGCGCGACGCGCCCCGAAGGCGACCCGCAGCGCCCGCCGAACGACCTGTACAACCAGAACATGGAGAAGGCGCTGGCCAAGCTTGAGTCGATCAAGAACAAGGACGGCGAGTTCAAGGACGTCGCCACGCTGCGCGTCGGCCCCAAGCCCGATGGCGAAGCGTACAAGTCGCTCGTCGCCGCGGGCATCGACCCGGCGGGCAAATCCTGGCTGGCGATCATTGAAGAGGAAATCCAATACCGCCGCAAAGTCGAAGCCGCGCGCGACCTGCTCGCCGATCTGGCGCTCGAAGTCGCGCGGAAACTCGGCATCGACGCGGGCGGCGACGAATACATGAAGATCGCCAAGGAGCAGATCGAAATCCTGAAAGCGCGCAAAGGCGAATCGACCGCGATCGAAATCAAAGTCGCCGAAATCGATATCGCGCTGGGCAAAGTCGAAGACGCGCTGCAGCGATTGTTCAACATCCTGCCCAACCTCGATCCCAGTTCCGAACGCTACTTCTACGTGAAACGCCGCATCTCCGAAATCTACTTCGATCAGAAGAAGTGGAAGGACGCGGCGGAATATCCGGAGTTCGTGGCGGTGACGCAGGGCTTCAACAGCGATCTGGTCAAGAAGCGCTGGCCGAACATGAAGTCGTTCCTGAAAAGCTGCTACGACAACGGCGCGGTCATGCCCTCGACGCTGAAGAAAAAATTCGAAACCGACACGCAGCCGGATGCGACGAAGACCGACGCCGCCAAGCCCGACGCAACAAAACCGGAAGCGCCCAAGCCCGACGAAAAGAAAGCGCCCGAAGCAAAGTAGACGTAAAGTAGAACGGAGCTCTGCTCCGTTCAATATTGCATTTGAATGAAACACCGAAAGATGAACGGAGCGGAGCCGAAAGATGAACGGAGCGGAGCTCCGTTCTACTTACGACAGGAGAGCGATCAAATGAAGACAATGCGAACAATGGCGATGGTTCTTTTTGCGATGCTATTCACGGCTCCCGCCTGGGCCGCCGGCGAAGCCGTTCAGGAAGAAGACCTCGACGTGCTGATGCAATGGAACGACAACGCGCCGCCGATTCCGCCGACCAAAGTCACGCAGGACAATTACCTGCACGTGATCGGCTCGTACCATAATCAGCAGATCAAAAAAGAAGCGTACTTGATCAAGGAGATCGTGTACGCCGACAAGGACGCCAACTACGCGCTGGCGCGCGAAAAGCGCGACGAAGGCCGCTACACGCTGGCCGCGTTTTATTTCGCCGAAGCGCTCGATTCGCTCAAGGACCACAAGTGGGCGCCCGAGTTGTGCAATTACGGCATCGGCAACGCCTTTTTCACCGCGGGAATTTTCGACGGCTACAAGGGAAAGCAGCGCCAGTACGTTCCAGCGGTGGAATATTTCAAGAAGGCGCTCGATGCCAATCCCAAGTCGCGCTACATGCTCGACATCGTCACCAAAATGCCCGAATGCTACGCCGAGATGAGCGAAGACAAACTCACTGAAGCCGAAGCCGCGGTGAAGGACGCCGAAGAGCGCATCAAAAAATACCGCGACGAAACCGGCAAAGTCGCGCAGGGGATGGGCTACAGCGAAAATGCCGACAAGGCGCTGGTTCAATTGTCGATTTCAAAAGCCGTCATCGCCGAAAAATCCGCCATCCGCGAAAAGCCAGGCAAGACATGGCAGCAGGCCGCGGCGCTCTGGCACGAAGCGCGCACCAAGGCGAAGAAATACCCGGAATTCGCCGGCACGTGCGTCGAAGGTGAATTGCGCGCGCTGATCGAAATGAAGGATTACAACAAAGCCGAACAGGAAGCCAATTTCATTATCGACAGCTACAACAAAAATTCAGATTACGCGCTCATCCCGCAGCTTCCCGCCGCGTACATGTCACTGGGCCGCGCGAATATGGCGGAAGCCGTGCAATTCGAAACCGGCGGGAACGTGCCGCGCGCGAACAATTCATACGCCGAAGCGCGCTGGGCTTTCCTGAACGTGATCGTGCAATTCTCCGGCAACGACGACTACGTCGCACAGGCGCATTACCTCTCCGGCCTGTGCTACGACAAACTCAAGGACGTCGAGAAGGAAGACGCGCAGAGCAAAGCGATCAAGGAATGGCAGTCGGTCGTCGCCAATTTCCCGAAGAGCGAATACCGCGACAAAGCCGCCAAGAAACTCGAAGGCTACGGCATCAAAATCGAAGCGCCGCCGCCGCCCGCGCCCAAAGCCGCCGATACGTCGCCGCCGAAGGAGCCGAAAGACACAAAGAAGCCGGCCAAGGGGAAATAAAGCAGCGTCGCGAAGGCGAGGCGCGAATTTTCAAACTTGTTTTGGTCATTGATGTTGACGGCGCTTCTCGCTAAATTCGCCGGCATCACTCCGAGGAGCCAGCGCCATGAACACCCCCGCAATCGGCATCAAACCCGACGTGCTGGCTGAACTGCAACGGCAGATGAATCAGGAATTGAGTTCGTCGCACGCTTATTTGGCGCTGGCGGTGTGGTGCGAGTTGCAAAACTTCAAGGGCTTCGCGCGCTATTTCTCCAAGCAGGCGGCGGAAGAACGCGTTCATGCGCAGCGCTTCGTCAAGCATCTGCTGGACCGCGGCGTGCTGCCCGCGCTGGCCGCGCTACCGGCGCCCGCCGCGAAACTCAAATCGCTGATGGACGTGGCGCACCACGCTCAAGACATGGAACGCAAAAACACCGCGGGAATCAACGCGGCCTACGAGGCCGCGCTGCGCACCAACGATTACCCCGCGCAAGTGCTGCTGCACGCCTTCATCAGCGAGCAGGTGGAAGAAGAAGATTGGGCCGACGAGATGGTCGATCGTGTCGAAACGGCGTCGTGCGCGGGAGGCGTCAGCGATCTGGACCGGCACATTGAACGCTACCTGACCGACGACGCGGCGAATGTGGCAATGGCGGCGGAAGGGCCGAAGTCCTGAGTGCTGAGTAACGGCGACGAGGCGTTTCGCGCTCCATGACTCAGGACTCAGCACTACTCCTGACCCACACCTGACCCCTGACCCCTGACCCCTGACCCCTGACCCCTGACTCCTGACCCCTGACTCCTGTCTTACTGGCCGTCCGTTTCTTTTTTCAGATCCTCAAAATCCTGCCGCATCTGCTCCAAGCGCTGGTGGTATTGCTCGGCGTCACCGTAATCGAAAAATTTCTGGTAACGGCTGTGGGTGGTCTTCAGGTGCAGCGCGTGTTTAATCGGACACCAATATTGTTCGGTGCGCCCGGCGATCTCCGTCGCATAGGCGAGAAAGCCGTTGACATAGCCGCAATAGGCGCAGTTGAGCCGTTCGAAAAAGTTGAGGTAGCCGAGTTTGTGGCGGTCGATGACGATGTAATCGGCGCGGCGGACTTTTGGGATGCCATAAATCGGAAAGCAGAAGAACTGATAGAACGTGCAGACCACATCCATGAGCAGGACGGGGAAGAGGCAGGACCAGATCACGGGCGCTGAAAGAAGGCTGAAGAATGTGGATTCGTGGATGTAACGCGCCCATTTCATGGCGAGTTTTTTATTGTGTGCCTTGACGACTGCGGTAAAGCGGACTTTCTTCTCGCGAATCGTGTAGCCGAACTGCGTCTGCTTCTTTTGAATTTCGGCGAGCAGTTCGTGCTCGAGCACCTTGATTTTGGCGAGCAGTGCGGCAAGTTTGTCGGTCATGGCGGAGTCCTCGGTTGGGTTCGTCACCAGACCGGAGGGAGGGGTGGCGGGAATATCGAGTGAGTGTAATTGGGAAGGGGTGGAAAAGCTACCGGGAAAGAGTTATTGCATCCGCCGAGTTCAAAATCGAGCGCGGTATGGCGTTTGCACAATATGTCGCACGAAGTGCGAGGTGGATTCTCGCCTATAGGAATTGAGTTTCGTTGTCTAACATTTGGGAATACGCTTCGCAGATTTGGGTTAAGCGGCGAAAGTATCGAATGTCCGGCCTGCAGTTAGAAAGGTATCTGTTAAATGAAGATTCAATCGAATTTTGCCGTGCTTTTTATTGCCTTACTCTTAATCAATTTTTGTTCACAAGCCACGGAAATCTCAGCGGATGTGTCGCAACCTTCCTTGCCAGAAATAAAACTGGGAATGTCTACGGCGCTGAGCGGGCCTACCGCCAACCTTGGATTAGAGATGCGCCAGGGTGTGCTTGCGGGTTTCGAGCGGGCTAACCGCGCGGGCGGGATACACGGGCGGCGTCTCCGGCTCATCGCGCTCGACGACGGTTACGAGCCGCATCGCACCGCGCCGAATATGCGTTCTCTGGTGGAAAAGGAAAACGTCCTCGCCGTAATTGGCAACGTGGGAACGCCCACGGCCATCGCAGCGCTCCCTATTGCGCTTGAGCGAAAGACGCTCTTCGTTGCGCCTGTTACTGGAGCGGGCGTGTTGCGGAATACTCCGCCGGATCGCTATGTAATCAACTACCGGGCCAGCTACGCAGAAGAGATTGGCGCGATGATCGATGCGTTGATCGATCGCGGCGGATTGAAGATTGAGGACATCGCCTTCTTTACTCAGCGCGACGGGTACGGCGATTCCGGCTTCGGCGGCGGGATTGAAGCGTTGAAGCGCCACGGGTTGACAGACGAAACCCAGGTGCTGCATACACGCTACGAACGCAACACGTCTGCAGTCGAAAATGCGTTGGCGGCCATGATCATCGCAAAGCACGAACCACGCGCAGTGATCATGGTTGGCGCGTACGGGCCGTGTGTGAAGTTTATAAAGCTTGCCGATAAGGCGGGGTTAAAGTCGATCTTCCTGTGCGTCTCCTTTGTCGGCAGCAACTCGTTGCTCAAAGAACTGGGGGATCAACAGGCCCCGGTCATCGTCACGCAGATCGTGCCCAATCCAACGCAGCCTGACTTGCCGATCGTGGCCGATTACTTGTCCGATCTGAAATTGTGCGGTGGAGGCGCCGAGCCGGGCTATGGCTCGCTCGAAGGGTATATCGCCGCGCGCATGCTCTGCCTGGGGCTTGAACACGTGTCCGGAGCGCCCACGCGTGAGAGCCTTATCGATGCTTTGGAGAGTTTGGGGAAATTCGACTTGGGAACAGGCGCGGCATTGCAGTTGGATCCAAAGGAGCATCAGGCCAGTCATACTGTCTGGCCGAGTCTGATCAAAAATGGCGTCTTAACTCCGTTCGCATGGGCGGACATTGCGGCGTTGTTGGACAAGCGAGGTGCGCCATGAGAATGCCGCGGCAGGGTCATCGCATAGTCTGGCTGGTTCGGCTGCTGACTGCCGTCAGCGTACTGCTTGTGGCTGTCAACGCGGGGCTGATTGGCTGGAAATTGTCGGCCGTGCGGCGGAATCGCGAACGGGCGGCGGTTGAGCAAAGGCAAATGGACGAGGTCGCGCAGGACTTACGCGAACGAATCGTCGATAACGAAAACCACCTTCAAGCGGTCCTGAACGAAAGGGCCGAAATATCCGGCTTGAAAAGCACCGACGCCGGCGTGATCGAATACATTCGCGCTCATTTCACCGCGCAGGCCGGACCGATTTACGCGGGGCAGCTCGAACAGTTCAATCCGCTTATTGGCCGGCTGGACTCATTGACCGTACGGGCGAACGGCTGGCGCGCGCAGTACGACGATGTATTGGACGATCTCAAGCAGCAGCGGAGTGTGGGCGGAGTTCGCGACTTGATTCTGAAAATGCACGCGGCAGTGGAATCGAGAATTGGCGAGGGCCGGATCAACGAAGCGGTTCTTCTCAAGCGCTGGCGCGCGGCGTCAGGCGATGAAGCCAGCCGTCTGGCGCAGACGCTGGTGAAGTTACGGGCCGGCGCACTAAGCGCGCGCATGAACGATGTGCAGAATGCGCTTTCCGATTTGTCGCGGCTGGTCGAACTTCTGGGCGGGGAGGAGCAGCTCGACAACTTTGCGGACATCCGGGAAAACAAACTTGAGCCGGCGCTACGAAATTTGAAACAAAGCGTAGCGGCATACGGCGCCGTGAGTTTGGATCAGGTCGATTTTCCGCCACGCTCCGTCGAGGAACTAGAGACTGCTCTTTTCGGGCCAGTGCAGGGCCATGCCAATTCCGTGCGTCCGGGCGGATTGTTTGCGCTGCGCCACGACGCGCTGCGCTTGCGCGAGGAGCAGATTGAGTTGCGCAGCCAATTAACTGCATTGTTCGACAAAATCGAAGCCGTGGGAATTGCCTTTGACAAAGCAGTTCAATCCAACGCCGAGGCGTTAACGGGACAGTTGGAGCTGGGATTCGCCTCAGTCTGGCGGCAACTGATGTTCGTTGGAGGCGGATGCCTGGTGCTGCTGCTGGTGTTGGCGATCCTCATCTCGCGGGGTGTTCGCGGCCAGGTTACCGCGCTTGAAATTGCGCGTGCAAACGCAGAGAGCGGACGCTTGTCCGCACAGAGAAGCATGCTGAGTCAGCAGGTCGCGGTTCAGGATCGGCTGAACTTGGAGACCAGGCTCTCCAAGTTGGCCGGCACGGCGCCCGGAATACTCTACGCTTTTAGGAGGATGCCGGATGGGAAATATTGCATGCCTTACGCCAGTCCAAAGCTGGAGGAATTCTTTGGCGTCAAGCCGGAGGAGGTGACTGATGACGCGAGCCGTGCGTTTGCGCGGGTGCATCCGGAGGATTTAGGACCCCTGCTTGCGTCCATCGAACGTTCCGCGCAATCCACCGGGTATTGGACGCACATCTTCCGGACTCAACACCGCACGAAAGGCACGATTTGGATCGAAGGCCGATCGCAGCCGGAACGCCAGCCGGACGGATCGACCCTTTGGCACGGTTTCCTGCTCGACGTGACGCAGCGAAAGCAGGCGGAGGAGAAGCTGAATCTGTTTCGCGCATTAGTCGATCGGTCTTTCGATTCGATCGAAGTGATTCATCCCGAAACGGGGCGCTTTCTGGACGTTAACGAAAAAGCCTGTGCCGAACACGGTTATGCTCGGGACGAGTTGCTGGCGCTGACAGTTTTTGACATCGACGCCCAACTCAATTACGAGCGCTTCCGAAAGAATGACACGACTCTGCGATCGACCAAACGGATGTCGTTTGAAAGCATGCATCGCCGAAAAGATGGAACGACGTTTCCGGTCGAAGTGAACGTTACCCTGGTGCAGTTGGACCGCGAATACTTGGTTGCTGCGGTGCGAGACATCACAGACCGTAAGCGGGCGGATGCGCAGCGCGAGCGGTTGGCGGCACTCGTTGAAGCCAGCACAGACTTTATTGGCTTCGCAGACCCGAAGACCATGCAAATCCAATATATTAATTCTCACGGACGGAGAATGTGCGGAATTGGAAAAGACGAGGACCTTAGTAAAATCAAAATTAACGACGTGCATCCGGATTGGATGAACAAGCGTATTACCGAGGTCGTTTTGCCTGCGGCAGACCGCGATGGATTTTGGGAGGGCGAAGGGGCGTTTTTGCGCCGAGACGGTCGCGAGATCCCAGTCTTGATGACTTTGCAGGTTCTCAAAGCCGCCAACGGTGAAGCGGACATATTCTACACGGTTTCGCGCGATATCACCGAGCGAAAGCAGGCCGAGGAGGCCGCGCACCTACAAAGCACTGCGCTGAACGCGGCAGGCAACGCCATTGTCATTACCAACCGCGAAGGCATGATCGTCTGGAGCAATCCGGCATTCACTACCTTAACGGGATATGCGCTGGGCGAATCAGTTGGGAAGAACCCGCGCGACTTGGTTAAATCCGGCCGGCAGGACCCCGCCGTTTACAGGCAGATGTGGGAGACGATTCTGTCCGGGCGAACGTGGTGGGGCCAATTGGAGAACCGTCGCAAGGACGGCAGCTATTATCACGAGGAGCAGACGATCACGCCGGTGCGCGGCCCGGACGGTGAAATCACCCATTTTATCGCGATCAAACAGGACCTCACCGAGCGCAAGCAGGCCGAGGAAGATTCGAAGCAGCGCAATACCTTCATTGAAACGATTCTGGAGAATGCGCCAATTGGATTTGGGGTCAATACGATCGATGACGGCAAAGCCGTCTTTGTCAGCCACAAATTTGAATCCATTTATGGAGTCTCCGCGGGAAGCCTCGGCAGCGTGGACGACTTTTTTGAAAAGGTCTATACCGATCCGAAATTCCGCGCGGAAATGCGCGCGCGCGTCGTGGCCGACATGGCCAGCGGTGACCCATCGCGGATGCGCTGGGAGAATATCCCGATTACGACGGCGGAGGGCGAGCAGCGCATCGTCACGGCGCTTAATATTCCGCTGGTTGAGCAAAATCTGATGATCTCGACGGTGCAGGATGTGACGGAGCGCTGGCGCGCCGAATACGCGCTGCGCGAGAGCGAGTTGCGCCTGCGGAAGATGCTCGAAAACCTGAAGCTGATCGCGATGACGCTGGACAAAAAAGGCACGATCACCTTCTGCAACGATTACCTGCTGCAGTTGACGGGATGGACGCATAAAGACGTCATTGGCACGAACTGGTTCGAGAAATTCATTCCCGAATCGGACGTGGCGACGAAGAAACTATTCTTCGACACGATCGAAAACGGCGAAATTCCGGCGCATCATGAGAATCCGATCAGAACTCGGGCGGGCGAGTTGCGCATGGTGTTCTGGAACAACACGATGTTGCGCGACGCCGCGGGAAACGTGACGGGTGTAGCCAGCATCGCCGAGGACATTACGGAACGCAAGGAATCGGAACTGGCGCTGCGCGAGAGCGAAGCGCGCTTCCGGCAGTTTGCCGAGAATATCGAAGAAGTGTTCTGGATGAGCAGTCCGGCCAGCAATCAGATCCTGTACGTCAGCCCCGCGTATGAAAAGATATGGGGACGTCCCTGCGACGCTTTGTATCAATCGCCGCGAACGTGGCTAGAAGCCATCCATCCGGACGACCGCGATCAAATCCAACAAGCCGCGGCGACCAAACAAGACCGGGGCGAATACGACGAAACCTACCGCGTCGTTCGGCCGGACGGATCGCTGCGCTGGATTCACGACCGCGCGTTCCCGATTCGCAACGCGGCGGGCGAAGTTTATCGCATCGTCGGGACGGCCTCGGACATCACCGCGCAGCGAAATTTGGAGCAGCAATTCCGGCAGTCGCAGAAGATGGAAGCCTTTGGCTTGCTGGCCGGCGGCGTCGCGCACGATTTCAACAATCTGCTGGGCGTCGTGATTGGCTACTGCGATATCTGGCTGATGAAACTGCCCGCCGACGCGCCGATCCGCAACCCGCTCAAGTCGATCAAACACGCCGGCGAACGCGCGTCGGCGCTGACCAAACAACTGCTGGCTTTTAGCCGGCAGACAGTGTTGGAACCGAAAATCCTGGATTTGAACACCGTGGTCCGCGAGACCGAGAAAATGCTGGGGCGTTTGATTGGCGAAGATATCCAGTTCATGTCGATTCTCGATCCGGCGATTCCGCGCGTGAAAGTCGATCCCGGACAAATCGGGCAAGTGCTTTTGAACCTCGCGGTCAACGCGCGCGACGCGATGCCGCAGGGCGGGAGCCTGACGATCGAGACTGGCACGGCGAAGTTCGACGCGGCGTACGTGCGCGCGCATCCCGGCGCGCAATTGGGGCGGCAAGTGATGCTCAGCGTCAGCGACACCGGCTGCGGGATGTCACCGGAGATCATGGCGCGCATCTTCGAGCCGTTCTTCACGACAAAAGGAGTCGGCAAGGGCACGGGGCTGGGGCTGGCCGTGGTCCACGGCGTAGTCATGCAAAGCGGCGGAACGATTGAAGTAGAGAGCAAGCTGGGAGCCGGAACGACATTCAAGTTGTACTTCCCCATGACGCTGGAGCAGGTGCAGTCGGCGGACAGATCAGGGCAGATGATTGCGCAGGCCGGCGTTGAAACGATTCTGGTGGTGGAAGACGAAACCAATTTGCGCGAAATGATCGACGAGAATCTATGTTCATTGGGCTATCACGTGCTGACGGCGCGAAACGGGAACGAGGCGCTGGAAATTGTCCGCGCGAACGAAGGCCAGATCGACTTGATGCTCACCGACGTGGTAATGCCGGGCATCAGCGGGCGCGAATTGGCGGACACGCTCGAGCGCGAGGAGCGGCCGATGAATGTGCTCTTCATGAGCGGCTACACGGACGACGCGGTGGTGCGGCACGGTATTCATCAGGAGAAAGTCGCATTTTTGCAGAAGCCGTTCGCGCCGTTTGAATTGTTGAAGAAGATTCGGCAGGTGTTGGATGCGGGCGCGGCGCATGAAATCACGGGACAAGTGAATTCGCACCGCAAGGGGACGTAATACGATGTTCCGCCGCCGGATTACTTCGCCATCCCGCTCCGCCCGGCTTTAGCGGCGTAATGGAGCGTCACCGATGTTTTGAAGAGCAGTTGGTTGAAAATGAGAGTGACGGGGAGCTTGACCGTTGTGCTGGTGGACGCGTTGACCAGACCGTAGGGTTGCAGGACTTCGGCGTAGGTTCCATTCTCGAGGATTTCCGCGAGATCGACATAGGCATCGTGGAGATTGATCGCGAACTGAGCGTTTTGCGCGGTGGCGACGACGCCGTTCGTGGTTTTGACTTTGATCGCGAGCGGTACGCCGGTTGTCGTGAGCGTCTTTCCGTTGGAATTAAGCGAGAGGCCCTCGTAGACGCCACCAAGGATCAGGACGAGCACTTTGCCGCCGAGGTTGGTGCCGGCGGGGATGGGCAAGGTGCCGCTGAGCGTAATTGTATCGCGATATTTTTTAGTGAAGTTGAGTCTGATCTGCATTTTTGTGATGTTCAAGGGCGTCGGCGGTGCGGTGATATCCGCGACGGGCGTGCCGTTGGGATCGTAGGGGCATACGCCGGCGAGATCGTCGATGTCGTCGGAAATTCCGTTGCCGTTGCTGTCGAGGCCAACGCCGATCAGCGGAGCGTTGACCGTAACAGTGACGGAGCCGCTGATGGTTTGGTTCGTGACATCGGTGACGGCGACAGTGGCGGTATAGATCCCCGCGGACATGTAGGTGTGCGTCGGGGATTGGGTCGTGTCGGTGGCGCCATCGCCGAAATCCCACGCGAATGTGAGCGCGCCGTTTCCGGCCGCGGCGCAAGAGAAGACGACGGGTTCGCCGGGGCCCGCGGGCGGCGTGGCCGAGAGCCGCGCTGGCAATTGCACGTCGCAATCGTCGCAGGGCGGCGGGTAACAGAGGAGCACATTAGGCGTGGGTGTGGCCGTGGGCGGCGAGATGAAGGCCAGCGGCGTCGCTTGAGCGACGGCGACTTGCAGGGTGAGCGTGTGCGATTGGTTTGCGGAATCGGTGACGAGCAGCGAGACGGTGAAACTGCCGGCGACGATGAAGGCGTGGACGGGATTGGGCACGGTGTCGGTGGCGCCGTCGGCGAAGTTCCAGGCGTAAGTATACGGCGGCACTCCGCCGGAGATGTTCGACGTGAATTGAACGTTGATGCCGGTGAAAGTGGGAGTGGGGGCGGCAGTGGGGTCGGGGGTAATCAGAGGGGGATTGGCGGCGGAGACGCAGGTGGCGAGCGCGCAGAGGAAAAAGATGATCGAGAGTTTCTTTAGGGACATGATGAAAATCCTCGTGTTGGTATTCAATCCTTCCCCTCATCCCGCGGGCGAGTACGCGCGTCGGCCCTCTCCCGGAGTAGGAGAGGGAAACTGCCGCGCACGCCTTAATGCTTCGCAGTGCCGCTCCTGCCGGCCGTGGCTTTGTAATTGAGCGTCACGGTTGTTTTCAAAAGAACATTGTCGAAGATGAACGTGATCGGCATGTGGACTTGCGTCTGGGTCGTGGCATTGACCAGACCGTAGGGTTGAAAATTAGTTACGAAGTTGAAGGTTTGATACGCCAGAAGATCCCCAATTTTCATTGAGAATTGAGCGGTCTGCGCGGTTACGATGCCATTTGTTTTCTTAAGCTTAAGGGAAGTTGAGCCTTGTCCCAGAAAAAGGCTGTCGCCCAAGTCTCCAATCAGGAAAACGAGCTGCTGAATTCTGGGGTCCGCGCCGGCGGGAACGGGGAGCGTGCCGCTGATCGTCAAGATATCGCGTTCGTACTTGGCGAAATTGAGATTGATCTGCATTTTTGAAATGTTCAGCGGCGTGGGCGGAGCATTTGGATTGGTCAGCGGCGTGTCGGTGGGGTCGTAGGGGCAGGTGCCGGCGAGATCTTCGATGTAATCGGAGATTCCGTCGCCGTCGCTGTCGAAGCCGGTGCCTACTATCGGCGCATTCACTTCGACGATGAGCGGGCCGGAGATGGTTTGTTGGGTAGCGTCGGTTACCGTCACTGTGACGGGGAACGTCCCGGCGGTGATGTAGGTATGGCTGGGGTTTTGTGTGGAGTCGGTGGAACCGTCGCCGAAATCCCAGGCGAAAGTCAGCGCGCCGTTTCCCACCGCCGCGCAGGTGAAGACGACGGGTTCGCCGGGGCCAATGTTTTGATCTGTGGATATGCGTTTCGGTTTGAAGACGCGAGCATCGCTGTTGTCGATGCACGGGCCAAAGCCCAAGGGGCTTGGCGTGGCGGTCGGCGGGGACGTGAACGCCAGCGGGGTTGATTGGATCACGACGATTTGCGTGGTGAGGCTTTTCGATTGTGACGCGGAATCGGAAACGAGCAGAGTGATCGTGATCGATCCGGGAACCGTGTAGGTATGGATTGGATCTGCGGACGTGTCGGTGCCGCCGTCGTTGAAGGTCCACGCATACGTATACGGCGGGACGCCACCGGAGATATTCGAGGTGAATTGGACGCTGTAACCCGTGTACGTCGGATTAGGCGCGGCCATCGGATCGGGCGTGACCAACGGCGGCGGCGCGGATGCGAATGCTGAAATTGCGCCACAGAGAATCACGGCAAAGCAAGTCTTGCAAGCAAGCATGGAACAATCCTCCGCAATCGTTATGGGTGCCAAGGCCGGACGCGGAATGCGTCCGAACACAAGTGGGCGAGAGACGATCAGTGGAGGCTAAGTATTACGGCGGCAATGCAACAGGAGGATGAGCGTGGAATTGCGCGACGCGGCGGCGCTGCCGGTTAAATCAGCACTTGCTGCGGCAGAATTCTTTAGCTGCAGCGGCGTTTGTATGGAAATTATGCGGCCATCGGTTTCGCTGCGCTGCGGCGGAAGGGAGAAGTTCCGCCGGGTCAGGCGCACGCGCTGGCCGGATTGCGGGCAGTCGATGCGCGCGCTGTCGAATTGCGCAAATTGGACTGCCGTCTCGCGCGACGGAATGGCCAGGATTCTGGGCGTCAGCGCATTGACGATCAGCGCTACGGCCGCGAAGACATGCAGAGTGGGTCGATGCATGGTGTCACCCGCTTTGAACGATTGACGATTCAGCCCCGCGATCCATTCAATCTCGATCAGGGCTGCTACAGGAATAAGGACGAGGCGGCGGAAAGTTGCTGAAAATGTTTGGAAAATATGGAACGCTATTCCGATTCGCTTCACTCCATCACCGCCCCCGACACCAATTCCAGCACGCGGCGGATCCCGTCGTCGCCGCCTAGCGAACCCTCGTTGAACGGCCCGCGCGGAATCGGCTTCCAATTGTCGCGCGAACCGTCATATTTAAAATCCTGCGGCAGGCCGGTGAGTTCCGGCTTGTACTGGCCGTCGTTGCCGCCCATTTTGTAGATGACCAGATCGAGCGACGGGACCACGATCAGCGCGAAGCCGCCCGCGCCGGATTTCCAAAACGCGTCGCGCGGCGCGGCGATGACGTGGCCGTCGGCGTTGACTTCGAACATCAGACTGTACGGCGAGTGCGGGTTGTACGGCGAGGGCTTGCCGCAGAGCGCGACGTAATCGGCGGGCACCAGTTGCTTGCCGTCCCATTGCCCGCGATGCAGCAGGCAATACCCGAAGCGCAGCGCGTCGGTCGCGTGGACGGCGATGCTGCCCGCGCCGTTGGCGTGCGGCAAATTAATCTGCCCGCGATGCAGGCAATAACCCCACGCGCCCCAGCCCATCGGCTTGGCAAGGCGCTCGTTGATGTAGTCCTGCAATTCCATGCCGGTAACGTGGCGCAGCACGATCGACGCGATGTGCGGCGCCGGCGATGAGTACGAGTATCCCGCGCCCGGTTTCGTCCACAACACCGTATGAATCGAACTGCCGTCGAGGTCGCGCAGGTCCTGGCCGGGGACAGGCTTGAGCGGCACGACTTCGCCGTTGATAATCCCCGGCGCGGTCCCTTCGCCGTGATAGCCGGCGCTCATGCACAGCAACTGGCCGAGCGTGATCTCGGCTTTGCGCGGGTCGTCGAGCGGGAAAGCTTCGGGCAGGTACTTTTCGGTGAACACTTTCTGATCGAGGCCATCCGGGATGGCGTCGTGCTTTTCGGCGAGCATGATTCCGCAGGCGATGCTGGTGTACGCTTTGCCCGTCGAAGCCATGTCGGGGTTGGCGTTGCGGTGCGCGCGGCCCACGTATTTTTCAAACACAAGATACCCATGCCGCACAACCAGCAGCCCGCCATTCTGCGTCCCGCGCTGCACGATTTCAAACGCGGTATCAAGCCGCTTCAAATCCACGCCGGCCAGCGCGCGAATTTGCGCGGCGTCGCCGAGCGCGCGCCAGCCGCCGGCGCTGTCCGGCGGCGGGAAGTAATCCGCCCCACTGGCCGACGAAATAATCAGAACTACGAAAATCAGACGGTCAAGTTGCGGCATGGACGCGGCTCCTACAGTCTCTCACCGACCACCTCTGGGAAAAAGGTGCACATAGTTCGTAGTCCCGCCTTCAGGCGGAACAGGTTCGCGCGAATTCGTTGCAAAAGTTGCACATGTGCGCACTCAAGCTACCATTTCACTCCGAATCCCGCAATCCTCCTTTCAATCAAATTCGCGCATTTCATCCAAAACCCGTTGCAAAAGTTGCACATTGTTCGTAATCCCGCCTTCAGACGGAACAGGCCCACGCCGCATCGCCGACAAAAGTTGCACACGTGCGTAACAACGCCCCGCCTTAACACGAGCCTCGCTTCGTCGCCAAAACTCGTTACAAGAATTGCACATTATGTGCAACGCCACCGGTTCGTATCTCCGGATCTCCTCATCAAAAACGCTGCAAAACTTGCACGATGTGCCTTATTACCCTAATATCGACGATGGCCGTTAACCTAACTCACTCTACCTCATCCCCGCTTAAAGTCAACCTGCGAACCCAAATATTTCCAAAGTTATAGAGCGGATTTCAAATCTGTGACGACATATTTCGCGAAGCGAAACGCCGCCGTTTTCCCCGAAGGGGAAGCAGATGGTAGCCGGGGGTTGAGGCATACCCCCGGTTAATCGCACACTCACGACTCCTGCACCCTGAAAGGGTGCCAGAGGGCACCCCGCAGCGCGTCCTCGCGAACTCGAAACGCGCTCCAACCACCAAAGGTAACCGTTCAATCCATCCCGTATTCGCTCCGTGCCCTCTGCGTGCTCCGCCGCGAAAAAAGGAACATCACTTTTGCCACGCCCTCACAACGCCGCGTCCGTGTCATCTTGGTTGCATTTGCCTTCAGCGCCAACGGCGCGAACTTCGAAAGCCCAAGGCGAAGCGTACTCGCGAAGCCCTGGGTATGCGGCCTACGGAATCCCAAAAGCCCCAACGGGGCGAACTAATGGGCTTGCAACCAAAGCCGACACACGCTCGAAAAGCCACGTGCGGAAAAGATCGTTTGTCAGCAGAGGCCGACAAAGGTAGCATGAGAACGTCAGAAAATGCAGAGTGACGGGGGTTCGTTGTAGTGCGTCGGAATTCCGGAACAGACGGGCATGGCACATAGTTAAGCACTTTTCACACGTGCATTTCAGCCGAGGTTCATTCGGCGGGTCTAGCCCAACGCACATGTGCGCATCCCTTAAGTATGCGCCATTCGAGACTGTCCCTGTTTCGCGGGAATGATTTTAAGTCAAAAAAGGAGGACGAGCGTGAATAAGTTTTTCAGTTTTCCGATCACCGTCGCTTTTATTGTCACTTTTGCGAGGTCATATGGCGAGGATGTTCTTCGCAAAGAGTGTGCAGATCTCAGCCAAGACTTTTTAAAATCGAACGTCGGAAAGACGATTGTGGCAACAGGATCGATTAACATGATTACTGACGTTGATCCGATTCTTTGTCCAACGAAACCGGGGTCACATACCTTTGTGCGATTGTTTGGGTTGAGTCGAGAAAAGAAATTTAAGAATCAATCAACAGAAATCACTGCTGTTATTATTTATATTAATCCAGAAAAAACTATCAAAAAATATTATATACAACAGACGGCGGCGATTACTATGCACTCAAAGTAGTCAAATTTATCTTGACTGGTGATACGCCGGCGATCCCTCCCAAAGGGACGGGTGAGCGAAACAAACAAGACGTTCCAAAGCGAGTGGAATAATTGATAATAAGCATTGAGCGGAAAAATCGGGGACAGAAAAATCGGGGAAAAAGCGGGGACAATCGATATGAGCGGCGGCGCAAGTACCCGGCACTCAGCCAGCCACAGCCAAGAAGGAGCTCAAGCTGCCGCTCCCTTTTTTGGCGGCGCTGAAGCTGCTGACGGGAATCTGGGGGATCAGCGCAGCGCTGAGAACATTCTGGCGGAAATTGGGACGGACATGAGCCAGTTTGAAACGGACCGGCATATTGCATCGTGGGCGGGCATGTGTCCCGGGAATCATCTGAGCGCAGGACGAAGCACCCACGGCACGACAAACAAAGGCAACCGATGGCTGAGACGTGCACTCACACAGGCCGCATGGGCAGCATCGCGTGCGAAGAAAAGCTATCTGTCCGCGATGTTCAAGCGCTTGATCAAACACCGGGGCGCGCAACGTACGATCGTTGCTGTAGGCCACAGCATCCTGATCTCAATTTACCACATGCTGAAAGAGCATGCGGAATACCGCGATCTGGGTCCGGATTATTACCTGAAGAATGGAAAGGCCGTGGAACGGACGTTGGTTAAGAATCTGGAACGCCTCGGCTACAAGGTCACATTGGAAAAGGCCGCGTGAGTTGCATTTTCAGAGCAGACCCCGCCAGTAAATAGCAGACACGGCGCTCGGCGCGGGTTCCACCGCGACGTATGCGTTCAATAAGAATAAGACGTATTTGATCGATTGGGGGGTCGTGAAGAAGTAAAATGCCGCTATTTCGCCGCGCCACTCTTCCCTTTTTTCGCGGTGTACCGACATGGTTTGCACTTTCTGCAGCGTCGAACCATTAAAGCAGCGGGGCTTTCACAGTGACTTGCGCCGTGCCGGAGGTTGTTCCGCCGACCCCGTCGCTGACCGTTATTGTCGCGGTGTAGGGACCCGCGGCCATCTATCGGATGGATACGACGCAACTGTGCCCTTTTCTTGCAGCGTGTGAATTCAGTGCAACGGCGCGAAGCTCAGCCGGATGATGTCGAAACGATGAAGAAGGTCATCGAATTCGGGCGGTTTTCAAGAGCCTGGGATTATTTGCATTCTTGGGTGGCTTGAGCGCGGGACGCCGGATCCGGATTTCCCATTGCTCGCAACCAGCGATAGTGCGAAACCAGACCCGCCCAGATGGTTTTGTGCTCCGCGTATTTTACGCCATATTCCTGGCAGGTGTTTTCCACCAGTTTGGTGATGGCCGGGTAGTTGACGTTGCAGATCTGCGGCAGCAGGTGGTGCTCGATTTGAAAGTTCAATCCGCCGAGCAGCCACGACGCCACTCTGCTGCCTCGCGCAAAATCGACTGTGGTTTCGGCCTGATGGATAGCCCACGCGTTTTCAATGCGCCCGCTCTCGCCGGGCGGCGGCACAAATACCGCTTCCTCCACACAATGCGCCAGTTGAAAGACAATGCTCATCGTAACGCCCATGACGCTCGCTGCGATGGCATAGCACACGGCGACCTTCCACACGGGGTGGAACAGGATTGGAATCACAAACGCGATCGTAATGAAGAATACTTTGCCGGCAATGAAGACGGCCAAATCCCAGCCTTTCGGCCGCACAAAACGCGGCCCGCCGGCGCCGATGGTCCCGGCCACGAGATCGCGGTAGTCTCCGAACAAATGCCACCGCAGCACCATGAATCCATAGAGCGGCCACAGATAAAACTGTTGCCAGCGGTGAAATGGAAGGCGCTTCTGATAAGGAGACAAGCGCGCCATTGCGCCGAAATCGATGTCGGTGTCATGTCCGGCGATGTTGACGTACGTGTGATGAAAAACGGCGTGCTTCCAGCGCCAGCAATACGAACTCCCGCCGATCATGTCCAGCGTCATCGCCGCCAGCGCATTGATCCAGCCATGTTTCGAATAAGCCTTATGCCCGCCATCGTGCTGAATGTTGAGCCCGATGCCCGAGGCGAGAAAGCCCAGCAGGACCGCCAGCGGAACCGCCTGCCATCCCGTTTTTGCGACAAACACCAGGAGCACATAGACCGCCACAAAGCACGTCAGGATCAGTGTACTCTTCAGGTACATCGCGAAACAATCGCGGGCCCGCAGTCCATGTGTGTGCAAGTAATCGTCCACGCGCCGGCGCAATTCGATTTGGAAGGAATTGTTTGGCGCGAATTTCAATTTTACGTCGGATTCACAGTGCGAATGCTCTTCGCGTACCATTTTCATGACATCGCCCTTTGTGTCGGACAAATTGCAATTCGGGTGCCAATTATGGGCCTTCAACCGTCCGATTGGGTGGTGTGAAGAAGTGAGGTAAAATGCAAAATCAACAATGCAACAATAATCCGGCTTTAACAATGCGACGCGCCGTGAGCACGCCCTTCGACGTCTCAGAACCGCCCATTATACATTGAACATTTTATATTTGAAATTCTAAATTTTCACTCCGCGCTGTTGCCCAGTTCTTCAATTTTGGCCCCTATTCTCCTTAATCTGGTCGAATCGACAACACCGGCACGGTGCTGCTTCGCACGACGCGCTCAGCCACGGACCCGGATAGCAGGTGCGAAAATCCGGTGCGGCCGTGCGTCGCCAGAACGATCAGGTCCGCCTGTTTTTTTCGCGCAATTCCGGCGATCTGCTCCGCGGCCTGGCCACTTTCCAGCGCCGTTTCGACTCGCATTTCGCTTTGTGCGGCGAGTTTTTTTGCGGCGGCCGCAAGCTGAGTTTCAAGACCCTCTTTCACGTACCGCATCCACGCTCCAGCTTCCGGACCGATGAAGTAATTCGGCGGCTCGGCCGGATAATAAACAGAGTCTTCGATCACGTGAACCAGAAGCAGCTTTCCGCCGTTCTGCCGGGCCATTTCAATGGCCAAGGGCAGTGCTTTTTCAGAGTTCTCCGAAAAATCGGTTGGCACTAAAACTGTATTGAATGCAATAACGGACGACGTGTGCGCCTCCGGTCTGATGGTCAGCACGGGAATCGGGCTGAGTCGCACAATCTTTTCCGCCACCGACCCCAGGAACCATTGCGCCAAGCCGGTGCGCCCTCGCGTGGAGAGCACAACCAGGTCGGCATGCACATCCTGAGCAGCCTTGATTGCCTGAATCGCGGGATTTCCGTACACGCATATCGGTGAGACCTTCACTTCCTTCTCTGCAATGAGCTTCGCCAGATCATTCAGTCTCGTCTCTTGTTGTTGCTGTTCAGTCGTTCGCCACGCCAACACGCCCGTTGGAATTCCAGCCGCAAGCGCATCGCCCACTTCGTTTGCGATGGCGTGAAAAAGATGAATTGTTCCGCCCGATTGTTTTGCAAGCGCAACCGCGTAGGGCAGGGCGGCCTCGGCGTTTTTGGAAAAATCAGTCGTTAACAGAATGTGTTTGAACGTATTCATTGCTCACCGCTCCAATCTATGTATTTTGGCGCCCGCTACATCCCTAAGTTGGGCAACACTCGTGCCACGATAAGAAACGGAAGATGACGATTGAGCCGGCCTCTTCAACCGCGGCCGAATCGGCGCGAGCGCCAATGAATATAACGTGGAGCCGACTCGGAGGCTTGAGTTCGACGAAGCTGCCGATGTAGCCAGATCGAGACTTTTTCGCAGTTCTGATCTTTGGATTCGCCAATATGCGAAAAGAGAAGAAATCAGCTGGAGATTCGGAGGCGTCCGCAAAACTTTGTTCGCGCACGCAATGCTCGGCGATTATTCTGAAACAACCCAGGCAGTGCCTACGGGATCGAAGACGGAAGGGTGGTTGAGCGTGTTGCCGCGGTCGCTTTGATAGATCACGCCGGCGCTGCTGGTGATGAACGAATTTCGGCCGGAGCTGTCGTAGCCTTGCGGAATGGCGCTGAAAGCGAAGCCCAGCGTCATGTGCGTGCCGGCGGGAAGAAAGCCGGGGTTGGCGATGAGGCCGTTGCTCAGGTAGCTTTTCGCGGGGCCAGTGGGGTCGCGGTATTCGTACAGCACGGCGAAGACATAACCGGCTTTGGGGGTCGGAACCGCGACGGCTCCGCCGCCGCCTTGCCAGCCAAGGTTGACGTTGCCTTCGGCGTTTCCAAAGGCGGCGTCGATCAAGCTGATGTCGTGAGCGCCGGTGGAATTCTCAAGCAGGCTGTTGGCGCCGTGGAGGAACGTGGCGTATTCGAGGATTCCGTCGTGGTTGTAGTCGGTGCGGCGGTAAACGTTCTCGGCGGTGCAGAAAGCTTTGCATGCGGCGATGGCGGCGGATTCGTTGGCGGCCATGCGGCTGCGCAGCAAATTTGGAATGGCAATCGCGGCGATGATAGCAATGATGGCGACGACGATCATCAATTCGATCAGTGTAAATCCGGGACGAGTACGCATAGGGCGGCTCCCCAAAACGATACCGAGACGATGACAAGCAACGTGAAGGCCAATTGGAAACGGTGCGCAAGTGCGTAACGAGAGCTATAATGCAGCTATTTATGAGACAAAAGATGTCAGTGGCAGACTGGAAATTGACAGAATTTCGGGGACGCGTACGAATCAGTACATGCCTCTTTTTTGGAGCTGACGGCGGCGGCGCTTTGTGTGAATGTTTGGACGCAGTGATTTAGTAATCCCGCACGCTGCCATCCGGCGCTTTCGGCTGCGGCCATTTGTATTTTCGCTTCGGGTCCGCGTTTACTTTTTCGAACATCGACTCATCCACCTCCACGCCCAGCCCCGGCCCTTGCGGCAGCGAGGCGTAGCCGTCTTTGTCCACGTCCCAATTTTTCTTCGCCACGCCGGGCGGCATGATGTGGCCGTCGAGGTAACATTCGTGGATCAGGAAATGCGCGGCGGCCAGCGTCGCGTGGAAACTCGCGGTCACGCCCAGCTCCGAACACGTGTTGTGCGGCGCGATCGGCACGCCGTAAACTTCGCACAGCGTCGAAATTTTGTGCAACTGGCTGATCCCGCCGGTCTGTCCGACATCCGGCTGGAAAATGTCGATGCACTTTTCCTGCAAATAGGGAATCAAGCCCCAAATCGTGCGGTCGCGCTCGCCGGTCGCGATGGGAATTTTGATCGCGGCCTTCAAGCGCTTGAAGGTTTCGATGTTGCCGGGCACGGCGGGTTCTTCGAGCCACAGCACGTCATACGCTTTGATCGCGTCGGCGAATTGGAGCAATAAAGGAGGCGGAATCGCGCAATGGCAGTCGAACATCACGCTGCCGTCCGGCCCGACTTTCTTGCGCGCGTCCTCGACCATCTTCACCAACTGTTGAACGTCGTGCGGATCGCCCGACCACGGATGCGGCCCGCCGGTGCCGGGCTTCTGCGCCTTCGCCGACGGGTACGTGCGAATCTTGTCGCGCACCGGCCCGCCCAGCAGCCGATACACGGGCACGCCGTACAATTTTCCGGTGATGTCCCACAGCGCCATGTCGATCGCGGAGAGCGTATCGACCATGTACGGCCCGCCGCGCTGGTCGCGGTGCGAACGGAAAATCTTCTGCCAGAGGTATTCGACGCGCGTGGGATTTTCGTCGTTCAGCAATTCAAAAAGCGACTCCGCCAGCGTGCACGCCACCTTCGGGTCGAGGCCGGTGACCTCGCCCCAGCCGAAGACGTTCATGTTCGTTTCGATTTTGACGAACGCTTTCGGCCCGACGACAAATGCTTTGAGCTTGTTGATGCGAATCGCCGAGCCGCGGTCTTCGATTTTGGGGTCGTCGGCCTTCACGTCGCGCAGCAGGGCCAACCCCGCCGCGGCGGCGCCGAACATTGACGCGTGAAGAAACGAACGCCGGGAATCTGAATCTTTTTTCATGCAATTCTGCTCCACATTTGCGCTTTTCTCTGGCATTGGCGGTTTACTCTAAATACAAAGACGGAACGAAAATAGTACGGATAATTCGGAATGACGCCTCTTCGCCTGATTGCCATCGCCGCCGCGTTCTGCGTTCTCGTCGCAGTGGTCGGCTTCGGCCTCTTGCGTTTTTCGAATCGCCCCAAAACCACGCCGCTGGTCAGCGCCAACAACGGGAAGCCGCCCGCGCCGCTGCCGAAGGACGCGATCGTTCTCACCGCATCCGACGGCGCGGAAGTCGAGGCGCCGTTTCTGATCCACGACGAAGCCGGCGCTGTCGGCGGCATCGCGGCGTTTCAGCCCAAAGGCACACGCACCGAGGAGCACAAAGGCAAAGTCAAATTCAACGCCAACGCCAACGACGCCGGCGAGTACCTCGGCTGGGTGCACGGCAAATGGCGCGACACGTGCAGCAACTCCTGCGGCTTGAAAGCCGGCAGCGGCACTGAAATCACCGCCGGCAACGACGATGTCTTTAACGTCTGGCACTGGGTTCCTGCCGGCAAACACAAGCTTGAAAAGGGCGCGAACGCCGTCGCCATCGTCGAACGCGAAGACGGCATCTTCGTCGATCAAGTGCTCTTCACCAAAGATGCCGCCTACACCCCCACCGGCGCGATCAGCACCGCCGGAGTCCTGCGGGACATCCGCCGCTTCGCGGACACGTTCACTCGCTCGCCCGGCCACGGCAACGAAGGCTGGGAATTCGAAGGCAAAGGCAAATTCGACATCGCCTTCAGCTTCGACCCGAACCGGATTCCGAATCAATACGCGCTGACTGGCGATGCAACGGCGGGGCCGTGCTACGCGTTTGTGAAGGGCGCGCCGTGGTACGGGTGCAAAATCAGTTTCAGTTTTATGCCGACGAGCGACGGGAAATATGGTTGCGTTCTGGATTCAGATGGAAAGGAAAATCAGATACGCGCTGGGTTTGAAATGAAGGAAGGAAAAGTACGCGCATTTATCGAGGACCAATCTCCTCGAGCTTTCGTTCCGGATGAAACAAAACTCAGACTTAATCAATGGCATCGTGTCGTTATTGAGCATTGGGCGTGGATCACACGAATTTGCCTTGATGGAAAGGAGACCGAGCGATGGTACGGTTTTAAAACCAAGGCCGGCAAAGCGGGATTGTTCGTCGAGTCCGGAACTGCCGTCTTCGATGATTTCGAAATCGAGGAGATTCCCTGGATGGCCGACGATGGTGCGGATCTAAAAATCGACTGGACTCAAAATGACGGCGCAGATTGGTATCGGACAAGTTTTTCTTCCGGTGCTCGAATGACCGGGAAAAGTGGAGCAATTAAAGCCGGTCTAGGCGGAATTCCCTTGGAAGAAATTGTTTTGGATGAGCGAGAGTTGGATTCAAGTGATGGATACGAGGTCATGAAGAAAGGACTGAAACAATGTGTCATTGGCGCACCGGGTTTGAAAGAAATTCAAACGACGCCGGGAACTGAGCGCGTCTTTCGGCTTCCGGAAAGCGCCGAAGGCTCCTGCACGCACGCCACTTTCACCGCCGCACAACCCGACACGGGTTTCCGCCGCGTCGCCCTCCGCTTCGGCCGCCACACCCCGCCCATCCACAACATCGGCCCCTACACTTTCTCTTCGCGCGAAATTGAAGACCCTTCCGATTACCTCGACTTCACCGAAGAAGAGTACAAGAAGATGGCGCAGTCACCCGAAGCCGCGAAGCTGCAGCGCCACGCCAAGCTCAAGCCGATCATCGGCAACGGCACTGAGGACGACGAAGGCCCGTGGCTCTACATGGGCGGCTCGTGGAACATCGACGTGCGCGAAGGCTGTCTCAAAGGCCGCGGTTCCAATTCGCTGCTGCGCCACACGCAGGAAATTTCCAACGACATGGAGATGCGTTTTAAAATTCGGCTCAACGACGCGACGACGACCGCCGAAGTGGAATTGTACGCCAGCTCAGAACCGGGTTTGCGCGTGCAATTCACTCCGCCAGCGCCCGCAACTAAACCGACTGGAGCGCCGGCTTCCAGCCGGCTGGAAGCCGGCGCTCCGGTGAAACTCCCGCCGGGAGTGGCAATGCGGCTCGATGTCGCCAACGACAAGCAGTGGCACGAAGTTTCGCTGCGCGTGGACGGATCGAAGCTTTCCGCGAAGCTGGATCGCGCGCCACTTCAGGAAGCCACGTTCAAACGCGGCGAAGGCGACCGCATTAATTTGAAAATCGTCAAAGGCGTCGCCGATTTCGACGACATCGAATTCATCGTCCAGCGCGATTCGAACAAAGGCGTGCTGTACGCCTTCAACCAGCCTGAGCCGGATTGGTGGCGCGAACCCGCGGAGAATTGGGTCGATCACGGCGGCATCGCCTGCGTGCTCGCGTCAAGCTGGGTCTCGCTGGTCGCTCCCGATTCGAAAGGCATGTTGTGGAACAAGCGGACGTTTGGCGCGGATACGCTCGTTGCGTTCAACGTCGAGGAGAATTCCGAATGGTACGGCTGGGACAAATGGCCTAACCACACGCATTTTCCGTTCGACAACATCACCGTCACTCTCGCCAACGACAAAGACGCGAAGACCAATTACACGCTGGTGGTCAACGGCGAACGCCACACCACCACAATGCTCTATCGCAACGACAAGGAAGTCGCGCGCATCCGCCAGGACAGCAAATTCCCGATGCGCTACATCGGCTCGCACATGCCTTTTTTGCCGCGCGTCAACCGAGTCAGTTTGATCAAACGCGGTGGCGCGATTCGCGGCATTGTCAACGGCAAGGAAGTGATCGCGTTCAACGATCCCAATCCGCTCGACGTATCGAAAGTAGGGATCGGGGGCGAGCACACGCGGATTAATTTCAGCCACGTCGAAATCCGCGATTTGGCATCCGATTCGCCAACTGCTCCTGCGAGTGGCGCGAACAGCGCCAGTGAGAAGTAGGATTGCAACGCCCGAAAATAGGACCTATAAGACCTATAGGGCCTATAACGCATACTGGGCTTCTGATTGTGTGTCAGTCAAAGGGAGTATCCCGATGCCGAACGAACCAAACGCGAAGCTCTTTCTCGAACGCGCCCTGCGCCTGCGCTGCCCGGAGTGCGGCGAATCGCACATTTTTGCGCCGCTCCGCGACACGCGCACGCTCAGCCAATGGATGCACCCGTTGGATAGCTGTCCGCGCTGCGGCTACCGCTATGAACGCGAAGCCGGGTATTTCTTGCTGGCGACGTGGGCGCTGAATTATGGGATCGTCGGCGGGCTGGGTTTGCTCGCGGCGTTTTACGCTGAATGGGTATGGCATCCGCCACTGTGGAAGACGCTGCTCTGCGTCGCGATTCCAGTGGTCGTGAGCAATTTTCTTTTTGTGCGGCATTCGAAGGC
>DATGGK010000265.1:0-20180 GCA_035308565.1 Planctomycetota bacterium | reverse complement strand
TCGCGACGCTTATTGGCCCTATAGGACCTATAGATCCTATAAGCCCTAATTACTCGCGCCTCACCCGCGAGCATGCGAGAATTGCATTTGCGCCCCGCGCGCGTAGAATCCATGTATTATGGATTCCGATTCCGCCATCCCCGCCGCCGCGCTCCCCGTACCAGAAAAAAAGCGCGCGCGCGGCATCGCCTGCTGCGGCCACGGTGACGACCGCCACGACTCGCCCATCCCCGCCGCAATCCTCACAGTTCTCTGCGCCATCTTCGGCCTCACCGCGTTTTTCCTCTCGCGCATGGAGGCCACGCGCTTCCTTTCGCCGTGGTTTTACGCCGCCTCCTATCTCACCGGCGGCTGGACGCCCGGGCTCGAAGTCATTGGCGCGCTGGCCAAAAAACGCCTCGATGTCAATCTACTGATGGTGCTCGCCGCGGCGGGCGCGGCCATCATCGGCGATTGGGGTGAAGGCGCCGTGCTGCTGTTTTTGTTTTCGCTCTCCGGCGCGCTCGAAAAGTTCACGCTCGAACGCACCGCCCGCTCCATCTCCGCGCTGGTCGAACTGCGCCCCGACACCGCGCTGGTTCTGCGCGACGGCGTTGAAACGCGCGTGCCCGTCGATGAAATTCAGCCCGGCGAAAAAGTGCGCGTCCAGCCCGGCGAACGCCTGGCCGTGGACGGCGTCGTCGTCGAAGGCCAAACCAGCATCGACCAATCCACGATTACCGGCGAATCGATGCCCGTCGAAAAAAATGCGGGCGCGCAAGTCTTCGCCGGCACGCTCAACCAGCGCGGTTCGGTCGTGGTCGAAGTCACCCGCCGCGCGCACGAAACCAAGCTCGCCGAAATCGTCGACATCGTCAGCGCCGCGCAGGACGCCAAAGGCCACACCGATAAATTCATCCAGCGCTGGCAGGCGCCCTACGTCATCGGCGTCTTGCTCGCCTCAACCGGAACTCTACTCTTCTATCTATTGCTGCGTCCCGCGCCGGCAGATGGCGGCGCGCATTGGAGCCACGCGCTCTACCACGCCATGGTTCTGCTCGTCGCCGCGTCGCCCTGCGCGGTCGTGATCGCCACGCCCGCCGCCACGCTCGCCGGCATCACCCGCGCCGCCAAAGCCGGCGTGCTCTTCAAAGCCGGCGCGCACCTCGAACGCCTCGCCGACATCACCTGCCTGGCCCTCGACAAAACCGGCACGATCACCGAAGGCAAGCCCGGCGTCGTCTCCGTCTGGTCCTTCAACGGTTCGACCGAACAGCGCGTGCTCGCCCTCGCCGCCGCCGTCGAACAAAACAGCGAACATCTTTTCGGCCAAGCGATCTTGAACGAAGCCAAATCGCGCGGCATCGAAATCCCCGCATCCACCGCCTTCGAAAGCCACACCGGCCTTGGTGTCCACGCCATGGTCGCGGGAGTCTGGACGGGCATCGGCAAAGCCGGCCTCTTCGAAAGCCACGCGATTAAAGTCCCGAAAGAAGTGCTCCAAAAAACCGCTGAAATCTACAAGCTCGGCCAATCCGCCCTCATGATCGGCGACGAAAAAGGCGAATTCGGCGTCATCGCCGTCGCCGACAAACCGCGCCCCGAAGCCGCGCGCATGCTGGCGCAAGCCAAAGCGCTTGGCATCAAGCACATCGTTGTGCTCACCGGCGATCACGGCGAAGTGGCCGACGCCATCGCGAAACAAGTCGGCGCCGATCAAGTCCGCGCCGGCCTCCTTCCGGAAGAAAAAGTCACCGAAATCGCGCGCGCCGAACGCAAATACGGACCGGTCGCGATGATCGGTGATGGCGTCAATGACGCGCCCGCGCTCGCCGCCGCCGACATCGGCATCGCCATGGGCGGCGCCGGCACCGACGTAGCCCTCGAAACCGCCGACGTGGTCCTCATGAAAAACGACCTGCACGGCATCGTGACGGCCCTATGGGTCGCCCACCGCACGCGCGCCGCAATCAAGCGCGGCCTGCTCTTCGCCTTCTCCGTGATTTCACTGCTGGTCCTAAGCTCGCTCTTCGAAATCCTCCCGCTCTGGATCGCCGTGCTCGGCCACGAAGGCAGCACCGTCTGCACGGTCTTCAGCGGGCTGTATCTGCTCGTGGAACCCGCGCCGCAAGACAAATAATCCACGCGGTTGAACAACGAATCGTACGAGTCTTCACGAATGAATTCGGGCATTGCGCAAATTGTTTTTAGCCGCTAACGCGGCTGACAAAACGGCGATAGTATCATTGCTCAACAAGAGATTAAAACTGTTATCTGTGCAAAGACTCGGAGTAAGAATAAGAAGAATTGAACGTTGAATCGCTGCTTGAAATTTCTGATCTCATTTTCTTTCCGTCCTTTGCGCCTCCGCGCCTTTGCGTGAAAAAATGAAGCGCGCGGACTGTACGGTTTCATGGAGCCAATCGCGTGAAAAAACTCATCGCCGCCCTTGCGTGCCTTTGTATTCTCCCGTCCGCGCGCGCCGAAGATTCCTTCGACGACCTCCTCAAAAACGCCTCCCCTCAAGCGCGTGAACTCATGCTCGTTTGGGACCATAAGGCCGAGCGCCCCGTGGACAAGCGCCACGAAGCGCCGCGCACGCTCTACCAAGGCAGCGGCTTCAAACCGCCCGCGACCAAAGAAGAATGGCAGGCCCGCGCAAAATATTTGCGCGAACAAATTCTCGTCGCCGCCGGTCTCTGGCCGCTGCCGGACAGCAGCGAGCGCTGCCCGCTCAACGCCGTGATCCACGGCGCGATCGACCGCGGCAATTACACAGTCGAAAAAGCGTATTTCGAAAGCTATCCCGGCTTCTATGTCACGGGTCTTCTGTATCGCCCCAAAAATAAAACCGGCCCGTTCCCCGGCGTGCTCTGCCCGCACGGCCACTGGCCGCAAGGCCGCTTCACCGTCGCGACCGACGCGCAAGCCGATGCGCAAATCAAAGGCGGATGGGAAAAAGATCCGGCCGCCGCGAAGAACATCCAGCAGGCGCGCTGCGCCAACCTCGCGCAACTCGGCTGCGTCGTCTTTCAATACGACATGGTCGGCTACGCCGACGCCGCGCCGAAACTCTTCCCGCATCGAGCGACGTACCTCGGCGCCGATTACGAAATGAACGGCCTGAGCATCCTCGGCCTGCAACTGTGGGACAGCATGCGCGCGCTAGATTTTCTCGAAGCGCTCGCCGACGTCGATAAATCGCGCCTGGCCTGCACCGGCGAAAGTGGCGGCGCGACGCAAACGTTTCTGCTCATGGCGACTGACCCGCGCCTCGCCGTCGCCGCCCCCGTTTGCATGATCTCCGCCGGCGACCATCAAGGCGGCTGCGTCTGCGAAAACACCGCGCTGCTGCGCCTCTTCACCGACAACGTCGAAATCGCCGCGACCTTCGCGCCCAAACCCTTCATTCATCCGACCGCGACCGGCGATTGGACCAAAGAATTCCTCGAAAAAGGCTTCCCCGAAATCAAAGCCGTCTACAAGCTCTTCAACGCCGAAGACAACGTCGAATCCATGCGCCAGACCGCCGCGCACAATTACAACCTCAAGAGCCGCGAAGCCGTCTACAATTTCTTCAACAAACACCTGAAACTCGGCGCGCCCTCGCCCATCGTCGAAGCAAAATTCGAACCGCTCACCGTCCAGGAAATGTCCGTCTTCAACGAAGCCCATCCGCGTCCGGAAAATTCCATCGACGCGCCGCATCTGCGCGAGTATCTCGCTGCGACGACAGCGAAGCGGATCGAGGCGCTGAGGCCGAAGGACGAAGCGAGCCTCACGAAACTTCGCGAGGTCATGAAAACGGCGCTGACGCATATATGCGCGACTTCAATTCCATCGAATAAAGAGATTCACGATCACGATTTTGCAAGTAAGGTTTCCTTTGAAAAAGCGATTGAGAAAACGTTTCTGTCGCGCAATGAGGGCGGCGAGAAAATCCCAATTGTCGTCCTTTTTTCAAGTACGCCTGCGTTCACCGGAGGTTGCACGATTGTTGCCGCGCCGCGGGGAAAAGCCGCGCTTGTGAATAAGGACGGAAAACTAAACGAGCCGGCGGCATCGCTCCTCGCGCACGGTCACGCAGTGGTGCTCGTTGATTTATTCGGAATTGGAGAGAACACGGCATCTTTAGAGGGAAAGAAATCGCCAGATCGCAGCAAAGACTTCTTTGCGGGTTACAACCGAACTGTGCTCGCCAATCGTGTGCATGATCTGCTAACAGTGGTCGCGGCGGGAATACCCGAGGCAAATCTTGACCTGAAATCGGTCAACCTCATCGGCCTCGGCGACCAGGGCACCGCCTGCCTTCTCGCCGCCGCGCTCAGCAACGGCGCGATTTCGCGCGTCGCCGTGGACGCTGACAAATTCGATTTCGATCAAGTCAAGGATTACAACGACCCGCGCTTCCTGCCCAGCGCGCAGCGCTTCGGCGGCATCTGGCCATTGAGCGCCCTGATCGCGCCCACCGAATTGTTCGTCTTCAACACCGGAAAAGCGGAAGTCTCGCCGTGGCTGAGCGCCGCTTACAAAGCCGCGCACGCCGACGAAAAATTGAAATTCGCCGAAAGCGCCGATCTCAAAACAATCGTCGATTGGATCACGCGATAGACGGTCTGTTTGTAGTCCCGCCTTTAGGCGGAACAGGCGCGCGGCGGCGTTAAGCACTTCCGCCTAAAGGCGGGACTACGAACCTGTTTACGGATTCTTTGTCTTCCCCGTCTTCCCGTTCGCCGTGTACACCTGCGGCTGCAGCACGCGGTACAGATTCGTGTTCAGCACGACGTAGATCGGCACCGTGCGCGGCGACTTCTCTGCCGACCCACTCGTTAGCCCTTCGTTGACGAACAGTGCCGCCGCGTCGGCTTTGCGAATCGTCAGCACAAATGTGCCCGTCTGCGTGAACAGTGAATTGCCGAACCGGAACTTCACCGTATCCGCGCCGATTTTCGCGGAGCCGTTGGCGTCCAATGCAAAACGCCGCGTCACGCCGCCGATGGCGAAGTAGACCAGTTTGCCGGAATCCAGGAATCCCTGCGGCAGAACGACCGTGCCGCTCAGCGTGATCGAATCGCTGCTCTTCTTCGAAAAATTCAGCGCGATGCCCAGCTTCACGTTTGAGATGCTCAACACTTGAGCCGGCGCGTTGTTGATCGGCGTGGATTTGGAGTCCAGCGGATTCGTGCCCGCCGCAATTTCCACGATATCGGGGAAACCGTCGCCGTCCGAATCGATCGTGTTTGGATCGGTGCCCGGCGCGTTCGGCACTGCCGTGATGTTCAGCACCAGCGTTTGCGTATCCGTGCCCACCGCGTTCGTCGCCGTGATCGGCACCGCGAACGATCCCACCAGCGTCGGCACGCCGGTGATGAAGCCGGACGAAAAAGTCAGTCCCGGCGGCAGCAGCGCCGGGTTGGGAATGGCGAAAGTGATCGGCGCTTCGCCAGTCGCGGTCATCGCATAAGCCAGCGGCAAACTGATCTGCGAACTGATGGAGAGCGCACTGCTGAACGCCGGCGCCGCGAGAATCGTCAGCACCGCCGTGCTTTGCGCGCCGATAGCCCCGCCGCCTTGCGCGTTGCTCAGCGCCAGACCCACCGTCGCGCCGGGAACTGCGCCGTATTTGTTCAGCAGCGTGATCGTAAACGTTTTGCTCGAATCGCCCGCGTTGAACGTGAGCGTGCCGCTGGCCGTGGTGTAGTCCGTGCCATTTAACGCCGTGCCGTCGGAGGTCGTGTAGGCGATCGTCACGCCGCTGGCCTGGCCCGCGGTGCGCGTAACCGTGATGGTCGCGGTGCCCGCGTTTTCATTGACCACGTAATTTGCTTTGGAGAATTGCAGTGTGCCGCCGAAATCGTCGTTCTTGATCGTACACGTCCCATCGTTGGTTCCAATCGTCAGCGCCACTGGATTTGACAAATGAACCGTAAACGTCTTGTCCGGTTCCACCAGTGTGTTGCCCACGATCGGAACGGTGAACGTGGCCGTCGTCGCGTTGACCAGGAACGCTGCCGTCCCCACCTGGCTGGTGTAGTCCTGAGGCGCTTTGGCCGTTCCATCCACTGTGGCGTAATCCACCTGAGCCTGCTGTTGCGCCGCGGCGCTCAACGTCAGCGTAAACGTCGCCAGCGTCGTGCCCGCGTTGCCTTCGTTGAGCGAGATGCTGTTGATCGAAACCGATGGCGGCGCGGCCACCACCACGTTCGGATTGTTGTTGTTGTTGGCGGGGATCGGATCAGCGGGAGACGTGGCTGTCACCGTGGCGGGGCTGCTCAACATCGAACCGATTGGCGCCGTTGCACTGACGTTCACCTTAATCACGATTACGCCCGATGCGCCCGAGGCCAGCGTGGGGATCGTTTCCGTAATGGTGCCTGAAGTGTCGCCAGGGTTATTGGTGCTGGTTTGCGTCCAGCCCGCCGGAACGGTCGCGGAGACGAACGACGTTCCTGACGCAATCGGGAACGCAAAGGAGACGCCGTTGGCAACGTCCGGCCCGTTGTTTGTCACTGTACAGGTATAGGTGAGCGAACCGTTTTGGATCACGGGGCTGGGCGCCGCCAGAATTGCAAGCGTCAAATCCGCTCGAGGACTGACTGTATCGGACATCGTCGCGGAATTGTTGGTCGAGACCAAATCCGCGGTTGTGGAACTGGCCGTGGCAGTGAAACTGACCGTCGAATTGCTGGCCAGCGACGAGCCCAGCGTCAGCACAACCTGAAAAGTGGCCGATGCGCCCGCTGCCAGCGCCGCCGGCGTGACTGAAATCGTACCGCTCGTTGCGCCGGCGATGGGCGTAACCAGCGTAAACGCCGGCCCGCTGGTTTGAGCGGCCGAAACGAACGACGTACCCGGGGGCATCACCGCCGAGAAGGTGGCCCCCGTCGCGTTGGTCGGGCCGTTGTTGGCGAGCGTGAACGTATACGTCACATTCTGAGGCGGAGTGACTGTAGTGGGATTGGCCTGCGCGTTGGTAATCGCCAGGTCCGAATCGATTACTGTGGTGAGACTCGACGTGGCGGAGTTGTTTCCGGGCGTCGGATCTGTCACGTTCGCGGCGGCGGACACCGCCGGCGTATGTGTAATCGTGACTCCCGCGGCGACTCCCTGATTGACCGAATACTTGATCGTGAATTGCGCGTTGTTGGCCACGCCGGAATCGTAATTTCCGCTGGTGATGGCGAAGGTCACGGACGTTCCGCCCACGGCCTTCGTAAATGCCGGCCCGGAGTTTTGGACTGCGGAAACAAACGTGGTGTTCGCGGGGAAAGTGGAGGTCACCACCGCGCCCGCGGCAGAGTTCGGACCGTTGTTGCTCAGATTAAGCGTGTACGTGATCACGTCGCCGACGGCCACGCTGTTGGCCGGCACGGTGGTCGCGACAGCGGTGGTCATGGTGAGCGCCAGATCGGCGCTTTGATTCACGGTAAATGTGGATGTGGCGGTGTTGTTGCCGGAAATCGGATCGGTCGTCGAAGACGATGAAGTTGCAGTGTCGATGATCGACGCAGGCGCGTTGGTGAGAATGTTTTCAGTATAGAGGTAGACTGTGTTTTGTCCGACCGTCAGAGCACCCGTAAGGGACGTTGTGCCGGCGGTACCGACGGCAGGCTTGGTGCCGGAGGTCGGAACGACCCCGCTCCCGTAATTACACGATTGAAACGTCGTGCCTGCGGGGGTGGTGACGTTTATCGTCGCTGTCGGACAATCGCTCGGACCATTGTTGGCTATCGTAATGTTGTAGCTGCGGGCCGATGGGCCGGGTGCTACGGGGGAGTTGCCGTTTGTGATAGTGATCGACAGATCCGCCGAAGTGGCGATGGCGACTGTGGCCCCCGTCGGCGCAGGATTTTTGGTGCTGGAATCCGTAAATGTCACCGTGGGCGCGGCGATGGTGATGGATCCGGTTTGACTGGACGCGATCTTCACGGGAATGGTCAGCGTTACCGCGGAAGTGCTCGTAAACGCGGCATTCGCAAACGTGATCGTGGTCGTTCCCGAAGCCGTAAATCCGGACTGCGGCGTGGTCAGCGTTCCATTGAGCGCCATGCCGGCCGGCAGCACGACGCTGATCGTCACATTGGACGTGGAACTTGCGACGGTATCGGTGACCGACAGATTGATGTTTGCAGTGCCGCCGGCGGTCACGGTCGTGGGAGCGACTCCAGCCACCGCGGTCGTCACCGTCACATTGGCCGCCGCCGCATGCACACTGGAGCTATGCAACGCCATCGCCATCGCTAGCCCGGCCAAATAGAGTCCGATTTTTCGCATTACGCGTTCTCCGTAAAAGACCTGTTGCAGCATTAGTGCACTCATTCGATTTTTGGGTTACGAATCATCGCATTCCGCGGCGCATTTGCAAGCCGGAAAATGAATCGTTTCACGCTCAAAGACAAACAGTCCTTTTGGCGCGGATTATTGAGGGATTTCGCACGCGAAATGGAAACTGCCATATTTCCGTATCTATTTATCCAATTCGGTGTATAAATCTGCGAAATCAGGCTCGAAACGTATGCGACAAACACTTGTCCAAATCGCCGTCGTCCTTGTCTTGAGCGCCTCTGCGCCCCTTTATGCGTCGCTGGCCTCGTACGATCAGGCGCCGGTCAACTATTCGAAATCCGAGCCGCATGACGCCATCGCGCGCCTTCAGGCCGAACTGGCCGCGGGCAAAATTGAAATCCCCTACGACGCGGCACTTGGCTACCTCCCGGGCGTGCTGATAGCGCTCAACATTTCGCCGAAATCGCAGATGCTCGTCTTCTCGAAAACAAGCCTTCAAGTCCATCGCATTTCGCCCGAAACGCCGCGCGCGGTCTATTTCAACGACGACGTGTACATTGGCTATTGCCAGAAAGGCGACGTGATGGAAGTCGCCTCCACCGATCCGCAGCTTGGCGCGATTTTTTACTCGCTTTCACAGAAGAATACCGGCAAACCCGTCTTCACCCGTCAGACCGACAAATGCCTGCAATGCCACGACTCGTCGTCGATGACGCTCGGCGTTCCCGGACACATCATGCGTTCGGTTTACCCCGACATCGAAGGCCGCCCGATTTATTCGGCGGGCACCTTTCACACGACGCAGGACAGCCCGTTCAACGAACGCTGGGGAGGATGGTACGTGAGCGGCACCAGCGGCTCGATCAAGCACATGGGCAACACGCTGATCAAAAACAAAGACGACGCCGAACACGCCGATTTCGCGAAAGGCTGCAACGTCACCGATCTGAGCGCGCTCGTCGATACGTCGTCTTACCTCGCCCCGCACAGCGACATCGTCGCGCTGATGGTCGCCGAACATCAGACGACCATGCACAACCTGATCTCGCGAGCCAGTTTTGAAATGCGCCTCGCGCTACTTCAAGAACGCGACATGAACAAAGCCCTGGGCGAACCTGCGGATCGCCGTTCGCCATCCACACTCGGCCGCCTCAAAAGCGTGGCCGAACCGCTCGTGAAATACATGCTCTATTTCGACGAGCCGGTGTTCACCGACACGATCAAAGGCACGTCCGGATTTGCTGAAGAATTTGCTGCCCGCGGATTGAAAGACAAGCGCAGCCGTTCGCTGCACGATTTCGATTTAAAAAAACGGCTCTTCAAATACCCGTGCAGTTTTCTGATCTATTCAGAATCCTTTAATGCGCTGCCGCCGATTGTGCTCGATTACGTGAAGAATCGGTTGACCGAAATTTTCAACGGCAAGGAAGGCGGCAGCGACTACGCGCGCCTGACCCCCGACGACCGCGACAACATCCGCGAGATTCTCGCCGCCACGTGGAAAGGCGCGCCGGAAAGCTGGAAGTATTGAATGCGCGCGGCACAAAGAGCGCCAATGTCACTTTCTCCAGTCAAACTTGAATGCGATAGGCTATCCGGTTAGCATCCGAGCACTGTCTTTCATTCCAGATTGATCACCGGAGTTTTGAAATGCCATTGGACGCGGTTAAAAATCGCCTCGTTGAAGACCCGAAATCCTGCTGGTTCTATCACGTGATGGACCTGCCCGGATACGGCACGACGACAGGCGAGTGGGATTTGCGAAATACGTTTGACGACTACATAGGCCGCTTCGATTTGAAGGGCAAGCGCGTGCTGGACGCGGGCGCCGCCAGCGGTTTTTGCTCGTTCCAAATGGAAGCACGCGGCGCGACCGTCGTTTCTTTTGATATGGAGGACGGTTATTACTTCGATCTCGTTCCGTTTTACACGCAGCGCGATAAATTCGACGCGCGCCGAAAGGATATCCGCGTTGGAATGGAGACGGCTAAGAACGGCTATTGGTTCGCCCATCGCTTGCTGGGTTCGAAGGCAATCGCCTATTATGGAACGGTCTACAATATCCCCCCCGAAGTGGGCCAGTTCGACGTTGTGGTGATGGGCCAGATCTTGGTTCACTTGCGCGACCCGTTTGCCGCGCTTGCGTCGGCCAGCGCGCGCTGCGGCAAGACGCTGATCATTATCGAAGCGCTCCACAATGATCCAGGCCCGGTCGCGCAATTTCACCCCAAAGCCGGAGTGCCGGCAATGGATCATTCGTGGTGGAAATTATCCGCGCAGCTTTATCGCGAAATGCTGGGCATCCTCGGTTTTCAAATTTCGTCCATCACGTATTCAAAACATCGCTGCACCGCCAACGGCAAAGATGAGGAATTGGCAACGATTATTGCGAATCGTTGATCTTCCGGGCAATCCGGTTATTCTAACTGTGGTCGGATTCGGAGACGTTCGGCTCATGTACATCCTGGTCGTTGCCGCGTTAATTTACTTCGGAATCGGCGTGCTCATGACGGCGTTCTGCGTGCACATGAGCTACCACGAAGCCGCGATTGGTTTCGGCGACAGCGACGATTTCAAGGTCCAGAAAGTGCTCGAAAGCAAAATCGGTCCGTTGGGGATGATCTTTCTCTTCACCTGCTGGCCGCTGGCATTGCTGATTGCATTTCGCGGAAAAGCAAACGAACCGCGACCCCAAGGCGACGTAATCGAGCCGCGACCGGACGGGAGCGGGAATGTGTTCGAATCCAGCGCAAACAAAATTGAAAGCTAATTGGCGGCGACGTCGTTAGCCGCTCCCTTGCGGTCGCGGTTCGTATAACTACTCGTCATCATCATCATCGTCGGCATCGCCGCTCTTCTGATGCGCAAACACGAACGCCGCCCGCACCGGCGCCGGCATCGGGCTGTTCGCGCCGCGCACCGATTTCCAGATGATCTCATTCAACGCCAGATCGTCGCATTTGTCCGCGTCGTCGAAGGCCATGCCTTCCGATTGCTGGCTGCCCCACGCGCCGATGCCGTTGCGCGCTTCGAGATCGACGTTCGCTTTCAGCTTATCGAACGGCGTCAAATCCGCCGTGGCCTGAAACGAATTGAACATCGGCAGCGCCGCCGCGTCGAACTGCGACATCGGCTTCAAACCCAAAATCAATTCCATCGTGCGTAGCATGCTGCTGGTCGAATACATGCTTGAATCCACGAACTTGCGTTTGCAGTACGGGCTGGCGACGAACGCGATCGTGCGGTGCGCGTCCACGTGGTCAGGCCCGTTCTGCGCGTCGTCTTCGATGCAGAAAATCGCCGTCTGCGGCCAGAATTTCGAATGCGTTAAAGCCTCAACCACCGTGCCCAGGCCCAGATCGTTTTCCGCGACGTACGCCGTCGGCGTGCGGCTCAGCCGTCCCGCGCCTTTCGTGTGGTCGTTGGGCAGGCGCACGATCTGCAAGCGCGGCATGTCACCTTCGGTTTCGAAACGCTTCAATTCCGACAGGAACCGTTCAGCGCGTTTGAGTTCTCCGTAGTCGAGATCGAAGCTCTGATAATGCTCGTCGATGTGGCCGATCAGCGCTTTGGACTTGGCCACACATAACCCGCCGTCTTTGGCCGGATTCGCGACCCACTCGCCGTAGCTGCGGTACGTCACGTTCGCCTCCGCCGCGCGGTCCCAGATGTACCCGCCCGCCGGCGTCGCGATCGGAAAATTCCCTTCGCCCGGATACGAATATTTTCCGCTCTTGTCGTGGCCGTATGACAGCGGCCAGAATTTCTCGACGAAATCCGTCGCATACGCGCCGCACGTCCATTCGTGTCCGTCGGCGCTGACTTCGCCGTCGCAGTATAAGTTGTCGAGCAGCACGAATTCTTCGGCGAGCTTGTGATGATTCGGCGTGACGTTGCGCGGAAAAAGACAAATCTTCGGATCGCCGTTGCCCTGCTTCAAATCGCCGAGCACCTGATCGTACGTGCGGTTTTCTTTGATGATGTAGACCACATACTTGATCGGCGACGGGTCGCCAACTTTCGCCGGAATCGGATTGTCCGCCGCGCGTTTTGCAACGCGCTCCGCCACCACTTTATCAGGTGTGCACGAATACGCCGTCGCCGTGTACGCGGCCATCTGCTCTTTCAATTTCTCGCGCTCCGCCGGCAGCGCAATCACACTCAGCGTCCCCTTCATCAGCGAGCCGATGTAATCGTGCGTGTTCTTTGGCGGCTTCGGCGGGTTTGGGAAGGAGGTAAGGCCCTTGCCGTTCACGACGCACAGCGTTTTTCCGTCCGGCGTCACGCGCACCGAAGTGGGATACCACCCCGCTGGAATAAAGCCCATCGACTCGCTTTTTCCCGGATGCTCGACATTGATCACGGCGACGTTGTTGGTGCAGGCGTTGGCGACAAAAAGCGTCTTTTCGTCGGGCGTCAGCGCCAGACTGATCGGCGTCGAACCCGGCGGCAAATCGGGATGCATCGCGGCCCAGATCGTTTCGAGCGCTTTGCCGGAATCCGTATCGAGCACGCTCACCGTGTTGCGGTTGGCGTTGGCGACGTACAGAATCTTGCCGTCTTTCGTCAGCAGCATTTCACACGGATGCTCTTCACTCTTCCAGCGCGCCAGCTCTTTGTTCTCCTTCAAATCGATCACCGCCACGCACGCTTGCGCCCACAAACTCACGTACAACCGCGCGCGCGTTTCATCAAGCTTGCACAGAAACGGAAACGGCGCGGTGGGCGATTCCGGGTCGCGCATCGCTTCGTCGCGTTTGGTCGCGGCGGCGGTGTCTAGGTCCGCCGAGGGTTTCACCGCCGGCGCTTGCGTGGCGTTGGGATCGTTGCTCAGCGGAATGTCCTTCTTTTCCTTTTCGCCTTTCAAATCGATCCGCGTAATGCGCTGCCCCCACACGCTCGCAACGTACAGCCGCGCCGCGTCGCTTTGCACGGCAATGCCTGCGGGAATGCCGCGCTCTTTGCCGGCGCGCACGATGATTTTCTCTTCGTTGGAAAGCGTTCCATCCGCCGCGGAAAAATCGAACGCGAGAATCGTTTCGTTCGAGGCGCCGCTGCAAAATAGCTTCTTGCCATCCGCCGAAAACTCCACGCCGCAAAAGGTCTCGCCCAACGCCGTGCGCGACGCGATCTTGGCGTTTTGAAGATCGACGACAATCATCTCATGCTTGCTGTATCCGGCGTGCTGAATCGCCAGAAACCGCCCGCCCGGATGCATCGCCGAATTCACCGCGCCGTCGCCGAGATCGACCTGCGTCCCCGCAGGTTTCAAGCGCCATTGATTCGGCAGCAGTACGGAGCCGTCTGCCTTTTTGCCGGGCAGGTTCGGATTTTCTTCAACGGCGCAGGCCGCACAGGCCGCGCACAAAATCAACGCCGCAGTTTTTTTGGAAAGCGATTGCATGACAACTCCAGTTTTGAGGAATGAACTCGCGTCACTCTATATAAGGATACGCCATTCTTCCAGCGGAATCACGAAGCCGAAACCGATTCTTAACGCGAAGCACATAGGCGCATGGTCTAATGGGCCCAATAGAACGTTGGCATCTTGCGCCCGGAACTCAAATTTCGCATCGTTTGCCGATTGTCCAAATATTCGGCCACGAGGATGGCGGAGTTGAGGCGCCATGCGTTCACATTGTCATCGATTCAAGCGCGGCTACAATGGGCCGATGATTTATTCACACTCATTGGCAATCGGCTCGATCCTGCTCTGCTCGCAACTGTCCGGCGCGGAGACTCTGCGCGAAGCCGCTGACAAGCGCTTGCTCGTGGGCTGTGCCATTGCGACGGTCGATCTCAACGATCCGAAACTCGCCGCTTTGGTCGCCGAGCAATTTGGCTGCATTACGCCGGAATATGATTTCATGCCTCAAAACACGATCAATGACGAGGAGAAATTCACGTTCGACGCCGGCGACCGCGTGGTGGCTTTCGCCGAGTCGCATCGCATGCCTGTCTTTGGGCACATGCTGGTCTGGCATTTCGTGACACGCAAGTGGCTCTTCGAAGATTCCAAGGGAAAGCCGCTGCCGCGCGAACAGGCGCTCGCGAATCTGAAGAAATATATTGACGGCGTGGCCGGCCATTACAAAGGAAAGATAAAGGCGTGGAACGTGGTAAATGAAGCCATCAGCGACAAGGATGGCGAGTATCTGAGGGACACCCCCGCGTTGCGGGCCATCGGCGAGGATTATGTTGAAAAGGCGTTCGAATTCGCACACGCCGCCGATCCTGAGGCCGAATTGTATTTCAACGATTACAACATCGAGCAGCCCGCAAAACTCGAGAAGACAATCCGGCTCATCCGATCGCTCCAAGCCAAGCGTGTGCGGCTGGACGCGGTCGGAATCCAGGGGCATTGGCTCATCGACTGGCCGCCGACGGATATGATCGAGAAGGGCATTGAGGCTATTGCGGCGACCGGCGTGAAGGTGATGATCACCGAACTGGATATCGATCCTCTTCCGCGAAATGGCAGCGGGGCTGACATGGCTGTCGCAGAAAAGGGCGCCGACCCGTACACGCACGGCTTGCCGGCCTCAATTCAGGAAAAACTCGCGAAACGTTACGGCGAAATCGTCACGGCCATCCTTCGCCATCCCGCGGTGACCATGCTGGGTTTTTGGGGCGCGCATGACGGCCGGTCGTGGCTAAATGATTTTCCGGTCAAACACCGCACGAACCATCCGCTGCTCTTCGACCGCGACTATCGGCCCAAGCCTGCGTTCGACGCGGTGATCGAGGCGCTGAAGACGGCAGGAATCCGATGAATCCAGAGGCTGCATCGGTACTGAACACGGTTCGAACAAGAACGGCAAGCGAAGCTTCTTCCCGCGGAGTGGCCAGCAGCGGCCGGGGGTACTGAGGGCGGTGATGAATTTCAAAATGGGAACCCGCGGAAAGACGAGGGAGGGGATTCCAGTGCCGCAACCGGCGTCGAGAACGACAAACGCGCCGGGCCTTGCGGCTGGGAAGCGGAAAAGCTTGGAAACGATTTGAACGATTCGATCTTGGGTGGCGAAAAAGCCTTGCTGAACGCGGGCGATTTCGCGCATTGGGGATTTCCTTTCAAAAGTGATAGGCAAGGATGGTCCGGACAACAACACACTGGTGTAGATGGAATATAGTTACCGTATAGCCATTGTGGTAATCACCTTCACGGACAGGACCGTAACCGGGGAACTCGGGGCCGAGATGTGAGTGCGCAAACAAGTCAAGAAACATGAAAACTCAACTCTCCAAGGACCCTGCCGCATTGCGGCGCGCGGCGGAAGCGCGGCTGAAAGTCAAACCCGCGACCCCACCGCCTTACACTGAAGCCGACATGCGGAGGCTCCTGCGCGAATTGGAGGTCCGCCAAATCGAGCTGGAGATACAAAACAAGGAACTTCACGCGGCCCAGGCTCAGATCGAGGCCGGGCGCAAGCGGGCGGAGGCGGCGCTGCGGGAGAGCGAAGAACGGCACCGCTCAATTCTCCAGACAGCCATGGACGGCTTCTGGCTGGTGGACTCGCAGGGGCGTCTTTTGGAAGTCAATGAGACGTATTGCGGGATGAGCGGCTATGGCGCGCAGGAACTATTGAGCATGCGCATCTCCGACTTGGAGTACTGCGAAACGGCTGCGGACATTGCCTCCCACATCCAAAAGATCATGGCCCAGGGCCAGGATAGATTCGAGTCCAGGCACCGCCGCAAGGATGGCGGCATTTTTGACGTGGAAATCAGCGTTCATTACAGGTCCACCGACAGCGGGCGGATTGTGGTTTTCCTGCGCGACATCACCGAGCGCAAGCAGTCCGAGCAGAACTTGCGGCAGTCCGAGAAACAAATGCGCGCACTCGCGGCGCGCTTGCAGTCCATTCGGGAAGAAGAGCGCACACAAATCGCCCGCGAAATCCACGACGTGCTGGCGCAGGAACTGACGCTGTTGAAATTTGACATCGTGTGGTCCAGCCGCCGACTCGCGCAGGCGGTGGATGAGACGACCCGCGCGGCCTTGGCCGGGAAGCTCCACGGCATATCCAGCCGGACGAATTCCGTCATCAGCACTGTGCAGAAGATCGCCACGGACCTGCGGCCCGTGGTGCTGGACAGTCTCGGCCTGTTCGCCGCCGTCGAATGGCAGGCGGAGGATTTCGTGAAGCGCACGGGCATCGCTTGCCGCGCCTTGGTGCCTGCCGCGGAGCCCTTGGTCGGTCACGACCAGGCCACGGCGGTCTTCCGTATCTTGCAGGAAAGCTTGACCAATGTGATCCGCCACGCGCAAGCGACGGAAGCGGACGTGGAACTCGCAGTAAAAGACGGGCAATTGACGCTGACGGTGTGCGACAATGGCTGCGGCATAACGCCTGAAAAGTTGTCCGACATGCACTCTATCGGACTGGCCGGCATGCGCGAGCGCGCGCTGGTTTTCGGCGGGCGCGTGGAGATCACCGGTGCGCCCGGTGCGGGCACGACGGTCATGGTTCGGATGCCGCTGATTCGAGCGGCGGAGGTTTCAAGGCCATGACGAAAATTTTGATCGCCGACGATCACGCGATCCTCCGGCAGGGGCTGAAGCAAATCCTCGCCGACGAGTGGCCGGGGGCGCAATTTGGCGAAGCCGGCACGGCGGCCGAGGCGCTGCAATTGATTTGGGAGCAACGGTGGGACGCGGTCGTGCTCGACATCAACATGCCGGGGCGCAGCGGGCTGGAAGTGTTGCGGGAGACGCGCCAGCGTTACCCGGATCTGCCCGTGCTGGTGCTCAGCTCGACGCCGGAAGATCAGCTCGCCGTCCGCGTGCTTCGGGCCGGCGCGAGCGGCTACTTGAACAAGCAGACCGCACCGGAAGAACTGGTCAACGCCATGCGCAAGGTGATGTCCGGCGGCCGTTACGTGAGCGCCGCGCTGGCCGAGCAACTCGCGGCGGATGTGAGCCGCGCCGGTGATCGCCCGCGGCACGAATTTTTGTCGGATCGCGAATACCAGGTCTTCGAGATGACGGTGGCGGGCAAGTCGGTGAAGGGAATTGCCGCGGAATTGTCGTTGAGCGTGAAGACCATCAGCACGTTTCGCACCCGGGTGTTCGAGAAACTGGGCGTGAGCAATGACGTGGAGTTGGTTCACTACGCCGCCGAACACGGCCTCGGCGGGGGCATGCCGCCTGGCGTCGCGCCGCGGTCGTAAGCCGCGCACCGTCTCAGTTTCCGTGGCGCACGTCCGTAACGCGCCGTATTGCGCCTCTCCAAATACGCCGACATCCGCTTCCGGCTCCACGCCCGCGCCTCTGCGTTTGTAGGAAATTTCCTACGCGGCAGCTTCCCGTTTCCTACGCCACTTTCAGATTACTGCTTATTGCGGGTTCCACGGTATTCCGCGATATTGACTGCAACATTGCTCGAATTGGGGCGAGCGACACATGAACATATTTCCACTCACACCGGGCGTTGTGCTGAACGTCCTGATCGTCGGTCCCATTGCGGCCAGGAACGAATGCCTCGCCGAGCTCATCGCGGACCCGGATAGAGTCGTTGTCGTCGACACGGTGACAAAGATGCGCCACGCGTTGTTGCTGGCCGAGTGGGAAAAACCGGACGTTGTCTTGCTCGATCCGAACATGGCCGGGGATGCGCTGTCCCAGACCATTTCCCTGCTTAAAGAGATTGCGCCGCCGCCAGCGGTCATCGTGCTGGCGCTCGAAGCGCCGCTTTTGCTGCGGAGCCGCTGCCTGGAACTGGGGGCACGTCACGTCTTTGACGAGACGACCGAACTGGACAGCCTCTTCGCGGCCCTGCAAACGCTGCGCAACGGGAAAACGGAAGCGTCGAGCCGTAAACACCATTCGATTCTCCATGGCTCCGCGATCCGCGGGCGGATTCCGTTCGCCAACGGCATAAAGGGCTAAGACGATGAAACCAATTACTGTGTTGCTGGCCGAGGATCACACCGTCGTGCGCCAGGGCCTGCGCGCAATCTTGAGCGAAGAAGGGGACATTGAAGTCGTTGGCGAAGCGGTCAACGGCCGCCAGGCGGTGGAACTGTCGCTCGCACTTCGTCCCGACGTGGTGGTCATGGATATCGCGATGCCCTTGCTCAATGGCCTGGAAGCCACCCGGCAAATTCTCAAGCACGATCCCGCGGCCAAAGTGCTCATCCTTTCGGCGTACAGCGACGACGTCTACATCGACCGCGTGATCCCTCTGGGCGCGGCGGGATATCTGATCAAACATTCCTCGGCAGAGCTTCTTTCAAAGGCGATTCGTGAAGTGACGAAAGGAAATCTTATTTACAGTCCGGCTGTGTCCAAACGGATTCACGAACACGCGGCGAATTCGTCCGCGCACAATGGCGGTCTTGTCACGGACCCGGCGTCGCAGCTCACGTCGCGCGAAGTGGAATTGGTTCAATTGGTTGCCGAAGGCAAAGCGAATAAGCAAATCGCAACGGAGCTCGACATCAGCGTCAAAACCGTCGAAAAGCACCGCCAACACCTCATGCAGAAACTCGACATCCACGACACAGCGGGGCTCACCCGCTATGCCGTCGCCGCCCGGATTGTCGATTCCGCGTACAGATGACAGTTATTTCAAGAATAACTGGGGGAACGCCTGAAACCGGAACTGATTAAATGCAGGCTCTGAAGTCGGTTTACGGTGCCCAAATTGTGAGATGAAGTCGACACCGCGGGTGTGGAGCTTAGGGGGCGGAGAAAATTTTAGGAAACCTGTTGCTCTATCCGTGCGCCTGGCGGTGCCGACGCTTTGAAATGTGCGCATACTACGCAAGGGACGATCGACTTAATGATAACGGACGTAGTTATGCCCAGTATGAACGGGCGGGAATTGACCGACACGCTCAAATCGGAATTGCCGACGGGGCTTGTGGTAGCGGCACGGCGCGATTCCGCGCGTTGCTCACAGCGGCATCGATTTAATGAAGGCCATGGATTCATCAAAAGCTTTCCAAAATCCCGCTTCGATTGCCGGCTGGGCTTCTCGGTGATTTTCCAGCTTCAAATTCAACGGTCCCGGCGCGAGCGGCGCATGGCTGGTTGTGCGACTCAACGTTGAGTCCTGTTTTCTCGCCACCGGCATTTCTTAACGGGGTCAGCAACGGCGATGCGGCCTGCTCTGATAGACCATCACGAAAAGCAAGCGATCCATATTCTCGTTCAAGAAGAATGGCCGCCCAAAAGCGGCCATTTTGAAGAGGAGCTTGTACGCCGGGCGGCAACTACTCGGCGATCACCCAGGTGCTGTCCGGGTTGAACGTCGTCGGAGGCACGCCGCTGGAACCCTGGTCCTTCTGGTAGATCGTGCCGGCGTTGCTGACGCAGAACGTGTTGCGACCCACGCCGTCGTACTGGTTGGACGTCGCGCCCAATCCGTAGCCCAGCGTCATGTGGGCGTTGGTGATGAACGTGCGGGCTCCGCCGGACGCATTCGCGCCCTGCGCGGTCAACACGACGAACACATAACCGGCCTTCGGGACGGCCGTCGAGAGCGGAGCGCCTTCGGCGTTCGCGAAGCTGCGGTCGATCAGAGCGATGTCGCCGGCGCCCGCTGTGTTCTCGTACAGGCTGTTGTTGCCGGACAAAGACTGCGCATATTCCAGCACGCCGTCGTGATTGTAGTCGGTCCGGCGATAGATGTCTTCGGCCGTGCAGAACGCTTTGCAGGCGGCAACGGCGGCCGTTTCATTGGCGGCCATGCGGCTGCGCAGCAAGTTCGGAATGGCGATTGCCGCGATAATGGCGATAATCGCCACAACGATCATCAACTCAATCAGCGTAAATCCCTTGACCTTCATGTCCATACTCCTTTCAAAGAGTGTACTTTGTCTCACCAGTTCCAGGGGCGCGGTGCCCATTGGCACGACACTTAGACCAATCGGCGTGCCAAACGAGGCGGCAGCAATACCATTGGCGCACC
>DATGGK010000264.1:0-18861 GCA_035308565.1 Planctomycetota bacterium | reverse complement strand
TTCATGGCACAGTATCCGGACTTGCCGCAGCGGCTGCTAACTGCGATTGAGCCGGATGTGCGCGAGCATTTAATTTTTACTCTGTAAATCGGAATCGGATTCGAATGCAAGACTCGATCAAACTCGACCTCCTCGTCCTCTCCCCGCACCCCGACGACGCGGAGCTGCTCTGCGGCGGCGTGCTGCTCAAGGCGAAGCGCGCGGGAAAGAAAATCGGCGTTGTCGATCTCACCGAAGGCGAGATGGGCACGCGCGGGTCGATTGCGATTCGCCGCAAGGAGATTGCGGCGGCGAGTGCGCTGATTGGATTGGATGCCCGCGAGAATTTGCGACTGCGGGACGGACACTTGATTGAGGATGCGAAATTGCTGTCCGCGCTGGTTGGCGTGCTGCGAAAGTACCGGCCCACATGGGTGCTGGCGCCGCATTGGGAGGATCAGCATCCTGACCACGAGGCGCTGGGGTCGGCGATTGCACATGCGGCGTTTTTGGCGGGCGTGCCGAAGTTTCACCCGAAGAGCGGACGCGGCGTGGCGTCGGCGGATGGCCTGCCGTACCGACCGCGGCAGGTTTGGCATTACAACAATCGCTATGGCATCGCGGCGGATTTAGTGGTGGATATCAGCGATGTGTTTGAGCAGAAAATGGAATTGGCGCGCTGTTATGCGTCGCAATTTGGGCCGGGGAATTCGAGCGTGAAAAAGAAGGCGGAGCCGCAGACGCGCTTGAGCCACGGACATTTTGAGGAGTGGCTGCGGGGGATGCATGCGTTTTATGGGCAGCAGATTGGCGTGCGATATGGGGAGGCTTATTGTGTGAAGGGGCCGCTGCGAGTGGATGGAGAATGGCTGTTTTAATTCGATAAACTCAACGAACGTGCATGCGAGACGCCTGCACCACGAACTGGCCGGCGGGACGCCGGCGGTACAGTTGGAAGGAAATTTCATGCGAATTGGGATTGCGTGTTATCCGACGTTTGGCGGGTCGGGCGTCGTGGCCAGCGAACTGGGGCTGGAGCTGGCCAAGCGCGGGCATCAGGTTCATGTGATCAGCCTCGATCTGCCGATCCGCCTCGAGGCCTTTTCGGAGCGCGTGATTTTTCACGAGATTGGGACGAGCAGTTATCCCCTCTTCAAACATCCGCCGGTGACGCTCAACGCTGCCTGCAAGATGATCGACATCGCCGAGGTGTACAAGCTCGACATTCTGCATGTCCATTACGCGATTCCGTGGGCAGTGTGCGCGCATCTGGCGCGCGAAGTTCTCGCGGAGAGCAATCAGAAATTGAAGATCGTCACGACGCTGCACGGCACGGACATCACGCTCGTCGGCAGCGAGCCGGCGTTTTACGCGATGACGCGCTTTGGCATCCGGCGCAGCGACGCGGTGACGGCGGTATCGCAATATTTGAAGAACGCGACGATCGAGACGTTCAAGATCGACGGGCGCATCGACGTGATTCACAATTTTGTGGACAACGAGCGCTTCAAGCCGAAGGAGGACAGCAGCACTTGCGGGCGGTTGTGTTTTGCGCCTCAAGGCGAGCCGATCATGGTTCACGTTTCGAATTTCCGGCCAGTGAAGAACATTCCCGACGTGGTGCGCACGTTCGCGCTGCTGCGCAAGCGCATGCCCGCGCGGTTGTTGATGGTCGGCGACGGGCCGGAGTTGCCGGCGGCGCGCGCGCTCGCGAAGGAATTGGGCGTCGCGGAAGACACGCAGTTCCTCGGCAATCAACATGCGATCGAAAATATACTCGCGATGTCGGATGTGTTCATTCTTCCCTCGGCGCACGAAAGTTTCGGGCTGTCGGCGCTCGAAGCGATGAGCTGCGGACTTCCAGTGCTGGCGACGGAAATTGGCGGGTTGGGCGAAGTCGTCACGCCGGGAGTGGACGGATGGCTCTGCCGCGTGGGCGATTGCGAATGCATGGCCGACCGCGCCTACGACCTGATGTCCAATCCAGAGAAGCGCAAGGCGTTCGGCCACGCCGCGCGGCACAAAGCGGTGACGCATTTTGCGCCGGAGAAGATCGTGCCGCTGTACGAGGCGGTGTATGAGCGGGTGATGAAGTAAGGAGAGACTGGAGACTGGAGTCTTGCTCCCCACGACTCCACAAGAACAACCACGGGCTAAAAGCCCCTGTTACTTGACGTGGCTAAGATCGGTTTCGAGGCGATTTTTGTCGGCGTCGTCGTGAGCGGATTCTTTGCGTTTGACGCGCTGAAGTTCTTCGCGCGCGGCTTTGGCCTTCATTTCTGCGATGGCGGTGGCTTTATCCACCGGCGGATCGTCGGGTACGTCGCGGTAAACGGGCTTGCCGGTTTTCTTGTCGAGGACGATGCGGCCTTTTTCGTCGGTAACCGCCACCGGCGGCTTTTCGTTTTCGGCCATGACTTTGGCGTAGACGCGGAACGAACGCGCGTTGGCCAGAAGCATGTCGAAACTCCAGCGCACTTCCTTCCAGCGCCACGGAGTCTGGCTCAATTCGCTGCTGAGCAGTAGCGCATCGCGCTTGGCGGAGGCGCATGCCTCAATGAAATCGTCGCGCCGCGGCCAGATCGCCGCGAAGTCGCTGAGGTTTTCGACGGCCTGATCGCTGGCGCGGATCAGGCGCGCGTTTTCCTTGCCGCGGTTGTCGAGGCAGCGGCTGATGGTTTCGACGTTGGTCTTCAATTCGGCCAGCAGGCGGTAGCAATCTTTCGCGCGGGAACTGAGCAGCCCGGCCGGCGCGGGCATGTCTGTGAGCAGCGCTTGCTGCTGCGCGGCGGCCGCGGCGGGCGAGCCGGGTTTGTCCGCAGTGAGATCGTCCACAGATGGAACGGCCGGCTGCGCGGGTGTGAAAACCGGCGGAGTCACGGCGTCTTTCCGCAATTCCGCGCCGGCTTGGACCGCCACCGGCACATTGCCGTCGTAGACGGGCTTGCCGTCGAGGATATACTTCACGCGCGGTTCTGACGGCGTCTCGACGGCGGCTTCAACGCGTACTTCCGCTGCACGCTTTTTCGAATCCGCCTTTTTTGAATCGGCATTGGCATTTATTCCCGGCGGAGTGGTGACGGGCAGGTCGCCTTCGTAAATGGGTTTGCCGTCGAGAATGTACTTCACGCGCGGACCGGATGAGGCTTCAACTTCGGCGCGCGCGGCCGGATCGGCGGCGACAGTCTTGTCCGCCGCTTTTGATTTTTTATCGTCGGATTTTGGTTTGCTGACAGAGGGCTTGGCGTAACGATCCGGCTCGTAAGATGGATCGGGACTTTCGGCGCGCGCGCGCGCGGCGGCGCAAACCAACAGAGCCAACAAAATAGCGCGGTAATGCATGACGTCCCCCGTGAGGATTGAGCGGGACAGTATACGCGGCTTCACCGGGGAAGTCCATAGGGTCGTTGCGAATAATGGCGGAGCTTTCACGCATCCCCGCGCCGTCCGGACGCCGCGTCGCGCGCGCCGTCGATATCGCGCGAGGTCGTCGTGCCCTCCTTATAGGTCTTCGGCGGCGGCAAGCCCTGTTTGATGCGCGCGTACAATTTCATGTAGCGCACAAATCGGGTGAAGGCGCAGAAGGAACAGACCGCGAGGCCGGGAATTCCGTCGAGAAAGCCGAGCTTCAAAATGTACATCTTAAAAAATTCCCACGCGGGATGAAGAATGAAGCTCCAGAAATGCGGCTTGCGGCCGTCGCGGTGATAGCGTTCCGCGGCCTGCGTGGTGTAGCGGTTGAAGCGCTGGAAATAGCGGTTGAGCCCGTCGAGCGAACAGGTGTTGTGAATCAGCTTCGCGTTCAATCGCCCCGATTTTCCAGGCTCGCCGTCGGGCTGCGCATTCTTCGTGACGCACACGTCGGCGTGAACGTCGCGTTCTGCGTAACGGCCCATCGAGCGCCGAAAAAAGCGCTGGCAATCGTTGGTCTCCCAGCCGCCGTGCTTGATTTCGCCGCCTAGAAAAAAATTGCGCCGCACCACGAAGTAGCCGTCCAGTTCCGGTCCGCCCGGCCGTTCCAGCAGCGTTTTGATTTCTGCGCGCAATTCCGGCGTCATGCGCTCGTCGGCGTCGATGATGAAGACCCATTCGTGCGTGCAGCGCGGAATGGCCCAATTTTTCTGCGCGGCGGAATTCACGTACTCGTGCTGTTCGACGCGCGCGCCGAATTGCTTGGCGAGTTCCACGGTGTTGTCGGTCGAAAAGCTATCGACCACAAAAATCTCGTCGGCCATGCCGCGCACCGATTCGAGGCATTCGGGGAGGTTTTTCTCCTCGTTGAAGACGGGAATGAGAACGCTGAGTTTTTCAGGCATGGCGTCGCGCTCTCGTTCACTTTCCCCACCGTGCTAGAATTGCTTTCGCCCGCACCGCGCGCGGACCGTCCTTCCCCGCTTGAGCGCTCAGCACTTCTTTCGCCGCGGGCGTGTGCATCAGCGAGAGAATTTCGAGCGCCACGAAACCGCGGCCGTCAACCACGCCGCCTAAATCGCGCAGCAGTTCCGAGGCGCGCGTCCGCACTTCGCTGGACGGGTGCTTGAGCGCGTCCGTGAGCGTCTCGCGCGCGGCGGGACCGAGCTTCTTGAGTTCCTCCGCGGCCTTTTGCCGCTCGTCGTATTCGGCCGAATCCAGCTTTTCGATCAAATCGCGCTGCGCTTTTTTCGCAGCTTCGTCGATGCCGCCGGCGTTGAGTTTTTCCGACAGGTGTTTCACCGCCGCGGCTGGGTCGGCGTGCTTGAGATAAAATTGAATCGCGTCGGCGCGCGCTTCGTAATCGGCGGAAGCGAGCGCCGACCAGGCGCTGTCGAGGCTGGTGATGGTGCCGGCAAATTTTCCGGTTGCCAGCGGCGGCTGCGTGAGGTCCCAGATGGTCACGCCGGCGTCGGGCGAGAGTGAGTACAGGCGCTTGCCGTCGGCTGAAACGGCCACTGCCGTGGGTACCGCTGTGAGATGGAAGCGGCGCAGTTCCCAGCCGGATTCAAGGTCCCATTGCCGGATCGTTTCGTCGCGCGCGCCAGCGAAAATCGTGGCGTCGTCTGGCGCGAAGACCGAGCAGGTCACGTCGTCTTCGTAGCCGCTGATCGTCCGAACCATCTCGCCGCTGTCGATTTTCCACAACCGCAGCACGCCGCCGGAACGCGTGGTCGCGGCCAGCGCGCCGCTGGGCGATACGCTCACCGCCGCCGTCGTGCCGTCGTGGTCGGGAATCATGCGCAGTTCGACGCCCTGCGCCACGTCCCACACACGCGCGCGAACGTCGTTGGCTTCGGTCACCAGAAAGCGGCCGTCGGGTGTGAACACGAGGCCCTCAGTTTGGATGCTTTCGGTGGGCGGGTCGTCCGGGTATTTTTTTGCGGTGAGGTTGTAAAGCATCTTGCCTTCGGCAAAATCCCAGATGCGCAGCACGCCCGACCCATCGGTGCTGGCCACGCGCGAACCGTCTGGCGAAACGGCGACGGCGTGGACGTCGGTCGAATGGCCTTCGAATTTGCGCGTGGCTTTTCCGGTATCCAAATTCCAGCCCTGCACGAGCGGTCCTGGCCCGGCGGTCAGCACTTCTTTTCCGTCGGCGCAGAAATCGACGCTCAAACAAGGCCCGCCGGTTTCGAAATCTTTGAGCACTTTCGCGGTCGCCGCGTCGTAGAGCAGCAGATGCCCGCCCGCGCCGACCGCGGCCAGCCGCGTGCCGTCGGGCGAGAGCGCAAATTTCTCGACGCTGTCTTTGGCCGGCGTGCTGATCGCCAGCGCTCCCAACGGCGGCGCCCTCAACGGTGCCACGTCGTCTTCGGCGCAGAGCGCGGTCCAACTCAGCGGCAAAAAGAGGAGATAGCTAAAAAGAACCCGTCGCATAAAATCAGTCTAACACACAGCTCGAAAATCGTTGAAGAAAGTTTTTGGAAAGTGAGCCGTTTGTAGTCCCGCCTTTAGGCGGAAATGTGCGCCGCGACTAACGCGCCATTCCGCCTAAAGGCGGGACTACAAACGAGCTTAAAACCAAAGTAGACTCCTATGCCGAAAATTTACATCGCCGCGAACGTGGAACGCAAGCCGGAGATCAAGAAGATGCTCGCCGGCGTGCTGCCGTGGCTGCGCAAGCGCGCCTCCATCGCCCCCGTCGATCACGACTGGTCGCGCGATTTGAGCGGCGTGAAAGCGGACTTGATGCTGGTCTTCGGCGGCGATGGAAGCATTCTGTCGGTGGCGCGGCGGCTCAATGGAAATCCCGTGCCGGTCTTTGGCGTCAACATGGGCACGCTCGGATTTTTGGCGGAAACGTCCCCGTCGGAATTGAAGAAGATTTTGCCCGCCGTGTTGCGCGGCAACTACGTGCTCACCAAACGCATGATGCTCAAAATTTCGGTGTTGGATGGCTTCGAACAAATGCGCGGCGAAACCGAAACGCGCGCGTGCTGCGCCGGCGGCGCGGGCGAATTCCTGGCGCTCAACGACGCCGTCGTGCTGCGCCAGCCGATGGCCTCGATGATGAGCGTGGACGTGCGCGTCTCCGGCGAACCGATCGCGCGCTACAAAGGCGACGGGCTGATCGTTTCCACGGCGACCGGCTCGACCGGCTATAGCTTATCGGCGGGCGGGCCGATTTTGAGCGAACGCCTGAAGGCGATGATCGTGACACCCATTTGTCCGCACACGCTGGCCAACCGCCCGATTGTGCTGGACGGCGGCGAGCACCTGGAGATTTGCCCCGAGACACGCTCGGCGTCGCCTGTGGATCTGGTGATGGACGGCCAGATCAGTTGCCGCCTCGCCAGCGGCACGCCGGTACGCATCGAGCGCGCGGAGCAGGAATTTACGCTGGCCTCTGCGGGGAAGAAGGGGCGCTACGAGATTATTCGGGATAAGTTGCACTGGGCGGGGTGGGTGAAGGCGTGAGGCGAGACTCCGAACAAATTCTCCCCTTCTTCAAAACAATTTCTCGGTTATCGTCTAAACTCAAGCGTCAGTCTACACGCCAACTTAGGAACCGATCACCGTGAAGCTTCTCACTCGCTTTCTTGCCGTCGCGCTCGCGTGCGTTTTCAGCGCCGCGTTCGCCGCATCCGATCCCGCGGATTTCCTCAAGCTCTGGGGCGTTTCCAACGCGCCCGACACGCTGAGCGGCTGGTCGCTGCTCAACGACGGCGACATCCCCGGCGCCGACGCCGCATTTATTCTCGCGCTGAAAAACAATCCCAAAGATCCCGCCGCGCTCATGGGCACCGCGCAATTGGCGGTCGCACACAACGATTTTCAGCGCGCGCTGGAATTGGATTGCAAAGCCATCGAATCCGGCGGCAGTTACCCGATGGCGGAACTGGCGATCGAAGATGCCTACGGCCTGCTTCAATTCTGCAAAGACCCGGCGCCGTTCGCGAATCTGCTCAACGCCAAACTGCCGCTCAGCGAAAACGTGCGCGATGCGCTGCTTGTTGCCAGCGTCGATTGGCAGCTTCTGCGCGGGCAATATGCCGACGCCATCAAAACCGCCGCGACGCTGCGCTACATCGACAAATGGATGCTGATCGGCCCGTTCGACAACCGCGACAAGGCCGGCTTCGATCAGCTCTACGAGCCGGAGAAAGAAATCGATTTCGAAAAATCCTGTGAAGGCCGCAACCGCCGCGTGAACTGGTTTTCGCTCGGCGCGCGCGCCGCCGACGGGCGCATTTGGCTGAGCGAAATCTTCGAGCCGAGAATTCACGTCGTCGCCTACGCGGCCACGCTCGTCAAATCCGATCTCGACACCACCACGTCGCTGCACGCCGGTTGCGCGGGCGCGCTGCGCGTGTGGGTCAACGGCAAGGAGGTGAAAGCCGTCAAGGAGTACAACGATTTTGGCCGCGAAAAAATCGCCGCGCTGATCGATCTGCGCAAAGGTTGGAACCTGATTCTGGTCAAGTCCGCCGTCGTCGAAGAAACGCAGTGGGGTTTCTCGCTGCGGCTGGGCCATCGCAACGAAGATCACATGTCGTTCGACAATTCCACAAAGGCGCTGGCCGAATGGAAAGCCGACAAAACGCCCTTCCCGCAAACCGCCGCCGACATGGGCTGGGACGACGGCCTGGTTCCACGTTTGCAGCGCATGCTCGCCAAGAATCCCGACGATGTGTTTATGCTTGGCGCGTTGGCCGCGATGATGGAAAATCGCAGGCTCGCCGAGAAGAACAATTCGTCCACCGATGCAGTCTCGCCCGAAAAACTGCTGCGCAAAGCCATCGCCGCCGCGCCGAAAAATCCGCTGCTCAAGATTACGCTCGCCATCATCTCCGACGACAGCAATGAAGCGCGCCAAGCCGCCGAAGCCGCGTACAAAACGCATCCGGATTTGCCGATCGTCCTCGAAACGCTCGCGTATCTGGCACATGAAAACCACACGCACATTGCCGCCGAAGATTACGCGCGCAAAGCCGTGGCGCGCACCGGCGCTGAAAAATCCGGCTTGGCCGCGCTGGTCCTCGCCGATGAAATCAGCGGCCTCGACCGCTCCTTTAATCCCGCCAATGCCAGCAGCAACGGATCGAGCGGCAAAAGCGAACGCGCCGAAGGCTGGCGCATTTTGTCGAAATTTACCGCGAGCCATCCTTACATGGCTGACGCGTGGCTGCGCCGCATCGACTTGGAAGCGTCGCGCACGCTGCGCAGCGAAAGCGTCGAGACCGCGCTCAAATATTGCGGCGGCAACACCCGCCTGCGCCAGTTGCACATCGACGAACTCGCGCGTCTCTCAAAAGACCTTGAGGCCGCGCGCTATTCCGCCGAGCCGCTCACGCCAATGCCCTTCGATATGACTTCGACGCTCGCCGCCGCAAACGAATTTCGCCGCGCCGCCGATCCCACTGAATCCGCGCGCATTTTGAATTCCGCGCTGGATTGGGCGCCCGAAAATCCGGACCTGCTCGCCGCGCTCGCCGTCCAGCAGCACCGCGCGGCGAAACCGGTCGAAGCGGCGACGCTTCTGAAAAAAGCGCTGACCATCAAATCCAACGCGCCGCAACTCAAAGATTACCTCGCTCTGCTCGCCGCCGGCAAAGACATTGATCTGCAATTCTTCGCGCCCTACGACATCGCGCTGGCCGAGCTGACTTTGCCCAAGCCCAACCAATTTCCCAAGGAAAACGCGGTCAAAATTCTCAATCAGGAAGTCGTGCGCGTGAATCCCAACGGCAGCACCAGCCGCATGGTTCATATCATCGCAAAAGTGTTGCGCCCCGCCGGCGCGCAGGAAGTCCGCGACCACTACATTTATTACGAACCGCAGCGCCAGACCGTCGATGTGCTGCGCGCCGCCGTGATCACGCCCGACGGCCGCGAACTGGCGCGCGCCTCGATTCAGGACCGCTCCACCAGCGCCGCGATGGGCGTGCAGACGCTCATTTATGACGAACATCATCTCAAGCATGTGTCGTTCAACGACCTCGAGCCCGGCAGCATCATCGATCTTCAGTACACGATCCGCGATTCGGGCGACAACATCTATGGCGATTATTTTGCCGACAGCTTTTATTTCAGCGACGGCGAACCCGTGATGCGCGCGCAATACGTGATCGATTATCCGAAAAATCTTGCGCTTCAATCGCACGCGCTCAACAGCGACGTCGCGTCGGAGCACGTCCAATCGAAGGACGAAAGCCGCGAAACAATGAAATGGGAAATGAAGGATATCGCCGGCGTCGAGCGCGAACACGCCATGCCGCCGATCGTCAACGCGCTGCCGCAACTTCAAGTCACGACGATGAAAAATTGGCAGGAAGTCGGCCAATGGTTTTGGAATCTCGCGAAAGACCAGGTCGTGGTCAACGACGACATGCGCCGCGACATCGCCGAACTTTGCAAAGATTGCAAGACCGACACCGACCGCCTGCGCGTCGTTCACGATTGGGTCATCCGCAAAATCCGCTACCTCGGCATCGAATTTGGCCGCAACGGTTACAAGCCGCACCGCGCCACCGAATCGTACAAAGCCCTCTACGGCGATTGCAAAGACACCGCGACGCTGCTCACCGCGATGCTCAAGGCGATCAACATCGACAGCAAACTGGTGCTGATCCGCACCGTCGATTCCGGCGCGGTTCCGCCGGACCATCTGCCCATGCCGAATATCTTCAATCACTGCATCGCATACATTCCAAACGTGGATGGCAAGGATTATTGGATCGATGGCACGACCGATTTCTTCCGCTTGGGCGAAGTGCCCTCCGCCGATCGCGGCGCGCAGGTGCTGGTCGCCGGCCCCGAAGGCGGCACGTTCATGAAAATTCCGCAGAGCAAAGGCGAAGAGAACCGCATCGACCAGGTCTTCTCGGCGAAAGTCGCGAGCAACGGTTCGGCCTCACTGACGATTCACGACATCCGCAGCGGCCAGTTCGCGCCGATGCTGCGCGAATCGATCGAAACGCCCGGCAAATTCCAAAGCAACATGAAGGATTACGCCGCGCAGCGCTTCAACGGCGCCGAAGTCAAAAAACTCAGCGCGTCCGAGCCGCTCAGCCAGGGCCCCGCGTGGAGCGACATGGAATTGTCCGTGCCGAATCTCGCCGCGCGCAGCGGCGACCGCCTCGCGCTGCCGGCGATTTTCGAGCCGATTAATCTGACGCGCCGCTACGCCGTCGATTCGACGCGCAAGCACGACATCGAACTGTACGTCCCATGGTCGCGCAAAACGGAGATCAATTACCACTTCGATCAAGGCATGAAAATCGCCTCGACGCCCGAGGAAGCCAGCATCGACGAACCGTACGGCAAATACTCGCGCACCGTGAAAAAGAACGGCGACGACCTGATCATCGGCGAAGTCTTCGAATTGCCCAAGACGCGCATCACGGTGAAGGAATACGAGGGGTTCAAGAATTTCTGCAACCGCGTGGACGCGCTGATGGAGCAGAAGGTGCTGTTGCAGGCGAATTGATTCTATACCGCCGCCGTTCCCTCTCCCTCCGGGAGAGGGCCGACGGGCGTACCCGCCCGCGGGGTGAGGGGAACGCTTCGAGTTTCAAAATGCGCCTCATCGTCACTCCCATCTTCCTCTTCATCTTTGGCGCCTTCGCCGCCGACGCCCTCCCCGACCTCATCAAAAAACTCGGCGACGAAAATTTCGACACGCGCGAAAGCGCTGAAAAAACCATCCTTGCCAATTCCACCGAGCACGAAGACGAAGCGCTCCCGCAACTCAAAGCCGTACTGGCGCGTGAAAAAGATGCGGAGATTCGCGACCGGCTTGAGAAGCTCGTCAAAAAACTCACCGCCGTCGCCGGCGCGCTGGACTGGACCGTCGAAGCCGGCGAGATTTTTCAATTGCCCGCGATCTACAACAAGCGCGTCTACGTCGGCAACAAAGACAACACGCTGCTCTGCTACGACGCGGCGACCGGCCAGAAAGTGTGGATGCACGAAACCGGCGGCTTCATGTACAAATCGCTTGCCGCCGCCGATGGCCGCGTGTTTTTTATCCGCACGCGCAAAGACGGCCGGCCAGACGGCCGCGTCTTCGCGCTCGACGCGCTCGACGGCCACGAACTCTGGTCCTGGCGGGACGACACCAAATCGCAATATTTCACCGCGCCCATCGCCGCCAATGGCGCGCTCTTCTTCGCGCGTGAACGAAAACTGTTTTGCATCGACGCGCTGCAAGGCGAAACGCGCTGGAGCGCCGAGGCCGCGAATTCAATCCTCTCGCCGCCCACCGTTGCCGAAGGCTGCGTATTCTTTGGCACGCTCGACGGCGAACTCAAGTGCGTCAACGAAGCGGACGGCAAGCCGCGCTGGACCTGCAACCTTACCGGCGCCGTGCATACGGGCGCAAGCGTCAGCGAAGGCCGCGTCTTCGCCGCGGGCGGTAACGTGGCTTATCAAATTAATTTAAAGACCGGCGCGAAAATCTGGGAATCGCCCGGCAGCGACGCGGTCACCGTGAGCCTTGCGGTGAAAGGAGCGCGCGTGCTCGCCGCACACGGCCAATTGTTGCGCTGCTTGAACGCCAGCGATGGTTCGGAACATTGGGTCAAGGAAACCGGCGGACACATTTACGCCGCGCCCGCCATCGTCAACGATCGCGTGTACATCGGTTCGCTCAACGACAAGCTGACGATGTACTGCCTCGACGCCGACACCGGGAATGTACTCTGGACGCACACGACCAAGGAAGGCGGCTACGCCGAACCGATTCTCGCCGGCCGGCGCTTGTTCATCGGCTATCACAGCAAATTTTATTGTTTGAAAACCGGCGTCCCCGGCCCCGCGGCGTGGCCGATGAGCGGCGGAAACCCCGCGCGCACAAATAGCGCCGATTGATTTTGTGGTGCAGGCATCCTTGCCTGCAAATTGTGGTGCGGGCGGCCCGCCTGCATTATTGTTCGATGAGTTTCTTTGCCTCGTGAATCAATCGGTCCCATTGCAGCGCGGGGCCGGGGTCCACCTTATCTTTTTGAACATGATAATGTCCGAGAATTCCGCTGTAACTCTTCAACTGTTCATCGCTCAATTTGTGCGGAATCAATTGGCCTATTTCGTCGCGCGGATAGTCGCATTTAATTTTTGGAAACACTTTGCAAAGCGTCGCCGTAAGTTTGATCAGCGCGGCGTATTGCTGCGGCGTAAAATCATATTGGCGTTTGGTCTCGCCTTGAACAATTCCTTCGATCAAGTCTTTGCGGTCCGGGCGCGCGACAAAATTGGGCGTGCGCACGCCGCCATCTCCCCCGCCGGGAATGACGATGTGCACGCCGCCGTCCGCATCTTTCTTGTACCAGCGTTCGAACTCTTCCATCTTGTCGGGTGCGTAGGCGCCGATGTTCGCGATTTCAATTCCGATTGAGCGCGTGTTCGAAGTCGTCGCATGCCACGCACGCTCCTTTAAGTCCAGCGTCTGATAAATCGTGCCGTCGATATCGAGCATGAAATGCACGCTCAGGCAGCGCACGTCATGAAGCGTGCGAAAACAATTGCGGCTCAAGCCCGCCACGTCGAAATGCAGCACGAATTGATCGACCTTGCTTTGCAGCAGCGCCAAATCCCACCCGCCTCCGCGCACGCGGTCGATTTCGTCGGGTGTGAGCAGTCCCTGCCGCAGGCCGTAGCGATTAGGGCTGCTCAATTGCGTGTTAACTTTGCGCGCGGCCTCCCAATCGGAATTCTTGAAATCGGAGAAGCGCGTTTCAGTGCGGTACGCATCGTAGCCGCCGGGGTCGAGCCACAAGACCACAGGCGTGCCGGTGTGAAAGAATTGCCCGCAGACGCAGATCTCGTCGCCCGCCCGTTGAAGCAATTGTCCGGGACGAATCGATACGTTGGGAGGGGCCGTTTCGACTTGCTTTGGCTGAATGACGACATGCACGTCCGCGTTAGCAATGCTCATTAGCGCGGCGAGTATCGCCTCCGAATGAAGCAAACGCTCTTTCTTCTCATTGATTTCTTTCGATAAGTCCGCGCTAGCGGCAAAGGTATCGGTCGCGGGCAAACGCGCTGGTTTTTGTTTTCCGGAAAGCGATGAAAGAAGTGTAAACACGACGATCAGCATGATCATCGGAATCGAAAGCTCAAGCAGGTAGTGCCGGCGGGCGGCGTCGCTCATGCGGAAAACTCAGCGCAAAAGATGTTCGGTGACAACTCCGCGCCTAAGAATACGCCGCACCAGCGTATTTGCAATGTTGGGCGCGCTCGCGCCGCCGTTCATCTTGAATTAAACCGCCGGCGGCTTCTCCGCGCATTCATCCGGCGCGCGCTGGATCGACGCGCCCAGCGAGACCAGCTTGGCTTCGAAATTCTCGTAGCCGCGGTCGATGTGGTAAATGCGCCGTACCTCCGTTTCGCCTTCGGCGGCGAGGCCAGCCATTACCAGCGCCGCTCCCGCGCGCAGGTCGCTGGCCATCACCGGCGCGCCCTGCAATTTCTCGACGCCGATTACGACGCACGTATTGTTCACGCGCAGAATTCGCGCGCCCATTCGTTTCAATTCGGCGACGTGGTTGAGGCGGTCGGGATAAATTCCGTCGGTGAAGACGCTCGCGCCGTTGCCCAGGCACATCAGCGCCATCATCTGCGCTTGCAGATCGGTCGGAAAACCGGGGTAGGGGAGGGTGGCAATTTCGACTTCTTTTGGCCGGCCGTTTGGATACACGGCGGCGACTTTGCAATTGCGCGAGACGCCGAGGCGCGCTTCGCGGAATTTGTCGAAAACCGCTTCGAGATGCGTCGGGTCGATGTTCTTCACCATGACTTCGCCGCCGCTGATCGCGCCGGCCAGCAGCAGCGTCGCGGCTTCGATGCGGTCGGGAATCACGTCGTACTCGCAGCCTTCGAGCGTGCGCACGCCTTTGATGTGGATGCGATGGCTGCCTGCGCCTTCGATGCTCGCGCCCATCGCGTTGAGGAAATTCGCGAGGTCCACGACTTCCGGTTCGCACGCCGCGTGTTCGATCACGGTCTGCCCTTCGGCGAGGCACGCGGCCATCATCACGTTGCCGGTGCCCAGCACCGACGAACCCGCGGCGCCGCCGAGATAAATATTCGCGCCGCGCAATTTCTTCGCGCGCGCGATGACGTAGCCGTGTTCGATTTCGATTTCAGCGCCCAGCGCGCGCAGGCCTTTGAGATGCAAATCGACGGGCCGGTCGCCAAACGCGCATCCGCCCGGCAGCGAAACTTTCGCGAAGCCGCGCCGCGCCAGCAGCGGACCGATCACGCAAAAACTCGCGCGCATCATGCTCACCAGTTCGTACGGCGCGACACACAATTCCGGATTGACCGTGCGCGTGGCGATGCGCCCGTCCGCGCCGCGTTCAACGGCGACGCCGAGCGTCTGCATGATTTTGGCGAGCACATCGACGTCGCGCAAGCGCGGCACGTCGCCCAGCGAACACGGCCCGTCCGCGAGAATCGCCGCCGCAATGATCGGCAGCGCCGAATTTTTCGAACCGCTGGCCCGCACTTCGCCTTTGAGCGGCCGTCCGCCTTGGATGATAAATTTTTCGAGCGCCATCGTCCCCACCCCCATCAAAACCGATGAACATGCATTTCGATGTATCGGCAGAATGAGAGTGAGAATTGAACGATCAAAGGAGGGGCGGCACTCCTGCCGCCCTGAATCGCGTCGCTGAGTTAATGGCGGCAAGAGTGCCGCCGCTCCCAATTTATTTTGCATTTTTCACGCTTCAACCACAGTTTAGAATTGCGGCATGAAGACCTTTCGCGTCTTTGCGTGCCTGGGCTTGGTGTGGCTGGGGCTGTTTGTGTGGCGGCGATCCGTTCGCGAGGAAGCGCGCGCGGCGCGGGAACGGGCGGCGGAGGAATCGGTGGAGAAGGCGATTCCGGATGTGAATTATCAGTTGGAGATTTACGACATCAGGGATATTTCGACGTCAACGCATTTCGTAACGAGTCCGAAGATTGACTGGAAGCCGGAGTGGGGTGAAGAGCCGATTCCTGCTCCGCCGAAATATCCGACCGATCAGGATTTTGTTGACTTGATCCGCCGCGAAATCGCGCCCAACACGTGGGACGATCCGGAACATTCGATGTTCAGCATTGATGTGTCAAACGGCAAACTCGTGGTCGTGCATACGACTGAAGTGCATCGCCAGATTCGCGAGTATCTCGAGGAGTATCGCGCGCGGCAGAGACCGTGGTTTCACTGAGTATAGGCGTCGTGCTTCGCACGACATGCGCGCGCAATCTGCATGCACGATGGCGTATTATTGCCAATGGTCGGAGGTGAGCCGCACTGGCAACGCCAGTGGCACACGAACGGCGAACAAGCTGCCGGATTCAATTTTTTGGATTTGCGGCGCGGCATTCCGATGCGGTGCCGGCTGGAAGCCGGCGCTCCGAGTCGGCCGCCCATCCGAGTTGTCCACCTGAAGGCGGAACTACAAACGGTCAGAACTTCGCCACAAACCCCTTCCGCGTTTTTTTGAACGCCAGCATCACCACGCTGCTGTACGTCGATCCCGCGCATTCGATGGTCACCAGAATCTGCGTCGGGTTGCCTTGCGCATCGACAGTGGTGCCGGTGGCGAGCGCGGATTTGAACGCGCCGTTTATGTTAAGCGTCAGTTTCGCCACGCCGCCGCTGCCTTTAAAGCGTTGCAGTTTCAACGCCGCGCTGCCGCCCGTGGTTGTTGCGCGCCCTTTTGCATCGAACGTCAGCGAACGCGTAACGCCGCCAAGATTAAATGTGAGCGTCCATCCAGCCAGCGGCGTCGATGGCGCGACTTGGAAATAGCCGATGAAGCTGATCGAATCGGGCGCGCCGAGCGTAATCGTGCCCTGCTGCGCGAGCATGGGAATCGAGCCGGGCACGAAGCGCGCGTGTGTGACGGGCAAAGTCAGCGTCACGCTCGTCGATGAGAGCGTGCGCGGATTTTGCGCGGTGGCGGTGACCGTGTAGGTGCCGTCGGCGGTGTAGATGTTCTGCGCGCTGGCGCCGTTGACCGTGGCGCTTCCGTCGCCGAAATCCCAGGTGATAATGGCGTCCGAGAAACTCGCTGTCGCATCGAACGAAACGGCGAAATTCACGAGCGCTGGATTGGGAGTGGCCGTCGGGCCGCTCAGGAATTCCGGCACGCGATCGACGAGAATCGAATACGTCACGCTCGTACTGAATGGCCCGGTCCCACCGCTGGAATCGGTGGCGGTAACGGTGAACGTAAAGGTGCCTTCGAGCAGCGGCGTTCCCGTGAGCGTGCCCGATGCACTTAAATTCAATCCGTCGGGCAGCGCGACGGATGTCACGGCGAACATATAGGGCGCAGTGCCGCCGTTTGCGGAGAGCGATTGCGCGTAGAACGTGCCGACGTTCGCCGACGGCATGACAGCCGGAGTCACGGCGATTGTCGGCGCGTTGACGAGCAGAGTTTCGCTTTGCGCGCCGGAGTACGGGCCGGTTCCGCCGCTTGAATCGACGGCGCTGGTTGAAAACGTAAAGCTGCCGCCGGCGGTGGGCGTGCCGCTCAGCAGGCCGCCGCTGGTCAGCGTCAATCCGGCTGGAAGCGCGCCGCTTACGGAGAAAATGTACGGCGCGGTGCCGCCGCTGGCGACGAATTGAACGCTGTACATGCTCGCGACCGTTGCCGGAAGCAGCGGCGCGGGTTTGATGCTGATCGGCGGCGGATTGATGCTTACCGCGCAGACTAATTGCCCGCTCGCGCCGACGGAATCTGTGACTGCGATCGTGAAATCAAATGTGCCGACCGCCATTGGCGTGCCGGTGATCGTGCCCGCGCTTGAATCGAGTTTGAGTCCGTCGGGCAGTTGGCCTTGCGACACAGCAAACGTTTTCGCGCCTGTGCCGCCTGAGGCGGAGATGAGCTGGCTATACGGCGTGTAAACCGAACCGTTGGATGGCGGCGCACCGAAGGAGATCGCCGGATTAATCGTGATCGAAAAATTCTGCGTGGCGCTGCCGGCTGAATTGCTGAGCGTCACCACGCCGGAGAACGTACCCGCAGTGGTCGGTGTTCCCGTGAGTGCGCCGCTGTTCGGATCGAGCATCAGCCCGTCGGGCAGCGCGCCGGAACTCACGCTGTATGTGGGCGCGGGCGAGCCGACGCCCATGTATGTGAACGAGTACGGCACGCCGACCGTATATGCGTTCGGCGGCGGGCCGTTCTGAATGGCCGGCGCAAGCGAGAGCCCGACGGCGTAGAGCGTCGCGTTGTTGATCGCGTAGACGGTGCCGTCGGGGCCGATCAGCGTGGGCGTGTAGGCTTCGCCCACGCCGGGCGTGAGCGTCACGACTTGAGTGAACGAATTCGTCGTGAGATTCCAGCGGTACACTTTCCCGTCTTCGCTGCCGGCGTAAATGGAGCCGGTCGCGGGATCGACCGCCGCCGAATTAATGCACCATTCGCGCACGGCGTTCGGATAGGTGGTGTCGTATTCCGGATCGGGCGTGACGCCGGCGATCGTCAGAATCTCTTTCATCACAGTGCGCCCGCTGATCGGATCGACCTGCGACGCGCCCGGGTCAAGTATCGCGAGCTTGTTGTTTCCGTTTCCGCTGCCGACGCTTGCGTAATTGTTGTACTTCGTCGCCAGCAGATATGTCGATGTGCCCGTGTATGACGGCACCATCGATGCCGGTACAACGCTGGGCGTGTCGTCCCAGCCGAACGCGCCGGTTGTCTTTTGCGCTGAAAGATCGCTGGAAAAATGCATCAACCAGCCGCGGTCGTTGTTGCCGGGAAATGGATTCTCCAGCACACCGAAATACACGTCGCCGTCCGGCCCAACGACCGGCGACGCCGTGCCGTCGTCCGGCACATACGATTGCGAACCCGACGGATCGATCAACTGCACGCTTGAAATGTAGCTGAGCGTGGCCGCGTCGAGCATGACCAGCCGGCCGAAGCCGAAACCGGTGCCGTTCGAGACGGCGATGTAGAGCTTGGTGCCGTCGTTGCTCAATGCGGGCGCGCAGTTGTACACGGGTTTGGTGATCGATGCATCGCCGCCCGCCGTGGCGCGCGCGGAGCTGTACGTGCCGGTTCCGTCGGGATGAATCCGCGCGATGCCGCTTGAGAGGGAAAGCGGGCCGCCGGATGCGGCCACGAAACCAAAATAAATGTTGCCGGACGAATCGGAGGTCAGCGGCGTGCAGATTTCGACATTCGAGTTGTAGAACGAGGTGTCCGCCAAATAATTGGCCATTCCGTAGAACGCAAATTGCCCGGTCGGCGCTGCGTTGGACGCGTCGGGATTATCGACGTAATAAACCGTGCCGCCTGCGCCGGCGAAATACAGGCGGTTCTGCGGCGTGAGCGTGGCGGGGTAGCTGGGCGTCCACACACCCGAGTATGGCGGAAGCGTGTAATCGGTGGTGAGGCTCCAGTTGAGCGCGCCGGTCAGGCCCGCACGCGCATCGACGCGAAAGCCGTCGTTCGCGCCGGTTTT
>DATGGK010000263.1:0-22459 GCA_035308565.1 Planctomycetota bacterium | reverse complement strand
GAAAATTGTCCGATGATTTTTTCGAACGACGAATGGCCCGGCGGGAATAATCTGGCGGTCAGCCCGCACGTGTGGCGGCGCATGTTCGAGCTTATCCCCAGCGCAAATTTTGGATTGAATCTCGACCCCTCGCATTTGATCTGGCAATTCATCGACTGCGTCCGCGCGGTGCACGAATTCAAAGCGCGCATTTTTCACGTGCACGCCAAAGACATGCGCATCGACCGCGAGCAGCTTTACCAGCGCGGCATCACGAGCCTCGGCATGGGCTGGCAGATTCCGCGCCTGCCCGGATTGGGCGAAGTCGATTGGGCGCGCTTCATCGCGGCACTGTACGAAGTGGGCTACGATTACGTGCTCAGCATCGAGCACGAAGACCGCGCGTTCGAAGGAACTGAGGAAAAAGTGAAGCGCGGGCTTTTGATCGCGCGGGATGTGTTGTCGCCGTATTTGCATTAATAGTCGCATTTCGCCCGGCACCACAATCTTGTTTTTCAACTCAATTCGGTGTAAACTCTTTTGAGCGTGTGCGCATGAATCCACGACACCTTTTCGGAGCAGCAAGACCATGCGTTCAATCCTGCCTCGCGCCATGGCCGTCTCAGTTTTGGCGGCGCTGGCCCAGTGCGTTTGGGCCGACCCGCAGTCCGAGGCTCGCGACCTCAAAGAAGAATCGTTGAAAATCCTCAAAGCCACCGCCGACCGCGACGCCGCGCCCGACGAGATGGCCAAATGCATCTTCAATCTCGAAAAAGCCGCCGCGCTGCTCGACACCGCACACGATACCGACAGCGATCTGGCGAAGGAAGTCAACAGCGAGTTGTATTGGGCGCGCAAACGCTCGACGCTGGCCATCGATGCCGCGCTCGACAAAATGCGCGGCGTCGCGGGCGTTAAGGCGCCGCAGCCCGCGAAAAAAGTCGAGCCTGTCAAAACCGCGGTTAAGCCCGATCCCAACGAACCCGCGGACCCGACCTCCGGCATGGACGACGCGCGCAAGGCGTTTCAGGCGTCTGAAGCCTTCGCCAGATCGCACGCCAGCGACGATTACGTGGTAAGCCTGCATTGGTTCCAGATGGCCAGCACGCATCCGGGCACCGATTACGCACTGAAGGCGCTCACGTTCGCGCGCGAAGCTCAAGCGCGTTTCAAATCCACAAACCCCAACGCGAAGAAGGAAGAGATTCCCGACACGCCTGAAATGAAACTCGTGATCGAAGCCGACGGGCTGGTCAAAGCCAAGGACTACGACAAATCTGTCGCACTGTACTTGGCGTCGCTAAAGATGAAAGAAACCGCCATTGCTCACCGCAAGCTGGGCCAGGCTTACTACGCGCACGCGCAGCAGGTCAAAGAGGAAGTCATCAAGAAATGCACGAGCACGTATAACGCGCTGAAGACCGCCGCGGCCAACGCGTACCGCACCGTCCAGTCGCTCGGCGGCGGATCGCGCAGAGTTTTCAATCCCAACGACCCGAATTACCAGGCCGCGTTGAAGGCCTATCGCGAAGCGTATAAGGAGGGCGACGTGGCCTTCGATCTCTTCGACAAAGCGCAATCCGAATTTCAAGCGGTGTTGAAAATGGCGCCCAAGGGCAAGGACCTCACCGCCGCCGGCCTGATCGGCACCTGCATCGGCCAGCGCCCCGAAGCGAAATTCCGCGCGCGCTCGTACCTGCAAGGTTTCCTCAAAGATTACACGCCCGCCAACGACGACGACCGGACGATATACGAGTATTGCAAAACGGAATTGGATCGGCTGTTGAAGGCGCAGTGAAAGTTTGAGAGTGTGAGAGTCGAGAGTATGAGAGCGGCGAGTAGTTAACTCTCGCACTCTCATACTCTCCACTCTCATACTTCATTCAGCGCAAACTTCGGCTGCTTGCCATTCAGCACCCGCAGCACATCATCGACAACAGCCGCATAACCCAAATTTGCTTCAGGCGTCTGAGCTGCCGAATGCGGCGACAGCACGGCGTTCGGACAATTCAACAGCGGATGATCGCGAAGAGGCTCTTCCGGCACGAACACATCGAACCCCGCGCCACCCAGTTTGCCCGCATTCAACGCCGACGCCACCGCCTCCGCATCGACGATCGCACCGCGCGCGCAATTGATCAGCAGCGCGTGCGGGCGCATCCACGCCGCTTCGCGCGCGCCGATCATCCCGCGCGTCGATTCGTCCAGCGGCGTGTGGACGCTCACCACGTCGCTGGATTTGAGCAAATTGTGCAGCGAGACTTTTCGCGCACGCAGGTGTTTTTCTTTCGCGGGGAATTTGAGAATATCCGTGTACAGAATCTTCATCCCAAACGCGCGCGCGATTTCCGCCACGGTTGTCCCGATGCGTCCCAGCCCGACGATGCCGAGTGTCTTGCCGGCGAGTTGCAGCGATTTGGTTCGATCGCGAAACACGAAAGCGCCGTCGCGCACCGCACGGTCGGCGGCGATGCCGTGCTTGGCCAGATTCAAAATCATCGCCCACGTGTGTTCGGCCACGGCAATGCGGCTGCCTTCCGGCGTGTTCACAACCCACACGCCCGCGCGCGTCGCCGCGTCGATGTCGATGTGCTCGACGCCGATGCCGTGGCGTCCGATGATTTTCAAATTTGGCGATGCGCGGATGATTTTTTCGCTCACGCAGCCGCGCGTGCGAATGATGATTGCATCCACGCGCTCCGCGGCGGACAGTGCTGCCAGTGTCTCTTCTTCGCAATCGTCTGGCCGCACGACTCGCGTTGCGCGCTCCAGTTTCGCCTGATAATGCGGGTGAATTTTTTCGACGAGCAAGACCGTCGGCTTCGCTACTCTCATTTAAAAACTTCTCGCAGTGGGATATGACCGGGCAAGAATCCAAAAAACGCTCGTCATCAGCTTGTTCGCCGTTCGTGTGCCACTGGCCTTGCCAGTGCAGTTTCAATTCAGCCATTGGCAACCACAAAACACCAACGCTCGAATCCACCCTACAACTTGAACGAATTCACGATCTCATCGAAGACGGCCTTTTGACCATTAAACGACGGCGTTTCCGCCGTGCAGGTAATCGCGTACGCTTTCTTTCCCGCGACGGCGAGCACCAGCAGCGCTTTGACGTCGTATTGAATCTTCGATTCGCCTTCTTCGTACGAATAAGAATACACAACGCGAATCGCCTTTACGCCGGCCAGCGTCGTTTCGGTCTTCTCAAGCTGGGTGTAATTCTTCAACAATTTGTCCAGCACGGCCAGCGCGCCGTCCGAAAACTTCGCGAGATCGGCATCGGCGGGAATGTCCTGCGCAACCACGTTCACGCTCGGCCGAAACAGCACCTTCGCGCCGCGCGGAGCGATGAACGCCACGGTCGTATCGTTGAAATTTTCCTTCTTCTCCCAATCCGCCGGGTATTTGATTTCGAATTTGTGTTCTTTGTTTGAATACGCCGACAACTCCGCCGCGGACGCGCACGCACACGCGAGCGCAATAAACAAAACTAAGATTTTGGATTTTGAATTTTGAATTTTGAATTTCATTATCTCACCCATGTCCCGCTCTTCCCGCCGCTCTTCTTCAAAAGCCGCACACGCCGAATTTCCATCCCGCGGTCCACGGCCTTGACCATATCGTAAACGGTCAGCGCCGCAACCGACGCCGCGGTGAGCGCCTCCATTTCAACGCCGGTCTTCCCATCGCAGCGCGCCGTCGTGAGGATGACGAGCTTTCCGCCACTTTGCGGCTGAAAATCCACGGACACGGAAGTCAGCGCCAGCGCATGGCAGAGCGGAATCAACTCGTGCGTTCTCTTTGCCGCCTGAATTCCCGCCACGCGCGCGACGGCCAGCACATCGCCTTTCGCGGCCTTGCCAGAGACGATCAGTTTCAACGTCTCCGCTTTCATCACGAGCAGCGCTTCGGCGGAGGCCTCGCGGTGCGTGATTTCCTTGGCGCCGACATCGACCATGCGCGCGCGGCCATGCGAGTCAATGTGCGAAAGGGGCGCTTTTTTTCTGGCCATCATCTTCCTTGCGACAATCCTCAAATCACGGCGCTCTCTCTTTAGTCGCCGAACCTGCACCATCGTTTGTCTGTTTCACGTAAAGCGTCGCTCGAAAGCCATCCTTTTCGTCGCGAAATACGAAGACTGCACCGTTTCTGGCCCGCAGTAATGCAAGATGACCGTCTTCAGATATATGCCACTTTTGGTCAGTGGCGAGCATAAAGAACTCCAACTTGATCAAACCGAGCTTTGCGGCCTGTGCATTTTTCGATGGAGAAAACCATTGATACGGCGGCATCTGATAGTCTTGAACCTCGATAAAAGTGCGAACCGACGGCGTCATTCCCGCCAATTTAATCATTTCCGACCTCGGGCCATTCTTTTCGTCCGATTTGCAAATCCAAGTGCTTTCAACCTCGCTAAGGAGTTTGATTGTCTCCCGATCCATCGGGACCACGGCGTAGGCTTCGTTCGAAAACTGTCGCGCTTTGTCGTATTTCAATTTTGCCGTAAGGAGCAACGCGAACCACCCCCCGGCCGCAATGATGACAATTGCGACGGGAATTGCGACCAGTAATCTAAAGCGTCGCAAGTTGAACGTCCCTTCCGACATCTAACACGCCAAATCGGTGCACATACCGCGAGCCAATCCGCACCATCCAAATCTGGGCATTTGGAACTCGTGCAAGCAGCCGATCACACGCCGCCAATTGGTCCGCGTCGATTTCGAATTCGCTCGTTTCAATATCGATGGCCGCGAATTATCCATCGTCTTTGCGCTTGAGCACCGGGCGTACCGTACTCTCGTAAATGCTGTCGCCGATGCGCGCAAATTGCTCTTTATCCAGACGGCGTTTGACTGTCATGCGTGCCTCGCATTCCGTCACTTTCCCCACTCCCGTTTCACGTTATCCTTTATCGACATTTTTCGCAATCTCAATCCCGGAACCCTCATCTTGGCCGACACCCCCAAAGAACTCGGTTACGCCATGCCCGCTGAATGGGCGCCGCACGAAGGCACCTGGCTTTCGTGGCCGCATAATCCGCGCACGTGGGTCGGAAATTTTGGGCCGATTCCGCATGTCTTCGCGGAGATCGTCCGCGCGCTCTGCCCTTCCGAGAATCTCCACATCTGCGTGAGCAACGCGCTGGCCGAAGGCGGCGTGCGCGCGCTGCTGAAGAATCACGGCGTCGATAGCGCCTCGATTTTCTACCACGAAATCCCGACCAACGACGCCTGGGCGCGCGATCACGGGCCGATTTTTATCACGCGGACTGTTGGAGCGGCGGCACTCTTGCCGCCGTTGGACGCCGCGACGAATCAAGGGCGGCAGGAGTGCCGCCCCTCCATCGCCGCCGTCGCGTGGCGCTTCAATTCGTGGGGCGGAAAGTATCCGCCGTGGGACGACGACGACCGCGTGCCAGAACGCGCGGCGGCGATTTTGAACGTGCCCTGCTTTCACCCGCGCATGGTTCTCGAAGGCGGCTCGATCGACGTCAACGGCGCCGGCGCGCTGCTCACGACGGAATGCGTGCTGCTCAACCCCAACCGCAACCCGCAGCTTTCGCGCAAGCAGATCGAAGCGCGGCTCGACGAGTACCTCGGCGCATCGCACGTGATCTGGCTGGGCGATGGCATCGTCGGCGACGACACCGACGGCCACATCGACGACCTCGCGCGCTTCGTCAACGCCACGACGGTCGTCACCGTCTATGAAGACGACGAGCACGACAACAATTACAAAGCCCTGCGCGAAAATTACGAACGCCTTCAATCGGCGACCGACCAAAACGGCGCGAAGCTCACCGTCGTCAAACTGCCCACGCCCGGCAAAGTCTTCCGCGGCGCGCAGCACGACACGCGCCCGCCCGAAGAACGTCTTCCGGCCAGCTACGCCAATTTTTACATCGGCAACGGCGCCGTGCTCGTCCCCATCTTCGGCCACGAGAACGACGAGAAAGCCAAAGCCCTCATCGGCGATTTTTTTCCGGGACGCGCGGTAGTTGGGATTCGGTGCAATGATTTGGTCGGCGGGTATGGGGCGATTCATTGCGTCACGCAGCAGCAGCCGGCGGTGTAGTCGCCACGCTAGAATCGAGCCAACAGGCTCTAATGGTGCGACGCGGCTGGTACCGGAGCCGTCTTCGCTTTGTAAAGTGCGTCAACTTCCGTGCCGCTTAACGCTCCGGAATACAAGCGCACTTCGTCAATGACGCCATGAAAACAATCGGTCGCGCCTTTTACACTCGCGCCAATGCATAACTCGCCACGCTGCTTCGCGGTTTTCCGTTGAATGCTTTTCTCGCCAGCGAGCACTCCGTTGACGTAGACTCGCCCGATCGAACCGTCATACGTCCCCACGACATGGCTCCAATCCGCAATCGATTGGATCGGCACGTCGATTTCCCCGCTTGCTCCGACGGCAAAGCGCAGCGTGTGATCGTCAACGTATGTAAGCGCGTAGTGATCGGTCTTTTTTAGAATCGTACTACCTGCACCAGGGCGTGCGTCCTTGGACGCTCTAATCCAGACGGAGATCGAAAGCTGCGAATCCAAATCCAGCAACGCCGCGTCGGCGACAGTTACGCAATTGACCCGGCCATCGAGTTCCAGCGCATTGCCATACTTTCCGCTTGTCCAAGTGCCGCCATTGAGCTTTCCATGGTTGACATTCCCGCTGCTATCTGAAATTGATGTTCCGTTAACTTCGTTGAAACTCCAATACCCGACAAGCGAGGATGGCGGGTTCATAACCGATGCCAGTGCCTTGATCTCCGCTTCGGAAAGCGCACGATCATAGAGCCTCACTTCGTCGACGACGCCCGTCATTGCGCCTTCGGTGGCGTGAAATATGCACGTATCGCCGGTATATTCCAGAGGACCTGGGTTTCCGCGTGCTTCTGCATGCAGCTCCCCATCCACATAAAGCCGTGCAATTCCAGTTTTCGCGTCGAACGTTCCAGCGAAATAATGCCACGCGTTAAGGTAGCGTTCGTTCGAGCCTTTATCGACGGCGTAAACCGGGCCGTTGTTCCTGCGGTCCACGCGGAATTGAAGAATTTGGGATCCATGCTTCCAACGGAAACAAACCCCAGAGCGGCCCGCATGATGCCGCACAAGATCGTGGAATTCGTCTTGTGCTCGCGCTTCAATCAACGCCCATAGCGCTATTGTGGTTCCGTCTTTCGATTCCAATTTTGGATTACGCACAATCCGCACCGCGCCATCTATCCCATCGCAATGAACTCCGCGCCCGATTCTGCCGTCGCAGCGCATAGCGCCGCCCTCAAGCATCGCGTCAATATTGTTCCCGGAGGAATCCTTGGCGACTTTTCCTTCGGTTTCGTCAAAAGTCCAATGCGCCAGAAGCCCGGCTTTAAGATCGATTGGTTCTCCCGCTCGCCCGCTCAGACTCGCCCACAGTACTACGGCAACTAAAATTGCAATCACCCGGTTCATGCTGACTCCTCCGTTGCCCAACTTCAACTCAGCACTTCCCTCAAATTCCGAGCGCCAGCCTTCTCGCAAATTTCTCCGGCAATCCGTTGTCGATGATCAACTGCTGCGCCTGCTTGTAATCGTAAGGCTTGCGGATGAACGTCATCGTCCAGTTCTGCGTGTCGAAAATTCCGAACGAACTCAGCGGGCATTTGTCGCGCGGCTGGCCTACGCTGCCGGGGTTGATCATGTATTTTTCGTTGGGGTCGAGCTTGAACATCTTCGTTTCCTGCAGCTCGAGCATGGTCCGCTTGGTCCCGATCAGCATGGGCACGTGCGTGTGGCCGAAGAAGCACACTTTCGCCGCGGGAAAATCCTTGATCATCGCCTGCAAATTCTTTTCGATCTCCGGCGCGGAGAGCAGATACGCGTCGCGCTCGACCAGCGAGCCGTGCACGAGAATGAATTGCTCCTCCAGCACCAGCCCCTGCGGAATTTTCTTCAAGTACGCCACGTCTTCGGGCGTGAGGTGCTGCGCGGTCCACTCCAGCACTTTCGCCGCGGTCTTGCGCATGCGGTCGTCTTTGTCGCCAATGGCCTGGCGGTCGTGGTTGCCGATGATGGATGTCACGTTCTTGCGCGTGCGCATCGCCTCGACGCATTTGGCCGGCTCCGCGCCATAGCCCACCAGGTCGCCGAGATTGATGATGTGATCGCAGCCCGCAGCGTCGAGGTGATCCAGCGCCATTTTCATGGCGGTGTAATTGGCGTGAACATCCGAGATGATGCCGTACTTCGCGGCCAAAGCCATGGGCGGGGCGCTCCGAAACTCTGCGCCGGAAGATTATGCTGCGGAACGGCGCGCGCGCAAGCGATAAGCGCGTTCGTAGTTCCGTCTATTTCCTTCTCTTCTCAGGCACCGCGTCCGCCGCGCACTTCTTCAGCGCCGCCACCGCCGCTTCGATAAACTTCGACCGTTCCGCCTGTGTGAACCGGTCGTGGTCCAATTTGCATTGCTCCGGCTGCAAAATCGTGCGCTCGTAAAAATAATAAACAACGTCGCACACGCGCCATTCGTCGGGTTCGTGGTACCGTTGTTTTTCGGCGGCAGTCTGCTCAATGACGGGCCGTGTGTCAGCAAGTCCCTTGAGCCAATACGCGGCGGTCGCGCCCGCCAGTTTCTCTTCGAGCGCAGGCATTTTGATGCTCAAGCCGAGGCTGCTGTCCCACCGGACCTCTTGCATCAGCGCCCTGAAGTCGCCTGCGTCAACCGGGTCAGCGCCTAAAGCGTGCGCCGCTATCGCGAATAGAATGATGCTCGCAAGGTATTGCTTCACGCCTCGTTCGGCGGCAAGAGTGCCGCCGCACCATTCACTCAGCACTCAGCACTCGTGACCCCAGCACTTCTGTGCCTACCAGCTCACATGGAACGTCCGGCAATTCTGCTGCGCGGTCGCGAAGCCCTGACGGGCGGCTTTTTGGTACCACTGAATCGCGATGTTCAAATTCTGCGGCAGGCCGCCGAGGCCGTTTTCGTAGCAGTAGCCGAGGTTCGTTTGGCCGCGCGCGTCGCCTTTGTTCGCGGCGACGGTGTACCACTTCACGGCTTCGTTGAGATTGTTGTACGTGTTCTGATACAGCCAGCCCAATTCGTTCGCGCAGGCCGCGTCGCCTTGATTCGCGGCCATGCGGAACCAGCGGATCGCTTCGGGGTAATTGCTGGCGCCGTTGTAGATGTGGCCCAGATTGGACGCCGCCAGGCCGTAGCCTTTCTCCGCGGAAACCTTGTACCACTTGATCGCCTCGTCGGTGCTCTGCTGCACGCCGGTGCCGTTCTGATACATCACGCCGAGGTTGTTCGCCGCGACCATCTCGCCTTGTTCCGCGGCCAGGCGGTACCAGCGCTGCGCTTCCGGATAATTCTTGGCGAGATCAAACATGTGGCCGAGGTTGCACTGCGCCGAAGCGTTGCCCTTGTCGGCGGCGGCGCGGTAGAGGCGCATCGCTTCGCCGTAATTTTTCTGCACGCCAAGGCCGTATTCGTACGCCCAGCCGATGCAGTTGACCGAATACATATCGCCCTTGTCCGCGGCCTGCTTGTACCACTTGAACGATTCCTCGTCGCTCTTGTTGACACCGTGCCCGACGTTGTATAGGTAGCCGAGGTTTCGCATCGCTTCGATGTTGCCATCGTTCGCCGCGCTGGATTCCAACCGCACGGCTTCCTTGTAATTCTGCGGCACAATCAGCCCGGCATCATAGATCATGCCTAAATTGGTCATCGCCTGCGAATTGTTCTGCTCCACGGCCAGTTTGTACCAGCGCAAGCCTTCCAGCGAATTCTTCTGCACGCCGATGCCTTCGGTATACATCCAGCCGAGGTTGCACTGCGCCGGCGAACTGCCCATTTCAGCGGCTTTCGCGTACCACTCCGCCGCTTCTTTGTCGTCCTTGCCGCCGAAATAGGTGTTGAGACTCACACCCAGTTCGAACATCGATTCGGCCAATTGTTTCGTCGCTTCGGCGTCGAAGGGTTTGAGCTTGTGCGCTTCCTCGTAGAGATCCACGGCCTTGCGGTAATCTTTCGCATCCAAGGCGGTCTTGCCCGCTTTCATTTTTGTGGTGAATACCAGCGTGCTGCCCTGGCCGAGTTTGCCCAGCACCATCGTGCGGCCGGACGTCACCATAAAGGAGGGCGTCTGTGACGCGCCGCGTTTGGCGTTCACGAAATCGTAGACTTTGCGCTGCACGTAATCGGCCAGCGACGCGGCGCTGATTTCGCCGTTTTGTTCGGCTTCGCCTTTCAATCCTTTGATCAAGAAGTGAGTGAAAACGCCGCCTTTCAATTCCTTGTCGTCTTCGTAGGCCGATTCGCCTTCGCCGCAACTGTACAGCACGCCCACGGATTGTGGAGGCTTGATATGCTGCGGCTTGGTCAAACTCGACACGCCGCCGCGCGTGCCTTTGAACAGCGGATCATCGCGGCAACTGTCGGCGATCAGCAGCTTGCTGCCGGCTTCGCAATCTTTGAGCGTTTCGAAGACCGACGAAATATCAAGCAGGTTTTCCTTTCCTTCGATGCGCGCGTCGCTGGGGCAGAAAAAGACTTTCGTATCGCCGCGGAATTGCAAGCCGTGGCCGGCGAACATCACGACGACAAGATCTTCGGCGCGCTTGTTCTTCATCAAAAGCTGAAGTTCTTTGACGATGTTGTCCTTGCGCGGTTTGAGCCGGTCGCTGCCGCCGCCGGACTGAATCATCAAACGAATATTCTCGGGCGAAAAGCCGAGCTCGACCAGCGCGTCCTTGAGCTTGGTCATGTCGTTTTCAGGATACTTGAGATTGGTCAGACCCGAATCTTCGCGGTATTCGGTGACGCCGACCAGCAGCGCATAGCGCTCGCCGGCGGCATGCGCCGCGAAAGTGAGCACGCTGAAAACCAGAGCCGCGCACGTCAGTAAGCGGCCAGTATTTTTGGGGGATCGAACGCGGTTCTTCATTTCAGAAACTCCTCCATGAAATTGAGGCCCGGAAACGCTTTCGAAGTTATAGGACGACAAGAGTGTAATCGGATGACGCGCGTTTTAAATCTTTTTTTCCGTAGGACGGGCCTCCGAGCCCGTCCTACGCTACTCTTCCTTCCCCAACTCCTTCAAACGCGCCGCCGCCGTCTTCCCGCCAAGCTTGGCCGCCTTGCGATACCACTCGATGGCTGTGTCGATATCGACCGGCAAGCCCCCCAATCCGTTTTCATACATCCGCGCAAGATTCGTTTGAGCCGGAAAGTCGCCCTGCTCCGCCGCCTTGCGGTACCACTTCACGGCTTCGACTTCGTCTTTGGCCACACCCCTTCCATTTTCATACATCGACGCCAGCCACACTTCTCCGGCGGTATTGTTCTGATCCGCGGCTTTGCGGTACCACTTCGCCGCCTCCGCATCGTTCCTGGCCGTGCCGTTTCCAGTCTGGTACGCGCGGCCGGCTTCAATCTGCGCCCCCGAATTGCCCAACTCCGCCGCTTTGCGAATCCAATTGAGCCCTTCCGCCGGATTCTTTTCAACCCCCGCGCCGCGTTGGTAAAGGTGCGCCAACGCAATTTGCGCGCGCGGGTAGCTCTGCTCCGCGGCCAGGCGATACCACTTCGCGGCCTCCGCCTCGTCCTGAGCCACGCCGTGTCCGCTCTCGTACGCTTCCGCTAGAAAAAAGCGCGCCTGCGGATGATTCTTCTCCGCCGCCCGCCGATACCACTTGACCGCCTCTTCCTCATCCTTGGGCACGCCGCGCGCATTCGCGTACATCCAGCCGACCAACGTCATCGCCGAGTAACTCCCCTGCGCCGCGCTCAGCCGGAGCAGGCGCATTGACTCCTTGTCGTTGCGAGGAGCCTGTCCGTTGATCTGCATGTAGGCCAGCCCGTACTGCACTTCAGCATCGTTCCGCGAGAGCTCCGCGGCGTACAAGCGCAACGCTTCCTTGTAGTGCTTCTCGGCTTCCTTCGAATCTTTGGCAACGCCTTCGCCGTTTTCATACATGTCGCCCAAAAAGCGCTGCGCGTGGGCACAATCCTGAGCCGCCGCAAGCTTGAACAGCTCCAACGCCTTCGCCGTGTCCCTCGCCACGCCCGTGCCGGCCAGATACTTGGCCGCCAGCAGGCATTGCGACGGCCCGTAACCGCGCTCGGCGCCTTTGCGGAACAGGCGCGCAGCTTCCTGTTCGTCGTTCCCGCCGTCGCGCCAGCACAGCGAAAGTCCCAGCTTCCGTTCCGCTTCGCTCAAGTCGTTCTTCAGCGCGTCGTTCTTCGGATCGGCTTTGTACAAATCCTCGAAAATAGCCGCCGCCCCGCGCCAATCTTTTTTGTCCATCGCCGCGCGTCCCGCCGCAATCTTCTCGTAGGCAGGATTGAATTTTCCAAACACCAGCCCCAGTTCGTCGTCCATCCGAAACGCCGGCTTCTGCTTGTCGCCGTATTTTTTCTTCACGTAATCGTTGACTTCGCGCTGCAGGTACTGCGCCAATCCGAGTAGATCGACGTCGCCTTTGGGTGCCGCGGCTCCTTTGAGGCCTTCGACCAGAAAATGCGTGAACACACCCGCTTTGAATTCGTCCTCTTCGTGTGCAAATTCGCCATTGCCGCAACTGAACAGCGCCGCGACTGATTGTTGCACCAGTTTCTCCGGCCGAGTCACGCTTTCGACATTGTCGCCCATATCGCGCAGCCCTTCCGTGCGCGGGTCGTTGCGGCAGCAATCGGCGATCAGCAGTTTGTGCCCCGCCGCGCACGACTTCAACTGCCCCATGACTTTGTTCATGTTCAACCAAGTCTTGTCGTCGCCCACGCGCGCGTCCGCGGGACAAAAGTACACGTCCTCCTTGCCGCGGTATTGCAGCCCGTGCCCGGCAAACGCCACGACCACGAAATCGTCCTTGCCGCGGTCGTCGAGCATCAATTTCAATTCGCGCTCAACGTTCGCTTTCATCGGAATAAAGCGCGGGTCGCGGTTGCCGGTCTGCGTCATCAGGAAGATGTTCTGCGGTTTGAAGCCCAGTCCGCGCAGCGTCATGGCCAGCGAGTCCATGTCCGAGGCGGCGTATTTCAATTCCTTGAGCCGCGAGTTGGAACCGTATACGTTAACGCCGACCAGCAGCGCATAGCGCTCCCCGCTTTCGGCGCGCAGGTTTTGCACGAAGATGAGTGCAACCGTAGCACAGATTAAGAGTCGATTCCCGATCCGCATGGCCGATGAACTCCTTGCCAAGTTAGACGACCGATTCGCCGCGCAATGACGGACGCGTACAGTGGAAAGATCCACTTCCGGGGACCGCGCCATTAAACCATCGCGAGAATTCAAATGCAAAAAAAATTGCGGATTATATGAGCCGCATTACGCCGGAACATAGTCGCGCACGGGCACCGAAAGGCGGCGCTTGACCGGGGCGCGCGAATGGGCAAGTTCCTCAAGGCGTTCGAGGACCGGCCCTTTGAAGATGCGGTGGCCGCAATTCACACACACACCGACCGGAACGTTTTCGAACGCGAACAGCCGCGCGCCAAGGCGAAGGTCCTTGGTCAGCCGGCGTTCTACCACTTTTCCGCCGCAGAACTCACATTCTCCGTAGCCGTTTCTTTTCATGCGCCAGAATCCTCATAAACCGTGATGATCCGAACATTACCCGCGCTGTCGAACCTGCAAACCACATTCATGTCGCGGCCGTCGTCTGCTGGACCCCGCACAATAAATCTCGGCCCACGTGGATCGTGGGTTAGCTGTGCGATCAAATTCCCATTCAGCAAGGCGTGCTTCACATCCCCAACCAGGAAATCGTCTTCGATGCCTCCTCATGAGCGTGGTCCGTAATCGTGTAGCGGCCCTCTCGGACCATTGATTTTATTCTCTCGATCGTGCGCATGCCACGACAATATAGTTTTTCGAAATGCACCGCAACGATGAAACGGAAACGGAACGCGATGCGGACTGCGGCACTAGGACTTAAAGAACCAATATGGGCCAGTCACGCACTAAAAAAAATCCGGGCGAGCTTGCGCTCGCCCGGAATTGCTTTTGCTCAGCAAAAAGCCGACGATACTTAGTACGCCACCTGGAAGTTGATCAGGAGGCTGTCGTTCTTGGTGTCGTGGAAGCTGCGCGCGGAGTTCGAGTGATCACCCGGCAGCGTGATCCAGTTGTAATTCACCTGGATCTTGGTGCGCTCGCCGAAATAGTAGTTCACGCCCGCCGTAATGGCTTTCGTGTACAAGGCTTCCTGATGGTTCGGGTTGGCCAGGTTGGTGATGTGGATGTTCTGGAACTGGTCGTAACGGGTTAACACTTCGATCGGTTTCAACCAGCACGGGACGCAATGATCCCAATTGGTGCTGTCGAAGCGATATCCGACAGTGGCGTACCCACCCTGGCTGGAGAACGGCTGAAGCGCGGTTTGAGTTTGACCGAGCGTCGCACCCGCTCCCAAATTGCCGTTTCCGAAGGCGATGACCGAACCTTCTTCGCGGTCGCGAACAAAACCGTATTCACCGCGGACCCAGAGGCCCTTGGCGAACCAGTCGCCGAACTGATAACTGGCATAGGCAACACCCTTGGAGGCCCAAGGCTGAGGCGGCACCGGCGAAGCTGCCGTCACAGCAGCATAGGAGGTCAGGTCTGTGGCTTGCGCACCGTGGCGGCCGAAGAAGTAAGACGCGCCAAGTTCCAAATGACCGGCACAATCCTCCCACAGCGGGCGGACCAGGAACGACAGGTCAATGTCCTTGGACTGATTGTTATCGGATCGGCCCTGCTCATTGCCAGGGTTGTAAAAGCTGCCAGCCGCGTCCACTACGCCGGCCCAAACCTGAAAGCGGCCATCCACGTCTTTGCAATCCTTGCCCCAGAACGAACCGTGCGCCATGGCGCCCAAGTCGCGGTTGTCGCCCTGGAAACCAAGCATCGAACGTTCGGCGAAATCCAAATTGGCGCTGTCCACTGTACCTTCATAGCCGCACTTCCATTTGAATTCACCAAGTCTGAAGTCCACGTACGGAACGACATTTTTACAAGTCACGTAGGCATCCTGCAACAGGCGCGGAGGCGATCCCGCGGCGACCGCACCCTGATTACCGCTAATCAATCCGCCCGTGATGGTGGTGCTGGTGCCGGCTGAGAACTGGCCGTTGCCCGTGCCTGTCTTATGGTAGTTGCCCTGATTGCTGGGGAAGTTCGGAAACCCGTTCGCTTCGCGTGCAGGGTCGAACATCATGACGGACCCGAAGCATTCGTTGAACTCGTAGACGAATTTTGTTTCGACGCGCCGCACGCGGAAACTGTTGATGTCGTTCGAAGTGTTGTTGTCAACAATCCCGAGATTATTCGGGTCGCTAAAGAAACCGCGGTTGTCCACTTGAATGCTGTAGTACCACATCTGCGCCAGCAAGCTGATTTTCAATTTGCCGGGCGCCTTCAACGTTGTCGCCGGCAGATCCGGGCCGTATTTGCTGTCGAGCTTTGTATCCACCATGTCTGGGGCGATCGTCGCCACGCCCTTGCCGGATTTGAGATCCGCGATCTCCTGCTTCATGTGTTCCCACTCGGACGTCGGCACTTCGACAGCCATTGCCCCGGCTACACAGCCGAGAGTCAACAACGTGGCGAGAACCGCTTTTCCGCACCATTTACCCATATTTCCCTCCTCCTTTTGAATGCGCACTTTTTCCGCCACAGACCCCGTGAGACTCAATGGTGTCACCCCGTGGTTTGCCAGAAGACGATCAGACTTTTGGAATGCGTCGAGGTTATACAGGTTGTGCAGAGGGGATACAACGCGGATTTTGGTTAAGATTAGCATAAGAAGTTAATGCAATATTAACAAAGAGCAACGCTACCCCGTTTTAACTGGTTAAGCCCATGCTTATAAAAGGTTTAAGTTGTTAAGAATGTATGAACGATTGTCGATATTTCGGCAAAAAGATTTGCCATATCTGTGAAAAAGTGGCTACGCTTTGGCGAACTGCGCGCTCTCCGGGTCTTGCGGATCCAGCGAGACGGACTTGCGGCCGCTCCAGCCCATCACCAACGCGTAGACGCCCGGCAGGATGATCAGCGTCGCGACGGTCGCGGCGGCCAAGCCGCCGATGACGGCGCGGCCCAGCGGCGCGGTCTGTTCGCCACTCTCGCCCACGCCCAGCGCCATTGGAATCATGCCTGCGATCATGGCGGAACTGGTCATCAGAATGGGCCGCAGCCGGCTGCGCGCGCCTTCGACGGCCGCGGCCACGGCGTTCTGGCCGCTCATGCGCGCGCGTTCGGCGAACGTCACCAGCAGAATCGCATTGGCCACGGCCACCCCGATGGACATGATCGCGCCCATGAACGATTGGATATTCAATGTCGTCCCGCTGAGCCACAAGGCAAGCACGACTCCCACCGCCACGGCCGGGACCGTCGAAACGACGATGGCGGAGAGCTTAAACGATTGGAAATTTGCGGTCAGCAGCAGGAAAATCACGAGAATCGCCAGCAGGAAGCCGCGTTGCAAGCCGTCCATCATCTGATTCATCGGCGCAATCTGCCCGCGCACCGCGACCGTGATTTTCGGCGGCGGCGTGCCGGCGTCCTTCACGGCTTGAGCGACCTTCACCGCGACCCGCCCCAAATCCTCGCCCATGATGTTTGCGCCGAGCGTAGACATTTTCTGCATGTTGTAGCGGTCGATTTGTTCCGCGGCCAAACCCGGCGTGACGCTGGCGACATGGCGCAGCAGCATCTGCTCGCCTTCTTTCTTAGCCACGGGCAGATTCTGAATTTCTTCGATCGAATTCATCTGCGCCTGTGGCACTTCGACCTGCACCTGGTAGCCGACGCCGTTGGACGGATCGGCCCAGAAATTTGGCACGACAAATCGGCTCGACGAGGTCGCTGTCACCACCGCTTTGGCAATATCCGCGGTATTCATTCCCAGGATGCCGGATCGTTCGCGGTCCACGCCGATTTTGATGGTGGGATAATCGACCGCCTGGCCATAACGCAAATCGCGCAGCGTGGGGATTTCTTTGAGTTTAGCGCGAATCTTCTCCGCAAACGCGCGATGCTCCGGTCCGGCGACGGCCACTTCCACCGGCGTCGCGGAACCAAAGCTCATGACGCGGCTGACGATGTCGCTGGGCTCGAAGGAGTATTCGACATCGGGGAACGACTTCGCGAAGGCGTGGCGCAGTTTCTCCTGCAAGTCCTGAATGCTCCCGCCTGCGCCGGGCTTGAGCTGCACTTGCAGCACGGCTTCTTCGGGGCCGCCCGTCCACAAATAAATGGTGTTGATGGGGTAACTGGGCGCCTGTGTACCGACGAAGCCGAGGCTGAGTTCCACGTTTTCGGGGCCGACTTCTTTCTTGATCAAATCCAGCGTCTTGAGCGTGATCGCCTCGGTCGCTTCGATGCGCGTGCCGGTCGGCGCGTGCAAGCGCAGTTGGAATTGGCCGGCGTCCACTTTGGGGAAAATCTCAGTGCCCAGCGTTGGGCCGATCCACCAGATCGCCAACACTGCCGCGGCAAGATAGACGGGTACCAAAATCCAGCGCACCCACACGAGCGCGCCGGCGAGGCGCGCGTACCCGTTTTGGATTTTGGAGAAAAGGCCCGGCTTGGCTTCGTCGTGGGCGCTTTTCATGGTCCACGTCGCCAGTACGGGCACCAGGGTGCTCGACAGGACGTAGGAAGCCACCATCGAAAAACCGACCGCCAGCGAAAGCGGAACGAAGAGCGATTTGGTCGCGCCTTCCATGAAAAACGCGGGAATGAAGACGGCCAAGATGCAGAGCATCGCCAGCAGGCGCGGCACGGTCGTTTCGTTGGTGGCGTCCAGCGCGGATTGCGCGACGGTTTTTCCGCGCGCCAGATGGGTGTGAATGTTCTCGATCGTGACCGTCGCTTCGTCCACCAGAATGCCGACGGCCAACGCCAGCCCGCCGAGCGTCATGATGTTGACCGTCTGTCCGGCAATCCACATCGCCAGCAACGCGGAGAGAATTGCCAGCGGAATATTCAGCACCACGATCAACGCGCTTTTTAGATCCCACAAAAAGAGCAGCACCATTAATCCCGTCAGTGCCGCGCCGAGCAGCCCTTCATTGAGCAAGCCTGAAATGGCGCGCGTGACGTAGGGCGCCTGATCGAATTCATAGGTGACTTTCACATCGTCTGGCAACTGCGCTTGAAACTTCGGCAGGTTTTGTTTGACGAGATTGACCACGGCCAGCGTCGAGGCGTCGGCGCGTTTGGTTACGGGGATGTAGACAGTGCGGCGGCCGTTCACGAGCGCGAAACCGGTTTGAATGTCCGTTGCATCTTCAATCGTCGCCACGTCGCGCAAGTAAACGGTGCGCGTGGCGCCCGGCCGGATCGGGACATCCAAAAGATCTTTGATGTCCACGACCGTTGCGTTCATCGGCACCATGGGCATGCTGTCGCCGATGCGCACGTTGCCGGACGGCGTGATCGTGTTCGCATTCGCCAACGCGCTGACGACTTCGTCGGGCGACATGCTGTAGGAACGCAGTTTCTGCGCGTCGGCACGGATCACGATGCTGCGCTGGCTGGCGCCGAACGGCGGCGGCGCGGAGACGCCCGGCAGCGTCGCGAAAAGCGGGCGGACTTTAAACAGCGCCATGTCCTGCAAATCGCCGACGGATTGCGTGTCGCTGGAGAAAACCAGGTTGCCAACGGGCACGCTGCCGGCATCGAAGCGCATAATAAAGGGGGGCACGGTGCCGGGCGGCATGAAACCGCGCGCGCGATTGACGTAGGACACGGTTTCGGCCATGGCTTGGGCCATGTTCGTGCCGGGGTGAAATTGCAGTTTAATCAGGCCGGTGCCTTGAATCGACTTCGATTCGACGTGCTCGATGCCCATGATATAGAGGAAGTGGTACTCGTAATAATTGACCAGAAAGCCTTCCATTTGCGCGGGGTCCATGCCGCCATAAGGCTGCGCAACGTAGATCACCGGCACACCCAGATCGGGGAAGATGTCGCGCGGCATCTTTTGCAGCGCCTGATACGCGCCGAGCGCGACGGCAAGGATCAGCACCAGGACCATGATCGGCCGGCGCAAGGCGATTTTGACTAAGCTCATGAGTCGTTTCCGTGCTTGCCTAATCGTGACGAAGTTGATAACTTTCGGCTTTGACGCTGCTTTAAGGCGCGGGTAGATTACACCGCCTTATCGAAATGCGATAGCGAAAAACGATAACGAGAGCGCGTCATGCAAGACAACGATCTGCTGGCAGGGCTGATCCGGCTGCATATCCTGCATCATGCGTCGGAAGAACCCCTGTTCGGATTGTGGATCATTGAAGAACTCGGGCGCCACGGTTATAAGCTCAGCCCGGGCACCCTCTATCCGGTTTTGCATGGGCTTGAGGCGAAGGGCTATTTGTCTTCGACCACAAAAAAACAGGGCGGCATCTACCGCCGCATGTACCGCATCACCGCGCGCGGAAGGCGGGCGCTGAACGTGGCGAAGGAAAAAGTGCGCGAGTTGTTCGGCGAAATGTTTGAAGAATGAGTGAAGCATAGTCGATTGAGGCAATAGGGTAACTGGACGCAGTTTCCCTATGAAATTTTTGTGAAAATGCAGGAAAAAGAAGCAAATCGCATGAAGACGGGTTAGTTAAAATCGTCAGGCATTTGTCATTCTTGCGAACTCGATTTGCCTGCGACGATAAGCGCTCGACGATCGAGCCGCGTGCAGCCGTCCTTTGAAGTATTTTTTAGTGAGAAACGCTGGAGCGCAACCGATGAATCAGGATTTGTTGTTTGAAAAACCGATCTCGCCGAGGCGCCTGCGAACGAGCCTGGCGCTGGCATGGGTGTTTTCAGCGTTGTTCTTCGCTGCGGCCGCCGCGGAGGAATCAGTCGCGAGCATCGAAACAGTGAAGCCCGAGCGCCGTGACGTGGTGCGCTGGATCAATATTCCGGGCAACACCGAGGCGCTGGTCGAACTGCCGTTGTACGCGCGCGCGTCGGGATTCTTGTGCGACTTCAAGCTCGATATCGGCGACAGCGTCAAACCAGGACAGCCCATCGGGCGCATCGACGCGCCGGAATTGGAGCAGGACGTGAAACTGGCCGAGGCGCAATTGGCGTCGGCGAAGGCCGACGTGAAAGCGGCCGAAGCAGCAGTGCTTGCGGCGGACGCAGCGGTCAAGAAAGTGCAGGCGAGCTCGACGGAGATCGACGCGAAGGAAATGAATTTGAAATCGGACATCGTCAAAGCGAAAGCCGAAAAAGACAAAGCGCAGAAACAGTACGACCGCACCAAGAAACTTTTCGACACAGAAGCCGCGACGGACCAGGACCGCGAAAATCAGGAATACACGGTGAAAGTGTACGAAGCAGGAATCGAGGTGGCGCAAACGCATCTGGCGGCGATTCCGTCGGAACGCGCGGTGTTGGCGCAGGAGTTGGAATCGGCGAAGGCCGCAGTGGAAGTGGCCAAGTCCGCGGTGGCCGCGGCGAAAGGCAAAGAAGGCATCGCCGAAGCGGCGCTCAAGCGCGCGAAAGTGTGGTTCGATTACACCAACGTGGTCGTGCCGGTGCTGGGATTGGGCACTCCGATCAAGGAAGCGCGCGTGATCAAACGCTTCGTCAGCAACGGCGACATGATCACGGCGGGCATGGGCGGGCGCAGCGGCATGCAGGCGCTGGTGCAAGTCGTGGTTTCCGACCCGATCCGCGTCTGCGCCGATGTGCCGGAACCAGACGCGCCAAACGTGGGCATGGGTTCGCAAGTGAGCGTCACGTTCTATGGGATGAAAAGCGAGGCGCCGATTAAAGGCAAGATTACACTCTTGGCGCCCTCGCTTTCCGCCGCGACGCGCTCGCTGCATGTGGAGATGGAAGTGCCCAATCCCACCGGCGCGCTTCGCGCGGGAATGATGGCCAACGTTGAAATCGCGACCGACGTGCACAAAGGCACGTGGGCGATTCCCGCTACGGCCGTCGTCAGCGGCAAACAAGGCTCGACCTCGATCTTCATCGCCGAAACGGGCAAAGCGAAAAAAATCAACGTTCAGCCCGGTTATCTGGACCACGAGTGGGAAGAAGTCACGGCAAAAGAGTTGAACGAAAACACAATTGTAGTAAAGAATGCCCGCAAGAGCGGCGTCGTCGACGGCGCGGAAATTCCGGTGTTGCACAATTGACGAGCCGCGACCGCAAGGGAGCGGGCAGTTCGACGATGATGTTTGCGGGCCAACCATCCTGGAGTTGAGGAAATGCAAAGAAAAGGAAAGATTGCAGTTCTTGTCACCAGCGTGGTTTTCACGCTGGCCGCAGGAAAAGCTCGCCCTGAAGAAGTAACGCCCGTGAAAGCCCCCGAACCCGCCCGCACCGACAGCGCGCATTATCCGACCATCAAGATTCTCGATTTTGCCGTGTCGCGCCGCTGTCTGGCGATCGATTTGACCGAAGACCTTTGTTCAAAACAGCCGCTGCAAAGCGGGTTGACGCTGCCCAAGCCGACGGAACTGCCGATCGACCTGCCAACGGTGCTGCGCCTGGCCGGCTGCGACAATTTGGAAGTGCATTTCGCCTGCGCGGCGTTGGAAGAGGCCGAAGCGCGCACGCTGGCCGCAAAGATGACCTTCCTGCCGTCGCTCTATCCGCAGTTCATTAACCGCTGGCATCAAGGGCAGACCCAGAACAGCAACGGTACATTCATCACGGTGGACAAGCAGAACAATTTCTACGGCAACGGCGCGGTGCTCGATCTGCACATTGGCGAATCGATTTACGCCACGCTGGCGGCGCGGCGGCGCGAACAGGCGCACGAAGCCGGCGTGGAAGTGGCGGCGGTGCAGGCGCGCTACAACGCCGTCGTCGCGTATTTCGATCTGGTGCTGGCTCAAACGGAACTGGCGATCAATGTGGATCGTTTGAAACAGGCGGACGAGACCGTGAAGTTGGTCTCGAATCAGGTGGCGGGCGGCGCGGCGCTGAAATCCGAAGTCAAGCGTGTTGAGGCTGTGCGCGCCGACGTGAAGCAGCGCGTGGCGTCGGCCAGAGAAACCGTGCGCCAATCCTCGCTGAAGCTGACTGACGTGCTGCACATCGATCCGCTGGTCACGCTGGTGCCGCAGCAGGAGTCCGATACGCTGGTCACGCTTATCCCGCCCGCAAGGGAATTGGCGGACCTCGTCGCGGAAGGGCTGGATCGCAGGCCTGAATTGAAGGAATCGCGCGCGTTTTGGAACGCGCTGGATAAGGAACGCAAAGCGGCGTTCATCGCGCCCTTGATTCCCGGCATTCACGGCGAGGCATTCAATGGAAGCTTTGGGCGCACTCCGGCGGATTCGCACCACAGCGGCGATTATGCGCTGGGAGTGGGCTGGAAGGTGGGCGCGGGCGGGATCGGCGACGTGTCGCGGATTCGCATTTCGGAGGCGCAACTGCGCCAGGAAGGCATCCACTTCGCTCAAATCGGCGACCTTGTCGCGCGCGAGATCGTCGAAACGCAGACGCACGTCAACACCTCAAAGGAATTGATTGATCTGTCCAAAG
>DATGGK010000262.1:0-26297 GCA_035308565.1 Planctomycetota bacterium | reverse complement strand
CGAGCGGAAAACGAGCGATTTTTGTTCGGATCGAGGCGCGAACTTCATGCGCTATCCGAAGGAGATAACGCTTGAAGTTCGCAACGAAGAGCCGGACAAAAAGCGCCGTTTTACGCCGCGCTCACTTTTTAAACACCCTCTTAGGGAGTATTTGATAATTCTACGACAATTCTACGACAATACTTAAAAAGTCAAAATCGCCTCCGAAGCCTTCAGAAGTCATTTTTCATAGTAGAAATGAGACATTCCCGGCGTGACTCGAACACGCAACCTGCGGATTAGAAATCCGCTGCTCTATCCAGTTGAGCTACGGGAACAAACGGCCTCATGCAAAGGCGCCAAGTAGCGCGAAGGACGCAAGGAAAATCTTTGAAAACTTTGCGGGCTTTGCGCTTCTTAGCGCCTTTGCGTGAAAAGCAGTTTAAGGTGGCCGTGACAAAGTTCAATAATTAACCGCAGCCCTCGGCGTCCATGAAGGCGTACATCAGGATGTGGCAGACGACGAGCTGGCCGTCTTCGATCAGGCCCATGTGATCGGCTTTGACGTGGATGTGGTGCTTGACGAGATCCTTGAGCGCGCCGCCTTTGAAACCGGAGATGCCGAGCGTGATGCAGCCGGTCTGATTGGCGTAGTGCAGGGCTTTGAGTATGTTTTTTGAATTGCCGCTGCCGGAGATGGCGATGAGCAGATCGCCTTTTTCGGCGTAGTTTTTAAGCTGCTCGACAAACACGTCCTCGTAGGCGATGTCGTTGCCGATGGCCGTGAGCCAGGGCACGTTGTCGGTGAGTGAAAGGACGCGGAAACGTTTTTCGCGGTTGCGCGAGCAGCCTTTGCCGAGATCGACGGCAACGTGCGAGGCGAGCGCGGCACTGCCGCCGTTGCCGATGACGAAGACCTGCCGGCCTTCGTGGCGCGCGGCGGTGAGCAGCGCGCCGGCGGCGGAGATCTCAGCGGGGCTGAGCGATTTCAAGACGGCGTCGAGCTTGCCGAGGTAGGCGCGGATGTAGTCGGGGGTGGCGAAGTTCGTGGGCACTTTTCTTTTCTCGCAGAGACGCAAAGGCGCGGAGAACAGCGGTCGATTCAGATTGCGATTATGAAGTGGGCGGCGCGGTGAGTCAAATGCGGGGCGAGTCGATGAACCGAATTCCCCTCACCCTCGCGGGCGCAAACGGCCACGCCCGTCAGCCCTCTCCCGGAGGGAAACGGCAACAGCGAACGCGCGTTTCATTTGCGCTCCTTCCATTCGAGAATCCGGCTCTTCGGCAGGCGCACGATAAAGGCCGCTCCGCGCTTCGGATGATTTTCGAGAATCAGTTCGCCGCCGTGTTCCTGGACGATGCGCCGCGCGATGGCCAGGCCCAGGCCGGTGCCGTGCTCTTTGGTCGAGAAGAATATTTCGAAGATGCGCGGTTCAAGGTCCGGCGGCACGCCGCCGCCGTTGTCTTCTACTCGCACTTCGACAAAATCGGGCGTCTCGCGCGTGCGCAGCGTGATCGTGCCGTGTTCGCCGATTTGTTCCATCGCGTTGGTGAGCAGATTCAAGATCACGCCGCGGCCGAATTGGTTCTGGTCGAGCGCGATGGGGTAAAGTTCTTTTTGAAAATCGGTGACAATGCGAATCTGATTCTGCTCGCAAGCGGGTTCGATGAATTGAACGACGTCGTTCAGCAGTTGATTCAAATCGGTGGGCAGCAGTTCCATCGCGGGCGGGCGCGCGAAGTTCAGGAATTCGGTGAGCAGATCCTGCAAGCCGTCCACTTCTCGCGAAATTAGTCCGAGGCGGTTGGCGAAATCGGTGCGGCGCGATTCGTTCACGGCGTCGAGTTCTTCGCGGAGCAGATCGAGGTTCAGGCGGATGGCGTTGAGCGGGCTGCGGATTTCATGCGCGAGGCCGGAGGCGAGCGTGCCGATGTAGGCGAGCCGCGTGGCTTGTTCGTGGCGGGCTTCGCGTTCGAGCTGTTTTTTGTTTTTGGCGGGAGTGGGCATTCGCAACTCGTTAAACGTTGAATGTTACACGTTAAACGTTTTTCGCTGCCGGATGCGCGCTTCCGTCAACGTGTAACGTTTAACGTGTAACACCGTTGCTGCTACTTCGCGTGCTTGCGCATGTGGCCAACCATGCGCGTTTCGGCGACGTGCTGGCCGCAGTCTTCGCATTCCTGAGTTTTTGGGTAACAATCGTCGCAGAAAAATTCGCCGCCGTTGAGGTATTGCTTCAGGCGCTCCTTGTCGTCGTCGCCGCGGCGTTTTTTTTCGGTGTCGAGCGGGAATTCGTAGCCGCAGAAGGAGCACGGGACGAACTCGTGCTTGTCAAAAATTTTCTGCAAGTCGGCGCGGAGGCTGCGCGGGACGCTGCCTTTGCCGTGGCAGACGGGACAGGGTTCCATCAGCGCCGCCAGCAGCGCTTTGCGGATGAAGTCGGACTTGTTGGGCATGCTGTCCAAAAATGCGGCGAGGTCTTCTTCGGCTTTGAAGGTGACGATGCGCTGCTTGGCTCGGTCTTGATTCATTGTTGGTTTTCCAATCTTGGAATGTGGAATTTGGAATATTCGACGTTCAACATTCCACATTCAACATTCAACATTCCACAATCTACATTCAATATTCCACATTCAACATTCCACATTCAACATTCCACATTCCACATTCCACATTCAACGTTCCTTCTTCAACACTCCATGCACGCGCATCAACAGCATCACAGCGTCGGCGATTTCGTCGGGCGAGCGGTTTTCGACGCGGACTTCGGCGTCGCGCGCGCGGCTGTACGCGCCGGCTCGCGCGCACAGGAGTTTTTTCAATTCGTCGATGCCCGATTCGGCGTTCGAAACCAGTTTCGGGCGCGACTCCTGCGAGGTCTTGTCGTACAAAATGCGGCGCCACAATTCGCTGGGTTCCGCGGATAAGTGAACCACAAAGCCGTTGCGTTTCAATGCGGCGACGTTGGCCGGATCGAGAATCGCGCCGCCGCCGGTGGCGATGACGGTGCAATCGTTGGCCGCGCACTCCTGGACCGCCGCGGACTCGAGCGCGCGAAAGTAAGGTTCGCCTTTCATTTCGAAGAGTTCGCGGATGGTCATGCCCGCGCGCTCCTGCACAATTTCATCGGAGTCAAAGAAGCGCCACTCGAGCCGTTCCGCAAGGACGCGACCCACGGTCGATTTGCCACTGCCTCGTAATCCGATCAAGACCAGGTTCATTCGACAAAAATCGTTAATCGTTAAATGTTACACGTTATACGTTGATCGCGGTGGTAAGCTCTGGCTCCGTTTCAACGTGTAACGTTTAACGTGTAACGTTCAACGCCTTTATTCCCCAATAACCTTTAATACCGCCTTGCGTTTGGTTTCAAATTCATCGTCGTCGAGCACGGGTGTGCCGGTGGCGTCGAGTTCTGCTTTCAAGGGGACCCACGAATGGCAGCCGGCGTAATCTTCGTGGTAGGGCACTTCAATCGGGCGCGGCAGTTTGTACGCGCGCACGGTCACGACGTAATTGGGTTTCTCGGGCTTGTAATTGATGCGCATGTCGAAGAGCGCTTGCGTCCAGCACGTCAGCGGTTCGAGCGCGCGCAGTTTGGACGAGTCGGCGGTTTTGACGATGTCGATCGCGCGGCCAAAACCAGCGACCGTGATTTTTCCGGAGACGCGGGCGGTCGGGCCGTAGGAATCCAGGCGCGCGTGAAAATCCGGCTTGAGCTGTTCGCGGCTTTGATGTTCGGTGTTCGAATAAAAGAAGAAGGTGTCGTGCTCGATCTGAAAACCTTTTTTCTGTTCGAAGATTCCGCCTTTGCGCAGCAGCACGACCTGACGGCCGGCAAGCAGTTCGTCGCAGACGACGGCCCATTCTTTGAGGGCGATGTTGCTTCTAAAATGCATTTCGGCGAGCATGGCGTTCTCCCAACGCGCTCATTTATATAGCCGATTTTTGGGAATTCCAGCGTGTGTTGAGCTCGCGCGGTTCAGGAGCGGCGGCACTCTTGCCGCCGTAACCGCCGGACGAAGTGTTCGGCGGCAGGAGTGCCGCCGCTCCATCACTACAGCTTGCGCATCACGCGGGCAATTTCTTCGGCGACTTTGAGCGCGCGCAATCCGTCAGCGCCGTCCACGACGGGTTTTGATTTTTGGGCGACGCACGCGGCGAAGCTGGCGAGTTCGGCTTCGAGCGCCGGGGTTTTATCTCCTTTCAAAACGACGCGATGGATCAGCTTTTCCAATTGAAACGTAAGCGCGGCCATACCGATGGAAGCGAGGCTGAGTTTGCCGGGGTCGATCGCGCCGCTTTTGAGTGCTTCGCTTTTTTCAATGAAGACGCCGTCATTTTCGAGCAGGTTCAGCGAGAGGTAACCATGCTCTTGGAAGATGCGCCACTTGCGTTCTTTCTTCAGCGAGACGCGGCTGGCGGCGACGTTGGCGACGGAACTTGAGAATTCGAGGCGCGCGTTGGCGATGTCGTCGGTCGTGGAAAAAACGGGAGCGCCGGCGGCGTAAACGCGGACGGGATCTTCGTGCGTGATGGAGAGTGCGAGGTCGATGTCGTGAATCATTAAATCGAGCGTGACGCTCACGTCGGTCGAACGGAATGGATACGGCGAGACGCGGGTGGCGTCGATGAAGCGCGGGCGGCCGAAGTAAGGCGCGGCGGCGCGGACGATCGGATTGAAGCGCTCGACGTGGCCGACTTGCAGGACGGCGCTGGATTTTGAGGCGAGCGCGACGAGTTCCTGCGCTTCGGCGACAGCGACGGCGAGCGGTTTTTCGATCAGGCAGGAGACGCCGCGTTCGAGAAAGAAGCCGCCGACTTCGCGGTGCAGCACGGTCGGGACGACGACGGAGACGGCATCGACTTTGTTTTCGAGCTGCCTGTAATCGGCGAAGAAGGGCGCGGAATATTTTTTTGCTTCGGCCGCGCCGGCGGGAGCGGGATCGCAGAGCGCGGCAACGGTGACGGACTTGTCGCGCTTGGCGAGGCGCGCCCAGGTTTCGGCGTGGAATTTACCGAGGTGGCCGAGGCCGAGGATTCCGATGCGGAGGGGCATGGGCGGGATTTTAGCGGGGGAAGTTAATTTGTCATTTTTGATTTGGCATTTGTGAATTGTCATTGGTCCGACGAGAGATTTTCTGAATGCATGCGCGTCTCGCCGATCCGCACTGGCAAGGCCAGTGGCACGCGAACGGCGAACAAGCTGCCGGCGAAGATTTCTTATGATGCGAATACGTCTTGGCGATGCGGGCCGGCTGGAAGCCGGCGCTCCAACGTTTATTTTTCCTTGGGAGTTGGGGGCGTTTCCTTGGAAGCGGGCGGGGGCGGCGGGGGGACGGCGACTTCGGCGTCGGGCAGTTGCTCGATCTTTGCGTCCTTGCCTTTCAGATTTTTGTCGAAGAAGTTTTTGATGAGGCGCGATACGGCGGGTTTGGAGAAGGCTCCGCCGCCGTGGCCGGAGTTGGGCATGGGTTGCAGGAGGGCTTCGACGCCTTCTTTTTTCAGCGCGGCGAGCAGTTCTTCGCTTTGCGCGAATGGGACCAGCGTGTCGTGCGTGCCGTGGACGATCAGGAAGGGCGGGTTGTCTTTGCTGACGAAATGCACGGGGCTGACGGCCTCGGTTTTTGCTTTGTCGGAATTCAGCGGCACACCGATAAGGAGCGAATAGGGATCGGACGGGGAATTGAATTTGAAGATGTTCTTGGCGTTTTTGTCTTCGGCGGCTTGCGACATCACGGTGGTGAAATCGGCGGGGCCGAACCAATCGCAGACGGCTTGGACGCGGTCGGATTGGTCGTCGTTGCCGCCGATTTTCGGGAATGCATTTTTGCCGCCGGACGTGCCGAGCAGCGCGACGAGATGGCCGCCGGCGGACGCGCCCCAGACGCCGACGTGATCCGGGTCGATGTGGTATTTCGCGGCGTTCGCGCGCAGGAAACGCAGCGCGGCCTGACAATCCTGAATCTGAGCGGGGAAGACGGCCTTTTGCGAGAAGCGGTATTCAACGCTGGCGGTGACGTAGCCGTCGGTAGTGTAGCTGAGCGCGGGCGGGCCGTTCTTGCTGCCGCCCTGCCAGCCGCCGCCGTGAATCCAGACCAGCAGCGGCAGGGGTTTGTCGCCGGGTTTTTCGGGCATGAAGATGTCGAGCTTTTGGGAATTGTCGCCGTTGGGGATGTAGGGGACGTCCCATTCGGCGACGACGCCGGCGGGGAGGGAGGGTTTTTTGAGTGGGGTGGATTCGACGGCGAAGAGGAGGGAGTGGAGGGAGTGGATTGCGAGGACGAGGAATAAGGCTAGAGATTTGAGACGCATGTGTGAGCTCCGGTTCAATCGGGGTTGACGGAGTAGATTACACCGCTGGTGATGCGAGAGGCTTGCAGCAAGGAGCAGGGTGCTGCTCCTTGGCACCCGGCAGTGTCTATTGAGAAAACGTCTGCCCCACCCACACCGTCACTGCGCTTCGCCAATCAAGCTCAACGCACTGGCGCTCGTCACTTTTACGCGAACGACTTCGCCGATTTTCGCGGCGTCGGCTGCAAAGTGAATCAAACGGTGTGTGCGGGTGCGGCCGGTCAGGCGCGAGGGGTCTTTGCTAGGGCCCTCCACCAGGACGTCTTCGATTTTGCCGGTGCGCTCGCGATTTTTTTCGAGTGAGATTCTTTCCTGCAAATCCGACAGGCGCGCGTGGCGTTCCTTCTTCACTTCTTCGGGCACGTCGTCGTCGAGCTTTTGCGCGGGCGTGCCGTCGCGCACGGAATACTTGAACACGTAGCTCTGCTGGAAGCGGACTTCGTCGAGCAGCGAAAGGCTCGCGGCGAAATCCTCTTCCGTTTCGCCGCAGAAACCGACGATCCAATCGCCGCAGAATTCGATCTCGGGGCAGCGTTCGCGCGCGGCGCGCACGAGGTCGAGGTAGCGCTCGCGCTTGTAGCCGCGCTTCATGCGGCGCAACATGCGATCCGAGCCGCTTTGCGGCGGCATGTGGATGAACGGCATGACTTTGTCGCCCAGTTCGTGCATCGTGGAGAACAATTCTTCGCGGCATTCCTCGGGGTGGCTGGTGATGAATCGAATGCGCTTCAAGTTGTCGATCGGATGAAGCGCGCGAAGCAGGTTCCAGAGGTTCGCATCGCCGCCAAGGTCGTAGCCGTACGTGTCGATGGTTTGGCCGAGCAGCATGATTTCGCGCACGCCGTCATCGACCAGCCGGCGGGCTTCAGCGACGACATCATTAATGGGGCGGCTGACTTCGGGGCCGCGCGTGTAGGGCACGACGCAGTAGGTACAGCGTTTGTTACAGCCGCGCGTGACGGTGATGTAGGCCATGTGCCGATTTTCGCGGCGCGCAACGGTCTCGCCGAAATTCACGTCGGGCTTGGTCTCGATCGCCAGCAGCGGCGTGGGCGCGCCTTCGCGCACGCGCTCCAGCAGGCGCGGAAATTCGTCCAACATGCGCGTGCCGACGATCAGATCGACCCACGGGAATTTCTTGGCGATGTGTTCGCCTTCCTTCTGCGCCATGCAGCCCATCACGGCGATGGTGAATTCAGGATTCCTGCGTTTGCGTTCGCGCAATAGATGGAGGCGGTTGTAGACGCGGTCTTCGGCGTGGCCGCGCACCGAGCAGGTGTTCATGATCAGCAGGTCGCAGCTTTCCGGATCATCAACGAACGCCGCGCCCTTTTCGTTGAGCAGCCCCGCGACCATTTCGGAATCGTATTTGTTCATCTGGCAGCCGAAGGTGAGCAGATGGACTTTCGTGCCCGCGGTGAGCGGATGGCGGCGCGTGCCGGCCAGCGCGAAGGGATCGGGCGCGTAGACTTTCCCTTCAGGCCCGCAGAGGTCGGGATTGTGATCGGGGGTTTCGACGCCGCGCAGGGGGGCGGCGTGGTTGTGAGGGTCGTGCGACATAGGCGGGGGATTGTAACATAGAGGAGGGCGGGTTGCAGCGCAAAGTTTGCAGTGCGTTCCCTCTCCCACGGGGAGAGGGCCGACGAGCGTACTCGCTCGCGGGGTGAGGGGAGGGTATGCGGTCCGGGTGCCGAATTCCCCTCACCCCGCGCATGAGTACATGCGTCGGCCCTCTCCCGGAGGAAGAGGGGAACGGCGACGCGCGCTTCACGCAACCTCGTACGACCCAGCTCGAAACGCCGATTTACGAATTTTCTTTATTTCATCAGAATATTCCTTGACCCTCACGTTACGTCATAGGCGAGAATAGTTTTTGACGGAGAATTTGCGATGGCTTACACGGTCAAACAAGTCGCGGCGCTGTCGGGCGTCAGTGTGCGCGCGCTTCATTTCTACGATGAAACGGGGCTGCTAAAGCCCGCCTATTACGGAGCGAACGGTTATCGGTTCTACGAAGAGCCGCAGCTATTGAGGCTCCAGCAAATCCTGTTTTATCGCCAACTAGGTTTCGAACTGAAGCGCATCAAACGAATCCTGGGCCGAGCCGATTTCGAAATCGTGGCCGCGCTTAAATCGCACCGGAAAGTGCTGCTGAAAAACGCCGTCCGGACGCGCAGGCTGATTGAAACCATCGACAAGACCATTCAACATTTGAAAGGGACAAAAAAGATGAAGACCAAAGAAATGTTTGCAGGCTTCAGCGTCGCGGCGGGCGACGCGCGGTTCGGAGAGAAAATCACGCTCGGCGGAGAACCGAACGATTGCAAAGTGTCGTCGAAAGACACGGACGGAGCGCTGTGTGTTTTCGAATTCAACGGCAGCGGCGGCGGGCCGCTCCATTTGCATTTCGATCAGGATGAATGGATTTATGTGATTGAAGGCGAGTTCGATTTTCACGTCGGCAAAGAGCAATTTCGCTTGCGCGCGGGCGAGTCGGTTTTCATTCCGCGCAAAACGCCGCACGTTTGGGGCGGCAAGCCGGGCAAAATCATCAACGTGTATCAACCCGCGGGCGCCATGGAGGATTTTTTCCGCGCGGTGGGCAAGCCCTTCAAGGACTTGCCGACACTGGAACAGGTGCTCAACAAAACGTACACGGACAAACAGGTCAAATCGATGAAGCGGTTGTTTGCAGCGCACGGAATGGAACTGCTGGGACCGCCGCCACCGGCAATGCTGGAGCGCGCCTTACATGAGTCACGATGTGGAAACGAGTAGCACCGCCAATGAACAGAATGCCGAATCAGGATGAGTGGTGCCTCATCAATAAACGGAAAAGAACGCCTGAACAAGCGTGCTTTTCCGGGGTAGTGAGAATCGCAAAACAGGAGAAGCACCGATGATTCGTTCGACGATTTGGATTGCAATTGCGATGAGCATCGCGGGCGCGCGTGCTGCAGAGAAGGTGCTGACGCCGGAAGATAAAAGCATTCGCCAATTTTTGTCGGCGCAAGCGGCGGAGTTGGAGCGCGATTTTTTCCCGGCACTGAAGACCAAGGAGGAATTTGAGAAGCTTCGGCCGATGCTGCATCAGCAGTACCTCGAAATGCAGGGTTTGTGGCCGCTGCCGGAGAAGACACCGCTGAACGCGAAGACGACCGGCAAGCTTGACGATGCGCCCGATTACACGGTGGAGCTGGTTCATTATCAGAGCAAGCCCGGACTGTATGTGACGGCGAACTTGTTTCTGCCGAAACCGATCAATGGAAAGTACCCGGCGATTTTGTATCAGTGCGGGCACAGCAACGAAAAGCGCGACGGGAACAAGACGGCGTACCAGGATTGGGGGATTTGGTTTGCGCGGCACGGCTACGTGGCGCTGGTGACGGACTCGCTGCAGTTGGGGGAGATCGCGGGGATTCATCACGGCACGTATCGCGAAGGGCGCTGGTGGTGGCATTCGCTCGGCTACACGCCGGCGGGCGTGGAATGCTGGAACGCGATTCGCGGATTGGATTATCTGTGTGCGCGGCCCGAAGTGGATGCGGAGCGGATTGGCGCGACGGGAATTTCGGGCGGCGGTTCGGCGACGATGTGGATTTCCGCGGCCGACGAGCGCGTGAAAGCGTCGGCGCCGGTGAGCGGGATGTCGGACCTGGGATTCTACATCGGCGAAGACGGCGTGGACGGGCATTGCGACTGCATGTTCGTGTACAACCGCGCGCGCTGGAATTGGACCAACATTCCCGCGTTGATTTGTCCGCGGCCGCTGCTGTTTGTGAATTCGGACAACGACGGGATTTTTCCGATGAGCGGCAACAACCGCGTGATCAACCGCCTCTCGTGGCTGTACGCGCGGTTTGGCGAAGGCGATAAAGTTTCGGCAACGATCAGCGTGGGCGGGCACGGTTACCGCACGGATTTGCGCCGCGAGATTTTTGAGTTCTTCAATCGCTATTTAAAGCACAGCATCGAACCGGTCACCGATCCCAATGGTGGTCTGGCAAGCGTGAACGGCGATAAAGGCACTCATTTTATCGAGCATGCGCGACTGCGCGTGTTTCCATCGGATGCAGACGTGCCGGCCGACGCGATCAACACGCGCGCGGATCGATTTTTTATCACACCGGCAAAAGTGGACCTGCCGACGGCTGAGAATTTCGCGGAGTGGAAAACGAAATTGCTGGCGCGGCTGCGCGAAATGACATTCAACGCGTGGCCGCCGAATGCGCCTTCGCTTGTAGTCTCGCCTTTAGGCGGAACCGGGCAAGCACTTCCGCCTGAAGCCGGGACTGCAAACGGAGAGGATTCGACGGAACCCGGTTTGAAAGTCACATGGCGCTGGTTTCCCGGAAAAGATGCGGCGAAGACACCTTGGCTGATTGTGCTGAATGCCGGCGAAGATCCGCAGAGAATTCCGGCGTGGACTGAAGAACAAATGGGCGGCGCGTCCGCGCTGCTGCTGTGTCCGCGCGGAGTGGGGACACTGGCGTGGACGCGGAAGAATCCGCCGAACACAGTCGAGCGTGAATTTCCCCTGCTGGGTGGGACGGTGGATGGCGGGCGCATATGGGACATCATGACGGTGGCGAAGAATCATTCGGACGGTGGACGCAAATGGCATGCGGCGGGCACGGGGCAGGCGGGGATTCTCGCGGCTTACGCGGGGCTCTACGAGCCATCGATTGAGGCAGTAACCTGTGTGAACCCGCCGGCGTCGCACTTTCCGATGGAGGGCGAGAAAGAGTATGGCCCGCCCCTGCTGAATGTGCTGCGCGTACTGGATATTCCAGAGGCGCTGGGGTGTCTGGCGCCGAAGGGATTGCATTTGGCGCATGTGCGCGCGGCCGCGTTTGAGAAGACGGCGGCGATTTACAAAGCGGCGGGGGCCGAGGGGAAATTTACGCGGGAATGATTCGGGGAGACACGGAGCGCCGGCTTCCAGCCGGCCTGCATCGCGGGGATGCGGGCCAATCGGGACCGTCTGGCGCAATCGGTCGAATTGTGTTATTTTATTGCTCTCGGTTCTATTTTTGAATGGTCGCATTGGAACCTCCATTTTTGGGGAGAAAAGCCATGCCCGACGAGAGACCTATTCCCGACCCGGCGCTTAAGCCCGCAACTCCCATCAAGGCCAAAGAGTCCGCGAATTCATTGCCGGGCGTCCCGTTTTGTGGTGCAGGCGGCCCGCCTGCACTCGGCGAGCGCTCCGCGCCGGGCGGCGATCCGCATTTCACGCCCATTCCCGGCGCGAAGAAGTACAAGAGCGTCGGCGACTACGAGATCGTCAGCAAACTGGGGCGCGGCGGGATGGGGTCGGTGTACCTGGCGATCCGGAAATCGACCGGCGAGCAAGTCGCGCTGAAAATTCTGCTGCCTGAATTGGTGAAAGACACGGAGATGTACGAACGCTTCATGCGCGAGGCGCGCGCGACGCACCGCTTCGCGCATCCGAACATCGTCTCCGCCGTCGATTTCGGCTCGTACGACAAATATCATTACATCGCGATGCAGTACGTGGACGGCCCGGACCTTGAGAAGATGCTGGCGGCCAGCGGCAAGCTCGACGAAGCGACGCTGCTGCGCGTGGCGGCGGACATGGCGCTGGCGCTCGAGGCAATCGAGAAGCAAGGCATCGTCCATCGGGACATTAAACCGTCGAACATCATGGTGACCAGCCAGGGCGTGTACCGCCTGGCCGACCTGGGGCTCGCGTCGGCGGGCAGCGGCGACGAGCGCGTGACGCTGGCCGGCAGCGCCATCGGCACGCCGTATTATATTTCGCCGGAGCAGGCCAAGGGGCAGTTCGACGTGGACATCCGCGCGGATATTTATGGGCTGGGCGCGACGCTCTATCATCTGGCCACGGGCAGCGTGCCGTATCCGGGCAACAACGACGTGCGCATCATGACCGCGCACGTCTCCGAGCCGCTCAAGCCGCCGGAGCAAATTAACCCAGCCGTCTCGCCCTGCGTGAGCGCGCTGATCCAGCGGATGATGGAAAAGGAACCGGCGCAGCGCCCGCGAAACACGGCGGAACTGCGGCGAATGATCGAGCAATGCCAGCGCGGCGAGATGCCGGAAACGAATCCCGCGCCGAAGGCGCAGCCCGCGGGCAAGCCGGCGGCCAGCGGCGGGCTGGTGAAGTCGCTGTTTGGATTTTTCTCGAAGCCGAAGGTGTGAAGGGTTTTTAACAACGAATGGCGCGAATCTTCGCGAAGTGGGGATTTTAGTTTCGTGAACGCCGCCGCAATTCCCTCCATTATTCTGAACGAACAATCGCGTCGTATCCAGTGCCGGCGATTTGTGTCAAATCACCGCTGACCCTTGGCGATTCTACCATTCCGTTTCGCGCTTCCCATCCCCGAAGAATTTCCCCGTGAAGGAATGCGGCGCGTCCGCGGCCAGCCAGACAATCGTCTCAGCGCCCTGCTCGACGGATTTCGGCGCGCTCGCTCCGCCCATGCGCGTGCGGACCCAGCCGGGGCAGACTGAATTGACGGCGACGTTTTTGCCGCTCAAGCTGGCGGCAAGCTGGCGCGTGACGGCGTTGAGCGCCGTTTTCGAAATGCTGTACGCCGGCGCCCACGTGTTCATGTGGGTCAGCGATCCGGCGCCGCTGGAGACATTGATCAAGCGCGGTTCGGGCGCGCGCAACAGAAATTTGAGAAACGTCTGCGCGACTTGCAGCGAGCCGGCGGTGTTGGTTCGCAAAGTCGTCATCAGTTTTTCGACAGAGAGATCGAGGATCGAGGCGCCTTCATCGAGCAGCACCGCACCGTTGTTGATCAACACGTCGAGGTACGCGGTGTGTGTATCGGCAAGCGCCTGTGCGGCGGCTTTGACCGACGCTTCGTCGGAAATGTCGATTTGGATCGGCGCGGCCTGCCCGCCCGCGCGCACAATTTCGTGAACGGCGCGCTCGGCTTCGGCTTTGTCGCGCGCGCCGAGAAAAACGTGCAGCCCGCGCGCCGCAAGCTGCCCCGCGACTTCGCGGCCGATCCCGCGGTTGGCTCCGGTGATGAAAACAAATTTTGGTTTTGACATGATGGCGCCTTTCTGCGACTGAGGAGGCTCATGGATGCTCGTGCAGTGTATTGGACGCGCGGGGAAAAATCAGGCTTCAAAATTGGCGTGGCGGTTTTTGCACCGCGCTTGCGTTTTTGCGCTGAACTGTGCAAGGATTGGTTCATTCGCGTTTTCATGTATACTTTCCTGACTCATGAAAACCGCAGTCCTCTTCGGCGGCACCGGTACTTTTGGCTCTATGGTCGCGCGCGATTTGGCTCAGCGTGGCATCCCGCTGATCATCGTCGCGCGCGATCTTCCGCGAACTGAGGCGTTCGCGCGCGAACTCGGCGCGGCGCATCGCGCCGTCGCGTGCGACGTGCGAAATTTCGACTCCTGCCGCGACGCGTTGCAATCCGCCGGTGCTGAAAACGCCGTCGCCGTGAATTGCGCCGGCCCGTTCTCGCATCTCGGCCCGGCATTACTCGAGGCCTGCCTCGACACGCGCAGCCATTATTGCGACATCAACGACGACCGCGCGTACTTCGCGCGCGTGCGCGGGATGGATGCGAAATTCAAGGCGCGAGGATTGGCGGCCGTCTGCGGCTGCGCGAGTTTGCCCGCGATTTCGGGCGCGCTGGCGCTAGCGATGACAAGTGCAGGCGAGCCGCCTGCACCTCAATTGGGCGCGCCGGAGACGCGCCCCACCGGCGCGCGCGTCACGCTCTTTATTGGCAACCGCAATCCCAAAGGTTTCGCCGCGATCAGCTCGGCGGTCGATTCCCTCAACCGGCCCATCGCTGCGCCGCAAGGCACGCTCTACGGTTATCGCGATGGCGAACTCATTCCGGTGCCTAAACCCTTCGGCCCGCGCAAAGCGTACAATTTCGAAAGCCCGGAATACGATCTCTTTCCGGAACTGCTTGGCGTGACATCGGTCGTCGTAAAATGCGGTTTCGAATTGCGCGCGGCGAATTTGCTCTTCAACGCGCTCGCACATTTGCCGCGCATCTGCGGCGCGCGTTTCGCGAAGTTGATGTTTCTGCTCGGAAAACTCGCGCCGCCCATCGGCTGTTCCGGCGGCGCCATCGTCACCGAATTTTTTTACGCAGACGGTTCCGTGCGCGCGGGCTCGGTTTCATCGCCGCAGCACGGGCAGCGCATGGCCGTGCTGCCCTGCGTGTTTGTGGCGCAGGAATTGTGTGGAAATGCGGAAGTGAAATGCGGTGCGGGGACGGCGTACGAATTTCTTGGCGCGCAAACTCTTCTCGCAAAAATCCGCGCCGAAGGGTTCGAAGTGAAATTCCAAAGTCCTGAGTGCTGAGTCCTGAGATTTCGAGCGCGAAGCGCGCTGCCGCCGTTCCTCAGCACTCAGGACTCAGCACTCAACACTTTTTTATTCGTCTTCCAGTTCCATGATCGGTTTGTTCTTCGGCTTCGCCGGTTTTTCATCTTTCTTTTCGTCCGGTTTTTGAGCGGCGACTTCGTCGCTGTCTTCGCGTTCGAAATGCATGGTCTGGCCATTTTTCGCCATCTCGATCGCGCCGCGGATCATCGGGTTGTTCGGTTGAAGCTTCTCGGCTTCTTCGAGCTTCTTCATCGCAAAATCCTTGTTTCCCAGCCGCCATGCGGTCAGTCCGTACCACATTTGACCTTGCGGATCATTGGTGAAGATGCGCACATAATCGGCAAAGGCCGTCTGCGCGACTTCGTATTTCTTGCCAAAAAACGCCGCTTGGCCCTTCTGGAAAAGATAGCGCGGGTTGCGTGAGACGGCGAACGCGTCCGTGTAGGCGAGGATGGCTTTGTCGTATTGCTTCGATTCGAGCGCGGCGGTGGCCATCCCGGAGATGGCGCTTTGGTTGCGCGGGTATATCTTCAACGATTGCGAAAAGCTCTCGACTGCTTCCTTCAACATGCTGCTGTTGAGTTGCGCCCAGCCGAGATAGAACCAAGCGTCTTCGTCTTTGGGCATCATCTTCGACGCCTTTTCAAGCAGCGGCAGCGCCGCGGCGTAGTCGTGTTTGCGGATCAACATGCGGCCCGTGCCCAAGTACCCTTCGCCTTTCGCCGGCGCATCCTTCATCGCGATGTTGAATTCCTCTTCGGCGCGTTTGAGATCTGCGTCCTTGCCCTTCTTGCGCGTGAGGTAATATTCGCCGATCCAATAGTGCAATTCCGGCGATTTCTTCAATGCATCTTCCATCTTCTTGTTCATGTCCTTCACCCAATACTGCTCGACTTCGGGGATGGTGACGTTGAAGGCTTTCTTGAACGCTTCGTTCTGGAAGGAGAAGAATTCGGTCTTGTGATTCGGGTCCGAATTCTGCAAGTTGCGCTTGATGTGAAAGTCGCGCATGTTGCTCAGGAAATCGAAGAAACGCGCGCCGTCCACGTTGACCATGTAATCCATCACCGACGCCGATTGCGCGTAGTTAATGGTCGCTTTGAGCGGATCGCCGGCCACCGCCGCGAGGTTGTGAGCGTTCGCGACTTCGATGAAATCCTTAAATGGGTAGCTGTCCTTGATCTTCACGGCTTCGTAGATCATCGCCTGCTGCTTCATGCGGGCTTTCTTCGACGACGGCGAGTTGGTGAAGAGCAATTCGAAGAGTTGCGCAATGCCTTCGTTAAGCCACGCCGGAATGTCCTTTCGATTCTCGCCGGCGGAACCGCCGCGGCCCACGGCGACGCCGAGCATGAAGGACTCGACGAAACAGTGGCCCATCTCATGCAGCAACGTGCGTTCGAGTTCCTCATCGTCGCGGTTGGAGACGAACGAGCGGATTTTGCGAACCGCGCGCTTGTCGTATTCGCTGTCCGGGCCAAGCGAATAATAGGCTCCGGGCAGCCCTTGCGTGGCTCTCTGCGCAGGGTCGGTGACATGTGTCAGCGTGAACCACTCGTCGGCAAATTGTTCCTGGTCCTTGTAGACTTTGATGTCGATCCACGGCCTGATCAGCAGGTCCTGCATGATGGTGCCGGGGATATTGTATTTGACGTCGAACTTTTCCTTCGACCAGCCCTGCATCAGATCGGGCGTGAGTTTGAAGAGCTTGTAGAATTTTTCTTCGGCGCGTTTGACCATGTCCGCGACTTTTTTCGTGTACTCATACGAGACGTTCGTCTCAATGTAGCAGGCGTAGGTGCGCTCCTGAAAGAAGCCTTGGGCTGGCTTGGGCGGCGGCGTGCCGGGCGGAATCGGTTTGGGCTTTTCGTCTTTTGTCGCCGCTGCAAACGCGCTGGCGGAGAAAGCGAAGAAAAGAATGGCTAGAATTTTGAACTGCTTCATAAGCACGATCCTGCGGAGTTTTGGCCGACAACGTTACGCGGTTCGGGGAGAAATTCAAGACTGAATAGTCCGCCATAAATATAAACGCCGCTGAGGTCGCGTCGCCTCATGAAATCCGCCGCGATTTTAGAGTGATAGATAACTATTCCGCCATTATTCCATATCCAAAATGTCGTACACCTTGTGCAGCAAATCGCGCGGACTGAATGGCTTGATGAAATAATCGTCGGCGCCAGCTTGTGTGCCGCGCACTTTGTCGTGTTCCTGACCGCGCGCGGTGAGCAGGATGATTGCAATATTCTTCGTCTTTGGATCCTTTTTCAATAACTCACAAACTTGATAGCCATCCATCCCGCCCGGCATCATCACGTCCAGAATCATCAAGTCCGGCAGCTCTTTTTGCGCCAACTCGATCGCCTTATTCCCGTCGGCGGCTTGAAGAAAGCAGAATGCGCCGATGTCGAGCGTCATCTCGATCAGCGTGCGCACTTCGGGTTTGTCATCGACAATGAGGATTTTTCTCAGTTTTGACATGGCCGCTTTTCCTCAAACCCCGCTGGACCAAGAATTCGTGGCACGCTATTCAAAGTTGTCCGAAATCTGTCCCGATTTTATTCTTTAATTTACTCGAATTCAAGATAATCTTATATCCTGTGTGGTGCCGATAATGGCTTTGCAACATTATTACTGCATGTTTTGACCTCCCTAGTTAATTTGCATTAAGCAGTAAACGGAGGCCCGATGCAACCCAACGATCAGATGTCGGCTAGTTCATCCCTTGCGCAGCCCTCCCCGTTCCCCGGCGATTCCACTCCACATCGCGCCGACGCCGAAGATTTGGCGCTCCTCTACAAAATCGAACGCATGCGCCGCGAATCGCTCGAACTTGAAAACGAGCGGCTCATCACGGCGCTCAATCAGGCCCTGCAGCGCCCGCCCGCGGATGAAAGCGCGCAAGCCGAAGAACTCGAGCGCCTCCGCGCTGAACTCGACCAGGCGCATCGCCAAAACCTCATTTATGCCTCGGACCTCGCCGCAAGCTACAGCGGCGAACGCAGCACCACGCGCGCACTGGCCAAAACGCAGGAACAGCTCACGCGGTCGAAGAAACTCGCGACGCTGGGACAAATGGTGGCAGCGATCGCCCACGATGTCAAGAACATGATTGGCCCGGTCGATGGCTACGCCGAATTAATGCTGCGCATGCCCGACACGCCCGAAGTCATCCGGCGCTACGCGATGCGCATCCGCCAGGCGGCGGCGAAATCGCTGTCGATGGTGCAAAGTCTCACCAGTTTCGGCGCCAACCGCGCGCTGCGCCGCGACGAAATCAAAATGGAGCGCATCGTCCACGCCGTGATCGCGCTGCTCGAGCAGAATTTGACGCAGAAGCGCATCAAAGTCGTGCTGGATCTCGAACCAAACGTTCCGTCTGTCGAAGGCGACGAAGGGCAGCTTGAGCAAGTGTTGATTAATCTGATCGTCAACGCTGAGCATGCCATGGCCCCACGCGGCGGAGTCGTACGCGTGGAAGTGCGCAATATAGAGCAAGGCATTCGCATGAGCGTGACCGATCAAGGCCACGGAATCCCCGAAGAACTGCAGTCGCAACTCTTCGAGCCGTTCTTCACGACCAAAGAACCCGGCAAAGGCACCGGCCTGGGACTTTTTATTTCTCACGACATCATCGAACGCCACGGCGGAACTTTGGACGTGAGCAGTACGCTGGGGGTTGGGACCACATTTACGATCACGCTGCCGTCGCGGGATTTGCCGGCGAGTACGGACGCGCCGCAGGCGGAATTGCGCTCGGCCTGAAACAGTCGAAAGTCGAAATAATGCAGAGGTGCGCCGTGATTTGATTTTCGCTTGTTCGACTTTCGACTTTCCACTATTAGATGATCCCATGTCAAAACCCGAACCCAAACCCATCGACCCCGCCGCACTCCTCACGCTCGCCCACGGCGTCATCGCCGCCGATCGTTTTCCATATCTGGCCACCATCGACGGAAACTTTCCGCGCGTGCGCCCGGTTTCGCCGGTGCGGACGGATGGCTTCGTCGTTTATGTGGCGAATTTGAAAATGTATCACAAGACCGCTGAAATCGCGGCCAATCCGAACGTCGAACTCTGCTACATGGACGAGCATCACAATCAAGTGCGCCTGACCGGCGTCGCTGAAATCGTCACGGAGCGCCCGCTCCTGCAGGAAATCTGGGACGCCAATCCGCTGATGCGCCAATACCTCGGAACGATTGACAACCCCATGCTCATCGTCTACCGCATCAAACCGTCGCGGGTGCGTTACATGCAGGAGTGGGCGCTGGATTATTACGAAGTGCCGCTTCCAACGAAGTCCTGAGTGCTGAGTGCTGAGTGCTGAGAAACGGCGGCCGAGCGCTTCGCGCTCGAACGCTCAGGACTCAGGACTCAGCACTCAGGACTTTGCCGCCGTCTCCCTCAACTGGCCGCACGCCGCATTCACATCCCCGCCGCGTGTCTTGCGGAAATGCGCCGCCACGCCCGCGTCGCGCAGAATTGCGATGAACTTCGCCTGGCGCTCCGGCGATGGCTGGCGATACTCCACGCCGCTCAAGCTCAGCCCGATCGAATTGTACGGAATCAAATTCACATGCGCGCGAAATCCGCGCATGAGTTCCGCCAATTGTCGCGCCTGCGCGTCCGAATCGTTGACGCCGCCGAGCATGCAATATTCGATGTTCGGAATGCGCCCGGTCTTCGCCGCGAATCCGCGCGCGGCAGCCATAATCTCAGCAACCGGGTAGCGTTTGTTCAGCGGCACGATGCGCGAGCGCGTCTCGTCGTCGGGCGCGTGCAGCGACAATGCCAGGATCACGTTCAAATCCTCATCGGCCAGCCGCTCGATCCCCGGCACAATCCCCACCGTTGAAATCGTGATCTGACGCCAGCCCAGTTCGCCGAGTTCTTCGCACGCAATGCGTTTCACCGCGGCAATCACGTTGTCGAGATTCTGCAGCGGCTCGCCCATGCCCATGAAGACGAGGGTGCGCAATTGCCTTTTGCTCGCGAGCGCCTCGGCGCGCAGTTCCAGAAACTGTTCGACGATTTCGCCGGCTTCGAGATTCCGCTCCAAGCCGCGCCGGGTGCTCGCGCAAAAGTCGCAGCCCATCGCGCAGCCGATCTGCGACGAGACGCAGCCCGCCGCGCGCCCCGCCGTCGCCGCATCCATCAACACCGCTTCCACCGCGCCGCCGCGGTGCATGCCGAGCAGAAATTTCACCGTGCCGTCCACGCTCACGCTGCGCGCGATGACGCTCGATTGGCGCAGCAGAAGTTCTTTGCCGAATTTCGCTTCCAATCCGCGTCCCAATTCCAGCCGCAAAAATTCCACGCGACCGCCGTTGCGGTAGTATTCCCGCAACAGCTTATGCGCGTGCCGCGGACTGAGCTTCCATTCCGAAAGCTGCGCTTCAAAGCCGCGCAGATCGAAATCGCTGAGCGCTTTTGACTCTGGAGGCGCGTTCGACATGCGCTTATTGTACGGGATGCTGCGCGCACCCGCGCGGCACTTTAGTTAGCGCGTCACGGCGTGAGCGGGCATCGGCGCATCGACGGCAGCCGGCAACGCGAGCTTCACTTTGCGCTCGCGCAGCGCCAGGCGCATCGAATTCAGCACGACCAGCACGGAACTTAAGCCCATGATCAACGCGCCGACCGTCGGAATTACGCGGTTGCACAGCGCCAGGGGCAGCATCACCGCTGTGAAGGAAAGCGACACGACCAGATTCTGGCGGATGATCCGCGCCGCCGCGCCCGCCAAATCCAGCAGCGCGGGCACGCCGCGCGCGTCACCGCTGACCAGCACGATCTGCGCGGAATCCAGTGCCGGTTCGGCGCCCGCGCCCAGCGCAATGCCGACGTCCGCCGCTGCCATCGCCGGCGCGTCGCTGGCGCCGTCGCCAATCACCGCCACGCCGCGTCCGGCGGCTCTCAATTCGCGCGCAAATTCTGCTTTGCCTTCCGACGAGGCCAACCCGTGAATTTCGGTTTCGTATAGACCGCACGCTTTTCCAACCGTGCGCGTCTGCGCCAGCGATTCGCCGGAGATTAGATGCACGGCAAATCCCTTTTCGCGCAGCATCGCGATCGCATCGACCGCGCCGTCTTTGATCCGCTCTTCAAGCGCAATCGCGCCCAGCGCATCGTTCTCGCGGCACAAATACAAAACCGCCGAGCCGGCGGTCTCGGCTTCCGCCGCGCGCGCGGCCAGTGACGGATGCACGGCGATGCCGCTGTTGAGCACATAATTTCGCGGGTACAGGCGAAACTCCGTCGCGCCCAGACGCCCGCCGACTCCGCCGCCGGCCAGCAGTTCGCAGCGTTCGGGAATCGGCACGGCGATGCCGCGCCGCCGCGCTTCGCGATCAATGCATTTCGCCGCGTCCTGCCGCGTGCGGCTGCCCAACGCCGCGGCAATCGCCAGCACTGAATCGCGATTGATCTCAGGCGCGCCGAAACATTCGCGCACGCGGAACACGCCACACGTCAGCGTGCCGCTTTGATCGAAGACCACGTCCGTCACGCGCGCCGCGGCTTCGAGCGCGCCGCCGCCTTTAATCAGCATCCCGCGCCGCGCCGCGAATCGCGTGGCCAGCAAGACGGCCATCGGCGTCGCCAATCCCAGCGCAATGGGACACGCAGCAATCAGTACGGAGATGGCGGGACGCAGCGCTTCAGTAAATGACGGATTGGATAGAAGAAATGCTTCGACCGTTGCGTTGGGGCCGAAGCGATGCACGTCAATCCATCTTGACGCTGTTCCGATCAGCCGCCCCAGCACAGAAGGCCCGAAGTACCAGAAGCAGAATGTCCCGCACGCAAGGAGAATCGCGATCGGCACCAGCGCCGCGGCGATGCGGTCCGCCAGCACTTCGCTCGAACCTTTCTTTTCGCGCGCGCGTTCGATCAGCATCGAAATGTGCGCAAGCGTCGAATGCGGGCCGACGCCCATCGCGCGCACGTGAATGAAGCCGGAGCCGTTCAAACTCGCCACGACCACGTGGTCGCCCACGACTTTCGACACCGGCCGCGCGTCGCCGGTCAGCGGCGATTCGTCAATGTGCGTGCAGCCTTCGAGCACTTCGCCGTCCACTGGCACGCGCTCGCCGGGCGCGACCAGCACGATGTCGCCAACGGCCACCGCGCCCGCGGGGATGATCATCTCGCGCCCGTCGCGCAGCACACACGCGTCGCGCGGCAGCAGCGCCTCGATGCCGCCCCACAGTTCGTCCGCCGAATCGCGCGCCATCGATTCGAGCCACTTGCCCAGACTCACCGCCGTGAGAATCAGCGCCGCGGTGTGAAACTGCGGATTCCAACGCGACAAATCCGGATCGGCTGTCGCTTGTCCCAAAAAGCAGAGCGCGCCCTGCGCGAAGGCCGCGGTGGACGCGAGTACGACCAGGCTGTCGAGATTGAAGCGCCAGCGCCGCAGCGCTTTGAAAAACGACGCGTAAAATTCCCAGCCGACGGCAATCTGCACGGGCGCGGCCAGCATGAACATCGTCATCAGCTTCCACGACGCGTTCGTGTTGGCAGATTCGACGATGAAAATCAGCGCCGTCAGCAGTGCGCCGGCGTAAAAACGCGACTTGCGGCTGGCGATCAATTCCAGCGTCTCGATCAGCCCGCAGCCGTCGCTCTCTTCGCCGCTGTTGGCCAGCGTCGCGCGGAAGCCGGCCGCATCGACGGCCTTGACCAAATCCGAAGGAATGACTTGCGCCGAATGCCGCACCGTCGATAGCCGCGTGAGCAGATTCACGCCCGCGCTCTCGACGCCCGTGAGCGCGCGCAGCGCCGCCTCGGCCCGGCGCACCGAATCCGTGTCGTCCAGCCCGCCAACGACCAGCACCGTCGTGCGCTCGCCGTCTTTCCCGGCGCTGCGGTGCGAAGAAAGTCCAGCCATAATTTTGCTCCGGCGCGATACGAAAATGCGATACTCTGTTCATCGACAGAATTGAGTGTTGGCTGGATAAGAAGGCGGAAAGTAGGACGGGCTGCCAGCCCGTCGAATTGTCGTGGAAATGGGCGGGCGGGCAGCCCGCCCTACGTGAATTGGTGTATACAGCGGAACCAGAATTTCGAGCGAGGCATTCGTTCATGAAAAGAGCACTGTTGTTGAGCGTCCTGATTTTTTCGATCGCAGCCGTCCGGGCGGAGAATTGGGCGCAGTGGCGCGGGCCGAATTTCAACGGCTCATCGCCCGAAACTGGCCTGCCGGACAATTTTGATCCCGAGAAGAAGCTTAACACCGCGTGGGTCTGCGACCTGCCCGGCGCCAGCAACGGCACACCGGTGGTCTTCGACGACAAGGTCTTCGTCACCTCCAATAATAAGGAGGGCAGCGAACTGCTGGGGCTTTGCGTGGATCGCAAATCCGGCAAGATTCTCTGGCAGAAGACGGTGGTGAAGGTCACGCCGGGAAAAGTCTCGAACACCGGCAAAAACACGCTCGCGTCGCCGTCGCCCGTAACTGACGGCAAGCAGGTCGCCTTCACCTACGGCACCGGTGACATCGTCTGCTACGACGTCGCCGGCAATCAGCTTTGGGCGCGCAATCTTCCCAAGGATTTTGGTGAGCTGACTTTTTTGCACGGCTACAGTTCCACGCCTCTGCTTTACAAAGACAAACTCTACGTTCAGGTCTTGCGCCGCGACCGGCTGGAAGCGCAGAACGGGCCAAAAGCCGATACGAAATACGATTCGTACATTTTATGTCTGGACTGGAAGAGTGGTAAGGATGTTTTCAAAGCGCCGCGCAAGAGCGACGCGAAGAACGGCGAATGCGAATCGTATTCGTCGCCAATTCCTTACGAGCGCGCGGGCCGGCCTGAGATTCTGATCTGCGGCTCGCTCTGGGTCAGCGGGCACAATCCCGACAATGGCAAGGAATATTGGCATTGGGGCACGCTCACGCCGTGGCTCACCGGCAACGTGCGCAGCGTTTCCGAACCGATCGCGACGCCGGAGATGATCATCGCCAGCGGGCCGCGCTCGCGGCCGGTCTTCGGCATCAAAGCCGGCGGGAACGGCGACATTTCGAGCAGCGGAAAAGTCTGGGAATTCAAAGACCACGACAGCGCCGTAGGCAGCCCCGCGTTTTACGACGGCTTCGCGTATTTGATGGACTGCGATAAAAAGCGGCGCCTCACCTGCATCGAACCGACGACGGGATCGGTGAAGTGGAGCGGCTCGCTGGACGCCGAGAACGACCACGTCGATTTCGCCGCGTCGCCGGCCGCGGCCGACGGCAAAATCTACTGCATGAACGAACGGGGCAACGTCGTGATCGTCAAATCGCAGGAGTTCAAAATCCTCGCGCGCGTGATGCTTGACGAAGGCTACACAGCGGCCTCGCCGGTCGTGGCGCAAGGCCACGTCTTTTTCCGCACGGCCAAGCGGCTGTACTGCGTCGGGAAATAAGCGCGAACGATCACGAATCCGTGGTGCAGGCGTCTCGCCTGCACGTTCGTCGTCCGAAGCAAGACCGCTGCGTTTTTTTCCCAGGGCGTCGCATGCATTCGTCTCGAATGCCAAATTCTCACATCTGCGACTATAAAAATAATCTTATTTTGAATGGAATAATTTGGAAGAAACTTGCCACAAAACGCCGCGCAAATCGTTCTCACTACAGCAGAGTTGAGAACTATCGTGAACTCATGGTTGGAGGGTATTTGAATCGTGGGTGATTTTTTGGATGCAGACGTTTTGACGGATAGAGACTTGAAGAAACTGATGAAAGTGCTGGTGCCGTGCGCGCTGGAAAGTTTATGCAACGAAGGAATCGTGCGGCCATTTGGCGCAAAGTTGAACACGAGCGGCGACGTGCTGCCGAGCTTGAATCCCGTTCAATGCGGATACGATTTGGAATTGCTGGCCGACGAGTTTCAACACGAGGCGAAGCGGCATTCGATTCGCGCCGCCGGATTGTGCTGCGAAACTCAGCAGTTGCCCAGCCACGGCGACGAGCCGTTTCACGCCATTCACTATTTCTTCGAACACGAACGCGGCATGTCGATCGAAGCGTATCAGCCATACAAAGTTGACGCCATCGACGGCGCGGTCGAACTGGGCGCAATGTTCGTGCGCTGGAAAGAGCCGCGGATTTTTGTGGAGCGGGGAACCGATCCGGCGAGGACTTAGATAGGCTTTTCCAACTCAATCTTCAGTTGTAGCGGCTCAATCTCATTGCCGATCAGATGCGCGCTCCAATTTGTGCCCGCGAGCACGTTATCGTTATGCATACCGGGGAGCCACTGCCTCAAAAATGCGTCGAGCAATATTGACGTGGGTTCGAATTGAGCCCAATCGTTCTTTGCGCATTGCTTAGCATATGCTCGATCCGACCAGAACGGAATGACCTTGCGCTCCGACTCATTTGAGGTGCAAGAGCAGAATCCATTTGGTCCTTTGAGTCCCCAGACCTCACTACTTGCGCGTACGCGTCTCACGAACCGATCATGCCTTTCTTTGCCGGCAGCGATCGTATCGAGCATGGGTTCCTCGGATTATGCGCGAATCGAATTCTGCACAACGCTCTTCCGCGCATCGCTCAACCACTTCACCCCATCCGCAACCAGCGCCGGCGCGAGTTCGTGGATTTCGCGCTTGCGTCCCACGCCGTCGGGCATGGTCAGCGTCAAGCGCCCGCCGAGGTGCTGGCGGAATTCTTCCAGGCCGTTGAGCACCATCAGCATTCCGGAGCCGCTGCGTTTTTCGAGCGCGGCGTGCCACAGTTTCATGCCGCAGCGGCGCATCGCAGCACAAATGCGGTCGCGTTCGGCCAGCGAAATGAAGCCCAATTGGGCGGCGCAATACACGTCCAGCGCGATCCCGATCGCGACCGCTTCGCCGTGGCGCAATTCGAAATTCGTCATCGACTCGAGCTTGTGCGCGGCCCAATGGCCGAAGTCCAGCGGGCGCGCGGAGCCTTGTTCGAACGGATCGCCCGCCGTGGCAATGTGATCGAGATGCAATTGCGCGCAACGCTTGACCACGGCCTCCATTGCGTCGAGGTCGCGCGCGGCCAGCGCATCGGCGCGCGCTTCGAGTTCATCGAGGAACGGCGCGTCTTTGATGATCGCGACTTTGAACGCCTCGGCAACGCCGCCGTGCCAATCGCGGTCGTCGAGTGTCTGCAAAAAGAGCGAATCGTTGAGCACGGCAAACGGCGGCGCAAAGGTGCCGATCAGATTTTTTACGCCGTCGAGGTTCACCGAATTCTTCACGCCGATGCCCGAATCGTTTTGCGACAGCACCGTCGTCGGCACGCGGATCAACCGCACGCCGCGATGAAACACCGCCGCCGCCAAACCGACCGCGTCCAGCATCGCGCCGCCACCAATGGCGACGACGTACGAATGCCGGCAAATCTGCATGCGCTGCAGTTGATGCGTGATGCGCTGGACAAAGGTCAGATCGTTCTTCGATTCCTCGCCGCCCGGCACGATCATCGGGCGTTCAGGGAGGTACACGGCGTCCTTGTGCGTGCCTGCCCACGCGAGAATTTTCTCCGGTAAACTCGGCCAGGCCTTGTGCACGCCGGAATCGATGAACACGGCCATGCGCGCGGGCGCGCCGGTGTGCGGAAGTATGTCGCGCAAGGTCGAATTGCTGATTTCA
>DATGGK010000261.1:0-19795 GCA_035308565.1 Planctomycetota bacterium | reverse complement strand
CCGGCGACGTAAATGGCGTTGCGCGAATCGACGCGAATACGCAGGCCGGCGTCGTTCATGCTGCCGCCGAGATACGTCGAGAAGATCAGCGTGTTGCCGTAGACATTGAATTTGGAGACGAACGCATCGGAAGTTCCGGCGCCGCCGCCGTTGGTGGCTTGCGCGGGCAGGACGGTGGGCGAAACGGTCGGGAAGTCGGTCGAGAAGGTCGAGCCGGTGATGTAGACGTTGCCGGTGTTATCCACGGCGATGCCGTTGCCGACATCGTCGTTGTTGCCGCCGAAATACGTCGAGAAAACAAGCAGCGAACCGGTGGGATTCATCTTGGTGACGAAGGCGTCGCTGCCGGCGGCTTTCACGGGCTGTAGCGGGTTGGCGATGGGGAAATTGGTCGAAGCGGTAGAGCCGGTGAGGAAAATATTGCCTGACGCATCGCAGGCCACGCCGTTGACGCTGTCGTCGCCCGTGCCCCCGAGGTAGGTGCTGAAGATGTTGACCGATCCGTCGGTGGTGAATTTGGAGACGAAGCCGTCGTAGGTTCCGCCGCCGTGCGTGGATTGGATCGCGTGCGCGAGCACGAAGCGCTGCGATGAGGTGCGCCCGACGACCACGATGTTGCCCGCGTTGTCGATGGCCAGATCGTTGGCTTCGTCGTTGCCTTCGCCGCCCAGGTAGGTCGAGAAGAGCAGATCGCTTCCCGCTGGATTGATTTTTGTGATGAAGGCGTCGCGGTTGCCGGAATAGGTATGCAGCGCGTTTTTGATGGGGAAACTGGCGTAATCGGTGAAGCCGCAGATGTAGGCGTTGCCGAGCGCATCGACGGCGATGCCCGTGCAGCGTTCCTGCTTATAAAAAGCCGGCGGCGTTACCGCGGAGGAATTCGGATCGATCTGAGTATCGCCCGTGGCGCTGGAAAGGTACGTCGAATACACGACGGTCTTGCCATCGGCCGCGAACTTGGTTATGAAACCGCGGTATGCGCCGGGAATGATGTGCGGGTCCTGCGGATTGGCGCTGTGGTCGATTGGATCGGCCACTAACTCCAGCGCGCCAACGAGGGGAAATTCATACGAAGTGGTTGTGCCGACGACGTAGGCCGCGCCGCTGGGATCGATCGCAATCGCGTACCCTTCTTCATCGCCGCTGTGATCGGATTTGTTCTTCGAGGTGTTGGGTTTGTCGCCAAAGAAGGTGGCGTAGACCAATTCGGGATCGATCACCAGCGGAAGCGCACGGTCGTATTCGCCGAGCTTGAAGCCAACGATCGCTTCGTTCGTTTGTAGTCCCGCCTTTAGGCGGTCGGAACTATGAACAAGTTCGTACCTGCCGCTGATCGCCTTCTTTTCATTGCCGACCATCTGATAAATCACCGGCTTGTGTTGCACAAGGAAATTATCGCCGACGCGAATGGCAAGGTTTCCATCGGGGTCGATCTCGGCCTTGTCGATGCCTTGGAACGACATCTGAATCGAGTCGGGGTTGGCGCCGGGCGCGACGACAAAATCGTATTCCAATTCGTTCTGATTTCCGTAATAGACCAGATCGACGCCGTCATAGACCTGGCCGTAACGCACGCGGCTGTAGTTGGCGACGTTGGTGCGGTATTTAGCGGGATTGTTGCCAACGAAATAGTTGGTGTGCGAGCCGGTTTCGCCTTGGCCGGAGATGGCGGAGTCGTGCGCGTTCATTAATTTCATGCGCAGGATTGCGTTCGTCGGCGCTTCGCCTGATTTCGAATTGCGCAACGAGAAGATGACATCGTTGGAGCGGAAGAACATCGCGTAGCGTTCGCCGCGCGTGACGAATTTTACGCTGTCGTGCGTCTGGCCGATGTTCTCTTCGAACGTCAGCGGCAGGCCGTGATAGATGTTAGCCAGTTCCGTCCGCTTTTCCGGCGAGAGACTCGCCGCGTTCGTAGTCCCGCCTTTAGGCGGAAGGGCATTGCCGACATGCGTTCCGTCTACAAACGCTTCGGCGCGAGGCGCGGGCTTACTGCGGTTATGTAATAGGGTGAAGACGACAATGAGAGACGCGATTCCAAATAACAGACGACGCGAATTAATGTTCATGTGAGTCCACAAGCCTCCACCTTTAATCCCTGAGCACGCCGGAACAACGTGCAATGTAAGAGACAGCCAAGACTTGGCGTGCCCTACACAAATTGCTTATCGGACCCACTCGTTATCGGCGAAATGGACCGGTTGCTTGATAGTGCACAATGAGCATATTGCGGATTACATATTTTTAGCGTTTGTGCACAATATGGCAAATAAAGCTCGATGTTTCTAGCAAACGCCAAGTCAACGCTGGAAATTGCCGCGTCTGTTGGTATGATTTCAAATCACTTGATGCGGGAATGTGACGTGCTGAGCGGCGGCACGAAGCAATATGCTTCGCGTCAGTCTCGCCTTGATTAAATAAGGAGTCTCACACATGCCAATGGTCAGCTTGCGTCAGTTATGCGATCACGCCGCCGAAAACGGCTACGGTTTGGCGGCGTTCAACGTCAACAACATGGAACAAATTCAAGCCATCATGGAGGCCGCGAAAGAAACGGATTCGCCGGTCATCATTCAGGCCAGCCGCGGCGCGCGCAAATACACGAACGACCGCTTCCTCTATCATCTCATGTGCGCCGCCGTCGAACTCTACCCCAAGATTCCCATCTGCCTGCATCAGGACCACGGCAACAGCCCCGAAACCTGCGCCAGTGCCATCGAACAAGGCTTCACCAGCGTGATGATGGACGGCTCGCTGCAAGCCGACGGCAAGAGCCACGCCAGCTACGAATACAACGTCGAGACCACCAATAAAGTCGTCGCTCTTGCGCACGCCAAAGGCGTGAGCGTCGAAGGCGAACTCGGCTGTTTGGGCAATCTCGAAACCGGCATGGGCGACAAGGAAGACGGCCACGGCGTGGAAGGAAAATTGACGCGCGACCAACTGCTCACCAATCCCGACGAAGCGCTCGATTTCGTGAAAAAGACAGGCGTGGACGCGCTCGCCGTCGCCATCGGCACCAGCCACGGCGCATACAAATTCACGCGCAAACCCGACGGCGCGATCCTCGCCATGGACCGCATCATCGAAATCCACAAGAAGCTCCCCAACACGCACCTTGTCATGCACGGTTCCAGCAGCGTGCCGAAGGAATTGCAGGACATCATCAACGCCGCCGGCGGCAAGATCAAACCGACGTGGGGCGTCCCCGTCGAAGAAATCCAGCTCGGCATCAAAAACGGCGTGCGAAAAATCAACGTGGACACCGACCTGCGCCTGGCCATCACCGGCTCAATCCGCACCTTCTTCAAGAACGAACCCGAAAAATTCGATCCGCGCGAATACCTCGGCCCCGCCCGCGCCGCGATGCAGAAAGTCTGCAAGGAGCGCATGATCTCCTTCGGCCAGGCGGGACATGCGGGGCAGATCAAAGCGAAGCCGTTGAGCGAGATGGTGGCGTTTTATCGATAATTGTAGAATGGAGCTCCCGCTCCGTTCAATAGCCGCGACCGCGAGGGAGCGGCTTTTTTTGTGGCTGTACATTCGTTTCGAATTGCGTAGATACGCGCTGAGGAATTTCATATGCAAATACAAAAATCGCTCGCTTTGGTTTACATTCTCTGCGCGGTCGCTAACGCCGCCGACAAAATCTTCGCAGATAAGAATCTCGGATTCGAAATTACGTTACCTGACTCGTGGAGCATCACCGATTCGCTGGCGAAAGGCGGCACGCTCACAGCGGTCTCGCCCAAATCCCCTGGCGCGAACGGGCAAGCCGAACTTCAGATAAGCGCGTCTGTGGACAAGCAAGTGCACAAAAGACCTCAACTCCTCAACGACGAGGAACTCGGAAATTTAAAAAATAAGGTAAAGGCCATCGAACAGGCAAAAATCAAGGTTGGCAATGCGGAAGGCATAAGACTTCGCCATACCGAGGAGGATCAGAGCACGATCTTTTTCCTTGTCGCCGGAAAGCATGTCGTTCATATGACGTTCGTCGTGCGCCCACATGATAGCGAAATATATGAAGGGGACATTGAGCGCATTGTCAATTCTTTGAGAATAGTCACTCAGAGCACGGTTGTCTCAAAGACGGAGCTTGGATTCGAGATTGCGTTTCCGGAGTCGTGGACAGTTACAGAGAACAGTGCAACCATCGTCAGGGCGCTCTCAATGCTTGCCAACGGAGCCAGCGAACATGCAACGGTTGATGTCCTCGAAGCGAAGCCTCGGCAACCCACGGCACTGGCCGACTGGGCGGACTCAATTGTGAAAATGGAATCCTCCAACAAGGAAATGGGCGGCTACATGGTTATTGAAAAAAAGGATCTAACAGTTGCTGGAGCGAGCGCGATGAAATTGGTCGTGAATTGCGAAGTCTCCAACACGGCCAAAAACGCCACGCGAACCGTTCAACTTGTGTCTTACCTGGTTGCGACCAAAGCTCGAAATTATCGCATTTTGGCGGCAGCGACCAAAGGTGAATTCGACCATTACGCCGCTGACATCGACGACATCGTAAAGTCCTTCAAACTGCTCGATTCAAAATAAGCGCAACTCAAACCCGCCGACGAGCAGGAGTTTCGACGGGCTTGGGCTTCGCTTGCCGCGTTTTGCCGCGCTTCGACGTTGTGGTCTTCGCAATGTGCATTCGCCGCGGATGTTTCTTCTCAAACTCGTCGAGGTGGGCAAATAGCGCATCGACTGTTGGATATAAACGGTGCAGCTCTTGGCGAACGCGGCGAATCCGCTGCACGTTCTCGTCCTGCTTGTCCTCTTCGATTAATTCCTCGATCGTTTTTCTTCTCATGCGCGCCTCCTTATGTGCTCACCACGCGAATGCCATGGTATCCGGTCTGGCGACACAATCAACGGAGAGCGCAAGCCTCGCTTTGAATTAATTTCACGCAGCTTATCGAGAATTGCAGGATTGGCCAGGTGGGCGTGATTCCAAGTCAATAAATAATCGCACCGATGAACGGTTGCGATTGCAACGTGTAGCGCGTCCGCCTCCTCGTTTGCTGGACTTACTCCAAATCAGAACAATCAATCCCTACTCATAAACCAAACCACCGCCGGCCCCGCAACCAAACCGACGATCAGATACATCAGCCACGATTCCGCTGAGCCGGATTTGCCTGATGCGAACGCGGGCATCACCTCCGGATTCGCGATTTGATAAAAAAGCGACTGGTGTTCAGGCGCGATTTTGTCGGCGAACCACGTTCGCGATGTAATGATGAATGCCATGTAGTTTGAAAATCCACACAGCGGAACGGCGGCCAGCGCCAGCAGCGCGCGCAAACCGCTGTGCGATTCCAATTTGCCTTTGGCGATCATCGCGCCGCCGATCAGGCCGAGGCTGGGCAGCACCAGTGCCGTGTTCAGCCAATGCGTGCTCAGCGAAGTCCACGACGACACGGCGAGCCAGACAATCAACAAGCCAACGACTACGCCCAATATGCCGAGTATGACGCCGATTGAAAAATATTTAAACATTTACTCCTCCGCTGGTTGGCCGAGCTAATTGGGCGACAAATGCCAAAGGACAAATATCAAATGACAAATGTAAAATAGTCCATTCCTACTTCTTCCCCTTCCGCTTCGCCTCCGCAGCCAGCGGCAGACTCCACACGCGGATGAACCCTTCCGCCGCTTCGTTGTCCACCTGGTCGCGGAACGCCGACGTGCCCGTGTTGTACAGGCTGCACTCGCTCTTGCGCGCGGTCACCGTGGCCTGGCCTTTGTACAAACGCACGCGCACCGTGCCGGTGACGTTGCGGTTGAGGCGTTCGAAGAAGGCGTCGAGTGCCTCGCGCAACTCGCTGTACCATTGCCCGTTGTACACGCAGCGCCCGTACGCCACGGCCAAGCCGTCGCGAACTTGCAGCGAATCGCGCGAAAGAGTCATCTGTTCCAGCCCGCGCTTGGCGATGTAAAGTGTCGTGGCAGCCGGCGATTCGTACACTTCGCGCGATTTGAATCCGACCAGGCGGTCCTCGATGATGTCCGCGCGGCCGATGCCGTTCGCGCCGGCGAGTTGATTAAGTTGCTCGATTAGCGGCACGGCTTTCATTTTGTTGCCGTTCAAGCCCACCGGCAAACCGTCCTGGAATTCAATCTCGATCTCCAGCGGGTCGTTCGGCGCTTTCAGTGGCGAGACGGAAAGCGTGTAGGCGTCTTCGGGCGGCGGCGTGTTGGCGTCGTCGAGCGCGCCGCATTCGATCGACTGGCCCCACAGATTCAAATCGTAGCCGCAGCGGATGCCGCCGGATTTTTGCGCGGGCAGCATCAGTCGTTTGGACTGCGCATACTTGATGCGCTCCTCGCGGTTCTTGTATTCCCATTCGCGCAGCGGCGCGATGATCTTCAAACTCGGCGCCAGCGCGGTGATGCCGGCTTCGAAACGAATCTGGTCGTTGCCTTTTCCGGAGCAGCCGTGAGCCACGTGCGTCGCGCCTTCTTCCTGAGCCACGCGCACCAGTTCGCGCGCGATCAGCGGCCGCGACAGCGCCGAAGCGAGCAGGTAATTTTGTTCGTAATGCGCCAGCGCCCGCAGCGAATTGGCGATGTAGTCTTTGAAAAACGTCTCGCGCAGATCTTCGACGCGCGCCGAAATCGCGCCCGCGCGCAAGGCAATCTCGCCAAGCTCCTCAAGGTCTTCGCCCTGCCCGACGTTCACCGCGAGCGCGACGACGTCGAAATTGCGGCGTTCCTTGAGCCACGCGATGGCGACAAGCGTGTCGAGTCCGCCGGAGAATGCCAGTACGCATTTGGCCATGCAGCAAATTCCTCCAGTATGGATTATCGCCGATTACCGCAGCGCGGGCAATTGGATTTTAGGGCGGTCAGGCTGGTTCTGAATAGACCGGCAGGAGAAACAGCGCCTCATAATCCACGCCGGGAGTGTCGGCGTGGATTTCCAACTCCCAATATTGCGCGGGCATGCCGGAGAGTTTCGTCGCCAACTCCGGCGCATCCGGCAGATCGAAGCTTAGCGGAAAGGCCTGCCCGGAGGGGCCGCTGGTGCCGGGTTCGTCGATCAGCAGCGTGTCGGCGTAGGTTTGATAGGCAGTGACCTGCGTTTCGCTGCCGCGCGAGGTTTGGCGGCGCGTGATTTTCTCTTGAACAAAACGCAGCGTAAAGCGAATGCTTTTAAATGACGCGATGGGGCGGGCGGACGTGAAGTTCACGCTCAGCGGCCCGCCGAGGTGAAACGGAAATTGCGTGAAGAACAGACGGCTGGGGCCGTACTTCACGCGGCGGATCAGCGCGACGACGGCTGTGCCGATCAGGAGCAGCGCGAAGAAATCGAAGAGACAGATGACGCCCAGCGCGATATAGCGCCCCATGCCCCAGCCCATCGTCGGATTGACGAACAGAATGTACGTCAGCGGCGCCAGCACGGCGCTCACCGCGAGCGCAAAGAACCATTTGCCGAAGAGCCGCGGCGCGTCTGAAATTCCCTGCGGGTCCCATGCAAAATCGGCCAGCCAAGGCTCATTTGCATAGCGCTGAGCACGCGCGCGGTAGCGCGAACGCGAGACCAAGGCGTAGATACAGGGAACGGTTAGCAGCACGCCGAAAAAGATGATGAAGAAGCCGCCGTAATTGGCGACTGCGCCGGTTCTCAAGCCTGCATTGTTGCGGCCGAAGGTGACCATGACACCCATGGCGAGAAAGAACACACCGACGGCCAAAAGAGGAATGACGCTACACGCCGATCTGCCGAACATGCGCGTGCGTTGCGCGTGGTTGGTGAGGAGTTGGACGTCGCGGGTGACGGTGCGTTGCATGGGCGGGTTCCGCGTCAGGAACTCATGTCGGTTTCACTGCTTGTCGTTTTTTGCGTTGGCGGTTCGGATCTGCCCAAGCGATAGTTAACGTATGTAACGACGACGCCGGTAAGCGGAGGCACCAACACCGCAGGCCAAAAACCAAGTTCGTGGTAAATGTAGCTGATAGGCTCCCAGATTAATTCCTGCTTGCTAAGTCCGAAATACAATAAAAATAATCTGTAGCCAAAAATGGCTGACAGGACCGTGAAGGCAACTGCCCCAAGCCACGCGAATAAGCGATGCTTTTTTCGCTGTCGCTCGCTCAGTCCCTCGCGAATTCTACTTAGGAAATCCATACATTGCGCCTTAATACTCCCGTCTCTGCCGGCTGCTGGGTATATTCAACTTCTCGCGATATTTTGCCACGGTGCGGCGCGCGATTTCGACGCCGTCGGCTTTCAGCTTCGCCACAATTTCCTCGTCGCTCAGCGGGTTCTTCTTGTCTTCCACTTTGACCATATCGGCGATCTTGAGCATGATCGCGCGGTTGGATTCGGCTTCGCCTTCACCGGTCGAGAAACCGCCGGTAAAGAAATACTTCATCGGGAACAATCCCTGCGGCGTTTGAATATACTTTCCGGCCAGCGCGCGCGAGACGGTCGAAACGTGCATGCCGATCCGCTCAGCAACTTCCTGCATCATCAACGGCTTTAAGTGCGACGGGCCGTGTTCGAAGAAATCTTTTTGGATGTCCACAATCTGCTGCGTGATGCGATAGAGCGTGTTGCGGCGCTGGATCACCGATTCCATCAGCCACATCGCACTGCCCAGTTTGCCCATGATGTAATCGCGCACCTGCTCGTTGTTCGATTCCTTCTTGAGCAATTGCAGCGAATCGTTCGAAATGCGCAGCGTGGGCAGGAAATGCTCGTTGATGCGGATCACCAATTGACCGTCGATTTCATCGACATGCACGTCCGGTACCACGTACTGCGGGCGGCCGCCGCCAAAACCGCGGCCCGGTTTTGGATTCAAATGCGCGACGACGCCCAGCGCTTCCTTGACGCGATCGACGCTCACGCCCATTTCTTTGGCAATTTTGGGAAGACGGTTGTGGCTCAGGTCGTCGTAATGTTTTTCGATCAGCTTCTCTTCAAATTCCGTCTCGCCCGGAATGCGGCGCAACTGCAAGAGCAAACATTCCTGCACCGTGCGCGCGCCGACGCCCGGCGGTTCAAAGCTTTGCACTAGTTCAAGCGCGAATTCGGCCTCTTCTTCAGTGCAGCCACCGGGAATGAGTTCCTGGCGAAAGCCGGCTTCGGTCTTGTAGAACAATTCCATCAGCGGCACTTTCAGAAAGCCACTTTCGTCCAGCGAGCCGACGATCACTTCGGCTAACTCTTTGAGGCGTTCTTCTTCTTTGGAGATGTGCAGTTGCTGGGTGAGAAAGTCTTCGAGGGAGGTGGCGGGCGCGGCGGTGTTGTTCATCGCCTCCATTTTGGCGTCGTCATCGCCGCCGCCGCGCGGACCGGAATTGCTGGTGCGCGTATTGGGATCGTTCCATTCGTTCATCAGCGATTCGAGGCGTTTGATGCGGGCTTCGGTTTCGTTGGCGGGTTCCTTGTCCTTGTGTACTTCATTTTCTTTCTCATCGCGAATGATTTCTTTGACGGTGGCGGCGGGCTTGTCGGGATCGGCTTCCTTGACCGGCTCAGCTTCTTTCAATTCGAGGCAGGGATTTTCAACGAGTTCCTGATTGATGTTCTGCATCAAATCCATCAGAGGCAATTGCAGCATTTCAATGGACTGGATCATCTGCCGGGTCATAACCAGCTTCTGTTCCATCCGCTGCGAAAGATTTTGAGAAATGTGCATGAGCACCTCGCCGTTGCTGAAATCCGACCGACGCGTGAATTATAGCGTGCGAGTGGCAAAGAGTTAGCGTCGTTTTTGAAAATTCCGGCGCCTTGCTGCCGTCACGTGTGCAGGTGGCATTGAGTTTGCTTGCGATTTTCCAATTCACAGATTACAACTGGCGCGCATGGAAACGCGCTACATTTGGGCTCTCGGCATTCTATTGGTCTGGATCGTGCTGCGGCTGATTTTGATGTTTCGCCGCAGAGCGCGACTCGATAAATGGCTCAAGGAGCGCGAGGCCGAAGAAGCGCAAGAGGCGCAAGCGTCCGAACAGCGCGGCGGCGAAACTGCCGCGCCGGATGCAAAGCACGATTCCAATCCGACTCAGCCCTGAGGAAATTCAGCAATGTCCACCGTCATATTGCTTGTGCTCAGCAACATTTTCATGACAATCGCCTGGTACGGGCATCTCAAGTACACCAAAACGGCGATGTGGCAGGCGATCTTGATCAGTTGGGGCATCGCCTTCTTCGAATACTGCCTGCAAGTGCCGGCCAATCGCTACGGCGCCGCGAAATTCGACAAATTCCAGCTTAAGATTATGCAGGAGGTGATCACGCTGATTGTGTTCACCGTCTTCGCGATTTTGTATTTCAAACAATGGCCGGCGTGGAACCATATCGTTGCGTTCGTGCTGATTCTGGGTGCAGTCGGTTTCGCGTCGATCTCTCAGCCCGGTGACGCAGTTGCAATTGAGGCGCCGGATAACCCTCCTCCGCCAGCCGAAGGCACACCATGAAAATCCTCTCTACTCTCCTCGCGTTCGCGATTTTCGCGCACGTCGTTCGCGCCGGCGACACGTTCGGCGAGAACATTCAGCTTCGCGGCAGCCTCGACAATTCGCGACTGCAATTCGAACGCGCGAAGAAAGGCCGCGTCGCGTTCATCGGCGGCTCGATCACCGAAATGAACGGTTATCGGCCAATGGTTTGCGAAATACTCAGGGCTCGCTTCCCCGAGACGAGCTTCGATTTCATCGACGCGGGCATCGCCTCGACGTGCTCGACCACGGGCGCTGCGCGCCTTGATGCGGATGTTCTTTCAAAAGGCCCAGTCGATTTGTTCTTCATCGAATTCGCGGTCAACGACGACCAGGACGCGGCCCACACGCGCGCCGAATGCATCCGCGGCATGGAAGGGATCGTGCGCCACGCGCTGCGCGCCAATCCAAACATGGACATCGTGATCACGTTTTTCGTAAACGAAGGCATGCTTAAAACGCTTCAGGTAAAGCAGGCGCCATTGACCATCGAAGCGCACGACGCCGTCGCGCAGCGCTATTCGGTTTCGACCGTCAATCTGGCGAAGGAAGTCGCCGAGGAAATCAGTTCCGGCGCGCTGACGTGGAAAATATACGGCGGTGTGCACCCGGCGAAGCCCGGAAACGCGTTGTGCGCCAAGATGATCGAGACGCTCTTCAATCGCGCGTGGCGCGAGGCGCTGCCCAAAACCGCCGCGCTCAAAGCCCATGAACTTCCGCCGCCGCTGGATGAGTTCAATTACGAATCGGCGCGCTTTATCGACCCGCAGCGCGCTGAAGTCAAAAGCGGTTGGACGCTGGGCGTTCCCGATTGGGCGAAACTTGCCGGCTCCAAACGCGAGCGCTTCACCAAAATCCCGATGCTCTGCGCCACCGAATCTGGCGCGGAAGTTTCGCTGCCCTTCGAAGGCAAAGCGATCGGCGCGTATGTCGTCGCCGGCCCGGATGCCGGAATCGTCGAAGCCCGAATCGACGGCGGCGCGCCCCAAGCGGTGAATCTGTTCCACCATTTTAGTTCCGGCCTGCACTACCCGCGCACGGTGATGTTCGCCACGGAACTCAATCCGGGCAAGCACACGCTGACGCTCAAGATTTCGAGCGAAACCAAATCCGGCGGGCATGCGGCGAGAATCATGCAATTCGTCGGGAATTGATCACTACTCTGCCGGCAGCGTCAACTCAAAACATGCCCCATCCTTCACGCTCCGGTCCAATCGCAAATCGCCGCCCAAATCGCGGGCCAATCTGCGGCTAAGCGCGAGGCCGAGGCCCACGCCGGGCGCGGTGTGCGCGGCTTGGCGCGCGGATTTTGAGAAGGGGCGAAAGAGACGGCGCGCTTCAGCGTCGGAAAAACCGGGGCCGGCGTCGCGCACACGGATCGAGGCCTTCGCGCCGCTGCGCGCCGCGGTGATGCGGATTTCCTTGTGCACGGCGCTGGCGGCGTATTTGCACGCGTTGTCCACGAGGTTGAAGAGAATCTGTTCGACGGCGGAGACGTCCGTCGTGACGTGCTGCGCGGCGCTGCTCGGTGCGTCGACTTCCAATTTCATTCCCGCTTGAGCGGCGCGCTCGGCGAGGCGCGGTTTGACGGCGTCGAGCAGGTGCGCGAGATCGACGCGTTCCACGCGGCTGCGCGCGCTGCCGCGCTCCAAGCGCGCGTAGGCGAGCACGTTCTCAACCAGATGCGTCAGCCGTTCGGATTCAGCGCGCAGCGTGTTGAGGTAGCTTTGGCGCGCTTCGTCGCTGGGGACCATGCCGCCGGCGAGCATTTCGGCGTACATGCGGAAGGTGGTCAGCGGCGTGCGCAATTCATGCGTGACGGCGGAGACGAACGCGCCGCGCCGCTCGCTTAAACTCACTGCGCCGAAGAGCAGCGCCGCCACCGCGGCCGTCGCCAGCAGCGCGCAGCCCCAGCCGATGATTAATGAAATGCGTACGGGCGAGAGCGACGCGGAAGGTTCGATGGGAATCGTGGCGCCCGGAGATAATTTTGCGGGCAGCGCGGCAAGAACAGTGTCGGAGCGATCCCCCTCGCCGTCGGACGCGGATTCGAGTTTTGCATCCGGCAGCAGATCGCGCACTTTCGAAAGCAGCTTCTCCTGAAGCCACGGCCAATCCAGCCAGCAGCCTTGCACGTAAACTTTTCCACCGACCGAAACGCGGCGCGCCAGCAACAAAGACGGCCCGGCCCAGATCGGTTTCATCGGGCCTTGCGCCACGCCGGCGGAGGCGTCGGTGGGTGCAGTTGTAAACGCGCTGTTTTGCAAAATGTTCGCGCCGTTGAATTGATACGCGCCGTTTTGCGCGATTTGCATCGGCGGTGCATTATTGAGCGCTTGTGCCTCATCGTAGCTGCGCTTGCGGTTCGCCCATTCAATGGAATCTTTTTGGTTGTAGTTGCCTTTGTTTTGGCGAGGCTCGGCCTGCTGCTGTTTGGGCACATCGTTTTGCGCAAAATTTTGCGGCAAGTCGTTGTTGCCCGTGTTGCCTGGATTCTTTGAATCGTTCGGGCTCCTTTGAGTGGCGGGATTGTCGTTGGCACCCTTGTTATCGCCTGCATTCAGAAATGTGATCGACGCCGGCGGCGGCGCCTTTTCTTCGGGAAGCATGGCCATCAGCGCGTCGCGGGTGATGAGCGCTTTCAATTCGCGCAGATGCGCGGCGGATTCGGAGACTTTTTCGGGCGTGGCACAGTACGTCTGAGCGGCGGCCATTTTCGCTTTCGGCGGGACTTGCGGCGAAGTGAGCTGTCCGTCGGGATCGAATTGGAAATAGAGAACGGCGTGCGGCGCGCCTTCGGTCAGCAGCGGCGAGGGCACGACCGGTTCGCCGTTGCGCACGTTGCCGAACATGTCCGAGTACGCACGGCCAGCCGGATAAAACGCGCCATAGGCGAAATACGGCACCGCCGTTTCCTGCGCCAGCAACGGAGTGAGCGTGTAATCCATGCGCCACAGCGCGAGGCGCACGTTTTCTTCGCGCACGGTTTGCCTCGTCGATTGTTCGTCGAGGCGCAAAACCGTGAGCGTGGTCCAGCCCATCGTGGCGAGCACGATCACAAGACAGAGGCCGAAGATGGCCCAGATGTGCCAAGGGCGAGTCATGGGAGGTTACTTCTCATAAATCTTATGGGGCTTATAGGCCCTATAGGTCCTATTAGCCCTATTGGCACTACATTCACGCATTGAACATGTACCCCTTCCCGCGCACCGTCAACAGAATCTTCGGTTCGCCGGAATCGTCGTGGAGTTTCTCGCGCAGGCGGACAATATGCATGTCGATGGTGCGCGTTTCGGCGCCCATCGCGCCGATGCGCCAGACGCGTGTGAGGATTTCTTCGCGCGAAATGGCGCGGCCGGCGTTGCACGCCAGATAGCGCAACAGTTCGGCTTCGCGCTCGCTCAGTTCCTTGCGCTGGCCGTTGCTGAAGCGCACTTCGCGCCGTTCAAGGTCCGCGCGGCCGTCGGGGAAATCGACGTCGCGAATGTCGCTGGGCCGTTCGGGCGAGCGGCGCAGCACAGCTTCGACGCGCGCAATCAGTTCTTTGACGCTGAACGGCTTGACCACGTAATCGTCGGCGCCGAGTTTCAAGCCCTGCACGCGGTCGGATTCATCGCCTCGGGCGGTGAGAATAATCACCGGCAGCGCCGGACGGCTCTTTCGGATTTCGCGGAGAATGTCGAGGCCATCCAAGCCCGGCAGAACCAGATCGAGCAGCACGAGGTTGCACTCGCTCTGCACGGCCATTTCAAGGCCTTTGCGGCCGTGTCCGGCTTCGCTGACGTAAAACGCGTGGAAGCGCAGCGCATCCACGATGCCTCTGCGGATGGCGGGGTCGTCTTCGATGACCAGGATTTGCCGCTGCGCCATGTTGTTAGCATACCACGCGGCGCGGCAGAGGGGTGTAACGGAATTGTAAATCGTGTTCACGCAAAGGCGCAAAGTTGGCGCAAAGCGCGCAAAGCATTCAATCCGAAATTTCTTTGCGCGCTTTGCGGAGTTCTTTGCGACTTTGCGTGAAAAGAATTAGTCGTACGCACGCGGATTTCGCTGCTCCGCGGGAGGCATGACGCCGTCGAGGATCTTCTGGACGATAATGACCTGCGCTTTTTCGTCGATGTTGCCTTGCAGTGAGACCTTCTTGCCGTCGCGCTCCTGGAGATCCTTGAGGATCTTTTCGTTGGAGGTTTGGAGCTTGTAGGTTTCCTGCGGGGAAATGAGGTAGCCGTCGCAGTTGTCGTCGCCGCTGGGGGTATCCTTTGACGTGGCGTCCGCGGATGCCGGCGCATCTGTTTTTTCGCCGGCTTTCTTCATGTGCAGCGTGCCCGAGATGGTCTTCAAGTTCTTCTCGGAGAAGTCACCGCCCGGACCCCCATTGTGAGGGGGCACGCCGGGCGCCGCGGCGTGAGCGGAGCAGACCAGAAAGAGCAGCGGCGCACACAGCGCGAGACTGAGTTGGGCGAGCCGCGTCGGAAGAGAAGGCGTCATTCGGTTTGCTCCTTGAAATTAAGGATGGGCATGTCGCTGGTCATGTAGAGCACAGTAATGTCGTCAAAGACGGGCGTGTCAAGCACGAAATGCTGGGTGGGGTCCACGTCCGGGAATTGGCCGGAGCCGGAGGCGATGCCGACGAGCGGATCGGCGTGGTAGCGGAAGCGCACGCGGTAGTAGAGTTCGCTGGCTTTGAGCACCGCGCGCTGGGCAGGGTCATCGTAAGCGTTGAGGTCTTCGGGGGATTCCCACCACTTGCCATTGACGGGCACCGCCCCCGCTTTGAGCAAGGCGACTTCCACACCGCGGGAGGCGTGGCCTTCCTTGAGGCCGTATTTGATGTAATCGACCGGCGAGGGGCGTTCGACGCCGAGGGGCGAAACGGAGACGCTTTGGACCATGACGGGCTTGTTCGCGGAGCCTTCGTTTTGGCGGTCTTCGGCGGCGGCGGTGGCTTTGAGCACGTCCAGGTTGTACTGGATGTAGTCGAAGGGGCCGCGAAAATTGATGATGCCGGAATGCTGCTTGATCATTTCGAAGCGTTTGCCTTTGCGCGCCTTATTTTCGAAATTGAAGCGCGGGTTAAAAGATGACCAGGTCACGCGGGCCACCTGGATGAGTTCGTCGTGGCGGTTGGTCACGGGCCCGTAGAGCGAATCAAGCATGGATTGCGAAGTAAAGGTGGGGCAGGCACTGGGATCGCCCGGGTAATCCGGGGTGAAGTAACGGCAGGTGGTCTGCTCCTTGTAGACGCGGTCGGTGCTCCACATTTTGTTGCAGACTTTGATTTCGTCGATCACGGCGCAAGTGCCGTCGGAAGGCGTAACGCGGATATTGCGTTCAGTTTGCGATTTGTTGAGGTTGTTGATGCCGAAGACCGTTTCGTCGGAAGCGGCGTCCTGCCACGACCAGCCGGCCTGCTGCTGGACGGTGCTGTTGATGCTGCCTTTATTGCCGATGTCGATGCCGTAGAGTTCCGCCACGATGGCGTCCTTCCAGAAATACTGCGGCGACCAGTTGGGACCTTCGGGATCGCGCTGTGAATCGATGAAGGGGCGGTTGGCAAGCGTGATAAATTGATTGCGGTCGGCATTGTTGCGCGTGCCTTCGTTCTCCCACCAGCCGGAGAATTCGGTGGATGGGTTGTCGGCGACGAAGGTGTCCCACTTGAAGACGCCGCCGACCGAGCCCCAGCGGAAGGGCTGGACGTGGAACGACGGTGATTCGCGGCTGCCGTTGTCGGGAACATTCCAAGTGCCCCCGTGGAGATACGAATTCCAATCGGAGCGATGGCCGGGTGAATCGATGGTGCCGTCGGTGGCGAATGCAAGACAATTGTCGGACGAACGCCACGGGTTATAGACCTGTCCGTCGGTAAGGTTGGCAAAAGAGTAGCGCCCGAATTTGACGAGGTTGTGGACGCCACGGGTCCACGGATCGCCGACGCGATTGACGTTCATGAATTCGTGTTCGCGGTGATCGGATCCGGTCCAGTTGGATTTAAACCACATGAAGACGGTCATGCCATCGCCATTTTCAATCTGGTAATTGTTCTTATAAACGTATTTGAGCGAAGCGTCCTTGCCGGAGACGCCGGGCCAGCCCAGCCAGACGCCTTCCGCGCGCAAATCGCCCTGGCGGCAGAGCACATTTTCCCAGTAATTCTGGGGATTAAGCGGGCCGAAGTATTCGCCGGCGATGTCGTTGGTGGAGAAGGTGTTGTATGTGGTTTGAGAGATTTTCTTGCCGTTGTTGTCGGTGCTGGTCGGATCGTAATCGACTTCGGTGTCGTTGAGCACGCCCAGCAGGCTGATGGTGTCCACGACGCGCACGCGGCGGTCGTTGGGGTTCTTGGCCAATTCCTTGCCATTGCCCAGGCACGTATCGGTGTCGAGATCGCCGTTGAAGCTGGCGAGGAAGGTGCAACCATCGCTCGTGTAATCGAGCATGTTGGTGGCGAGCACGATCTGGCCGTCCCACGTGGCGGGGAAGATGCGGTTGGCAACGGCATCGGGCATGCCCGCAGGTTTGGCGGCGAGCCAGACGTCGCGGCCTGCTGGAGCAGAGGGGTCGAGCAGGTCGTTGAGTTTGCCGGGATTGATTTTGTAGCCCAGCGGCACCAGCGGTTCGGGGAGCGTGTTGAGCGGCTGGCGATCGAAGACGTTGTGGTTGTCGCGGGTGATGCGGCCGGATTTGTTGGTGCCGAGCGCGCCGGTGCCGCCGGCAACGTCGAATTTGCCGCGCGAGAATTGCAACTGCGTGGTTTCGCGCCACACGTTGTAAGTCTTGACCGTGGCGCTCACGCGCCGTTCGGCCAGAACCACGCCGTCCTTGACCATCTCGCCGCGTGAGTCGATGTCGAAGACGCCGAAGGAGGAGAAGCAGAGTTCGGTCGTGGAGCGGTTGAGATCGGTCTTGTCGATCATTTCGCTGGATTTGTAGCGGAAGGTGCGGGTGTAATAGCCGCCGCGCCCGTTGTTGTTGGAGTTTCCGTAATAATAGTTCCACATGTGGTTGGCATCGCCCGCCGCATAGCGGGGCATATTGCCGGAGTAAATCATGATCGGTTCCATCTCGGTGAAATTGCGGCCCCAACGGTCGATCCATTCGATGTTTGGATTGAATTTGAGGATATCGGTGTTGGGATTAAAATTGGCCATGAGCATGCGCGCCACGGAGGTCTTTTGTTTGCTGACCGATTTGCCGGGATTCCCGGAATAGGGGATGGTTTTGCGGCCGCTGTCGGCGGGGCTGCCGTAGGAGCGGATGTCGTCCCAGGGTTTGATCACGCGGAAATACAGATCGTCCCAACTTCGGATGGGACCGCGCTCGTAACCTTTGAACTGCGTATCGGGGTCGTAAGTGGTGGGATCGGGGTCGGGCTGCGTGTCGGCAAGGACCAGCCCCGTGGTCAGATCGAGCGAGCGCTGGCGCGCCATGATCACGCGGTAGGCCAGTTCGTGCGCTTCGCTGATGTCGCCGCCTCCGTCAACGAACGTGCCGTTCTTGGACAGCGTGCCGTAATTGTTCAAGTAGTTGAACGTGACATCTTTGGTCAAATCCGCCATACGCGCGTCGAGTATAGGCATGCCGGTGTCTTGTGGCACACGCTTGCAGCCGGTCAACGTCAGCACCCGGACTTCCAGATAATGCGGGTCCTGAGTTTTCCAGGCATTCGAGGTGTTCTGTGCGTTGCATTGGGTGGCGACGGCCATGGGCGTGCCGTGTTGAACGTCCACGCCGAGGAAAAGCGCTTCGAGCACTTTGTCGGACGCCGTATTGACGTTGACCGGCGCGCGATGGATGCAGAGCGGATAGCGCGAATAGTCGATGTCGGGATCCTTATCGAGCGAGCCGGCGGGCTTGAGCGCGTATTTATCCGGCGCGACCGTGTTGTTGACAGTGTCATACGGATCGGGCTTGATGTCGGGTTTGGCCACGATCATGTAGGAGCTAATGGGCCCGGGCGGAACGATGAAGGGCTGATCGAGCTGAATCCAGTCGATGCCGTTGGTATTGATTTTGCGCATCTGCCCGGCGCCAGCGCCGTTCATGATCGAGACGTAGGAGCCGCGCAGAGAGCCGCGGTGGTTTAAAGGGTCGCCTTTGGGGTCGTCGGCGACCCAGCTTTTGTCACGGTCGATGGCGAAAAGGCCATCGATCCATTCGAATTTGCCGGTGGAGACGGTGGCAGTGTCCACCCAGGAATCGACGGTGATGTAATCGCGAAGGGCCTGGAATTTGATTTCGCGCTGAAGAATCTCGAGGTCCGGATATCTTGCGTTGGGAGTATACGTCAGCGCGTCGCGCACATCGTCGATGCTGCCAAAGCGTCCGGAAGGCAGGCGCGAGCGGTAGCCGGCAATGGCGTAGCCGTCGCCATAGCGGGCAAGGCCGTCGTTGCCGAGGATCGGATGATTCTGGCCGTCGACTTCGAAGTAGAGATCGCGCTGGGTTTTTTGGTCTTTGGTGTTTTTGTTGTAACCGACGGCTCCCAAGTCGGCCCACATGCGCGGCTGAAGGTAATTGTAGTCGGCGCAGGTCAGCGGCGAGCCGATCACGCGACAGAGGTTGTCGAGGACGACCGCAAGATTGTCGCACGCATTGAGGTTGATCTTGGATTGCGCATCGGTGACGCTGAGCACATAGCGATCGCCGTTGATCTCGGCGGTGTTGCTCAGCGAACGCGAATAACCCAGCCAATGTTCGTTGCTGGACCTGGTGAGGTTGCGCTGGCGAAAGGAAATGTTGCGCGCGGCGCCGTTGCGCCAATCAACGGTATACCAGGGGTCCGAAGGGCTTTCGGGGCGTTCGAGGGTTTGCATGCGCAAGCGCGCCGCCGCGTCTGCAATGCCGGCTTTGGCAAGCAATTCGGCGCGAACCGAGTCGGAATAATGGCCGGAAGAGCGGGATTGCACGATGGCGGAGGTGTAGAAAGCCGTCCCCAGTGCAGCGAGGATTGCCAATACGCCCGCGACCATAATCAGCGTCACACCTCGCGGGCGTGTCTTGAATTGGCGCATAGTGATCAAGATTCTGGCCGAGTGCATGAACTTAACCTCTAAATGCTGGACCCGCTTCTCAACTCGTCAGGCAAATCGCGCGTTTTTTGGCGTGCATTAACACCAAGGTTATCCATACTGCGGCGCATGTGCCTCGATCATGTTTCTTACACGAACTGCGGGACACAACAGTAGTAGATGCACAGTCCAAATCACGGACGGAGCAAATAGTGTACACACAGCAAGCTTGCCGATGTTTAAGATTACATTAAAGCTGTGTTCAGAGCAGCGGGAAAAAGTCGCCAAAGTGAGAAAAAAGTTCGTAGTCCCGCCTTTAGGCGGAATGG
>DATGGK010000260.1:0-2223 GCA_035308565.1 Planctomycetota bacterium | reverse complement strand
GATTCCGCGGGCTGAAATGCTGGCGGAACTGATGCGGCTGAAGTACGGAATTGCCGTGGCTGGCGCGCATGGGAAGACGACGACGACCTCGATGGTAGCGTCTGTTCTTGCGGCGGCCGGACTCGACCCGACATTTGTTGTGGGCGGGCGCGTGAATCATGCGGGTTCGAACGCCCGCGTTGGGCAAGGCGATTACATGGTGGTGGAAGCGGACGAGAGCGACCGCTCGTTTCTGCTGCTGGCGCCTGTGGTCGCAGTGGTCACGACGATTGACCGCGAACATCTCGATCAGTACCACTCGCTCGAGGAAATCCAGAGCGTATTTCTTGAATTCGTAAATCGGGTGCCTTTTTACGGCACGGTGATTCTGTGCCTCGATGAGCCGAACGTGCAGGCGATGCTTCCTTCCGTGAAGCGGCCGGTGATCACGTATGGCACCACGAGTCAGGCAGATCTTGTGATCAGCGACGTGAAACTCAAGGGACTTGCGAGCGAATTCCGGCTTACTTATCGCGGTGAGGATCTGGGAATTTTCAATCTGCCTTCGCCTCCGGGAATTCACAATGTTCGCAATGCGGCTGCCGCGGCGGCTGTGGCGCTGTCGTTGAATGTGCCGGCGGATTTAATTCGAGCGGGGCTCGAGAAGTTCTCGGGTGTTGGACGCCGCTTCGAAGTGAAAGGCGTGTATGCCGGGGTCACGCTGATTGACGATTACGGCCATCACCCCGCCGAGATTCGCGCAACCCTCGAAGCGGCTCGCGGATGCGGATACAAGCGCCTGCTAGTTTTGTTTCAGCCACACCGCTACACGCGGACGCAATTTCTCTGGGACGATTTTTGCCGCGCGTTTAATGACGCGGATGTTCTGGTGCTCACGGAAATCTATGCGGCGAGTGAGCATCCGATTGAGGGCATCACCGGTGAGCGGCTCGCCGAGGCGATCAGCGCGGCGGGGCACAAGAATGTGGTGTTTACGAGCACCATGCAGGCGGGCGTCGAGTTCATGTTGCGGGAAGCGCGGCCGGGCGATGCGATTTTAACGATTGGCGCGGGAAGTGTGGGCCGCGTTCTGGATCAGCTTGCCATGCTGCTGGGGACACAGGTTTCTAGTTCGCATGCGGATTAACGACAACGCGATTGTCGAGCGGTTGAAAGAGCTGGGAGTTGAGTTGCGTTCGGCCGTGTCGCTGAAAGAAAAAACGTCGCTCGCGATCGGCGGCGTCACTGACGAGCTGCTGCTGCATCGCTACGACACGATTCCGCAGGTGATGCGCTTGCTGGCCGACGCGAAGATTCCGCACCGTTTTCTTGGCGGCGGCACAAACGTATTGATCGCGGATGGCGAATTGCCGTGGGTGGTGCTGCATCTTCCGGCAGCGCATCCGGGAATGCGCGTTGAGGGGAATTCGGCGTATGTGGATGCGTCCGCCGATCTGGGCGGCATGGTCACGTTCTGCGCGAAACACGATCTTGGCGGCATGGAAGGGCTGATCGGCGTTCCGGGAAGCGTGGGCGGAGCGCTGCGAATGAACGCGGGCGCGTATGGAACTCAAATCGGGCCGTGGGTGCGCGAAGTGGAACTGTATCGCGCTGCGAGCGGCGAGGTGGAGACTGTTCGCGGCAACGACATTCGTTTCGACTATCGCCACACGTCTTTTGCAGACGACGACGTGATGCTGCGCGTGAAGCTCGAACTGCCCTCGAAACCGTACAAGGAAATTTTGGCGGGCATCAAGGTTTGCAATGAAAAGCGCCGCGCCAGCCAGCCACTGAATCAGAAAAGCGCCGGCTGCATTTTCAAGAATCCTCCCGGCGGATCGGCGGGGCGGATGATTGATGAATTGAAATTGAAGGGCCATCGAGTGGGCGATGCAGCGGTGAGCGACCGCCACGCGAATTTTTTTGTGAACCTGGCAAATGCGTCTTGTGACGACATGCGGCGCTTGATTGACGACGTGCGCGAGCGCGTCCGCGCCGCCTACGGAGTGGAGCTCGAGAACGAGGTGATTTTCTGGCGAAACTGAGGGCCATGGACGCAGACGTTTATCCGCAGGAAGTTCTGGCGGACGAGGAGCCGAAGTATCTCCGGCGGCAGAAGCCGCTCGAGATCAAGCGGCGGAAGTTCGGCCGGAAAGCCTGGATGACGTATCTGCGCGTGTCACTGTGGATCCTGGCCGCTCTCGTGCTGGCAGGCATGGCTTACGTCGCCGAAAATTTCCTGCT
>DATGGK010000259.1:0-15717 GCA_035308565.1 Planctomycetota bacterium | reverse complement strand
TAAATCCCTTGACCTTCATGTCCATACTCCTTTCAAAGAGTGTACTTTGTCTCACCAGTTCCAGGGGCGCGGTGCCCATTGGCACGACACTTAGACCAATCGGCGTGCCAAACGAGGCGGCAGCAATACCATTGGCGCACCTGCCGAGCGCGGGAGTTTACACAAGAGTCGCCGACGAGGAGTTTTAGAAAACAAGTGAGACTTTCATTACGATTCCGCGATGGCGAATATCCCGCAAGTCGTTGACAATAAGTGCCAAGAAAGTACCACGGAATGTCGCTCGATCCTGTAATCAAGTCTTGCGAATTTAGGTCATAATCTGAATCGTGTGATCAGTCCGAGCCGTCACAAAATTCATAATTCCATCGGTTCATCATAGCAGATGAAGGCGGAGTTGCCGGAGGCCGTCCCCAGCGGCTGGGACACGATGTTGTGCGGCGGATTGTCCGTGGCTGTGCCGGTCGATTCCGGCGTCGGCGTTTCAATGTCGGCATGTTCGCTTTCTCCACAGTAGCGACGATCTTCTTGATGACCCCCTCCATCGTGTTGCGCGCACCCGTTGTCAAGCGCGGCGCAGCCGAAACATGCCGTTACGCCGACGACTTGGGCGCATTGTCGTGGAACCTGGCTAAGCGTGCCTTGTGGTCTTCGAACTGCCTATCAACGTTTTCGATCAGCCAGTCCAGTGAGACGATCATGGTCGTTCCCATGTCGTTTTTCTCCATCAACTTGACCGCGCCGTCGAACGACGCGCAAAACAGGGACATATTCCCCAGCACGCGGGCGTCGATGTAAAACGTTTCGTTGCCGTCCACGGCGTAGAACGCCATCCATCGTTTCCAGCCCTTCGCGCCCGAGGGCGGATTCGTGATGGCGTATGTTTTGACGCACTCTTCCTCTTCCATGCCTGCATTCCTGAATGTCGGTGCCATCGTCCACGGCAGGCAACGCCTCCCGCCTCCAAAAAGCATTATACGGTGCCCGCCCCAAGCCAAAGCCAGGGAGTCTCCAGGCACTGAATGTGCCATGGGCAAAACGAAGAAAAACGGGGAATCTGAAAGGGAGCATCGGGCCGTTTGTATAATGCTTGCTAACAAGGACACATTGGAGAAAAGCATCATGGCAAGCAGAATCGGGCGTCCGCCCAAATTGGTTGATCCGCGGATTCAGGCGATCAATTTCGAGGGGCCAAAACTGGAATTCCTCAGGCGGCTCGCTCACGAACGGTCGCTCAAAACGAACACCAACACCAGCGTTTGCGACCTGATCAGAGAATGGCTGTCGAGTCCGCGGGTTGAGTCGGCCGGGGTTTGCAGGCGTTCTACTCGTCCAGGTTCAAGCTGGCCCCCGCCACGACTCAGAAGATGATGAGAGCGAATTTCCGGGTGGACGAAGCATCGACCGCATGAGCGGCGGCGGAGAGCCTGCTGCGCATTTCGACCGGCGTTTTTCCCCGCCAATTGATTTTCCACCCGGTTGGAATTCGACCGTCCAAGCTAAATCCGCAGTCCATGAGCGAAACGGTTCGAGAATTCTTGCCATGGTTGCCGTGTCACTTTGCGCTGGGCGCAACGTCCGGGAGCGTCAGTTCGGCTTCCGGCACCAGTTCGACCTTGACATCCATCTCTTTCAGATGCTTGTCGAAAAACGCCCGGATCAAGTCATTCACCGCGAGCTTGTTGAACATCGCTCCGCCGTGTGGGCAATTGGGCAGGCGTTGAAAGAGAACGCTCACGCCTTGCTGCTTCAACGCCGCTTCAAATTCCACGCTTTGAGCAAACGGGACCAGCGCGTCCTTGGTGCCATGCAGGATCAGGAAGGGCGGGTTGTCCTTGCTGACGAAATGGACCGGGCTGACGGCATCGGTCTTGGCTTTGTCCGAACCGAGATGTACGCCCACCAGGGTCGAGTAGGTGTCTTTGGGCGTGTTGAATGCGTAGATGTTCTTCACGCCCTTGTCGTCCTCGGCCTGCTGGATGACGGTGTTGAAATCCGTCGGGCCGTATAAGTCGCACACGGCCTGCACGCGGTCGGGCTGGTCTTCGTTGCCGCCGATGGGCGGGAACGCCTTCTTGCCTCCGGACGTGCCCATCAGCGCGACCAGGTGTCCTCCTGCCGAACTGCCCCAGAGGCCGATGTGGTCGGGATCGAAGTTGTATTTCTTGGCGTTGGCGCGAAGCCAGCGCAGCGCGGCCTGGCAATCCTGGATTTGCGCCGGGAAGACGGCCTTCTGGCTGAAGCGGTATTCGACGCTGGCCGCCGCGTATCCCCGCGCCACATAGGACGCCGCCGGGCAGTTGGATTTGCTGCCGGCCTGCCAGCCGCCGCCGTGAACCCACACGATCAGCGGCAAGGGCTTGTCCGCCGGTTTTTCAGGCAGATACAGGTCGAGCTTTTGCGCCGCATCGCCGTCGGTCACGTAGGCGATGTCCTTCTCGACGCGCACGCCTTCGGCGGCGTCCGCCAATCCGCAAACAGTCCAGCACAGACACGCAAAAACAGTCCAAATCCACTTTTTGATTGATGCCGTGAACACGATTTATTCCCCTTCGACGAGAATCTTGAATGTCCTATTTAGTTACCCTGAGTTGGGACGCATGGAGAGAGACTTTCCGTTGAATTCTCTTATGTTTCGATCCGCCGCCCTGCACGCCCACGATGGATTGACCAACCGCCGCCAGCCGCTGCTCTTTCCCTCGACGCACGGGTTCCCTTAATCACGGCGCAATGGACGGAGGGCCGAGATAAATTGATCGAAACTCTTGCAGGCAAAGTGGCGTCTAACAATCCGCCGTGGAGTCCGGCAGCAGAGTCGTTTGATTTATCATCGTTTACGATCTAACTTGGAGAAAGCCATGAAGTATCGTTTGAATGCCGTGTGGGTTGCGCTGACGATCGTGTTTGCGGGCGCGCTGTTGGGAGGCGAAGTGAAAACTGGGACTTTTGATTCCGCTGCGACGAGCATCAATGCGCTGGGGCTGGATTTGCTGGGGAAGGGAACAGCGGCGGATTCTAATACGCTGCTGTCGCCGTTCTCGATTCAATTGGCGCTGGCCATGACGTACGCCGGCGCGGACGGCGACACGCGGACGGAAATGGCAAAGGTGCTGCATTTTGCCGACGATGAGATGGCATTGCACAGTTCGTTTGCCACACTGCAAAAAGCGCTCGACGACATTGAGAAGCGAACGACGGAACTGGCGATGAATTCGGCCAAGTACGGAGGCCCCAGCGATCCCGTCACGGTGACGGTCGCGAACCGGCTCTTCGGGCAGCCGAGGTATGAATTTCGGGCGCCGTTTCTGGCGCTGGTCAAAGACACGTATGGCGCTCCGTTACAGCCGATGGATTTCGCAACCAATCCGGCGCAGGCTATCAAGGACATCAACGCATGGGTCCTGCAGCAGACGCGCAAGCGCATTCCCAATTTGATTCCGCCCGACGGATTAACCAGCGAGACAAGATTGGTGCTGGTCAATGCGATTTACCTGAAGGCGCCGTGGGCCAAAGAATTCAACAAAGACACGACGAAGCCCGAAGCGTTTCACGTCAAGGGCGGCGACGCCGTCGATGTGCCCACCATGCTGCGGCAGGACCACTTCAACTATTCGCAGCAGGACGGCTTTCGTACGATTTGCATTCCGTACGCCGGCGGAGAACTGCAAATGCTGATTCTGCTCCCCGACGAACAGAATGGGTTGTCGAAGACGGAAGCGAAGCTGACCGCGGAGAAACTGGCGTCGTTCGCCAAAGCCGGCGCGGCCGATGTGGTGCTTCACCTGCCGAAATTCAAAATGCAGCCGCCACTTTTTAGGCTCGGAAAGGCGCTTAAGGAATTGGGTATGAAGACGGCTTTCGATGAACCGAAGGGCAGCGCCAATTTTGATCGCATGGCGCCGCGCAAGCCGGACGACTATCTCTACATTTCAGAGGTGTTTCACAAAACGTTCATCGAAGTCGACGAGAAGGGCACAGAAGCGGCCGCGGCGACGGCGGTGGTCATGATGAGGGCAGGGTCGGCATATCGCCCGAATCCAGCCGAGCCAATTGAGTTCCGCGTCGATCGGCCGTTCCTCTTCGCCATTCAACATCGCGTCAGCGGGGCTTGCCTGTTCATGGGCCGCGTGACGGACCCACGATAAAAGTGGCGTTTTCAAGCCGGCTGAATCGCCGAATGATCGAACGTTTTTCAAGAAGAGTGGCGGGCATGAGACTCCCGGTTGGGATTCCGCAGTTTGCCGAAGGGCGCTATGATATCCCGGCGCCGGGACATGACGGCATGCGCAATCCAAATCCAGCGATAATCATCAGGTCAGCCATCGAAACTGCCTTACAGGCTGAATGAATCGGCGAAAACAGAGCGGACTCGCCAGCGTTTTCGGCGCGAATCCTTGTTCGGAACTTCTCCCGAATTCGGGAGAAGCTCCGCTTTTCTGCAATGTCAGCAACCTCAGGAAGAATTCTTCCAGAGGTTGCCTGCCCAGCTCAAAATCCCTGAAAACCGCCGATTGCGGCCTCCTGAATCTCAAGACAGTTCCATTGTGGGCGCTTTCCGCCGCGCAAATCCGGAGATTTTGGGGCCATTGCCGTCCCAATTCCACCCGGGTGGAAATGGGGAAACCGCTCATGCCAATGTAATTGGTTCATCGCTCTGCCGGAAACCGGGGCCAGGACCAGAGTGCAACAGTTCGAAGTTCAGCCGCTCCAGGGAAGAGACCCATTTTTGTCCCGCAATAAAGCCGGCTTCGTTTTATGTAGGGAGAGCGAATTCACGAAACCGGCTTTTTTACGAGGAGAAACAATGCTTTTGAAATTCAATTCGATGGTGATGACACTGTCCGTGCTCGCTTGGGCGATGGGGACTGACGTGGCGCGGGCGGATGTGAAACTCCCGGCGCTCTTCGGCGACAATTGCGTGCTGCAACGCGGCATTCCGGTGCCGGTCTGGGGGACGGGCGATGCCGGCGAGGCCGTCAGTGTCAGCATCTGCGGGCAGAAGGTCGAGGCGACGACCGACGCGAACGGCCGCTGGGGGGTTAAACTCGCGGCGCTCACGGCCGGCGGGCCTTTCGAGATGACCATCACTGGCAAGAACACCATCGTCTTGAAGAACGTGGCCGTAGGCGAAGTGTGGATCGCGTCGGGGCAGTCGAACATGGAGTTCCCGCTCAAGTCATGGTCGCCGCCGGACAGCCCGTACGGCAAGAAGGCGCTGAAAGACGTCGCCGAAGCCAATGACCCGATGCTGCGCATGTTCGCCGTGACCAAGAAAACCGCCGACAAGCCGCAGGACAACGTCACGAGCGTCAAAGGCCAGTGGGACGTCACCACGCCGCAGACGGCCGCCGGCGGCGGGTTCACCGCCGTGGGATATTTCTTCGCACGCGAACTGCGAGCGAAACTGAACGTGCCGGTCGGCATCATTCACACCTCATGGGGCGGGACGCCTGCGGAAGCCTGGACCAGCCGCGAAGCCCTCGAAGCCGATCCGGAATTGAAGGGCCTCTACGAATCGTGGGAAAAGCGCATCGCCGCCTATCCCGAATTGAAAAAGGTGTACGATGAAAAAACCATTCCCGAATGGAAGACGGCCGTTGAAAAAGCCAAGGCCGATGGCAAACCCGAGCCGCGCAAGCCCGGCGGCCCCGCCGATCCCAACAATCCCAACCGCGCAGCGACGCTCTATAACGGGATGATCGCGCCGCTGCTTCCGTACGCCATTGCGGGCGCGATCTGGTATCAAGGGGAATCCAACGCCGGCAACGGCAAGCAGTATCGCAAGCTCTTTCCGGCGATGATTCAGGATTGGCGCACGCGCTGGGCGTTGGGCGGCTTCCCGTTCTTCTTCGTGCAACTCGCCAACTTCCAGCAACGGCAGACGGTGCCGAACGAAGGCGGCTGGGCGCAACTGCGCGAAGCCCAGACGATGACGCTGGCATTGCCGCACACCGGCATGGCCGTCACCATCGATCTGGCCGACGCCGACAATCCCGGCGACATTCACCCGCACAACAAACGCGACGTCGGAGCCCGTCTCGCGCTGAATGCGCTGGCGACCGTCTACGGCCAGAAGGTGGAGTACTCGGGGCCGCTCTTCAAGGAAGCGAAGTTCGAAGGCAATCAAGCGATCCTGACGTTCACGCACGCCGACGGTTTGACGGCGCACGGCGATAAGCTGGAAGGCTTCGTCATCGCCGGCGCCGACCGCAAGTTCGTCTGGGCGGACGCAAAGATCCTGGGCGAGACGGTGGTGGTCACGAGCGACAAAGTGCCGCAGCCGACAGTGGTTCGCTACGCATGGGCGATCAACCCCCTCGGCAATCTCTACAACAAGGCCAACCTTCCGGCCTCGCCCTTCCGCACGGACCCGGACTCGCCACAGTAGGCGAACCGGCGGATTCAGAGCGCAGACCGAACTCATTTCGCTCAAGCATGAGCGGCAGAAATGTTGACGGTGATGCTCGCAATCCGCTCGACGATCCCCATAGCCGCCCGCGGCAAGAACGCCGCTGATCGGCGCTGCCGCCGCATCCGCTGTCACCGGCGCAAATACGGCGCGGAGCGCCCAAAACGGCGCCAAGCATCGTGAGTTGGCCCCGGGATATTCGGCATCGGGTCAAGCGACATGGGGCATTTGGTCGGCGCTTCGCTTCAAACGAAACGGGGCACGGAGGGATTGGGCATGGAATTCCCGTCCGTTGTTTTTGCCGTTGCTGTTGTTGTTGAGTGTATGCACTTTCCGGAGCTCTTTCAATGCCTTGTAGACTTCTTTGCCCGTCCCCGGGCAGACCGGTCCCAACAACTGAAGTCCGGCGTGCTCCGCACCGTTCTGCCTGAGCGACGTGGGCCGTTTTTTCTCCGCCGCACCCGGAACCTGTCAAGGCGCCGAACAGCATGGCGCCTTGACATCCCGGTGCGGCTCCGAAAAAACAAACGTCGCTCAGGTGACGGCGCCAAACTGCGGCGCCGTCACGCTGTCACCTTCGGTGACCAACGGCAAGTCCTCTTTTTTCAAATTCAAAAGAAAAGAATTCAACAGCGTATGGGGTTCAGGAGCCGGATTCGAAGAACGGGAACTGCCGTGTTCGGCTGCGTCAGGAAACAGTAGACCGTACTACCTTTTTCGCACGGGACAGGCGGCGGTCACTTTTGCTCCGCTTGTCATCGCCGGGCAATGCCCATTTTCACAGGCTCCGGCTTCCGTCCATTTCAACCGTACCAGGTCCCCTCAAGGACCTGTCTGGGCGATCTGGCGTGGGCGAGTTCTCGGTCTGGGGTTGCCTTTCGAGATTGCTCGTTTGTGTCGCTCTACGCTTCGTCCCCGGCACGCCGGGTGGCGGCGTGCCGGGGATTTCTTGAGTCGATTCCCCACAGGCGATTCTGGCTGCCGGCAGCGCCGAACATTGCTGCCCTTATCTCTCACGTCAGTCGGGTGCGGGCCTATCGTCCCGCCTGGCGCGCCGGTTCCTACGCCCGTTCAAGCGTCAAATGCCCGCTTGGAGTTTCGGTATCCTCCGACGCGCTTCACCTACACCGTGAGCCGTACTGCCGGCTCCTTGCTTCATGTGCTCTTGCGAATGATACTTCGTAGTAAGACTTCGTAGCGGGTATTTCAGCAGGCACTTCGTAGCGGGCAGTTCAGCAGATACTGCAATGATACTGCAATTGGCACTCCACTAAGACTTGCGACTTTCCGTCGCTCTTTCCGGGTTATCCCTTCGCCAGGTCGCTCTTCAGTCGTTGCCTGCGTCCGTTTTCCCGGTCTCAAATCTGCTTTCGTAATGAAATCTCAATCCCACCCGTCTTCATGCGATAAGATAAAAAGCCGCCGGATACCGGAACAGCGGCTTCAGGCTGGCACTTCAGTCGGCACTCTAATGCCGACCACCTGGAAATTCGGTGCTGGCCGGTCCTGTTGCGCCAGTTAGAGCTGGCAAATCTCTCTTGCATCTCCATTATACGGAGTGCCTTTCGATTCCTTGTCCATGACACTGATTCATATCCGCTGGAAGGCTCAAAACCACCACCGGTTGTGCATGCCGTGGTCAAGTGTACGTGCATCTTGTATGCATATTTCTTGAGTTTGTTTCGGATTTTCGAACGCAACCGTTCATACACTACGGCCACGCACAGTTCCCAGTACGCATGTGGGGTTGACTGTCACGGACGGCCGTCACGCCGTGACAGAACCCAGAACCCAGAACCCAGAACCCCAGGCCATCAGCGGTCTAGCCTTGAACTGCGCTCGGTGACGTGGTGGCAAATTTGCCACCAAAACCCGATGGCGCAGGATAAGTAGCGAACATTCTAAACGCAATTGCGGTCTTCGACGAGAACGCCGGCAACCACAGTTCGTCGTCGCCCGCCAGCTTGAAGAGCTTCTGCGGCGAGCTGACGTTGAGCATCACCGTCGCGGCGGCAACTCCCGGCGGAGCCGGCATGGAGGGGCAAGAATGGTGGATGCGATCTTGGCCGCGGCGGGGCGGGGAGAGGATTCTGACGCGATCGGGGGATTACATTAGTGGCATTGGGGAAGTGATCACAGGAGTAAATGAGACGACCGCAACAAAAACAGCTCGCGGCGGGCATAACTCGCAGGAGGTAGCACGGAAAACCCCGTCAAGAAGGCTGAAGTCGCTGAACTGCTCGTGATCACAGCGCCAAATCCACGCTCGAGCTCGGCGGCGCCGGCCAGCACAGCATCTTCGACGATATCAAATGTCTGGATGCCGATGCCACCAAGCCGAAATGGGCGGCACGGTTTTCTTGATTTCCGCCGCATAGTCAGGGCCTCTATTCTATTCGGCGCGTGTCAACGATTCCCGAACGGCCACGCTGTGACGGGATACCTCTGTAAAATATCGTGGACTTGGAGCCGCCGCTGCAATTTTCCCCTCGGCAATCGAGCAGAAATGCGTGGAAAACGTGGGGTCACGGGGTATAAAGCCAGCGATTGAGACAAGCTCAGAGGATGGCGCGTGAAACGATTTTCTTGCCAGACCAATCTATACGCTGCTTGCGTCCTGTTACTGACTTGCCTTTGCTCGGTGCGAGCCGCCTCCGGTCCGGTTGCTTACTATGCCTTTGACGAGGCCTCGGGAACCATCGCGCTGGACTCCTCAGGCAACGGAAACAATGGTGCTCTGACAGGCGGCGTGACTCGAGTGCCCGGCGTTCTGAACGGCGCATTGGCTTTCGACGGCGCTACCGGATATGTCAGCATTCCAAATTCACCCAATCTTACGGGAGGAAGTGTCTCCGTGGCGGCTTGGATTTACCGGCAAAGCGGTGTTCAGAAAAAGTTTGTTTCGAAATGGGACGACAACTCCGGCAACTACCAGTTCGATTTTCAAGTGTACACGGATTCAAAACTCTGGTTTCAATTACAGAACGGTGCGAATGTGGGCCTCATTTGGCGTGGCACCACGGTGATCAATCTGAATCAATGGTATCATGTCGCCGCGGTGGCCGACGCAAGTACCGGTCAGGTTAGTCTCTATGTCAATGGCGCGTTGGAAACACTGCAATCGCAAAGTTCCTGGGACGGGACTGTCCGAAACGTCAACATGGAAATGAATATCGGGCGCAAGGCGACGGGCGGCGACTATTGGAACGGCTTTATTGACGACGCACGGGTTTATAATCGGGTACTATCGCAGGCGGAAATAACGACGTTAGCGTCGGCTCCACCGTTGGCCGCGGCAGATTATTACGTAACACCTCCCAATCAAGCGCTCAGCGTCTCAACACGCGGCGTATTGGCCAATGACAGCAGTTTCAATGGAGGCGTCCTGTCGGCGGTGCTGGATGCGTCCGTTTCCAACGGAACTCTGGCGCTCAACGCGAATGGCTCTTTTAATTATACACCCGCCAATGGATTTGCCGGTAGCGATACATTTACTTACCACGCTGTCGATTCCAACAATCTGTCGTCCTCTCCCGCGACCGTGTCAATATTAGTTCAAATCCCAGTTCCCGGATTGATCGCGTATTATCCGCTTGATGAGGGATCAGGCACGGTGGCCAATGACGCTTCTGGAAATGGAAAAACAGGAACACTTGTAAATGGTCCGGTATGGACCTCAGGCATCAAAAACGGCGCCCTGAGTTTCGATGGCGTTGATGACCAAGTGCAATTGCCGGACAATTTGATACACGACAATACGACCTTAACGATAGCCGTCTGGTTCAAGACTACCACAAGTGGAGTTCTGATAGGTCAGCAAAACGCCCCGCTCACGAACTTCGTTCCCACTCTGTATGTTGGCACCGACGGGCATTTGAGAGGCGAATACTGGACGGGCACGGCCAATCCGATTGCTTCATCCAAAAGCGTTACGGATGGGCAATGGCATCATGCCGCGCTCACCGGCGCTGTCAGCACTCAGTCACTGTACCTCGATGGCCAGTTGGTTGGCAGTTTGAGCGGCACCATTGACATGTTGGATATGTCGAAAAATCAATTAGGTGCTGCGAGGGCGAACTTCGGAAGTGCTTGGACCGCTGGGGGCTCCGCCATTTTAAGCGGAGCGCTGGACGACGTCCGTTTTTACAATCGAGTGCTTTCCATTTCTGAGATTCAAACGTTGGCGTACCAGCCCCCTGTGGCGGTCAACGATACCTATGCCGTGCCTGTGAACACGGCATTTCCGGTGGCGGCGCCCGGCGTGCTCTCAAACGACATCAATACAGGCAATCTCGCGTTGACCGCTGTCCTCGACAGCAACGTTTCAAACGGCGTATTGGCCTTGAACTCCAACGGCTCTTTCACCTATACTCCTTCGGCTGGATTTGTCGGTACGGACTCCTTCACCTATCACATCCTTGACTCCAACAGTCAGTCCTCCAACATCGCCACCGTCTCCCTGGCGATAGTCACCCGGTGGCATCTGACGATTCCAATTTCCGGCACCTACCAAGTTCCCAGCGGTTCCATCTACACGCCCGTTTTCGCAGTTGCAACGTTTGGAGACCCTTCAGGCACCATTAATTTCATAGAGATTACCGATACGGATAATCAATCCGGGGGCAGGAACTACGATTGTGAGGCGCTTCTACATACATCGTCAACGATTGACAACAGCACCTCGTTTTCGGGGCAGGCTGGAGCAGGCCAAATCGGACGAGATACCAGCGGTTACCCGGATGTCATGACCTTTTACGCGCAATATGATTTTGAAACCGCGGCCTTTGCAACTTCGACGCCGGGTTCGGGCACATATATCATTCAAGGCAGGAACCCTCTCGCTTTTGACAGCACGGAAACACTTTACGCCCGGTGCTGGTTCAATCGCGGAGACGGGCATCCCGGACCGCTCATTAGTAATCTCAGTATTCTTGCGGACATTACCTGCGTCCATATGCCGGGCGCGGTCATGCAAGGATCGTCCCAAAATGCGCTCACATGGACGCCCTCTCCAGCCAACGCAGCCGTAAATCAGCAACTCTATCGTGCGGCAACGGCCACGGGACCGTTTACTCTTTTGCAGAGTTTCTCCGATAACACGACTTCGAGCTATACCGATTCCACGATGACCGGCGGCAGTATATATTATTTCAAGGTCGTTGCGCAGGGCGTCGGCGGCATTATTGGAGCGGATTCGAATGTACTGGCAGTTACGGGCTGCCTGCCAACTGTCTCGACTTGCAATACCCCCGCGGCAATCAATTACGGCGTGACAACAGCCGCGTTGAGCGCGACGGTTGGCGCCAGCCAGGCAGTCAACACAGGCACAATTACATTTCAGCTAAAAAGTGGAGCCAACAACGTCGGTACCGCCGTTGTTTCCGGAACGGTCACGAACGGTACCGTAAGCGTGAGCTATGCCATTCCAACGGGAACGCCTGCTGGCAATTATACTATTGTAGCAAGCTATAACGGAAGCAGCACGTTTTTCAGCAGTGCCGATAATTCGAAGCAACTTTCGATCAGCGCAGCGCCCTTGACCGTTTCGGCGAACAGTTTCACCCGGGCATACGGCTCGGCGAATCCAACGCTCACGGGCACGCTGGTTGGCATTAAATATGGCGACAATATTACTGCTACTTATGCGACCAGTGGCGTCGCGAGCAGCATTATCGGAAACTACAGCATCGTCCCCACGCTGGCTGATCCTGGCGGAAAACTGACTAACTATGTGGTCACGTCTAATAATGGTTCGCTTACCGTTACGGCAGCGCCATTGTCCGTGGTACCCGCGAATTTCAACAGGTTTTACGGTACCGCGAATCCCACGCTAACGGGCACCATTGTGGGCGTAAAAAATGGAGACAATATCACGGCAACATATGCCACGAGCGCGACGGTGTTGAGCGCGGTGGGCCCGTACTCTATCGTTCCCACGCTCATTGATCCAAACAACAAGTTGAGCAATTACGCAGTGACCTCCAACAATGGTACATTGACCATAACCAGAACTCCGTTATCCGCGGCAGCCTTCAACACCACTCGCGCCTATGGCACTGCAAATCCCACTTTCAGCGGCACTTTATCCGGTGTCGTCAACGGCGACAACATTCTGGCGATCTATAATTCCAGCGCTACTGTGACGAGCACTGTCGGATTTTATCCGATCACTCCCTCATTGCTCGACCCGGACGGCAAGCAGAGTAATTATGCGGTGACTTTGTCAAACGGCACTTTGAATGTGACCCAAGCGCCGTTGTCAGTCGCGGCGGCGAGTGTGTCGCGGCCTTATGGGTCGGTAAATCCGACGCTGACGGGCGCCATCACCGGCATTCAAAACAACGACAACATTACGGCGACTTACGCCACAAGTGCGACGCCGCAGAGTTTGCTGGGCACTTACAACATCGTGCCCACGCTGGACGATCCGGGAAGCAAACTGAGCAACTACTCAGTCACCTCCTCGAATGGGACGCTGACTGTCGGCACCGCCGCGTTGACGGTGACTCCCGCCAATGCGAGTAAAACCTATGGCGACGCCAATCCGGTGTTGAGCGGCACGGTCAGCGGCGTGCAGAACGGCGACAACATCACGGCGTCGTATTCTACTTTGGCCACTCCCGGCAGCGCGGCGGGTCCGTACTCTGTTACCGCGACGCTGAGCGATCCTGGAAACAAGCTGCCCAATTATGGCGTGACGCTCAACACAGGCACGTTGACAATCAATCCCGCGCCGCTCACCGCGACCGCGGATGATGCCAGCCGGATATATGGCGCGCCCGATCCGCTTTTTGCCGGCACGCTCACTGGCGTGGTCAATGGCGATAACATCACCGCAACTTTCATAGCGGGAACGAGCGCGGCAAGCCACGCCGGAACATACCCCATTACTGCTGTGCTGGCCGACCCTGGCAACAAGCTTGGTAATTATGCGCTAACTTCAACGAATGGCACATTGACGATTCTCAAGTCCACACCGGTTATTGCGTGGCCTTCGCCGGCTGGGATCTTTGCGGGCGTACCGTTGGACCTCAGCCAATTGAACGCCAGCGCCAGCGATTCGTTGTCGAACGCAACGGTCAGTGGCTCGTTTACATACACACCCGGTTCGGGCACGGTGCTGGCCCCGAGTTTGGGGCAGGCGTTGAGCGTCGTTTTCATGCCCGAGGATGCAGTCGATTACAACTCTACGTCCGCCAACAATACAATCGATGTGAACCCCGCCATTCCCGTGGCAATCACCAGCGCACAAAGCGCCAGCGGAGTTCAAAACACGTCATTTACCTATACCATTACCGCCACTGGCAGCGCGCCCATGACATTCAATGCGGACGGATTGCCGGGCGGGTTGTCGTTGCTGGGCGCAGTCATTTCGGGAAATCCGACGAGCACCGGCGTCTTCGACATTGTACTGACCGTGTCGAATTACGCCGGTAGCGCGTCGCAGCCGCTGAAACTTGTCGTCACGCCCAGCGGCGGAACGAATCATGCGCCGGTATTCTCATCGCCACCCACGAGTACCGCCAATCCTGCAACAACAGGCGTGCCCGTCACGCTGACGGCCAGCGCGACAGACGCGGACGGCGACGCGCTGGATTACGCGTGGGACTTCGGCGATGGCACAACGGCCATGGGAGCGTCGGTGTCAAAGAGCTTCGCGGCAGCGGGCGTGTACGTCGTTAAAGTGGTGGTATCGGACGGGCAAGTCAGCGCGTCTCAGAGCATTAACCTGATCGTTGAAGATCAATTGCCCTCCGGGTTATTCGCGGTTCAGAATGTAGCCATTGCATTTAATTTCACTCGGAGCGGCAAAGACAATTTGAGCATTTCCGGGCAAATACCAGTGCCGGCTGGATTCAATCCAACGGGTAAAACTATGCGCGTTCTGATTGGCGGATTGGATAAAACGTACACACTGAGTGCAAGAGGCGCCTCTGCCGACAAGGCGCTAAGCGTGAGAATAAAACCCGGCGCAACCAATGCAATATTTTCGTTCACGCTCAAGAACCAGGCGCTGTTCGCGCTGCTTCAGCCGCTGGGATTCAGCAAGACGCAAAGCAACCCGGCCCTGAACTTCACGGTGGTCGTTACGCTTGACGGCCAGTCTTATCTGGATCGGCCGGTCATCAACTATGCGGTGAAGAGCAATAGACTTGGGCCGGTCAAAGGGAAGGGCAAGAAATAGAGCAATAACGTGGCTTAGGGCGACGCTTGCGTCAGTGCGGAAGCAGGTATTCATTTCCCGGATTTCCGCCGTCACTATGCATTAGATAATTGGGAGCTTCATCAGCGACACCCTTCGCAAAACCCTCTCCACGATCCCCATCACCGCCCTTGGCAAATCGCCCACCGACTCCAGCACGTCGGCGTTTCTATAGAAGTGCGTCACCCGCTTCTCGCCGATTCCAATCCCGAACAATATCATTCCCTCTTGTTCTTTCGCCTCGATCCTTTTGCAGGCGGTCAACAGATGCCGCTCCAACTCGCCGGTGTTCGCCATGTGCGCCTGCGGCATCCCGTCGCTGATTGAAATCAGCAACTTGGTCTTCTCCGGACGTGCCGCCAACCTTTGCGCGGCCCACAGCAGGGCCTCCCCGTCCAGATTGTCCTGAAGGCTGAAGTTGCCGAACACGGCGGCGGGGACGGCGTTTTCGTTGAAGCCCTTGAAGATCAGTCCTTGGAACGGGGTCACCCGGCTGAACTCGCCGACATCCTCCTTGCTGATTTCGCCCGACTTGATGAGCGAATGAACCCGGTCCGACTGGGTCGTGTGGCCGAGAATTTCATGCGGGATGCCGATGCTGCGCAGAACTTCGGACAAAGCGGCGGCCGATTTCTGCGCAACGGAGATGTGAGTCTCAGTCCCGCCACTCACGGGACTGGACATGGAGCCAGAGCAGTCCAGCAGCAGCGTCACCGCGAACTTCGGGTCGATGCGCGTCGTCGTGGCCCGCCAGACCTTGGCGAGGTCGACCGGAACGCCGCGCAGGCCCAAGCCGACGCGATGGGCCTTGCGGGGATCGAGCCGCCCATTTTCGACGTTGAGTTGCAGGCGGTTTTTCACCGGCGAGTGGATTCGCCGCAGGCGTTCCGCCATCTCCCGGATCAGTCCCGCGTACTCGGCCCGCGACTTCTCGAACTTCACCTGCGCCTCCGACGTGTTCGCCACCTGATCGACCCGATCGAACGAGCGATCCAACACGCAGTATTTCCGGGTTTCGCCGGCAAGCGCCGCCTCGACGATCCCCGGCACGTCGATATTCACCGGCTCTCCGTCTTCGTCAGCCGGCACGCCCGACATGATTTCCCCC
>DATGGK010000258.1:0-54581 GCA_035308565.1 Planctomycetota bacterium | reverse complement strand
CCCGATCCCAGGCCGGCGCGGGACTCTCTGCAGCCGCGCGCCCGTGGTGAACGCAAAGAGCCCTCCAAAGCCAAGACGGATTTGGAAGGAAAAGGGAGGTGTTGTCTTGACTTTGGTTTTCAGAGATGGCACACGAACGGCATGAAACTGACGATGGGAGTTTTCAGATTATTGAACGGTCGGTTCCGCTTCGGGCGGGGTTGACGGCGGGCGGGGGTTTTTGTACCATCCTTGTTGTCAACTTTGATCGAGTGGAACGATTATGGCGGACGAGCCTCCTCATCGGAAGACCGCTCATTCGAGCACAAGCCAAATTATGACGCCAATGCAGCGCGTCCCATCGAAAGCCGCCGCCATGATCCACAGACTAATGCTTCTCGCCTGCGCCGTCGCCTGCTGTGCGTCCGCCGCCGAAGTCACGCTCAAAGGCAATGTGCTGAGCAATGTACATACCGGCGAAAAAGAGAAAGCGCTGTTCATGCTTGCTTATGACGGCACGCCCGAAATTAAAGCCGAATTCGAGAAGATCATGGCGGACTTCTACCCGAATAAAGGCCTTGACGCCGATGCCGCTCGAAAACTGCAAGAACAATTTATGACGCGCTTGAGGTATGAAATTGCGGGGCCGGTGAGCGATGATTTGTACAAAAAAGCGCAATGGACCGTGCGCGGCCCGATGGCGCTGACGGGCGTCATCGAGGAAAAAGACGGTAAGAAATGGATCACCGCGAGCAAGAGCGACGGTACCGCCTACAAATTTCCCGATAAAATGATGGCTGCGGACAAACCATTTGTCATGCCCGAAAAAGAGCCGCTGGCGCTGAAAATCAGCGATGCGCTGTCGATCAAGTGCATTGCCGTGCCGCCCGGAAAATTCCTGATGGGCGAGCCTTATTACCAATGCCCGCACTGGCAGGAAGACCCGCCGCATCTGGTGACGTTGACCAAAACCTATTACATGGCCGAATGCCCGGTAACGCAGGAAGTATACGAGGCGGTGATGGGTAATAATCCGAGCAAGCTCAAAGGCGCTCAATTACCTGTACATACTGTTTCGTGCGCGGATATGTACAAGTTCTGCGAACTCCTTTCCGCGAAGACCGGCCGCAAAGTGCGAATTCCCAGCGCGGCGGAATGGGAATATGCGGCGCGCGTCGGTACTTCGAATCCGACGTTTCCGGAGCGTTATGCGGATCAGAACAGCAACGCCAGCACCAATTACGGCGGGCCGCCGCTGCCGGTGAAATCCAAAAAGCCCAACGCGTGGGGCTTCTACGACATGCACAGCGGCTGGTGGGAGCGCGTCGCGGACAGTCCCAACGTACTCGACCGTACCGACGTGACCGATCCGCAGCATATACCTGCTGAAGATAAAGCCGAAGCCACGCGCGGAAAAAAGCATTCGCACATGGGCAAGGGGCAGTGGACGTATGCGATCAGCGAAATCGAGTACATCAGCAGCGAAGCCGGCGACACGCGCTTTCGCATTGTAGTTGAAGACGAGAAGTGAATCCAGGATTCAGCGGCAGGACAAACAGCGTCGTGACGATATTGCCTGGGCCGCTGTTCGCGCCGCTGATGCTATAGCTATAACCGACCGTCGTGTGGAAGTCGCGCAGGCCGGCTTGCATGGTGCCGTTCAACGTCAGATTTCCGCCCAGCACTCCGCCGGCGGCGCCCGCACTCAACACGTCGCCACGCGCAGTCACGATGATGTTGCTGGCCAATGTCTGGCCACTTCCGAGAATCACTTCGGAGATGTACGTCGTCGCGCCGTCGTAATCCAAGGTGATCGGCGTGCCCCCGAAGGCGTTGCCGTTTTGAATTTCGAGCGCGCCGTCGTTGAGGATGACATTGCCGGAAAACGTGTTTGTGCCTCCTGCACCGCTCACCAAAGTCAACACGTAACCATTCGTAGCGATACCCGATGTGCCCGAACCGAGGATAAGCGTATTGTTCGGGGCGGTGTTGAATGCGGATGCAGCGCTCAGGACCATGTTCAAATTCAACGTCGCGGCGCTCGCGACGGTCGTCGTGTTTGAGATGACGGTGCCGGAGCCGCTGAAGGTGATGCCGTTGCCCGTGATGTTGTACGCGCCCGCGGTCGCGCCGTTGAATGTAATCGATCCAAACGAGGCGTTCGTGAGGTTGTTCACGTTCGGATTTTGCCGCGCCGCCGTGCTGGGGAAAATCAGCGCTTCGTTGGCCGTTCCCGTTGGAGCCGTGCCGCCCCAGTTTGCAGGATCGTCCCAATTGTTGGTTGTCGCCGATCCGCCGCTCCACGTGAATGTGCCGCTCGCCGCGACGACGAGGTCCACGCTGGGCGCGTTGGTCGCGGTGTCGATAGTGCCCGTGAATCCCGCTGGCATCGCGCCCACACTCAGCGTTCCCGTCAGCGCGCCCGATGCGCTGTTGTCGATCACTTGGTAACGTCCGGCAGTAATGCCGCCCGTGGACGAGACGCTCAAAATCGATGTCCCCAAACTCACCAACGGATTCGCGCCCGCGGAAACATCAATCGCATCCACGCTTGCGTTTGGCGTGTAAACGCCGCCGGAAACTGTCGGCGCTCCATTGATTCGCATCGTGACGATGGACGGATTCGTGCCAGTACCGTTGAGCGTCAGCGGCGTTGACGACGGCAGCGACAGCGTGCCGCTGGCCGCGGAATCGCCGCCGCCGATCGACGCGCTGGCCGCCACGCTAACGGCGCCGAGGACGGTGCCCGTTCCGCCGAGAGCGCCCACATTCAGCGCCGTCGCGCCCGCGTAGCTGTTGAGGCCGTCGAGATACAGTCCGCCAGCGCCTTGCTTGATAAGCCCGCCGGTTCCGGACAATACGCCGGAGAGCGTGATGTTGAATCCGGCGGTATCGAACGTCGTGTTTCCGCTGGTTAGCGCGATGGGGCGCGTGCTGCCCCAGTTCGCCGTCGCCGAAAGCGTTCTGCCGCACGGGGAGTGCGAACGAAAATCGACATGATCTTCCTTTCAACAAACAAGGGTCAAAACGTCGCGGTTTTTAATCGGTTTGTATTGCGGATTTCAAGAGACGAGCGGGAATTCACAGATTCTTCAAGAGCGAGTAAAGCTCAAAAAGTCCTCATTTGCAATTCGTGGCAATTTGAATACACGCCGCTTCCGACAAATTTGGAAACTTTCCGGCCAGATTGAAGCAAAATGCTATCTCACGCGAAGGCGCAAAGCACGCAAAGAAAATCTGATATTCTTCATTGCGTGCTTTGCGTTGTCATTGCGCCTTTGCGTCAGGGCCATTCAAAAGTCGTAAGTTTTCATAGGAGAAATGGCAACGCGAGCGAACACTTCGATTGAGAAAAACCGCTCCCTGTGAAAATCAGAAATGAAACGCCGTCGTAAAGTGCATCTCCCTATGAAAGTGAAAATCGACTTTTGAAAGGCCCTGGCCTTTGCGTGAGAAGACGGCGATTTCAAGTTGACAACACCCCGCCTTTCCGAGACAAACAGCACAACGAGTTCACCATTATGAGACCAAGAGGCGTGCTCACTAGAGCCGTCCTTTTAGGAGAATCCGCATGTCCATTGTTCGATGGGCCAGACTGTTGTTCCGCAATCGCACTTCCGCAGTATTGTCCACGCTCGCGCTCGCTTTTTTTCTCGCATTTTCGACGCAATTCTTTTCGCGTCCTTCCGTCCACGCCGAAGAAGCTGCCGGCAATTCCTCCGCCGCCGAACACAAATTTCAATATTTCGAATTCCTCTCCTCGCCTAAATATTCTCCTACCGAACGCATCGCCCTCTTCGTCACGCTCGGCGTTGCCGTCGCCGGCCTGCTCTACGCGTTCATGCTGATGAAGCAAGTCAACGCCGCCGACAAAGGCACCAAACGCATGCAGGACATCGCCGCTGCCGTGCGCGAAGGCGCCAACGCTTATTTGAAACGCCAGCTCACCACCGTCGCCGTCCTTATCGCGGTCCTCGTCGTCGTGCTCTTCGTCACCAAAGCCATGTCCTCGCCTGAAGGCTTCTCCGATCCCTTTGCAATCGGCCGCGCCGGTGCGTTCTTAATGGGCGCGATCTTCTCAGCCACCGTCGGCTTCGTCGGCATGCGTCTGGCCACGACCGGAAACCTGCGCGTCGCCGCCGCCGCGCCCGTGGGCTTCGGCAAAGCGCTGATGCTCGGCTACCGCACCGGCACGATCACCGGCATGTTGACCGACGGCCTTGGCCTGCTCGGCGGCACACTCATTTTCATGATGTACGGCGAGCACGCGTATGAAGCGCTGATCGGCTTCGGCTTCGGCGGCACGCTCCTGGCGCTCTTCATGCGCGTGGGCGGCGGAATCTTCACCAAAGCCGCAGACGTCGGCGCGGACCTTGTCGGCAAAGTTGAAAAAGACATCCCCGAAGACGATCCGCGCAACGCCGCGACCATCGCGGACAACGTGGGCGACAACGTCGGCGACTGCGCCGGTATGGCCGCCGATATCTTCGAATCCTACGAAGTCACCATCGTCGCCGCCATGATTCTCGGCTACATCGCCTTCGGCCACAAAGGCGTCATTTTCCCGATTCTCGTGCGCGCCATCGGCGTTTTCGCCTCGATCATCTCGACGTACCTCGTCAAAGCCGGCGACAAGGGCAACGTCGCCGAAGCCATGAAATCGATCAATTTCGGATTCATCGTCGGGTCGCTGCTCTCCGTCTTGGGCTTCGTGATTCTCGGCTACTTTTATCTGCATATCGACCCCGATCCCGCCAAGCCGTGGATCGGCCACGCGCCATACTGGGCGAATTTTGGACTCGACACGCTGGACATGCGCCCCGCGTACACGTGTTTTATCGGCGTGGTTTTGTGCGTCGCGCTGAACCGATGCACCGAGTACTTCACGGGCACCGAGTATTCTCCCGTCAAGGGCATGGTGAAGAATTGCACAACTGGCCATGCCACAAACATCATCGAAGGCTTTGCGGTCGGCTATGAATCGGCAATCTGGACGGCGTTGATCCTATGCGGCGCCATTATCGCATCCGTGCTGATCTTCTCCGGCACCAACGCCATTGTCGTGGCCTACGGCGTGGCGATGTGCGGCATCGGCATGTTGACGCTCACTGGCAACACAATTTCGATGGACGTCTTCGGCCCCGTCGCCGACAACGCCAACGGCATCGGCGAAATGGGCTACGACCGCGCCGAAATGGGCGAAGCGCGCTACAAGGAAGCGCGGCAGATTCTCGCTGATCTCGACGCCGTTGGCAACACCACCAAAGCCGTGACCAAAGGCGTCGCGATCGGCTCGGCGGTGATCGCGGCCGTCTCGCTCTTCGCCAGCTTCATCACCGTCATTGGCAGCGGCGGCCAGGGCGAGGAAAAACCGCTTCCCATTAAAATCTTCGATTACGTTGCCGAAATGCTGAGCATCTCCGACCCGAAATTGCTCGTCGGCATGCTCATCGGCGGCTCAGTCCCGATGCTCTTCTCATCGATGACCATCCGCGCGGTCGGCCGAGCCGCATACTTGATCGTGAACGAATGCCGCGTCCAATTCCGCGACAAGGAAATCTGGGCGGGGACCAAGAAGCCCGATTACGCGCGTGTCGTCCGCATCTGCACGCAATCCGCGCAGAAGGAACTCGTCGGCCCCGCGCTGCTGGCCGTCTTCGCGCCGGTGCTGGTCGGCTTCGCGCTCGGCCCCGTCGCCCTCGCCGGATTCCTCGGCGGTTCCATCGTTGTCGGCCAGTTGATCGCCTCCTTTATGTGCAACTCCGGCGGCGCCTGGGACAATGCCAAGAAGATGGTCGAAGACGAACCGCGCGACCTCGTAGCCAACACCGGCAAGGGCAGCGAAAAGCACAAAGCCTCCGTCACCGGCGACACGGTCGGCGATCCGCTCAAGGACACCGCCGGCCCCGCGATCAATCCGCTGCTGAAAGTCATGAACATGGTCGCGATTTTGACCGTGCCGATGATGATCGGTTTCCACTCATCCGTCGTCACGCGCGTGCAGGAAGGCGCAGCAAAAGCCAACGAAGGCCTGAGCGCAGCCGAAAAATACGATCTGCCCAAAACATTCGGCGTCAATCCCAACACCACGCTGCTGTACGTGGCCATTGCGCTTTCAATTGTCGCGCTGGGCTGGGCGATCTGGCAGAGCCACCGCGAGGCGGAGATGGATTAATCGACATAGGACGGGCTTCCAAGCCCGTCCTTTTCGCCATTCGCAATCACCCCGTCCCACGGCTGCCACGTCGAAGCCAGCGCCCCGTTCGGATGAAACACCAGTTCGTGAATCACACCGGGATCGGCCCGCTTGCTCCGCTCAAGCTGTGCCAGATCCGCCTCCTCAAAAACCACATCAATCCCGCCGTACCGCCACACTTCCACGTAGTAATAATACCCGACGATTTGCCGCTGGAATTCAAACCGCGCATCGCCGCTGATCTCATCCAAAATCGGCTCCAGCGCCACGCGCTGAGCATCACTGAAGCGCGTCACGAAATTTGGCTCAACCGTTGTTGGGTCGGTCTTCATCAATTGCCGAAAAATCACGTTGTCAACGCTCATCCGCTCCGCAAAATCCAGATAGCGCAAAATCCCATTGAGATTTCCAATTGCATCTCTCAACAACACGCACGACAGCCGTGTTCGCACTCCACCGGCCCGCGCGAGCGCCGCCGCGTCCTGCAATTGCGCGTCCGAAATCCCTTCGCGCAACGCCATCAATTGCGTATTGCGTGCGCAATCCGGATGCGCGCGGCTGATGTTCAAATGCTTCAAGCCCGTCGCAACGATCCAATCCAAAACCGTCCGCCCTTCGCGCACATCAAAAAGCCCCGACCCGTTCGTCGTCATCGTCCGCTTCCGAGCGGCGTGCTCTGCCAGCGTCCGCAGAATCGCTGGCAATCGCGGGTCCTTGCTCGGCTCGCCGCCCGTCACCGACGCCGACGGGTTCAGAGGCTTCAGCGCGCGCAGTACCTCACCGAGCTTCCTAAAATAAATTTCATCGTCGCGCTCAACCGACTTTTGCATCGCCAGATTCTTCCCGCGCGACGCCGGCCGCAATTCCTCCACGCAAAACGGACACTTCGCATTGCAAGCCTGCCCGCTGTAAATCGACAAATTCGCGTTCGCATAAATGCGCACCGGCGCGCCCCACAACTCAAACTCAATCACGTCCCGCGCCGTGCTGTTCCCGCGCAGATCAAACGCCGCACATTTCCGACGCCGCCATTCATCCACATAAATGGAGGGGCGGCACTCTTGCCGCCCTTGCGCGCGGCCTCGATTCACTTCCGCGCACACGCTCATGGCAACTCCCTCATCCCTTCCGACCGCGCAAGCAAATCCGGCCCGTACACGCGCCCGTCCGGGTTCACCAGCGAAAACGCATCCCATACCGGCTTCGGCGGCGCCCATCCCGTCTCGTTGATCGCGAACCCGTACCGCTGCAAAAAAAAGACATTTGCATGCGGCAATAATCCCGCCGCTTCAATCGCCTCGCACACCCGGCCGTCGTCGTCTGCATATCCTTTGCGCAAACGAACATTAATCACCAGCAACCGTTCGCCGCCCAATTCGGCCATCGTATCGCGCAACAACTTTGCGAGCGCAATCAATCCGGCATCCTCATCCATCAAATGATGATTCACCGAAAGCTTGATCGTCAGCGGCGCGCCCAGCCGCTCCACCCACGCGCGCAGTCTCTCCGTGCGCCGAGGCAGCACCACGCCATTCGTACACACGACCAAATGCGAGCAGCGCGGATGCGCCCGCGCAATCCGCACAAACTCCCAGAACTGCGGATGAATCGTCGGCTCGCCCCCTTCAAGCTGCACTTGAAACGCCCCATTCGCCGGAAACGAGTTCTCAAAATCCGCAACGCTCAGCCACGAATTCCCGCTCGGCGACGAACAGGTGCTGCACCACGGACACGCCCGATTGCAGTGGTTCGTCAGCGCGTAGTACATCCGATGCGGGCGTTCGGGGAAAGGATGGTCGAGCGGCGTCGAATTCATTACGACCATTCCTCTTTTGCCCAGCTTTACGTCCATTCCGTCCACTACGTCCACCTCGCCCAATCCTCTCCGCACCTCTGCGTCTCTGCGTGAGAATCAGTCCTCGACCATCAACTCACTCCGATACGCCATTGCCTTCGCGTCCCGCCGCTCGCCCAATTTCTCATCGAATCGAATCTCCAATTTCACATCGCCCAACACGCGTCGCAAATCCGCCTCCATCTTCGCTTCATCCGGCGACGCTCCCGGCAGAGCGCGTGCTGTCAATTCGCACGACCGGTCCGCGTGCTGCACGAATTCATGCAGCAGCAGAGGGTGTTCGCGCAGCAGCCGCGACAAATCCACCGTGCTCACCGGCGTTCCATCGCTCGCCCGAATCAACACGAGCGCGCGGCCTTCCAACTCCATCAATCTCGGCATCGGATCGCCGCACGGGCACGCCGCGTAATCCACGCGCCCAAAATCGCCCGTGCGATAACGCAGCAGCGGCGCGAACGGATTGCGCCCACCCGTCACCGCGATCTCCCCGCGCTCGCCCGGCGACGCTTGCAACCCGTCTGCGCGCAGCACTTCCAGATGAATGTCGTGCGGCAGCAAGTGGTACCCAAATCCTTGCGGGCACGCGTACCCAATCGGCCCCGTCTCGACCATCGAGTACCAATCGATCACCGGCGCTTTGTATTTTTCGCTCAATCGTGATTTAAGCAGCGGACTCATCGCCACCGAGGTCGTCAGCAGCGCCGCCGGTTTCGCCGGCAAATTCAACCGCACCATCTCCGCGAACGAAATCGGATCGCCCGATAAAAATTTCGGCGCCATCTCCGCGAAATAGCGCGCCTGGCTGCCCTCGCGCGGCCACTCCGTCTGCCGGATGTTCAATTTCGCAAACCCCGCTCCGTTCCACGCCGACAGCACCGCCGCGTATGTGTACGTGCGAATCTGAGCGCCGACCAAAAAACACGCCACACTCTGAGCGTCAAACTCCGGCCGAGCGCCGTGCCGCTCCAGCGCGAATTCGATCATCGGCTCGTAACACCGAATTGCAAACGGATGATGCGGCACCGTGATCGGATGGCCGGTCGTGCCGGCCGTGCGATAAATTATGAGGCGCTCAAGCGGTTCGTCGTCCGGCACAAACGACCACGGCGTGAGCGCCAAATCCGAACGTGACGACGTCGGGATCGCCTGCCAATCGCGCTCCAAATCCAATCCCGCCGGAATCCGCGATTCCACAAACGCCACGCGCGGCCGCCACGCCGCCACGCGCTGCAAAATCGCCGCCGGCGGCGCCCCGCTCGCTCGCACACCGCGCTCGTTTTGCAACGCCGCGCGAAACGCATCCAGCGCGCTGAGATCGTCCTTTCGCAGGCGATCACCGGTCACGTAATTGAAGCGCGGCGCGTCGGCATGTTCGCGCAGGCGCGCGAGCATTTTCACGCCCTCGCCAGTCAACAGCGGTGTGCGAGCCAACAATTCAGGAGTCATCGTTTGTAGTCCCGCCTTTAGGCGGCCACTTCCCGCATCGGAACTGCGCCCTCGCAAAATCAAAATTTCCTCGCCGGCAGTTTCATGCCGTTCGTGTACCACTGGCTGTACTCAACCAGTGCCGCATGGGAACCAACCGCCCGCATTTCCAACAATCTTCGCTGGCAGTTTCAAGCCCACTCCCCACTCCCTACTCCCCACTTTCCGTTCACTCCCGGCTCGCCTTCGCCGCCGCTTCCTCTGCCGCCTTCCGCGCCATTTCTTCACGCACTTCGCGTTCGCGCCGCGCGCGTTTTTCCTTCACCGCAGCGTCGGCAATTACGCGTTGTATTTCAATGGAATCGACTTGCGCAAGACGGTCGCTGAATTCGCCTGCGGTTTCATTTGGAAAACACAATCCCATTGCGCTCAACACGCGCCGCACAAGTTCTTCGCGCCGATCCTGATCGCCGATCAAATTGTCGATCGGCACAATGGCCGCGAGCGCCGCCAAATCCTGCACAAATAATTTCCGCAACCCGGCAACGGGCGGCTCGCAATTTCGAATCGCCGGATGCCAGCACACATGACACGCGGCCATCACCCACAGCAATCGGTTGCGCTCCAGCTTGCTCAATTTCGCCGGCGCAAACGCACGCAAAAATTCGTCATCCGCCCGTCGCTTGAAAAGCGTTTCATAAAGGTCCGCGACAACCGCGCGCGCCAACACTTTCCCATTCGGAAATCCGGCCGGCTCCTCCAGAAATTCCGAAGGCATCTCGTTGATCCAGCGCAAAAATTCGGCGAGCGGGGGGACGTCAGCCATGTAAATCTCGCTTGGGAAATTTGAATTTTGAATTTAGAATTTGGAATATCAATTGCCGCGCGCTTGCATTCCAAATTCCACATTCCGCATTCCAAATTCCTAAATCTCGTACGTCTTCCGCGCAAACTCGCGCGCAAAACTAACCAGTTGCTCCCAATTCGTCACACGATTGATCTGAAAACCCAGCTTACTCAGCGGTGCTTCCGCCTTCCAGTTGTTGTACGAAATGTTCAATACCATTGTCGCACCGCCCCGAGCCGCGGCCAGTGCTTCCGCGCAAATCTTCGCGCCCAAAGTCCCCTTCTCATCCTTGTTCAAAATCGTATCGACGCCGTCGTCTGAAATGATCACGATATGCGCCGGTGGATCGCCGGGTTTGCGATTGCGGTACGTCTCGCGCAGCACGTTCAGCGGAAACGCCGTCCCGCCCGCAATGTATCCAGTTACGATCCCAAGCGTCCGCGCCTCGTCGCGAATGAATCCGCCGCTTGTCTCAAATTGCCCCGCGCCGGACCACAGCGTTGCCTGCACGCGTGCGCCGGCGCGCAGCGCGCTCAACGCGAGAATCGCCGCCGCCAGCGCAAGGTAACTGATCGTCGTCGCAGGATGCGGCATGCTTCCCGAGCAATCCACATAAATATCCAGATCGACGGGCACGCGCGCCGGGTCGTTTCCCGGCGTCAAACCGTACACGCGCTGCTGCGTCGTCACGCCCGGAATCAGCACCGGCGAGCGCAGCACCGAACTCATCACGTCCAGATTGTCGAGCGCATCGCCGGCGTCCCAGCTTTCGGTGCCCTCGGCCAGCGGCTCCATCGTGTGCGGTGCGCGCTGTTGCGGAAACGGAATCAAATACGGCAGCGCGCGCTCGCGGTAATAGCGCGTCGTGATTTCGTGCGCCTTCAAATTCAATCCCAGTCCCTTGAGCAATTCCGCGTATTCGAACGGCTCGCGAAATTGTCCGCGCGATCCAATTCCTTCTTTTGTCGGCGCAGTATTCGGCGGCTCCGGCACCTTCCGTTTCGATCGGCCCGTCGAATCCGGCCCGTCGTCTTCGTCGTCGCCCATGCCCGAAATCAAATCGTCGAATCCGTCGTCATCGCTCAACTCGCCGTCCGATTTCGCCGTCAATCCATCCGGAACCGCGCCCAACACATCGCCGCCCGCGCACCCGCACGCGCGCTCCGTGTCGCTCAATCCGAGACGCACAAACGTCTGCTGCCGCTTCGCGTCTTCGTCCTGATACACATATTTGTACATGATGTACGCGAAGCGTTTTACTCCCTTTAGCCAATCACCCGAAAAGTGTTTGATCAGTTCGGAAATCAATCTCGCATCGCCGTCGTAATCGTCGCCAAGGCCCTCAGGGGCGAGTGTCTCTTTCCTCAACTTCCACAAGAACTCATATGTGCGCGTGTAAACCTTCCACACGTCACTCGCTGGTGCAATCTTTCCGCTCGCGTCTTTTTTCCGCTCCGCACTTTCTTTCAGCTTTCGGTACACTCCCGCGATGTCTAATCCATCGCGGGGAGGCGAGGGTTGCAAACGATAATTGATCATCAGATCGCCGTACAGATTTCCGAGCATATGCGAGACGTTCGCCGGCAGCGTCGAATACACCCGCTTGAAGATCACGAACATCCGCGCGCTATCGGTCATGTTCGCGGGGACGAAGACGTGGTGTCCGATCTCATGCGCGAGAACTTCCAGCGCCTTGTCCTCAATTCCCAGTCCGCGAATCGTGTTGAGATTCACCATGACGGTTTGATCGACGAGCCGAATCGCCGCAATCTCGCCGGCCATGCCGTCGGCTTTTGCTTCGGCGTCTTCGCGAAAAAACGTCGGCGCGCGCAGCATCGTGAACGACGACCACACGCTCAGCGCGGCTTGCCACGTGTCTTCCCAGCGCTTCAATAAGTCGCCGTCCGTCAACGGCGGCGGCACTGGAGCCGCGCGAGTTTTTTTCATCAGCACCGTTTCGCTCATGTCAGCACCGGCCTCGCCGGTGAATACACGCGCACGCGAAAACTGTCCGGCAGCGTCGCCGCCAGCACGTCGCCGCAAATGTTGAATGACGACGCGCCGTTCAAGTCGCCAATCTTTTCAAAATGTCCGCGCGAAAAAAACAATCCGTCCGCCAGCAGCGCCGGCTTGTCCGCGTCAATCGCGGCGCGCTTTTTCAAAGCGCTCGCATTCTTGAACGTTTCGTTCAACGGAAAATCCGCCGAAGGATCGGGCTTGCATACCCAGCCGAACACGTCCGCGTCGATACGATAATTCGTCGTACCGCTGCGGACCCAAAAGCGATGGCGGCTGGCCATTCTTCCGACGTAAAGCAGTTTTGGCGGCTCCAAAAAATATCCGCCGTACCCCGCGAATTCGCCGCAGGTCCCACTCAAGCGCAGCTCCAATGCTGCCGCCGGAGTCATCGGCAGCGCAACCGGCGCGGGGGCGGCGAGTTTGTCGAGCAGCTCAAAAATGCGTTCGCGCGGCGCGTGTGTCAAATCCAGCAGCGTCTGCGGGCGAATGCGCTCGCGCGGATGGCACCACGCATCGCCGATCAGCGCGGCCACGGCGAGCGGCGCGGTGTAGTGCGGCCAACCGTCAAGACCGAGCGCGATCAGCGCAGCGACATTTGGAATCTGCGTTGCGGCTTTGAGGGCTTGCTCGCGCAAGCGCGCCTCGCCCAGCCGCCACGCCAGCACCACGCCCGCGTCCTGAAGCTGCTCCGCATTTTGCAAATGCTCCGCCATGGCGCTCAAAGCATGCGCGAACTCCGCGCCGCGCGCGCCCACATTTTCCACCGCATTCGACAACGCCGACGGCAGCAGCCGCGGACGCTGAATCAACACCGCCCGCAAGCGCGGAAACGCCTGCGCAAGCAGCGCGCGCATCGGCGACGGCGCTTGCGCCAACAGCCCGCGCCCCGCATGCAACAAAATTAAATCGAAAATCTCCGAAAGCAATTCGTCGCTGCCGGCTTCGCCGTTCCCCGCCAGCGGCGGCAGCAATTCGCCCGTGAGCGCCAGCACCGCTTGCGAATCGAGTTTCACAAAACGCCGCTTGGCCATGCGAAAACGCGCGTTGAGGTCCTCGCGGCGGGAGGAGAGCCACTCGCGCGCGGGACCGGTGACTGTTGCGGATTCGGGCATTCGATCCTCTTTGTTTTTGTTCGTAGTCCCGCCTTTAGGCGGAATGGCGCCAAAGTGCGCACGCGCGTTCCGCCTAAAGGCGGGACTACGAACGGTTCACTTCGACGTGAGCCAGCGCAAATAATTCGAATACCGCTGATGGTAATACTTCAGCTTCAGCACATCGGCCTGCACGTGCGCGTAGAGCTTCGAATTCTTGGCCATCTCACCCATTTGCGTTTCGATGGTGTTGAGCTGCTTGCGCACATCCGCTTCCGGTACGCCGTCGAGGCCCTTCTCGAACGTTTCGTCGATTTTTGCGACGAGATCGTTGCGGTCCAAATCCAGCCGCACGAATTCCTCGTTCGCCAGATCGAACGCCTTGCGAATCCAAGCGACGCGGTCGATGCGGTAAATGCTGTTTCCCGTCTGATCGAAGAACGGCGACGACGAATTCTGCACCAACTTTTCGTGCATCAAAAACGGCACGATCTGCCGTACGTCAAAGACCGTCACTTCGGATGAACCGCGGAACCACGCCAGCGTCTTCGCGAACGAGAGCAGCGTCATCAGCGCGCGCACACTCAGGCCATTTTCGGTCTGCGAGCAGATGCATTTGATCTTGTCGCGCCCGCAATCGTTGGCGCAGACGGACGCAAGCGTCTTCCCCGCAAGTCGAATCGTATCCTTCGATTTGTATTCGATGTCCTGAGCGGCCAGATCGCAGAAATCGAATTGCGCGAAGAAAAATTCGACGCGCCGCAAAACGGGGCGGGGGATCGGCACTTTCAAAATCTGAGCGTAGGCGTCTTCAAGTTCCTTCTCGGTGAAGACGATTTCCTTCGGCACGATTTTCTCCGGCTTGACGCCGTCTTCGATGCGCGTGAGCAGATCGCTTGTGAAGCGCGGATTGAAATTCAGCGCTTTGATCACAATGTCGAGCCGGTCCTTGAGCGCTTCGATCACCTGATACGTCCCGCCGCCCATGTCATCGTTTGCGGTGAGGAACCACGCGCTCTCCGGGCTTTCGATGGTCTGGCCCATAATTTCGGCGTAACCGTCGGACAGCAGCGTCAGCAGCGCCGATTGCGTGCGCGTCGGGATGCGGTTGTATTCGTCCACGATTTTCACGCGCATCGAAATCCATTTGCGCCACGCGATCTTGATGTTCTCCATGTCGTCGGATTGAATCAGCGCCTTGGGCAGCGGGTTGCCGATCAAATCGGCGATTGTCATCTGCGGCTGCCCGTGCTGAATCGCGCGGCGAATTTCTTCGAGGCCATAGCCGGCCAGAATTCCCATGAGAATCGCGCTCGCCGTCTTCCCGCGTCCCGGCCCGCCGATAAACAGCGCGCGCTTGCGCACCGCGAAATTCAGCAGCGGCAGCAGCACGAACGACGAATACGACTGGTCGGTCGGCAGGCGCACGTCGGTCCCCGCGCCGCCGTAGCGAAACGTGCGCGGCGCGCTGGTGTGGAATTCGATGTCGTAATACGGCGTGATAATGGCGTGATTGACGATCCAAAAATACGCCTGCCGGAATTTTTCGTCGAGCGGAATCGTGGCCGCAGCGCCGGCCTGATCCTTCACCGCCGCGGGCCCTGCGTAAAGATCGCGCACGTCAAACGCACTCGCCGAGCTTGCCCCGGCCTTCGGCAGAGTTGGAAACGCACTGACTTGGCGCGGGTCACTGGGCGGGCGGATTTCGGGCACGAGTTGCCTCCGTTTTTGATGGGAATTTGTTTTAGCGGATTGAGTCGGGGACGCAATGGAGTAAAGCCGCTTGCTTTGACGACGACGCGGCTTTCGCGCCTAACTTCGGGCGCAATTTGCGTCCGCTCGATCACATTCTAAGGACTTCCGTGCGGTCCAAGGTTTGCATTCCGCTCCTCCAACTCTGGGGTTCAGGGGCCAATTTAGGAGACACGTGATGCGACAGCACGAAAAACATTCCATGGGCGGCGCCGCGGTGGCCGAGATGCCGAACGAACATCTGCATGAGCCGTTCGTCGAAGGACTCAAAGACATGTACGACGCCGAAAAACGCCTCGTCAAAGCGATTCCGAAGCTGGTCAAAGCCGCTTCGTGCGAATCCTTGAAACAGGGTCTTTCTAAGCATTTGAAGGAAACCGCAGGCCACGTCAATCGGCTCGAAAAAGTTTTTCAGTCGATCGGCGAAACCGCAAAAACGAAAACCTGCCCCGCGATGAAGGGTCTGGTCGAAGAAGGCGCCGATGCCACGAATGAAGACGACGAGCGTTCGCGCGACGCCGCCATCATTGCCGCTGCGCAAAAAGTTGAACACTACGAAATTGCCTCGTACGGCACTTTGCGCACGTGGGCCGAAGCGATGGGCCACAACGAAGCCGCTGATCTTCTCGAAGAAACGCTCAACGAGGAAAAGGCCGCGGACAAAAAGCTGACCGAAATCGCAAAGACCGAATGCAACAAGGCCGAATCGGGCGAATTCGAAGTATCCGAGGAATCGGAAGAATCGGAAGATTCCGACGAAGAAGAGACGGAAGAAGAACAGTAGTTGAAAACACGACGCGGAGGGAATATTCCCTCCGCGCTTGACGTCGCGGAGGATTTTCTCAAAGGAGCTTTCACCATGCCGCAGGGCAGCAAAGCGAAGTACACGAACAAACAGAAGCGTCAGGCCGAACACATCGAGAAGGGCTACGAGCGCCGCGGCACCAGCAAGACCGAAGCAAAACGCCGCGCATGGGCGACGGTTAACAAAGTCAGCCTCGGCGGGAAGAAGAGCGGCAGCGGCCGCGGCAAATCCGAGAACCACAGCCCCATGCGCTCTGGCGGCCGCAAATCGCACTCGAGCCAGAGCTAACCCAGCTCGTTCTTTTCGCTTCGTTAAAAGCCGCACTTTTGGCCGGCAATTCGCGATAAGTTCACTCTGTTTTGAAAGGGAAATGACAATGGACAACTTACAGAACCGCGCCGCCGGCGTGATGGATAACATTCAGCAGGGAGTCAGGTCCATCGGCGAATCCGGCAAGAATGCCGTGAACGCCGCGATCGACAAAGGCGCCGAGTGGAAGCGCTCCGTCGTGAAAAGCGGCCAGGAAGCGCTGGAGAAGTCCGACAAATACGTCAAAGAAAATCCGCGCTTCAGCGTTTCGATGGCCTTTGTTAGCGGCATGGTGATCGGCGGCCTGACGATGCTCGTGCTCGATCGCTGCCTTCTGTCGGCAAACGATTAGCGGCTCGGCGATGCGAAGCGTTCACGTGCCTATGGCGCATGCGGATGATTGAGAGCTAAAGGGACGGAGCCGAATGCTGAAGTTGAGCGACGGCGCTGTTCGAGCGCAATCATCAGGCGGTGAGCGTCATGCGGCGCGTGGACTTTTGCATCGTTGTCAATAGCCACGCGGGAAAACGCACCGATGGAAAATCAAATCGACAGCCAACACGCCGAAAATAAGTCGCTCTGGGCAGCGAGCGCCGAGATGCCAGCATTCAAAGCGCTTGAAGGAAGTCTGGAAACGGATGTGTGCATCATCGGCGGTGGCATCGCCGGATTGACTACGGCTTATCAATTGATTCGACATGGAAAGTCAATCGTGCTTCTCGACGATGGTCCGCTGTGCAGCGGCATGACCGAAGTCACCTCCGCGCATCTGGCCAACGCTCTTGACGTCCGCTACTTTGAAATCGAGCGCATGCACGGCAAAGGCGGCGCGCGCCTCGCAGCCGAGAGTCACACAGCGGCCATTGCGCGCATCGAAGAAATCACTGCGAACGAAAAAATTAACTGCGACTTTGAACGGCTCGACGGCTACCTATGCTTGTCGCCGGACAAGGACGAAGAGTATCTCGACCGCGAATTGCAAGCGGCGCACGACGCCGGTTTGACCAGCGTCGGGAAGGTGCGGCATCCGCCCGTTCAATTGTATCACGGTAGACCCGCGCTGCGTTTTCCCAATCAAGCCGCGTTTCATCCGCTGAAGTATCTTAGCGGTTTGGTGAAAGCCATTCGCCGCGACGGCGGGAAAATTTTTACGCAAACGCATGCCACGGAGATCGACGGTGGTCCGCCGGCAAAAGTAAAGGCTGGGCGGCATTCGATCAAATGCGGCGCCGTTGTCGTTGCCACCAATTCGCCGATCAACGACATGTTTGCGATCCACACGAAGCAGACCGGTTACATGACGTACGTGATCGGCGTCCGCGCCCCGATCGGCTCCATCCCGCGCGCGCTATATTGGGACACGCTCTCGCCCTACCATTACGTGCGCTTGCAGGACCATCCGCACAGTCGCAGATCGCAGATTCTCATCGTCGGCGGAGAAGATCACCGCACTGGGCAAGCCACCGATACGCGCGAGCGTTTCCTGCGCTTGCAGGCGTGGACGCGCGAACGCTTTCCGGCGGCTGAAGACGTTGAATTCACCTGGGCCGGCCAGGTCATGGAAACGATCGATGGGCTTGCCTTCATCGGGCGCAATCCGATGGACAAAGAAAACGTCTACATCGTCACCGGCGATTCAGGCATGGGCCTGACACATGGCACCATCGCCGGCATGCTGTTGACGGATTTGATCGTGGGACGCAAAAACCCGTGGGCCACGCTCTACGATCCGTCGCGCAAAACGCTGGGCGCCGCGCTGAATTATTTGCAGGAGAATTTGAACACCGCCGTGCAATATGCGGATTGGATCACCAGCGGCGACGTGGAAACCGTCGATAAAATCAAGCCCGACAGTGGCGCGGTCATCCGCCGCGGTTTGAATAAAATCGCCGTCTATCGTGACGAGAAAGGCGCGCTGCACGAATGTTCCGCTGTCTGCACGCATCTCGGCTGCATCGTTCATTGGAACCCAGCGGAGAAAACGTTCGATTGTCCGTGCCACGGTTCGCGATTCGACCGCTTCGGCGAAGTGATGAACGGCCCGGCGAACAGCGAGCTGGGCGCGCCGACGAAATAATTGGCCAATTGCCTCAGTAAGAAATTAGAGGTCAGAAGTCAGGAGTCAGGGTCATGGGTCATGGGTCAGAAACGGCGGCAAAAATCCGTTTTTGCGCCGAACTCTGATCTGCCCCGTCCTATTTCTTCTCCCCCGGCATCACCACGACACGAAATCCGATGTTCACGCCACGGTGGATCGCAGGCGCGTTAAAGCGCGCAGAGCTGCGCGTCATGTCGGGCGCATCGAAGAACGATCCGCCGCGCAGAACTTTGAGCGGCAGCTTGGTGCCGTAATAATCCATCGTATCGGCGATGCGCGGTCCGTTTGGGTTTGCGTCCGGCGAGTTGTCGTAATACTTCGCGCTGAATTCATCCTGGCACCACTGCCACACGTTTCCCGCCATGTCTTTCGCGCCGCACCAGCTTGCGTTGTCGAACGATCCCGCGGGCGACGTGAACGAATAGCCGTCGTTGTCATCGGAAAAAGGCGCGGCGTCCGGAAGAATCCCGCCGGACTTCAGCGTCTTGTCGGCGTGGTTGCATTTCGCGCCGTCCCACGCATCGCCCCACGGCCACTGCCACCCCTGCGGCCCTCGCGCCGCGTATTCCCACTCAGCTTCGGAGGGCAGCCGCACGGCGAGCTGCGTTTTCTTCGATAGCCACTTTGCATATTCCTGCGCGTCGTTCCAGCTCACAGCGACAACCGGATGTCCGGCCTGCTGTTCGAATCCCGGATGCAGCCACGTCGCGGCCGACACATACGTTCCCTTCTTGTTCACCATCGTCAGCGCGCCTTTGCCGATCGGCAGCGTGCCGCGCTCCGCATCGCTGACGTATCGCTCACCATCCACAAAGCGCCGGAATTGCGCGACCGTCACCGGCAGTTTGGCAATGTAGTACGGATCGCTAATCGTGACGCGGTGTTCGGCCGCCGCGCCCTTGTCGTTGTCCGCCGCCCACACCGACGAGCCCATCGTGAATTCGCCGGGCGGCACAAGCACCAATTCAATCAGCGCGCCGCCGCCCAAATCCAGCACTGAATCGCGCGAAAGTTTTTCGAGCACTGGCGCCAATTGGGCCGTGGCGTTGGCGTCGATGTTTTGCGCCTCGTGAATGCGCGCTTCAAGTTGCGCGCGCTTTGCGGCGCTTAACCGATACGCATGACCGAACGCATCCAGCGGCTCGGCATCCACCGCGCGCCGAATCGAGTTGAGCAGATCCTGATAATTCCGCGCGTGAGCATCCTTCTTTTCGCCGTCGCGCATTGCCGCGCTCAACACCTCCAATTCGCTTCCTCTTGCGCTGAACGCCGCGCCCGAATTGATCTTTGCTTTCCCAAGAAGCTCGTTCGCGGCCCGCCAATCTTGCTTCGCACACGCTTCATTTGCCGAATTCAGCAGCGCATCGAATTCCGCACGCGCCGAATTTTCTTGCTGCTTTCTTTTCAGCGCCGCCGCTTCCGCGCCTGCTTTCATCCCTGCCAGCTTTTTCGTGTAATCGTCAAGCTTGTCTTTGCGCGCACCGTCTGCCGCGGCCAGCGCCGCGTCGTTGTCCCCTTCCAATTGATCCAATTTCGCCGGATCGGCCGGCGCGTCGGCGCGCGCGTTTTGCGGCGTGTAACTGTGCGAAACCACGGCATAAACCGCCCACACAAATGCGCCCAGCAGCACCGCTGCAGCAGATGCAATCAAACGCCGTCTCCACGCCGCGCCAATTGGCCGGGCCGCTGTTATCCCGCGTTCCCGCGCCTCCGCGTCTTCCAGTTTCTTCTCCTCCGCGCGCCTGCGCCGTTCCTCCTCCGCGTCCAAGCGCGGCTGCATCACCTCCGCATAGTCCACGCCTTGCGGATTCGTGAGCGACAAGCGGCTGGCTTCCAGCGCTCTGCACAGCGCCGCACCGTCCGCGTAGCGGTACGCGGGATTTTTCGCGAGACAAATGTCGATTACATCCGACGTGGCCTTCGATATGTCGCCTCGCCGCGCGCGAATCGGCGAATGTTCCGCTTCGATCGTCGCCCACATCGCCTGCATCGGTGTCGAGCCAAAAAACGGCGGCTCGCCGCACAGCAGCGAATACAGCGACGCGCCAAGCCCAAACACGTCGGCGGGTTTTGCGCCGTTGCGCGAATCCACAATCTGCTCCGGCGCCATGAAGCCTGGGGTTCCAAGGCACGCTTCGGAGTTGGTCATCGAATGCACGCCTTCATCAACGCGCGCAAGCCCCAAGTCTGCGAGTTTGGCTCGCTCGCAGTCGAACTTGCCGGTGACCCGATTTCGCGGAACAAGAATGTTGTCTGGTTTGATGTCGCGGTGAATAACGTTCGCCTCGTGGGCCGCGGACAATCCTTTGCACGCAGCAATGCAAATATCGAGCGCCGACAATTCATCAAAAGCGCGCTGACCGCTTAGACGGATATCACGCAGCATCGACCACGCCGATTTCCCGTCGACGAATTCCATCACCAGAAACGAGAGTTTGCCTTCCTGCGCCACGTCGGTGACGCGCACGAGATGTTCCGAATTGATCTTCGACGCAATGCGTGCTTCCCGGAAAAAGCGCTTGACCAGTTCCGGCTTGATCTGAGCCAGATGGAACGGCAGCACTTTTACCGCGACTTCGCTGGCCAAACCGCGGTGGATGCCGTAATACACCGCGCCCATTCCGCCCTGGCCGATCTTCGAAAAAAGCGGAATGCCGCCGAGCGCCGGAACCGAGCGTCCGTCCAATTCGATGCGCGGCGCGTTGGCGATGAATTCGTCGCGCAGCAGGTCCTGCCAGGGTGTGGACAATTCAACGCTTTGTCCCAGCGTGCCGATCGCAAGCGACTTGGGGCCGCGCGTGGCGAGTTTTACCGTGGACGACAAATCGTTTCCCCTTACCGCAACGGCGCCCGCCGGCGCCAAAGGGCTTGACGCCTCCGTCGGATTCAACTGCGGCAGCGCCAAGGGCTGCGCGCCGACGAGCGGAGGCGGCGAGTCGCCGCGGGCGATTGGGTCAAATGGCTTCGACACAGTCCGTTCCAATAAGTCCGATATGATAACGATGCATAATTTTCAGAATAGCAGGCGCACGACTGTTGCCTCGAAAATAGACTCAGTATTCGTCGCGAACTCTACGCGAATTCGGTTTTGGATGCGGTTAGACCGGTGTTGGAATAGGCGCGAGCGGTTCGGAGGTATTGCCCGGCGACAGGTCCGGCGCGCACGGCTCGCCTTGCATGCGCGCGAGCGTGAGCGCCCAGATTTCCTGCAGTTTCTGCCGGCGACCCGGATCCAGCCTGAAAGTTGGGCTCGGTTTCGGCTCAGCCTTTACTGCCTCCATCGCCGCCTGTGACGGATGCAGCATCCACAGCATCGCGAGCCGTTCCCGTTCGCGGCAGGCGAGTGCGCGACGCGTCAGCCAGGCCACCAGCAGAAAGACCGCGCACGGAATCGCCGCCAAGCCTCCAATCCCCATCCATGAATACGGTGCAATGCTCTCCGCTGCTTCAGATCCCGCGATGGGTGCCGCTGAATCGGCAACCGCCGATTTCGCCGAAACAAGCGCCTGTGTTTGAGCGGCGAATTGGCGTTCGTGCATGCGCTTGAAATGAAGACTGTCGGTATCAGCGGCGTTGCGCCGCACGATCGCCTGGTCCAACGCCACCGCGCTCTCCTCCGGCGTTGCGGGCGTCACCAGCATCGCGTGCGACGTTTGGGCGAGCAGCGAGCAAACCAGCGCAAACGCAACCCTCAGCATCCGTTTCGCAAGCATGTCGTGTCCCTCACTTACTACCTTGGACTCTTGTTCCATATCCCAAACTTCAAAATTCCGCCGTCTTCCCGGACCATGGGGCAATAGGCCCAATGGGCCTAATAGGACCTATGGGGCCAATGCGAATCAATTACCAGTCTGGCGACGAGGGCACCGCGTCGTCTGCGTTCAAATCCTTGGTCGAAATCACCGACAGCGCCGCAGTTCTTGGCAGGAACAAATTAATGTACGTGCTCGGCTCCTGCTTCGAAATGCGCGGATCGTAATAGAACACACCGCTGTTGTCGGTCACGATTGCTTCGTCGCGCGCAATCATCGCGCCAAGTAGATTCATGCCGTTCAAGCGCCCGCCGAAGAAATGCTGCGTGTAGAAAATGCCGTTAACGTTTTGCGGATTGGTCGTCGCGGTCGAATGAATGTATGCTTTCGAAAAAGACGACTGATAGAACGCGCGATTGGCGAACAGCGGTACCGAATTGTTGTTGTTGTAATACTTGCCGCCGTCCAATCCGAGATAATTGCCGTCAAACCAGCCATTGGAATTGTTGTAGCCGTTCATCCCGTCGAGCGTGCTAAGCAACCACGCCAAAAGCTGCAGCAGATTAAAGCCCTTCGTCTGCGCTGTGCCCAGATATTCCTTGTGCGTGTACGGCGGCGAAATCAAACCTTTGACCGTGCTCCATTGATCGGCATTGGTGTCGGCGTTCGTGTAATCGCCGAAAACCACGTTGCCGCCGACACCGAAGCCGACGATATCCTTCTGCTTGTTGTTCGCGGCGGTCGTGTCGAAGTACACGTCGTTCTGCTTCCATTGCGGCGGATCGCTGTACGTCAGATCGCCGAGCACATGCGTGTTGCGCCCCGTGTAAATCGTGCCCTGCCCCTTCATCACGCCTTTGATCGCCAAGTCGCTTGAAACCACCACCGGCCCGAGCACCACCAGCGGCTGCGCGGCCGTGCCGATCAAGCCCACATTTCCGTTGCGCTGCGGCACCAGCAGGTCGAGCTTGTTGTTGAAGTGGACGTAATTCACCGAACCATTGCTCGCGACCTGCGTTTCGAATCCGGACTCGCCGTTGAATCCGTAGTCTCCATTAATGAGCGTCGTGTAGTTCGCGGGATTGGTCGGGTCCAGCCCGGGCGCAGTGAGCTGCTTGACGATACCGCCGGGCGTTCCGCCGGGCTCGCCCAAATCGGAGCGCACCGGCCGTAAAAAGTTCTGCGACAGCTCGCGGTAATAATCGAGGTTGCTGAAATCCGGCATCGCCTCTTGGTCTTGAGCCGTCTTCAGCGCGGGCGAGCCATCATAGCCGACGACATAGGCGAAATTGTCGAGCTTCCCGTTGTTGTTGGCGTCTTCGCCCGGATCAAGTTTGCCATTTTTGTTTTTGTCTTCGGGATCAGCGGTTGGATTGGTCGGACGCATAAACGGATTATTGGCCGCAAACGAGCGATAATTTGACAGGCTGTCGCTGCGCGCGCTACCATTAATAACACCCAGCGACCCGACATCCGAATTCACAGCCGCGAAGATCGATCCGTCGATCAGCGGATTGCCGCTCAAATCGACGTTGCCGTTCGCGCCGACTTGGCCGTACACGGTCAGCTTTTGCCCGGCGATCGACGCGTAATTGTTGGCGAAGTAGGCGTAATCGAAGGCCGACGCCGGCCCGAGTTCAAAGCGCACGACGCGCTGAATCTTCCGCAAAGCGCTGCGGCCACGCGCGTCGTCGGTCACGCGCGCCCAGGTTGTGAAGCGCACCAGCGCCCAATCGTGTTTATAAAGCGAGAGTACTTTGATGCGCGTGCACACGTCGCCGGCCGTGCCCGGCACCCATGCGTTGTCCTGATAATTCGGCGCGTTGGGCGGATCGAGGCGGCCGTTGTTGTTCACGTCTTCGCCAGGATCAAGCACGCCGTTGCCGTTGCTGTCCTCGCCGCCGACCCACGCCACGCGCTGGTTGGTCGGCTTGCTTTTGAAATCCGCCCAGACCTGCTGAATCTTGAGCGTGTTGGCCGTCTGCGCTAATTCATACGCGCGCGTGCCCGCGATGTCGCTCTCGACGCGCAGTTGATTGGATGTCATGCGGCTGGCAAAAGCGACCGCCAGCGCCGCAAGCAGCACCACCATCGCGAACCCCACAATCAAAGCCGAACCGCGTGCAACGTATGCGCGTTTCATTTTCCCGTCTCCTAAAAATATGATCTGATTCCTGACTCCTGACTCTTGGCTGCTGACCCCTGATTTTCACTCCGCCGGAATAACCACCTGTGGATTCTTCAAAAAGTAAACGCTCTTCGTCGTGCAAATGTCCAGCGTCCCTAATGTCGCGTGCGTGATCGGATTGGACGTGTTCGTAGTCGTCGTTGTCGTTGCCGCCATCGTGTTACTGTTCACGTTGATGTCGTTTTCCGCGCCGGTGCCCAGGCGCGTGTCGCCGCAGCGGCTGAGCGTAATCGTGAGCGCGCAGCCGTCGCGCGTGACGTTGAAGCCCCACGCCGACGTTCCACTTTGCGTGATCTGGTAGGGCACGCAGTCCTCAATCACGGTGAGCACCGCCGGCTGCGGCTGGTTGTTGACGCTGGCTACTTCTTCGCGAACCACGCGCCCCTGCGTGACGCCCGGATGATCGGATTCGAATTGCGCGCTCGCGTCCGTCGCGACATGTTCGAGGCGATACGTGATCATGCTGCCCCACACGATGTTGCCGTTCGCATCGACAGTGTCGATTTTGTCGAAGGTGATCGACGGCGCTTTTGTGGGATTGACTTCCAGATAAAAATGCGGGCTGTATGACGCGGCTTCGCGCAATTCGGAGACGACGTCGTAGAGCGTTCCCGTCGTGCGCGTGTACTGATCGGCGCTCACCGTTTCGGAATACATGCCATTGGCTACAAAACTCATGGCACAAAAAATCCCCACGAAAGCGCCGGCCAGGATCAGCATCACAAACGACAATTCGATCAACGACAGACCACGCGCGTAAAAGGCCCACTCCCTTGCGGTCGCGGCTCGTTGTGCATCGCCACGCGATGAAACGAAGCCGCGGTGAGGCGCTGATTTCAAGCGTCCCGGCGTACCCGCGCCCACGTGTCCCCGCATCTCTTGCACTACTGCGTCTCCGTGATCCGATTGGCTGTGATGATCGTGAACAAATCGAAGCGCCGCGGCCCATCCGCGCCGTTCCACTGAATCGTCACGACCACCGGAAGCATCTTGAAGCCGGAAAGAATGTTTGAATCCCAGGGATTCGATCCCGAGCCGTCGGAACCATTGCCGTTGAGGTCAAGCGGAAAAGGCTTTGGACAAATGTCGTTGTAGCCAGCGGCGCCTTTGGTGCCGAAACCGGTTTCGATCAGGCGGCTGCCGTTGCCGTCGATGTCAACACCGAACGGCGGCCCCGCGCAGTTGTTGGCATAGTCGTAGCCGAAAAGACTCTCGTTGGGTGACTCATCGTTGATGATAGTTACCGTCCCGATGGCACGCGGCTTGGGGCGCTGGCCGTCTTTGGGATTATCGTCCGCGAAGGCGTTCAGACTCGGCACATCAAAGGATGCGCCCGGTGCACCTTGCGGCAATGGCAATGGCCCATATTGTTGGAAGGCTTGGTCGAGCGTCTTGCCGTTGTTGATGAAGATACGGATTTCATCAACCTTCTGCTCTGCCGCCAAGCTCGCTAATCTGCGCTCTTCCGTGACGCGTTGCGCCAAGCGCTGATTCACATAGAGACTGACAGTGGAAACGATTCCAATGGTCACGATGCTGAGAAACACCATCAGCTCAATGAGCGTCATGCCCTGACAACGTCGTTTCCCGCACATAGAAACCTCAGCTAGTGCAAACGCTCACGAATGCACAAACATTGTGCATTTATGTCACGTGGTGCATAATTTAGACAGCCGGAGCGCCATTACAAGCCTTTTTTTCCAAAATTCAGGAACCAATTTCCAAAGCTGCGATTCGCATTATCGGACCGATTGCCCGTGGTGCAGGCGTCTCGTCTGCACATCCGCGCGAAAAGTGCACTGATATTCCGATAACTTTCTTTGAGTAGAATGTCTTCTGGCGGCTTGGAGAGCCGTCCTATATCAACGCATCATGCGCAAGAAAAATAATTTTCCCAACCTCTTCGCTCAATCACCACGGCGCAATTCGCTCGGTGTATTTAGAAAAATGATTCGAGTTCTCACCTCCAGTTGCGCAAGAATCATCCTTGCGCTTGCTGTTTTTGCGTCGCATCACCTCGTCGCCGCCGACGCCGCCGCCGCGATCAACGCTCAGATGAATGCGCTTCGCAACGCCAACGACAATGCGCGTCTCGCCGCGATCAAAAATCTGCAGCAAGTTGCCGGCGGCATCAAGCCCATGGTTCAGGCGCTTACTCTTGCCCTCAATGACAAGAACGCCGAAGTTCGCTCTGGTGTCGCCCGCGCACTCGCCGACATCGGCCCCAGCGCACGCGAAGCCGTCCCCGCATTGATCCCACTCCTCAATGACGCCGATGAAACCGTACGAGCATCTGCCGCGCTCGCCCTCGGTGAAATCGGCATCCTGCCGGATCGCGATGGCTCATTGCACTATCCCGCCTTCTGCCCGCTCGTTTTTCAATTGCAAGACAGCAGTCCAAGCGTCCGCGCGCACGCCGCCGAAGCGCTCGGCAAATTGGGCCGCGCCGCCGCCTCAACCGCGCCCTTTATCCGCGAATTGTTGAGCGACCCCGATCAGGAAACCGCCATCGCCGCCGCCATCGCACTCGCCGCGATGAACGAGCCCGAACCCAGCGCGGCGCGGCTCTACGTTCTCGCGCTCCGTCGCGAAGGCGACGCGCACATGCTTGCCGATTCCGCGCTCAAACGCATCGGCCCGCCCGCCGTGGACGCGCTCAAATCCGACCTGCTCGACAAAGCGCCCGATCATCGATACATCCGCCGCGACGCCGCCGCGACGCTCGAACGCCTCGGCGAAAGCGCTCGCCCCGCCATCCCGACGCTGATCGAAGCACTCGCTGACAAAGACACCGAAATTCAAAACGGCGCCGCGCTTGCGCTGCTCAAATTGAACGCGGCGCCGCTCGAAGCGAGCAGCGCGCTGCTGCGCCTGATGCGCGATTCGAACGAAATCCGCCCGCGAGCGCTCGCTGCGTTCGAACGCATGGGCGAACGCGCCGCCGATATTCCGCTCGCGATTTTGAAAGACGAAAAGGATGCCCCCACACGGCGCGAAGCGGCGCGCGTGCTCGCGCGTCTCGCGCCGCGCTTCGCACACACGCCGGAAAAACTCGCGGCTGGTCTTGGCGATCAAGACGAAACCGTCCGCACGCTGTTGCTCGAAGCCCTCAGCACATGCGGCGCTGAAAACAAAACCCTTCTACCGCTGTTTAAGTCCGCCCTGCACGATAAAGCCTACGGAGTCCAATTGCTCGCCGTCAAAACGCTCAGCGAAATGCGCGGCGAACTCGAAGCGATCGTTGCGCTCGCCGATGTGCGCGTCCACGAGCCCAAATCCCAAGTCCGCAACGAAGTCAGCCGCGCCGTCCTCGCCGCTGGGCCTGACGCGCTCGCCGCACTGCCGCTGCTGCGCGAAGCGCTCAAAAGCAACGACGTCTCCTCGCGCGATTGGGCCTCGCAAGTCATCGAAAAAATCGGCCCGCCCGCCGCCGACGCCATCCCCGAACTTATCGAGTTTCTCATCAATTCAAAAGACTATCGCTCCGAAACCGCGCGCGTGCTCGGCAAGATGGGCGCGAAAGCCATCGATCCGCTCCTGGCTGTTTTGAAATCCAACGACAATAACCTGCGCACTTACGCCGGCAATGCGCTCGCGTACATCGGCGCGCCCGCCGTTCCGAAATTGACTGCCGCCTTGTCCGACACGAATGCCGACTTTGTCGAGGCCGCCGAAACGGCGCTCGAACGCATGGCGCCCGCGTCCGCGCCTGCCATTCCCGAACTGATTCGCAACGCCTATTCGAAGGACGGCAAGATTCAATCGATGGCCGTGCAAACGCTCTCCAAACTTGGCGCGCTCGCCGCCCCGGCGCTCATTAACGAGCTGCGCAAAGACGACGAGGCTTCACGCCGCGTTGGCGCAGGCACGCTCGGCCAATGCGGTCCGAAAGCCGTGCCGATTATTTGCGACGTGCTGCGCACCGAGCAGGAACCGGCCATGGTCTGCGCGCTCGTCGAAAGCCTCGGCCGCATTGGCGTGCAAGCCCCCGATGGCGTGCCCTCCATTCTCGATGTCGCCGGCCGCCCCTACACTGGAAAGGATCGCGTGCGCGTGTGGTCCGCCTGCGCCAATGCGCTTGGCAACATCGGCGCCTCGCGCGAAACTTCCGTTCCGCTGCTCTTCACCATTCTCGCTTCCGATTACAAGGAGGCGCAAGGCGACGCCGCCCAGGCGTTGCGCCGCCTTGGCGCCGACACGCTCAACGTTCCGCCGCTCGCCGACGCGTTGCGCAATTCGCATCCCAATTACGTCGGGTCGGCGCTTAAGACTTTCGGCCGCGCGGGCATGGTTCAACTCGTCGCCGAAATGAGCGATGAATCGCCGCAAATCCGCGACGCCGCCGCACAAGCTTTCAATCAGCTCGCCCCCGATTGCATTCCTTTCCTGCTCAGCGCGCTCGACGAAAACCCCGCCGCGTCCACCGGCATTCTTCTGGCCATCGGCGAAATCCGCGCGATGGAAATCGAACGCCGTTCGCCCAAAGCCAACAAGCAGCTTGAGGAACTTCAAAAAGCGCTCGACACCTGCACCCCCGCGCTAACGAAGAAAATTCAAAGCTCTGCGCCCGACGAAGTCATCGCCGCGCTCTGGGCCTATGGCAAACCCGTCGGCGCCGAGTCGCTGCCGCTGGTCGTAAAAAATCTCGCCGCCTGCTCTGCATCCTTGCAACCGCGCGGAGTTCTTGCATTGAACTACTACGACGTTCGCAACCAAAGCCGCGCGCTTGCGCCGGTGCTGCCGATTTTGCTGAAAGCCACTTCCTCCAATTTGCACAGGCAAACAAACAACATTCTGAAATCCGCCGGTTACAGCGCCGAAAGCATCCCCGCATTGTCCGCCGCCGTAGAGGACCCCGACGGCAACGTGCGCAACGTCGCTGTCACCGCTATCAAGGGTCTCGGCGCCGAAGCGCGCTCGGGTGTTTCGCTATTAGTGCAGATCCTCGACCGCGGCACGCCGCAAATCGCCAACGGCGCCATGACAGCGCTCGTCGGCATCGGCACCGATGCCGTCCCCGCGCTGATCAAAGCGCTGGGCGCCGAAAATCCCAAGCTGCGTGCCAACGCCCAGAACGGCTTGAATTCCATGAAGCTGGCACAACTTGCCCCGCACATCAAACTTCTCGCCGCTACGGCCAAAGACGAGCGCGAAGAAGTCTGCATCTCCGCGCTGCGCCTCATTTCAAATTTGCAGCAAGACGGCCGCGCCGCCGAAGCCGACGTGCGCGCGCTTCTGTCGCGCGACAACGAAACCACCTTCCACGAAGCCGTTCGCACGTTGAAAAAAATCGGTGCCGATGTCTTCGGTGCGCTCGCGCCGCAAGCCGAAAATCCCAATGAAGATCTCGCTCTTCGCGCGATCAACGAAATGCACGGCGCGGCCGGCGATCCTGGCGCCACCATTGCCTTCGTCCGAAAAATCTTGAAGAACGAAAATCCAAAAATCCGCGCCGCCGCCGTGCTCGTCCTTCCGCTCAAAGACAACGGCGTCGCCGAATCGATCCCGGTCGCCGCCGCCGCCTTGAAGGACGCCAATTACCTCGTGCGCGTCAGCGCCGCACGCTGGCTCTACGATGTCGCCCCGCAAAAACCCGACGCCACGCTGCCGCTGCTTGTTGCCGGTCTTGCCGACGATTATGAAACCGTCGGCGCCGTGTCGCGGCGCGCACTCATCGCACTCGCCGAAAAAGCAAAACCCGCTTTGCCCGACATTCAAAAACTGATCAACGACCCGCGCAAAGAAACGCAAGCCAACGCCGCGCGCGTGCTGATCAAGCTCGGCGTGCAGGATCCTTTGACGCAGATGATCTACAACGAAGCGACGGTGCTTTCAAAAGTTGAGGAATATCATCAGAGCCAGGAATTCTTTTTTGAAGAACATTGGACTGGTGAAAACACTCATTTTTACGCGCCCAATTTTCTGGAAACGTGGGGCAACGCGAAGAAGGATTATCTGGAACTGCTCGACAAAACGACCGGCATTTTCAACCTCGCCGGCTACAAGCTCAAAGTTTTGACCGGCCAAAGCGCGCGAGCCGATGGAGGCAAAAAAGATTGGCTGGTCAACGGAGCGCTCGTCGGAGGGCACGCCGTCATCGCCTGGCCCGCGCAGCCTGGCGTCACCGGCCGTGCTGTATACATGTGCGGTCCGGACGGCAGTATTTACGAACGCCCGATCGTCGCCGCCGACGCGCCGCTCATCGACGCCATGGCCGCCGCCTTCGATCCCGGCCCCGAATGGAAAAAGATCTTCACCCCCGAAAAACCCGAGCAGCGCCCCATTCCGCACGATTATTTCAAACCTAAAGCGCAGCCCAACGAGCAGATGGAATTCTGACGCCGCCGCACCCTCTCCCCTTGGGGGAGAGGGCCGACGCGCGTACCCGCGCGCGGGGTGAGGGGAAGGCGTCGATCGAGTCGCGAACGTGATATAAATCCGGAGAGATTCCGCATGACAAAACTCAAAGTCTCTCTCATCGCTTTCGTCTTTATCGTCTCGTCGATTTCTCTCGCCGCCGAGCCCGCGCCGAAGACCTTCATCATCGTCGCCCCAGATTCCTTTCACTCCGCGCTCAAAGACTACGTCGCTCACAAACAGTCCCAACTGCCTACCACACTCGCCTCCCTCGAACAAATTCTAAAGTCCACCGCCGGCGCAGACGATCCTGAGCGCCTCAAGCGTTACCTCTTTAACGAATGGAAGGACCACCGCCTCGGCTACGTGCTTCTCGTGGGCGACGCCGACGTGGTGCCAGTGCGTTACATGGTCCTTGACCGCGTGACCGCGAACGCATTTAATTACGCGTTTTATCCCAGCGACCTTTATTACAGCGACCTCGCCAAATCCGACGGCAGTTTTGAAAGTTGGAACGCAAAGAAGGAGGGTTTCCACGAAGATTATTTCGGCGAAGTCCGCGGCGAATTCAACAAAGACGACCCGATCAACTACGACCAGATCGACTACCTGCCCGACGTCGCCGTCGGCCGCTGGCCCGTGAGCACGCCCGACGAGGTAAAAATCGTTGCCGCGAAATCAATCGCGTACGAAAAATCGCTCGACGACAACCAATCCGCCGGACGCGCTCGAGCTGCCTTCATCAGCATTGGCGGGTGGGTGGACGCCCGCGCGCGCCTCGATCAACTTGCCGCCGCGTTTCCGAAATCGTGGACGCTGGAAAAGCGCTACTTTGCCGACGCCAAACGCGACGATAAAACCCCGCCGCCGAACGCCGATCAAGTCGTTGAATTGCTCAATAGTGGAGTCGCGCTCATGCTCCACACCGGTCACGGCGCCGACGACCGCTGGGAACAAAGCTTTTCCGTGCGCGATTTAAAACGTGTGCATAACGCCGGCCGCCTTCCGATCGTGATGTCCGCCGGATGCTCCACCGCCCGCTTCGCCACGCTTCCGCCCTACGAACCCTACGTGGACATTGCCGGCGTCGAACACAAAGGCTCCGACCACGGCGAAGTTTTCACCGCCCCGCCGCCCCCGCCCGCGCCCTACCAACGCGGCAAATACAACCCGACGGGCCTCGGAGAACAACTCCTCCGCCACGGCCCCGACGGCGCCGTCGCCTACATCGGCTGCAACACCGGCAGCCAACCTTGCGGCCTCACGTTACTCGACGGCTTCGCAAAATCCTTCGCCCACAGCGCAGGCGTCCCGCCCGCGCGTCTTGGCGACTGTTGGGCCAGCGCCATTACCTATTACTACAAAACCGAGCACCTCGCAGATCTGAAACCCAACAAAGATTGGTACCCGCCAAGTATATTTTTCCAAGGCATGAAATTCATGCTCTTCGGCGACCCAACTCTGAAACTCCCCAAGTAACACGGGCTCTTAGCCCGTGGTTATTCTGTACCGCCTGGCGTCCTCGCTGGCCGTCACGAGACGCGCTATTTTACCTTCAATGCAAAATAACCTAGCAACGTCGCGCAGGGCGATTGGTACGTAATATCCGGCTCGTTAAATTCCCACGGATTTGTGCGCCAATCCAACTTATCCACATATTTTTTCATACTGCCATTCACGCCGCCTACCACCATTCCCGGAAACGGCCCAATCTTGCCCTCTCCTTCGCCAATATACTTCGCGCCAAACTTATCGTTATCTCGTCCTACCCAAGAATGAAACATCACCATCGTCGAATGCTCTGCGCCAAATTGTTTCATGTTAGACAAATAACAGCGCCCAATCGGATTGCGTCCGTTCAAATAATGAACATACTCCTCGGCCGTATCCAAATACTTCTGCTTGGCCGCCGCATCGGTCGAAAACTCCGACGCTACCAAACATACCACGCCGACTTGTCCGATTGTCCGATTGCTTCCCCACCAATAGCCCTTCAGCCCCGCGCCGTAACCGCGGTTAAACCCGCTCCAATTACCCGCGGTATCCGCCGCATCGGTGATTAGTTTCTTCATTTTTGACACCGTCGCCGCGTCGGCGTCGGGCGTGTGAGTATAAATCAAAATCAATGGATAAATCTCCAAATTGTCTCCGGGATCGAACCGATTCCATTTCGCCGCCGCGTCTTTAACGATCGCCTCGTATTCCGGCTTCTTTGTCAGCCGAAAAAACGCCGCCGCCGCAGTTGCCTTCGTTTTTCCAAAATCCTGATCGAACCAATCGCCCGTGTATGCCTGCTTCTGTGGATTCTTTGGATCGACCGGCCAGGGAAACGGTTTCTCCTCCAAGAGTTTCCACGCCTTCTCAGCCTCCTCCTGGCATTTCTTCGCAAACACATCGTCCAGTTTCGATTCCTTCCACACCACCGCAGCGTACGCAAGCGCCGCACAGCGGCTCATCGTCGAACAACTTGTCTGCACCGTCAATTGCACGGGTGTCTTGTCTGCTTCCGGCGGGCTTGTGCCAAGTTCATGTACTTTTCCAAATGCCGCGCCCGTGCTATCGGCAATGCGAATTAAATACTCAGTACCATACCGTGCTTCGTCCAATATGTCAGGCACTCCATTTCCCGATTCAGGTATATTCAATTGATTATCCTTCGCCGCCGCGCCAAGTAATTGCACTGCCATCAACATTTCATTATGGCACTGCACGGTATTGCCCGTGTACTTGTTAAAATCCCCAGCGTCCCACCAGCCGCCGCGCACATCGTACGGCGTCGGATCGAGTATCTCCTTCCCCACCGGATCAGGATGCCTGTTCCCCGTCCATTTGTAAATGCGCGCCTCGGTCGCCTGCCCCGGCCCCTTGTGATTATCCCCGTGCGACCAAAGCCCCGCATACTTCTCCGGCTTCTCGCAATCCGCGCGGTTGTAATAAAAAGCCTTCCACGCCGCCAATCCTGATTGTTTGTATACTTCGTCGCCGATATTAAATAAGTAAGAGCGCTCCTTAGTGCCGTTAATATCCACGGTCAAGTAATATCGTCCTGGTTTGGTAAATGCGCTTAAATCCAAATGCGCCACAAAATCGCCCGACTCAATATCTTTTGCGCCATTCTTATACGGCTTGATCCAATCCGGATTCTGCTTCGATTCCCAGACCACCGTTTGCGTGGCCGCATCGCACATCTCGATGTTTAAGCTGGCCGGCATCGCCGCATCGGACGCAACGATCACCAGCTTGCGCCCCTTTGTCCGGTACCCGAACTGATCCACCCAAATTCGCAGCACCGATTTCGTCGTCACCGCCGGCGGCAGTTTTGCCGTGTCGACCGGCGCGTCGGCCGCGCCGGCCAACATTGACAACATCCATACACAGATCGCAAAAACTCTCATCGTTTCGCATCCTTTATTTGCAATGATTTCGAAATCCCTGTAAGAACTACACCATGCGGACACACAAGCTCGCACTCCTTTTACTCGCCACGCTTAGCGTCTTCGCTTCCGACAGCGCAGCCGATTGGCCGAACGTTTTCAACGACAAAGGCGGCACGCGCTGCTCGCCGTTGACTCAAATCAACAAAGACAACGTCGCCACGCTCAAAGTCGCGTGGACTTACCACACCGGCGACGCGGGAAACGGATCGACGATCGAATGCACGCCGATCGTTGTCGATGGCGTGATGTACGTCACGACCGTGCTCACCAAAATCGTCGCACTCAACGCCGCCACCGGCGAACAAATCTGGCGCTTCGATCCGTACGAAGGCCTGGCGAAACTGCCGCAGCGCGCGTCCGGTGGCGTCAATCGCGGCGTGGCGTATTGGACTGACGGCCAGCCCAACGGCGAGCGCCGCATCCTGGTCGGTCTCACCGACGGGCGCCTGATCTCCCTCGATGCAAAAACCGGCAAACTCGATCCTGCCTTCGACGAGAACGGCCAGCTCAATCTGCGCACTGCGCTCGATCCCGCCGTGGCGATGAAATCGTACGGCTCGACCTCCGCGCCGCTGATTTATCGCGATTTGGTTTACCTCGGATTTTCCAACGATGAAACCACACCCGCCGCGCCCGGCGACACGCGCGCTTTCGATGTTCGCACGGGCAAGGAAATCTGGCGCTTCCACGCCATTCCGCGTGGCGGCGAATTTGCCGCTGACACATGGGAAAAGGACGCATGGATCAATCGCGGCGGCGCCAACGCCTGGGGTGGACTGACTCTCGACGCTGAGCACGGTGTCCTCTTCTTTGGCACCGGCTCCGCCACTTCCGATTTCTATGGCGCCGACCGCAAGGGTGATAATCTCTTCAGCAATTGTACCGTTGCCCTCGACGCGCTCACCGGCAAGCGCCTCTGGCATTTCCAATCGGTGCATCACGATTTGTGGGACCACGACAACCCGTGCCCGCCCGTCGTCGTCACCGTGCAGCACGACGGAAAATCCGTCGAAGCCGTCGCGCAAGTCACCAAGACCGGCTTCTGTTATTTGCTCGATCGTGCGACGGGCAAGCCGCTCTTCGACGTAAAGGAGCTTCCCGCGCCCGCGTCTGATCTTCTCGGCGAAATCGCCAGCCCCACGCAGCCGGAGCCCGTCAAGCCGCCGCCGCTCGCGCGTCAGGAATTCACCGACGACGATGCCACCAACATTTCGCCCGAGGCTCACGCCGCCGCGCTCAAAGCTCTGCAAGGAATGCGTCACGAACGCTGGGCGCCGCCGAGCGAACGCGGCACGCTGGTCGTCCCGGGCTACCACGGCGGCTCGACGTGGGCCGGCGCGTCGTTCGATCCGACGACCGGCATTCTATACGTAAATTCAAATAACGTTCCCGCCGTCGCAACGATGAAGAAAAACGCCAAAGGCGGCTACAATTTCACCGGCTACACGCGCTTCCTCGACGCTGAAAACTATCCCGCGATCAAACCGCCCTGGGGCCTGCTCACCGCGATCGACCTCAACAAAGGTGAATTCGCGTGGCAGGTGTTGCTCGGCGAATTTCCGGAGTTAACCAAGCGCGGCATCCCGCAAACCGGCACTGAAAATTTCGGCGGCACCATTGTCACCGCTGGCGGCTTGGTCTTCATCGGCGGAACGAAAGACGAAAAGTTCCACGCTTTCGACAAAGCCACAGGAAAACTCATCTGGGATTTCAAACTCAACGCCGGCGGCTACGCTACGCCCAGTACCTACGCCGTCAACGGCAAACAATACGTCGTCATCGCTGCCGGCGGGGGCGGAAAACTTGCTACGAAATCGGGCGACGAATTCGTGGCGTTCACCCTGCCGTGAACAGGAGATTTGGGATCGGAGTTAACTCCTTGGCGCCTTTGCGTCATTGCGTGAGAACAATTCACGATTCATCCGCTCATATTCTTCGCGCGTATCCATGTCCGCCAGAATCCCCTCGTCCCCCACTTCGACTTCCACCGCCTCATTCAAATGCCGATGTACCACCGTCTTCAACGTCTCACCGCGAGGCAGCGCCATGATTTCCCCGCGCAATCTCAAATCCAGCAGCAGCGGATGTCCACGCTTGCCCCGCCAAACCGGCAAGACCATCAATGGCTTATTCTTCAGCCAAACCTCAATCAATCTCCGCACCGTCTCAGCTCGCACCGCCGGCTGATCTGCCAAAGCCAAAACTACCGCGTCCGCATTCGGCAGCGCTCGCAATCCCGCCTGAATCGACGACAACATTTCCCCCGCCTCAAAATCCGCATTGTAAACGCAAGCAGGCCGCGTCTCAGGCGCGCCGAGTCCAGCAAGTACAGCCTCAACCCGCCGCGCTTCATGCCCCGTCACCACCACAATCGCCCCAATCTCACTCACGGCCCGCGCCATCTCCACGACGCGCACCACCATCGCCGCCCCGCCCAATGGCAGCAGCGGCTTAAACGCCCCCATACGTTTCGAAAGCCCCGCAGCAGGAATGAGTGCAGCGATGTGCATGGTTTGTTTTAGTCCATAATTCATCGTTCATCGTTCATTATTCATCGTTCTTTGTTCTTCGCCTTTTCCGAATAATCTCCGCCAAAATGCTCACCGCAATCTCCGCAGGCGAATCCGCGCCAATCTCCAACCCAATCGGCGCATGAACGCGCGCCAGCAGCTCGTCCGAAATCCCCTCCGCGCGCAATTTCTCAAAAACCGTATCGCGCTTCTGCGCGCTCCCAATCATGCCGATGTACGCCGCAGGTGAACGTATCACGCGCCGCAATGCTTCGGTGTCGGTGATAAACCCTTTGCTCACCAGCACGACATAAGTGTGCGCATCAACTTCCGGCAACTCGCTGAAATCAGGCGTCAAACGCAGCACCGATTCAACGCCGCGAAACGCAAAATCCTCGGGCTTGGAATGCTCGTCGCGGTCGTCCACAATCACAATCGAAAAATCGAGCAGCGACGCGGCCTGCGCCAACGCCCGTCCGCAGTGTCCTCCTCCCACAATCAATAAGCGCTCCGCCGGCATAACCACCTCCAGAAACACATCCACCCGCCCCCCGCAAATCGCGCCAAATGTCTGATCCGCAACCTCGGCGTCACTCACGGCGCAATGCTCCCCACGAGCCGCGACCGTAAGGGAGCGGCCACACTCGCGTTCATCACTCGGTCTAAACGAATACCCGCGCAACACGCTGCGACCGCCGTCCAGCGCCGCTAACGCATCGCGAATCACACGCTGCTCGAACAGCCCCCCGCCCACCGTCCCGCGCGTCGCACCGTCCGGATGGATCAGCATCTTCGCGCCGCAACGCCGAGGCACGCTCCCGCTATCGCGCACAACAGTCGCGATGACAAGCAAGCGCCGCTGCGCTTGAGCTTCAGCGATGTCTTGCCAGAGAGTTGAGCCGAGTGTGTACATGGAATATTATGGCCAAGGCGTGCAAAAAATCTCCGACGCGGAAACGCGCGCCCAAATTATCGACGCGCTTGCGCAGGCAGTTTGCAGCCGTTCGTGTGCCACTGGCCTTGCCAGTGTGGCTCCCATCCGCTCGTTGGCAAGCTATCGCAGCACCGCATCCAGTTTATTTGGCCGCACCCGCCAACCTCAACGGCAACTGCCTCAAGCGCTGCCCCGTCGCATGAAACACCGCATTCGCAATCGCCGGCGCAATCGCAATAATCGGCGTCTCGCCAGCGCCTACGGCCGGCTGGTCCGAGCGGTTAACCAACTCCACATCAATCGTCGGTACGTCGCGAAATCGAGGAACCAGATATTCGCTTAAGCTCGCGTTCATCATGCGTCCGTCTTCGAAAATCATCTCCTCGCGCAGCGCCGGACCCAACCCCATGATGATCGCGCCTTGAATCTGCGACGTGAGATTCGCCGGATTCAAAATCACGCCGCAATCGAACGCCTGGCACACGTGCCGCACCGAAATCTCGCTGTCTTTGATCGCGACTTCCGCGCACGCCGCGACGAACGACGCCTTCTCCGTCCCGCAAGCCAAGCCAACGCCCAGCGCGGGATCTTTTTTCTTCACGCGCGCCGCCCAATCAAATTTCTTCGCCGCGTGTTCCAGTACCGCGCGCAAGCGCCCGTCGTCTAAATGTGCGAGCCTGAATTCAAGCGGGTCGATCTTCGCCGCGTCGGCCAGTTCATCCATGAAACTTTCGCGCGCGAACGTGTTCGCCGTTGAAGCCAATGCGCGGTACGACCCTTCGCGCAGCGGCCCTTTCGATCCGACCGAATTGCAGCGATTCTTGCAGCGATACGGGGTCTCCACCGCGGACCGCCCAGAATTAATGTTGATGAAAAACCACGACGTGATTTTGCCCTTATTGTCGAGACTCGCTTCCGCGTCGATCACGCCCGCCGGCCGGAAATACGCCCACGTAAATTCCTCCGCGCGCGTCCAGCGCACTTGCACCGGCTTGCCCGCCGTCTTGGCCAATCGCGCCGCTTCGATATGAGCGTCCGGCGAATGCTTTCCGCCAAACCCACCGCCAAAATCCGGCACAATCACGCGCACTTTATCCGCGCCAATGTTGAACGCTTGAGCCAACGAACCCCTCGCGCCGAACGGATTCTGCGTCCCCGTCCACACCGTCAGGTTTCCGTCCTTCCACTCCGCCACCGCCGCGCGCGGTTCCATCGGAGTGTGCTGAACGTACGGCACCAGATACGTCTGCCGCAGCGTCTTGTCCGCTTTGGCCACGTCGTCCGCGAACGGATTCTTCGGCACGTTCGCGTTCTTCCGCAAATAGTCGTAAAGATTTTTGCTCGACACATGCGGCGGCGTGTCCCATTTCGCCGTCTTCGCAATCGCCGTGAGCGCCGCGTCAGCCGCATAACTCGTCGGCGCCACCACGCCCACAAACGAACCTTCGTGAACGATCGTGACGTCCTTCATCTCTTTGACCACGTCCGTGTCGATCGACTTCAAGCTCGCGCCATACGACGGCGCGCGCAGCACTTTCCCGTATTGCAATCCAGGCCGCTGAATATCCGACGGATAGCCGTGCTTTCCCGTGACAATCGCGCGCCCATTCGGCCGCGCCGCCGGCACGCCCAAAATCTTCCAATCCTTAACCAGGCTCAGCGTCGTGTTGTCCGGCACGCCGATGTCGAAGGCTTTGCCCTGATCTTCCGACGCGATGTCCGCGTACGTCAGCTCGCGCTTGCTCTCCGCGTGAGAAATTTTACCGTCGCGAATTTCAAGCGTGTTGCGTTCGACGTTCCATTTTTTCGCCGCGATTCCAAGCACGATCTCGCGCGCCGCCGCACACCCCCGGCGAATTTCGGGCATCGTCCGCGGCGTCGAACCGCTGCCCGCTGTGATCCCATCGTCCGGCACTAACCCCGTGTCGCTCATCACCAGTTGAAGCTGGCTCAGCGGGACGCGCAATTCTTCCGCCGCCCCCTGCGACAATTCCGCCCGCGCCCCTTGCCCGGCTTCGACTTTCCCCGTGAGCACCGTCACAATGCCATCTTTTCCGAAATGCACGCGCGCCGAAACATTCGCCCGGCCGCCGCCCCGCCCGCCCCCGCGCCGCGGCGGCGGATCGTCCGGTTCCTCCGCATAGCTGGTGACGGTAATCAACAACCCCGCGCCCAGCACCATCTTGACAAACGACCGCCGCCCCAGCTCCGCCTGCAGCGCCTCGCCCACCAGCGGCAACTGATCCTCCGCGCCCGAATCGGGCTGAGCCAAAATCTCTTCGAGAGACATGTCGCGGATCATTTGAACCCCCCATTCAAGATTCAAAATTCAAGATTGACTACTGTGATTTGCATTCTTGAATTTTGAACTTTGAACTTTGAATTTACTTCCCCGCCGCCCGCCGCACCGCCTTAATAATGCTCGTATAGCTGCAACATCGGCACACATTCCGGCTCATCCCCGTGATGATCTCCTCATCCGTCGGGTGCGGCGTCTCGTTGAGCAACTCCACCGCGCACATGATCATCCCGGCCGTGCAGTACCCACATTGGAATGCATTCTCCGCCAAAAATGCATCCTGGACCGGATGCAACTTCTCACCCGTCGCCAACCCCTCAATGGTCAGCACGGTTTTCCCTTCGGCTTTTGAAACTGGCGTCTGACACGAGAAGACGCGCTTGCCGTCAAGCAGCACCGAACACGCACCGCAACGCGCTTCGCCGCACCCGAATTTCGTTCCAGTAAGCTGCAAATCTTCGCGCAACACATCCAGCAGCGGCCGCGCCGGATTGGTGCTGACCGACTTTTGTTGGCCATTGACCGTGAAAGCGATGGTGGCAGGCAAGCTGAACCTCCTTTGCAGAGGGATGGGCCTCACCGGAAAACGATAACCGAGAATCTGTTTTGAAGAAGAGCAGAATTATTAACTGCGTGATAGCACTACGGAGTTAGTTGCTGACGCCCTTCATTGGGCCTATTCGCCCCATAGGGCCTATTTGCCGCTAAATAAAAACAGGTCCGCGCAGCCGCGGGCCTGTTTTCGTGGCATCCCAATGCGAACGGAGCGGAGCTCCGATCTACGAACTCCTAGACTAACACCGCCCCAGCCGCCGGCATGTTCGCGTGGCTGATCGCCGCCTGCTTCTTGGCGTTGCGTTCGGCAATCTGATTGTCGATGAAATCCTTCAGGATTTTGCGGTCGTTCACGTTCGCGTTGATGAACTTCACGCCCAACTCCGGCGTGATCTTGTCCTGCGAATCCGTCAGCCGCACGACTTGGCACTCACCCACCAGATTCGCCAGCACCGGCAGGTCCGCGAAGCGGCAGCGGATCGTGAACTTCGACAGCGGCAGGCAATTCTTGGCCAGTTTCAACTCCGTCAGCAGCGCGCCGCCCACGCTGATGTTCCGCGCAGTGGCTTCGCCGCGGTCGAAGATGCTGTCGCCGTCAGTGCAGACTTCGATGTCGCACTTGACGTTGACTTCCGTGCGGCCGTATTCGCGCTTGAACGGACGGCGGATCGTGGTGAAATCGTAACCCATCTTTTCGGCAGTGTTGAAGACGAGGTCGCGGGTCGCCTCACTGGCCGAGTACTTCGGGTCGCGATTCAGAATCTTGGTGACGGTTGTGCGCGAAAGACCCAGCTTTTCGGCAATGCTCTGTTGGCTGACACCCATGATGGTTTCCTCTCCGGTTCCGGTTTCCGATTCGTTAAAATAATGTGCACCTCTGACACTGCACATCCTATACTATTTTCGGCATTGTGTCAATAGCACACGTGCACCTCTATGTGCATTTTATCATATTTTTTACAAAGCCTTTAAAAACAATGGCTTGCAATTGAAAAAAGTTTCGCTTTTTCGGCGATTGTGCAGAATCTTGAAAAAATAGCGACGCAGTGTGCGCACATTTATGTGCAATAGTGCACGATTTGAAGCGACAAAAAATGGCACGACGCATTGAGCAGCGAAACCTCATTTCGCGCCACCCACAGCGTCTTTGTTGCAATTGTACGTGAGGATTCGCATCGTTGTGCGCACCTGATTATCAAGAATCACCGTCACCGGAATCGTCACCGGCTTCAGCGAATAATTGCCGTTGAGCATCCCGAATTTCGCAAACTGCCGCTTATAATTTCCCGCGCTAAATGTGCACGAAAATTGCGCCAACTGCGCTAGGACAATGCCCTTCGTCTTTTTGATTTTCAGCGTGAACGAGTTCAGTCCCTTCTTCCCCGACCCGCCGGCCTTGAGCGGAAACGCCTTCACCACTCCGCCAACATCCACAATCGCCGTCCCGCCCGCCGGCGAGTACCCGTCAGGAATCTGAGCGTAACCGGTCAGAGTCAATCCGTCTGCCGAATCCAATGCAAAATCCAGTTCGATCACCAGCGCCACCGTTTCGATGTAGCCGTTTTGAGTTGCCGCCGGCAAATTCATGGGCGTGCTCACCGCCAACGCCGGATCAGAATTCAATGCCACTTCGATTTCATCACTGTACCCATCGCCGTCGCTATCCGGAAAATCTGTCGCGCTCGAATCCGCCGCCCCTTCATAGCCCGCCTGCTGCGCAACAAACGCCGTCGCCGCGCGCACCACATTCGCCGCAAACGCATAATTGTAATGCACCCCCGCCACCCCATCGCTGGCATCGCCCGCCGTGTTCAGCGACGCGTTCGCGATGTCCTTGCTCGAATTCTCCGAAATCCGCAGCGCCGTGTTAAATCCGTTTTGCACAAACGCATAATGGTCGCTCGAAAAATCGGTCACCGGCCCGCTCGCGTCCAGCGCCAGCGCCGGCACAAATTGCTGCGCCGCCGCGGTGAACGCCGACGCCCACGCCAGCGCATCCGCGCTGCGCGTCCCAATTCCCACCACAGCCTCTTGCGCCAGCGCCGGATTTTTGTCGTGATACGGATGCAGAATCTGATCGAGGTCCACGGCGCCCACGAGCTTCTCTTTGCCCGCGCCCAAAATCATGTTCGCGTAGTCGTAGCTCCCGTCGAGATTCTTCTGCTCCGCGTTGAACACAATGAACCGAATCGTGTTGTCAAATTTGTATTGGCTCAAACACCGCGCCGCCTCGGTCACTCCCGCCACTCCCGACGCGTCCCCGTCCCCGCCCGGCGTGTTCGATTTCCGCGTGTCGTAATGCGCGCACAAAATCACGATATTCTCCGGCGTGCTCGCACCCGTCTGCTCCGCCACCACATTCCGAAATCGACCTTGAATCGCGCTATGCAACCCCAGGCTCGCAAATCTCTCCGCCAGAAACTTGCGCGTCTCCTGGTTCCCTTTATCGCCCAGCATCCCCGTAAACGCGCGCCCGCGCGTGCCCTGATTGAACAGCGCTCCCCCATATTTCCCCAGCCCCATGCGCTCGACCGTCTGCTGATCGGTCGTGTAAAGGTCCTGCGAAACCAGCGCCGTAATGGCCTGAATATCCGCATCGGAACTTTTCGCCCGAAAGCACAGCAGTGCGGCAGCAATCATCAAAGCAAAACACAATTCGATTCGCATAATCTTTCTTTAAATCAGATCGCGCCAACGAACCGCGACCGCAAGGGAGCGGAATTTCACAGTATCTCGTGGATTCTCCCGCAAAGCGGTTTACCCGCATCCAAAAATGAAATCCCGATTTCATCAAACCAAAGAGAGACGCTCTTTAAGCAAAATCCATCTATATTTTCATCGTCCAATCCGCGCGCAACCCAGCCTTTCCTTCGTGAAAATTCGTGCGATTCGTTGTTCCCATCTCCGCGTCTCCCCCGTTGACCTTTCCCCCTTCTCGTATATCGTACTCCTCTGTTCGGTCGCCGAGAGGATTCGCATGTCCGCCAAATTCGAACTCGTCGTCCACAAAGAAGCCGACTCGCGTGGCGGCAAACGCCCCGTCCCCACGCGCATCAGCCTCACCGGCCACGACTCGCCCGCGCGCGCCGTCATGCTTGGCCGCGAAGAAAAATGCACGCTCGTCTTCAGCGCCGACAGCCGGATCTCCCGCCAGCATTGCATGGTCTGGATGGACCACGACAAAGTGTTTGTCAAAGACCTCCGCTCGCTCAACAAAACTTTCTTGAACGGCGTCCAGCTCGTCCCCGACAAAGAATACCAGCTTCTCCCCGGCCAGATGCTCACGATGGGCTCGACCAGCGGCACTTCGCGCGTCGCGCTTGAAGCCGCCGAAGCCCCGCTGACCGTGATCCCGACGCTCGCCGGTTTCGGTTTCGAAGACGAAGAACCCGGCTGCAAACTCGACGCAAAGATCAACATCAGCGACTTCACGCCCGAAGACAAATCGCTGCTGCAAGGCCGCCTCAAGTGGCTCTACGAAACCAGCCACGCCATGAGCAACGCGCACAACCTCGGCGACATCGTCGAAATCTGTCTCGACCAAGTCATGGCCGCGTTCAGGGAAGCCTGCCACGTCATGCTCGTGCTCTACAGCCGCGACGGGCAGCTTCCCACGGCCATCAAACGCAACGCCCGCCAAGTCAGCAGCCTGCCGGAGGGCCTCGCCTGCGCGCGCTTCCGCTCCAACAGCGCCTGGGACACGCGCGAATTGAAACTCTCCCGCACGATTCTGCGCCGCGTGAAAGACGAAAAAGTCGCCTTCTGGATTAATGCCAAAGAATTGAAAACGCTCACCACCTTTAAAAGCGCCATCGGCTCCGACACCTTCAACAAAATCAACGCCGTCATGGCCTCGCCATTAATCTCCGGCGACAAAAATCTCGGCCTGATTCAGCTCTTCAGCTACAAAGTTTTCACCGACGAAGATGTCAACATCCTGCGTTTGCTGACCGCGCAAACCTCGCTGGTCATCCGCAACATCGAACTCGCCTTCATGGCCGCCGAAGAAACCACGCGCCGCGAAAATTTGCAGCGCTTCTTCGCGCCGTCGATCGCCGCGCGCCTGCTCAACGGCGATCTCAAAGCCGAACTCGGCGGCAAATCGAAAGAAGGCACCATCTTTTACTCCGACATCTGCGGCTTTACGTCGATGGCCTCCGACATGCCGCCCGAAGACGCCGTAAGTCTCCTTAACCGCTATTTCAGCGTCATGCAGCAACTGATTTTCCGCCGCGGCGGCTCCGTCGATAAATGCGCCGGCGATCAGATCATGGCCGTGTGGGGTGTGCTTGACGAGCAGCCCGATTACACCGCGCACGCCGTCACCGCCGGCCTCGAAATGCAGATCGCGCTCTTCGAATTCAACCGCGACGAACCCGCCCGCGCGCGCTTCACGCTCCCGCCCGGCGGCCTCGCCCACGGCATCGGCCTCAACACCGGCAAAGTCTGCGCCGGCAACATCGGCTCCATGCAAAAAATCGAATTCACCGTCATCGGCGACGCCGTCAACGTCGCCAACCGCATCGAAAGCGCCGCCGGCCGCGGGCAAGTCTTCGTCAGCGAAACCACGTGGAACGATATTGCCCCGCGCGCGCTTGGCTTCCGCCTTCCGCCGGTCGCGCTCAAAAATGTGCGCCACTGTCCGCCGCTCATCGCCGTGCGGGGCATCGTGCCTCCTGGCCAAAGTATTGAAAAATTTTCCGCCGCCGAAATGCTGCTCAACATGCCCTGCGAAATCAAAATCGCCGGCGATCCGCCCTCCCAAGTGGAAGCGCTCGCCACCGGCTTCGCGCCGCAGCCCGCAGGTAACGCCATTTTTATTTTGCAAACGAATCGCGCCCTGCCCGCCGACGCCGCTTGCGAAATCGTCTGGAAAATCCCCGAATCGAAGCGCTTCACCCCATTGAATGGCAAAGTCCTCCGCGCCGAAGCGCCAAATCCCGCCCCTGAAGAAACCGCCGTCCCGCTGGCCTCCGACGCCCGCTGCGGCCTGATCCACGATGAGGCCCGCCTTGCGCCCGGCGCGGCGCTGGTCGAAGTCTCCATGCTTCCGGCCGAATGGCAAGAGCTCAAGCCCGGAACGCTTTTGGATTCGGACTACAAATCCGAGCACGACATAATACGATGACGCTCGCGAATTTAACCCCGTAAAGGTCCTGTAAATTTTCTTCCAAATGTCCGTAATTGCACTGAATAAGGCCGACATGGCACCGTCAGATTTTCATAGCGGCGAGGGAACGGAAAGCGTGGTTCGCCCGCTGGACTCATCATCCGGCGCGTTATCGCACTCGTCCGCCCCCGGCTCCGTGATCGGCCATGCGCTCGTCACTCCCGACGACGTTCAGGATGCGGCGTGGGTCGAGAAGGCGGTGGGCGGTGACGCTCAGGCCTTTGAGTCGTTGTTTTTGAAATACCGCCAGCGCGTTTTTACGGTCGCGTGGCGTTTGTTGCGAGACGAAGATTCGGCCTTGGATGTTGTGCAGGATGCGTTCGTCAAGGCCTACGAGCAGTTGGAGAAATTGCGCGGCGACGCGCGTTTCTTTCCGTGGATCAGGCGCATCGCGATCAATCTCTCGATCGATCGCCTGCGCCATTTGAAACGCGGCATCGAAGTGGAGCTCGATGAAAAGCGCATGGGCGCCGGAGAGGATGCGAAAGAGGAACATGCCGGCGTGACGGTCGCAAAAAGCGGCGCTGAAAGTCCGTTGCAGCACGCGGAATTGAACGAATTCAGCGCAGCGTTCAGTGAAGCGATCATGAAACTGTCCGAAGCGCACCGCACCGTATTCATGTTGCACGCAGCCGAAGGAATGTCGTACAAGGAAATCGCCGAACTGCTGAACTGCAACATGGGCACCGTAATGTCGCGACTGTTTTACGCGCGAAAGAAATTGCAGGAATTGTTGGCGCCGCATTTATAAGTTTGTAGTCCCGCCTTTAGGCGGAATGAACAGGAATCAACGTAGTAATGACCGAAGACGAACTAAAAAAACTCAGCGCCTACGCCGACGGCGAGCTCGACCCCGCCGACCGCGACGCCATCGAGAACGCCATGGCGCAAAATCCAGCCATGCGCGACACGCTCGACGTCTACGGCCGCTTAAGCGGCTCCGCGCGCCTCGAAGCCGTCCCTCAAGTGCTCCCCGCGGCCGACAACATCTGGCAAAAGCTCGCGCGCGAATTGGAATCGCCGCCTGAGCAAATCAAACGCATCCTCGATTTCGCCGCGACAGAATCCGCGCCGGACCTTGCGCCGGATCGCTTCGAAAAAATCGGCAAATACATCGCATTGCACAGCGTTGCAAAAAAAGAACTGATGCCCTCTGTCTCGCATCAGCGCTGGAAAGGCGTGTGGAGCGGCATTTCATCGCGCAACATTCCCGCTCTCACTGCCTCACGAATCGCAAAATCCGCCCCGCCTGCCCCGATTAAAAATCCATCGCCGCATGCAAATTGGTTTTTGACCATCGGCTTTGGACTGGCCGCATCTGTTCTTTTCTCATTTGCCATCCCCGGCCCCGCGCCGCTCCCGCCGGAAGATTTAAGCGACGCCACCGCCAGCGCCCCCATGGCCATCCCCGACGCACTCGACGATCATTATGGCGTCCGCGTGCGCATGGTCCCCGGCAGCACCGACCCCGTCGTCACTTTGTACTTTAAGAATTCATCTACCGACGATAATATCGACAACTTCGATTTCGAATGATTGTGGTGCAAGCTTCCAGCCTGCATAATTGTTCATGCGGCGCATTAGGCCTATTAGTTCTATAGGGCTTATAATGCCTATTGAAAAGCGCCGCAAAAAAAGTGAGGGCTCAGCCGAGTGTGCAACAAACGTCGTCAAGTTCTTCGCGTGATGAAAATGCTGCTCGCCGCGAGCCTCACCGCCGGCGGCGCCAGGCTGCATGCCGAAACCTTCGACGTCCAAACCGTGCTCGCCGTTGATCCCGGCAAATCCGGCCCCGTCCCCGCCAGTCTCGCCAAATACAAAGTTGCCCTCTCGACCAGCGCCTACATCAAATTCTCCGACGCCGGCAAGCAAGCCGTCACTGTTTCCGACGCCGCACCCAACAGCACTTGCGCCGTCGGCAAATACACGCTTGAATTCACGCGCGAGGCTGCGGACAAATTCGCCATCGTGGTCAAAGAGGGCAAAAAAGCCGTTCTCGCGCCGCTGAATTACACCTTCACCAAAGAGCGCACCAAACAACTCGAACTCGCCGCCCCCGGCGGCATGTACATCGTTTTCATCACCAAACTAAAAGAATGAACGTTTCCCGTGGTGCAGGCGTCCCGCCTGCACAGTGCCGTAAAATTTCCCAAGCGGATCAAAATGTACGAATTCAAATCGCCGTCCCGCCGTCAGCTTGCAAGCCGTTCGTGTGCCATGGGCTGTACCCAACCCGTGCCGCATCGGGACCGCCTTTGCAGATTTCATCCCGCGCCCACGCCGGCAGTAGAAACGCCTCATTAAATCCACCCATGCCCAACAAACCCCGCGGCGCTTCCTTCGCATTCGACCTCCTCTATCTCTTTCTCGCCGCCCTCCTCCTCCCCTATTTCCTCTTCCGCCGCCTCAAAGGAAAAAAATCAGCGCCTTTCCGCGACAAAATGGCCCGCATTAGAGAGCGCAAACCCAACGTCCAACGCCTCTGGATCCACGCCGTCTCCGTCGGCGAAGCTACCGCCGCCGAACCACTCATCAAAGCCCTGAAAGCAAAATTCCCCAAGGCCGAAGTCGTGATCTCCATCACCACCCTCACCGGCCACGCCGTCGCCGAAAGAAAATATGGCCCCGAAAACGTCGTCTTCTATCCCCACGATTTCTCCTGGGTCGTGCGGCGGTTTCTAAACGCGATCAAACCCTCCATCGTCATCCTGATGGAATTGGAAGTCTGGCCCAACATGACCGCCGAAGCCAAAGCGCGCGGCATTCCCATCGTCGTCGCCAACGCGCGCATCACTCGGCGTTCAGCCAAACGCTACAAACTCGGTTGGTCCCTCGTCGGCCGCGCCTTCAATCGTCCTGAAAAATGGCTCGCCCAAACCGTTGAATACGCCGAACGCCTCCATCAACTCGGCGTCGATCCCCAGCGCATCGAAATCGCCGGCAACATCAAATACGACGCCGTCGATACGTCGCCGCCTTCGCCGGAACAGCGCGCCGCGCTCCGAGCCGAACTCGGCATCGCTCCCGAAGCCCCCGTCCTCATCGGCGGCAGCACTCACCCCACCGAAGAATCCGCACTCCTCGACGCCTATAAAAATCTGCGTGCCACCGCATGCCCCGCCCTGCGCCTGATCCTCGTCCCCCGCCACCCCGAACGCCTCAACAGCGTTGAAGACGAAATTAAATCCGCCGGTCTTATCGCAGTTCGCAAATCGGCACTCGACGCCCGCCCTTTACTCCCCACTCCCTACTCCCCACTCCCTGCTCCCCACTCCCTACTCCCTCCTCCCCACTCCCCTCCCGTCCTGCTCATCGACACTATGGGCGAACTCAAACGCATGTACGCCGCCGCCGACGTCGCCTTCATCGGCGGCTCGCTGATCCCCCACGGCGGCCAGAACATCATGGAACCCTGCGGCATGGGTGTCGCCGCCATCCACGGCCCGCACATGCACAATTTCAACGACGCGATGGAAATCCTGCGCGCCTGCAACGGCTCTCTTGAAATCACGCGCGAAACGCTGGCTCCCACGCTCGAACGCCTGCTCAAAAATCGCGACGAAGCCCAAGCGATGGCCGCGCGAGCACGAGAAGGATTTTTGAAGAAGCTGGGCGCTACTTCTCGCGTCGTCGAAACCATCGGCGCGTTATTGCAATCCGTGCGCGCAAAAAAATAACACTGCCATTCATCGCCATTCGAATTAGAATACGCGTATAGAGGAAGTCGTCATGGACTGGCAAAGCTACACCGCCGTACTCATCGCCGCACTCGCCGCCATCTGGGCCGCCTACAAAATCCTGCGCCCCATCGTTAACGAATTCCGCAAGAAAAAGCAGGCCGACGAAGGCTGCTGCGGTTGCGGCATGACCAACGGTTCAAGCCCCTGCGCGGATAAAAAGAAGGAAGCGTAAACGTCACTTCTTCTCGGGATCTTTCTGCGGCGGCGCAAACATGTGATGCACGCTCAACAACCCCAGCACAATCAACGCTGTCGCAGCCGCTAAAATATACATCCCAAACCCCACACCCATCCCCACCGCCGCAATCACCCACACCGACGCCGCAGTGGTCAACCCGATCGCGCGGTCGCCTTGATGCAAAATCACTCCGGCCCCGATAAATCCAATCCCCACCACAATATTCGACGCAATTCGCGACGGTTCCGCGCCTGGAATATGCGATGAGATGATCGCGAACAAACACGCCCCCATGCACACCACGGCCTGTGTCCGCATCCCCGCTTCCTTCTGATGATACTCCCGTTCAAGCCCCACCAAACTGCCCAACAGCGCCGCAAACAACACGCGCCCTGCAAACCAAAGTTCGCTCTCCCAATTCAACGATAGAAAAAAATCTTTCATAATAGCCCTCGCCCTGACCCTGATTCCTGGCCCCTGTCCACTGACCCCTAATGTATCCGCGGCCCCGGCGGCAGCGCCTGAATCACCCGCGCCTCCACCGCGCGCATCTCCTCCAGCCGCGTGTGCATTAACCCCTCGCCAAAAAAATCCGCGCCAAGCTGCGAGAACAACCGGTAATGGTTCACTTCGCTCGCATACAAATCCTCGTAAAAATTTCCCAGTTCCGTCCCGCGCGCCGTGTCCGCAAGCAAGCGAAAGCGTTCCGCACTGCGCGCCTCGATCAATCCGCACACCAGCAGCATGTCCAGAAAATTATCCCGCCCGCGCACCTGCCACAATTTCCGCAGCTCCTGAGCGTAACGGTTCCCGCCCTTCTGCGGCTCAGGCTTCGGATAATTCTTCAGTAATTTCTCGACGCGCTCGGCATGTTCGAATTCCTCGTTCGCCAAATCCGTCATCAATTTCTTCAGCACCGGAAAGCGCTTCCCGTGAACTTTGAGCGTATGCAGCGCCATCGCCGCGGCTTTTTTCTCCGCAAAAAGGTGATCCAGCAACAGCGGCCCAGGCTCGGAGAGCACGCGCTGCGCCCACTCCGGCGGCGTCACATAATGCAATCCCAAAATCGCCGACATGGTTCTTATCCGTTCCTCGCTCCATTGAAACGCGCGCGCCAAATCCCCTCTCCCTCCGGGAGAGGGCCGACGGGCGTACCCGCCCGCGGGGTGAGGGGAAGCCGTCCGCTTGAATTTTGGCGTGTGGTTTTCAACACAGCCTCCCTTCCTCTTTTCCGTTCTTTGCGCCTTTGCGTGAGAACAATCACGCTTCTGCAATCAGCCGCCCCACTAGCTTCGTCAACTTCGGCTCCGCACCGTTCGCGACTTTGATGATCTCCTCAATCACCGCCGGCTCCAGCGCATCCGGCAGGCATCGGTCCGTGATGATCCCCGCCGCAAAAATCCGCAAGCCGGAATGCACGCCGACAATCGCTTCCGGCACCGTGCTCATCCCCACCACGTCCGCGCCGATCGCGCGCAAAAACCGATACTCCGCGCGCGTCTCCAGATTCGGCCCCGCCACCGCCACGTACACGCCCAGATGCGCGGGAATTTTTTCTTCGAGACAAATCTCCAGCCCGCGAGCGAGCAATTTCTTGTCGTACGGCGCGCACATATCCGGAAAGCGCGGCCCCAGCCGCTCGTCGTTCGACCCAATCAGCGGATTGCCCGGCATCAAATTAATGTGATCCTCGATCAGAACCAGTTCGCCCTTCGCGTGCAGCGGATTCATCCCGCCCACCGCCCCGCTCAAAAAAAGCACCTGCGCGCCGCACGTTTTCGCCACGCGCACCGGCATCGTGATTTGCTCCCAACTCCATCCTTCATAGAGGTGAAAGCGCCCGTCGAACGCCAGCACCGGCACGCCGTTCAACCGCCCCGTGACGACGCGCCCGGCATGGCTCTTGACCGTCGAATGCGGAAAATGCGGAATCGCTTCGTACGACAACTCGCTCCGCTCGGCGATCTGGTTCGACAACCCGCCCAGCCCCGTCCCCAGCACCACAGCCGCGCGCGGCACCGCCGGCAAAATCTCCCGAATCACCGCCGCCGCCTGCTGCACCTTCTCATAAAGCGAATCTTCCATCGTTCATTCCCCAATGTCGTACCGCCGATCGCCGCCGTCGGACCGTCGCTTTCCAGCCGGCCCGCATCGGAAGCGCCACACTGGATTTCAGCTCGCGCTTCCGCCGTCAGCTTGCTCGCCGTTCGTGTGCCACTGGCCCCGCCAGTGTGGATCGGAACCGCCTGTCTAATTTTCAAAACGATTTCCCGCCGGCAAGCTAAACGAAAAATCTCAACCCTTCCCAATCCTCTCCCGCGCCGCCGCCATACTCACCCCCGCCACCTCCACCCTCTTATTCCGCGACGTCACCCCACCCACCACCGAAACACTCTTCCTGCTCACCCCAAAAAACTCCGCCAACACCTCCTCAATCTCCGCATTGGCCTTCCCTTTCTCCGGCGCCGCCCGCACCGCCACCTTCAATGCTCCACCATGCACGCCCCGCACCTTCGACACCGAAGCCCCCGCGCTCGCCAGAATATTCACGGCAATGCCATTTGGAATCTCCGTCAAAATCTCACCGTTCATCGCCATTGCAGTTCTCCGCGCCTCTGCGTCGCTGCGAGAGAAAAAATTACCTCCAGAACCGCCGCGACTTCCCCGGCCGCTTCGCCGGCACCGGCGTGCGCGAGAATTTGCTCGTCGGCAGCCCGCTCCTGATCTGCCCCATCGCCGCCTCCAAATCCACAATCAAATTCGCCGCGCTCTGATACCGCTCGCCGGGCCTTTTGCGCATTAATCGATTGAGTATTGTAAAAACCAGCGGCGCCAGCGTCGGATCGACTTTGCGCGGGTCCTCCGCCTCGTCGAACACCTGCCGCTCCATGATTTCTTTCGCGTCCTTGCCGTTGAACGGCACGCGCCCCAGCAGCATGCGGTAGAACGTCACGCCCAGCGAATACAAATCGGACCGGTGATCGAGCTGCAACCCGCGCGCCTGCTCCGGCGCCATGTAATGCGGCGAACCGAAGACGCCGTCCGCCTGGTCCGCCGAGCCCTTTTCGTTCGTCTGCTTGGCAATTCCCAGATCGGCCAGCCGCACGTCGCCCGACGACGTGAGCATCAAATTGTCCGGCTTGATGTCGCAATGCACGATCCCGATCTTCTGCGCATAATCCAGCGCCCGCGCCGCCTGCAAAATAATCTCGGTCGCGCGATCCTGCGGCAACCGCCGCCCGCCCGAAATTAAATCCTGCACCGATCCGCCTTCCACGAATTCCATCGAAAAATAATACAAGCCATGATCGTCGCCCGAATCGTGCACTTGAACGATGTTCGGATGGTTTAACTTTCCCGCCGCGCGCGCCTCGCGCAAGAATCGCTCGACAAACGTGCGGTCGCTGGTCAGTTCCGGCGATAATATCTTCAGCGCCACTTGCCGCCCCAGCGAAAGCTGCACCGCCTTGTACACCTCGCCCATCCCGCCCACGCCGATGCGTTCGACAAGCTGATACCCGCCGATTTTCTTTCCCGCCAGCGCCCCTTTGTCCGAATCGCGGTCCGACAGAAAATTAAACAGCGTCTCGCCCGCACGAATCGCCGCGCCGAATTCAATCGGCACCGATCCTTCCACGCGTTTGCCGTTCACGTACGTGCCGTTGTGCGAGCCGTGATCGATGAGCGTGAACGTGCCGGTGTTCGCCTTCAGCGAAAAATGCCGCCGCGACGCCAGCGGGTCGGTGATCACCAGGTTGCAGCTCTGCAAGCGCCCGATGACAACTTCCCCGTTCGGCGCATCCATCGCGCAGCTCAACCCCTTCTCGTTCCCTCGCTCAACCACCAGTCGCGGCATATCCGCCTCATCTGTACCGCCGGCGTCCCGCCGGCCAGTCTAAACCCGTGGTGCAGGCGTCTCGCCTGCACGAATCTATTTCACGTCCTCACCGTCCCAACTCCCGGCTCCGCCCCGCCGCGCGCCGCACCGCCGCCGCAATCTTCGCCTTCACCCCGCCGGCCTCCATCATCTCAATCGCCGCCTGCGTCGTCCCGTTCGGACTCGTCACGCGCCGCCGCAATTCCTCCGGAGGAAGCTGCGTCTCTTCCAACATTTTCGCCGCGCCCAACACCGTCCGCGACGCCAGCGCGCGCGCCTGTTCCAGCGTGAATCCTTCCGCCACGCCCGCGTCGATCATCGCTTCGACCAGATAAAATAAATACGCCGGCCCGCTCCCCGAAAGTCCGGTCACAGCGTCCATCATCTTTTCGTCCACGCGCACCGTCATGGATGCCGTCGCAAACAGCGCCTCGATGGTCGCGATGTCGTCATCGCTGGCATTCTTTCCGCCCGCCACGCCGCTCGCACCGCACCCGACAAGCATCGGCGTGTTCGGCATCACCCGAACGACACGCGCGCCGCTCGGCAAAAGCGCTTCAATTTTCGCAGACGATACGCCCGCGCAGATGGACGCCAGCAGATGCCGCTTCACATCGAACACTGGCGCAATCCCCGCCACAACCGACGCCACCATCTGCGGTTTGACGCACAGCACCAAAATCTCCGACGCGGCAACGACCGCGTTATTGTCCACCGAAGTGCGAATGCCAAGCGTGCCTTCGAACAGCGTTCGCCGTTCCTCTGACACGTCGCTGGCCATCATATACATCGCACTCATCGCGCCCGATTTGATCACGCCGCGCGCCAGCGCCTCCGCCATGTTCCCCGCGCCCAACAGCCCCAGCGTGCGCCCAGTTAATAGTTTTGAATTCAAAGATTTCTCCGCCATTCGCAATCCTTCAAGATTACTCAAACGATGTTACTCAAACCGTCCCCTCATTTCAATTCACTCAAAGAGGCGCTCAATTTCCAGTCGCTCCGAAGAATTCTTTGAGGCGGGAACGATCGCCCAATTAATCGCGCTCCTCCGCCGTCAGTTTCATGCTGTTCGTGTGCCATCTCTGAAAACCAAAGTCAAGACAACACCTCCCTTTTCCTTCCAAATCCGTCTTGGCTTTGGAGGGCTCTTTGCGTTCACCACGGGCGCGCGGCTGCAGAGAGTCCCGCGCCGGCCTGGGATCGGGCGC
>DATGGK010000257.1:0-2082 GCA_035308565.1 Planctomycetota bacterium | reverse complement strand
AGAAAAGTGAAATCGCGACCGCGGCGATCGCCACAATCAGGCTGTTCAGAACCGTCTCCCAAATCGCGGCGTCCTGAAATAGCGTGCCATACCACGCCGCGGTTAAATGACGCGGCGGGAAGCCGCCCACGCCTTCGCGATTGAACGAATAAATCACCAGCACCAGGATTGGCAGGTACAAAAACGCGTAGACCAATCCCGAATACACTCCCAGCCATCCCGCGCCGGGATTTGTGGCTCCTCGCCGCCGACCGCTGGAGTTTGCGCTGCTGGAATTTGCGCTCATGAGAAGGTCAACTTCCGCTCGCCGCGTTCCACAACAAACAACAGGCACACCACCAACACCAGCATGCACAGCGAAATCGCCGCGCCCAGCGGCCAGTCATACGCCGCGCCAAACAGGCTCACCACAATATTGGAAATCATGATCCCGCTGGGGCCTCCGACCAGCAGCGGCGCAAGAAAATCCCCGAGCGACAAGACGAACGCAAAGGTCGCTCCGGCCAGTACGCCGGGAATAGAGAGCGGGAGAATCACGCGCCAGAACGTCTTGAGCGGCGTGGCGCCCAAATCGTGCGACGCTTCCAGCAAATTGCGCGGCACGTGCTCCAGCGAAGCGTAAATCGGCAAAAAAGTGAACGGTGTGTAGATATGCGTCAGCGTCAAAATCACCGCAAACGGGCTGTACAGAAAAAATTCCACCGGATGATTGGTCAAATGCGTGTACTGCAAAAATCCATTCAGCACGCCGTCGCTGCCTAGAATCGTTTTCCAGGCGTACCCGCGCACCAGATAGCTCACCCACAGCGGAATAATCACCAGCTGATAGCAAAGCTCCTTCTTGGCCTGCGCGTAGAACGAAAGGAAATACGCCAGCGGATAGCCCAGCACCAACGCCAGCACCGTGACCATTCCCGCGATGCGCATCGACCGCAGCAGCACTTGCATATAGATCGGGTTGTCCCACAGCTTGCGATAATTATCGAGATTCCATGTGTGCACGATGGTCTGCGCCGGCGTGGTCTGCCAAAAGCTGTAGCAAAATAAAATTCCATAGGGAATCAGCAGGAATAGCGTCACCCACGCCAAAGGTGGCAAGGTCACCGCCGCTTTGTATCCGCGCGTGTACATTATTTATTCGAGTTAATCGGTAGTTTTAGTCGAGCCATTCATTTCGTTTCGCGCACGAACACCGCATCCTCCGCTGCAAACTCAAATTCCGCCTCTTCAGGAATTGTTACGCTGCCCGGCACTCGGACTCGCAAAGTGCGGCCGTCAGCGAGAGCAATTTCGAGCAAGTCGGTCGCGCCGCCAAAAGTCTGATTCCTCAGCCGCGCGCGAAAGCGCACTAACTCCCCATTACGATTCGCGCCCGCCACTGCCGCTACGCTCGCCGCGCCGGCCAATCGCACCGCCTCCGGGCGTAGCGAGAAAAAAGCGCTGCCGCCGTCCGCCGCAGGCGCGCCACTCGCGCGCCAAGACAACCCGCTCCACGTCGCGCGCCCATCGCGTAATTCAGCCTTCAGTAAATTCGTCTGCCCAATAAATTGCGCTGTATACGCCGTCGCCGGCCGCGCATAAATTTCCCGTGGGCCGGCCACTTGCTCGAGATGCCCCGCGCGCAAAAGCGCCACGCGATCCGAAAGCGCCATGGCTTCTTCCTGGTCGTGGGTCACGAAGACAAACGTGATGCCTACTTCGCGTTGCAGCGATTTCAACTCGTGCTGCATTTGCCGCCGCAAATTCGCATCGAGGGCCGAAAGCGGCTCATCCAGCAGCAGCACCTGCGGTTGATTCACCAACGCGCGCGCCAGCGCCACTCGCTGCTGCTGCCCGCCGCTCAGTCGAGCTGGTGCCGACGCCGCAAAATCGCTCATCTTCACCATGGCCAGCGCCTGATCCACCATTGACGGCACGTGCGCCTTGGTCACGCCGCGCACGCGCAGCCCGTAAGCCACATTTTCGAAAACCGAGAGGTGCGGAAACAGCGCGTAGCTTTGAAATACTGTGTTTACCGGGCGTCGATACGGCCGCAATGTGTCGAGCCGGGTCTCATTCAGCCAAATCTCGCCGCTGTCCGCC
>DATGGK010000256.1:0-4828 GCA_035308565.1 Planctomycetota bacterium | reverse complement strand
GTTATCAGTTGAGCGCCAAAGGGCGCGAACTCGTGGTTGCCCTTGCCACTGCTAAAGCCGCAAGCGTCGAGAAGTTATCCGCACTTGCCGCATGAAATCTTTGAATTAAAAAAAGATTCGAGACATTAGCAATGCAAGGATGCGAAGATGCCGTACTTTGCGTTTTGGGTGGCCAACGCGGAACTGTTAGTTCCGGCGAAGCCGCATCCAAAATGAATGTGCCATTTTTTCGGCACACTCATTCTCTTTCTCGCTACTCAATTCTCAAAACTGACGCGCGGCAATCGCGGCCTCATTCATCAAAACCAGCGCAACCTTGGAATTAGCGCAGACCCGCCAAATTCCGAAATTGGTCCGCGATGTGATGAGTTATGAGTGGAAAAGGGCCGAGATTTCGTGCAGGCGAGCCGCCTGCACCACAAGTTGCCGGGAGCCAACTCATGATTGCGTTCAAGAACATCATTCTCACCACGGATTTGTCGGACAATGCGCTGGCCGCGGCGCCGTATGCGGCGGAGTTGGCGCGCCAGTCGAAGGGCACTGTGTATCTGCTGCATGTGTTCGAAGATTCCGCGTATGCATCGGATTTGGCAAGCTCGGACATGCTGGGCTTCGATCCGGCGGCGGTGGAAGCGGCGGCAGTTGCGGAGCGCAAAGCGAGGCTTCAGGCATGGGTCGAAAAAATCCCGGGCCGCGAGAACATCAAGATTGTGCCGGTGCTAAAGAAAGGGCACGCGGTCGAAATGATTTTGAATGAAGCGAAGGAAGTGCAGGCCGACATTCTCGTGATCGCCACGCATGGGCGGACGGGGCTGGCGCACTTTCTGTCCGGATCGGTCGCTGAGAAAATTGTACGGTTGAGCGCGTGCCCGGTGTTGACAGTGCGGCCGGCGGCGCTGGAATTGAATCTTGCGCACGGCTCGTTCGCTCCCGGCGCGCCGAAGCGCAATGGAAATGGAAGGAGAGCATCATGATTACTTTCAAAAACGTCGTGTTGACGACGGATTTATCGCTGAACGCCGACGCGGCCGTGCCCTATGCCGCCGCGCTGGCCAAGCAGTCGGGTGGAACGATCCACCTGTTTCATGCTTTTGAGGAAGACGCCCGCGAAGCGCTGGCGTCAGGAATTGTGATCGGCGTGTCGGCGTGGATTGAATCGGTGCGCAAAGCGCGGGAACAGAAAGTTGCAGACTTGGCTCAGGCGATTGAACGCCAGCGCGGCGTGAAGACAATTTACGCTACGGCGGTGGGCAATCCCGCGAACGAAATCGCGCGCTACGCAAAACACAACAACGCCGACGCGGTGGTGCTGGCGACACACGGGCGCACGGGCTTGTCGCATTTGCTGATGGGTTCGGTGGCTGAACGTGTCGTCAGGCTGTGCCCGTCGCCGGTGCTTACGGTTCGGCCGGGAGAAGCGCCGCCGGCGGATGGTTTTAAATTCAAGACGATTCTGCTGCCGACGGATTTTTCGGAGAATTCCTGCGTGGCCGAACCGTACGCGGTGGAACTGGCGCAGAAGAATGGCGCGACGCTGGTGCTGGCGCATGTCGTCGAAGATTCGGTCTATTATGCCAGCGCGGCGGCAAGCGAAGGGATCGGCGTGGACATTGAAAAGTGGCTGACCGCAATTTGGGCGGACGCCGAGAAGCAGCTTCGCGCGAACGCGACGCGGATTGCCGCGCAGACCAAACTGGACGTCGTGCCGGTGCTCAAACGCGGTCGCGCCGCAGAACAGATTGGGCAAATCGCCAAGGAACAGAAGGCCGATCTGATGGTGCTATCGACGCATGGGTATACAGGGCTATCGCACTTGATCTTCGGATCGGTGGCGGAGCGGATTGTGCGGACGAGTCCGGTGCCGGTGATGTCGATCAAGCCGGGGAAGAAGTAAGAGACACGGGGACGCGGAGACGCGGAGATGGCGTGGCGCAGCCCGAATCGGCTTTACTAACGCACGTCCTTTGCGCGTTTTCGCCAATGGCGACCATGTCTGGCGACGTGAAGGATTGCGAAAACGATGATGCAATCACCGTCGATTCGATAGAGGATTTTGTAGGGAAATCGCCGAGGATAAAACCACCGTACGCCGAGCCTTTGTCGCGCAGCCGATGGATCAGGGGATTTTCAGGAAAATCGCCCAGGGCGTCTCGTATGACGCGAGCGAATTCCAGCCCCAACCCGGGCTGCTTGAGTTCATACCAAGCCTCGGCCTCCGCAATGTCGGCCTCAACTCTGGGCCGAATAATAATTTTATAATTCACGAACCGATCCGCCTATTCATGCGGGCGACGAATTCGTTCAACGGAATTGCTGACTGCGGATCGCGCTCATGTTCCGCGATTCTCGCTTCAACGAGCGCGACTTGATCTGGCGTCAACGCATCGTTCTCACGTTCCTCGTCCGTGAGTTCCTCCATTTCGCTCAGCCACAACCAGATATCCCGGCGGTCCTGATCATCGAGCTTTGGCAATTCTGCAAGTATCTCGTTCTTACTCACGTTCTTGACTCCAGTTTCCACTTAAGAATGATCGTATTCCCATTCATTCAACATTCAATAATTTAAGCCCTTTTTTTTACGGGAACAGCCCGCACTGCCGTGCCGCTTCGGCGACGCGGCCCACGGCAATTTGCATGGCGGCGGCGCGCAGGGAAAGTTTTTCTTTTTGGGACAATTCCCATAGCGCTGTGAACGCGCGCAGCATGATTTTGTGCAGGCGCGCGTTGATTTCGTCGAGTTCCCAGAAGTAGCTTTGGATGCCTTGCACCCATTCGAAATAACTGACCGTCACGCCGCCGGCGTTGGCGAGGATGTCGGGGACGACGGTGATGCCGCGGGATTCGAGGATTTTATCGGCTTCGGTGGTGGTCGGGCCGTTGGCGCCTTCGACGATGATTCGGGCGTTGATGAACGGCGCGTTGGCTTCGGTGATGACGCCGCCGAGCGCGGCGGGGATCAGCACGTCGCAGTCGAGGTTCATCAATTCGTCGTTCGTGACCGGGCGGCCGGGGCAGTGGTCCTGCAGTTTGCTCTTCGGGCCCATCTCTGCGAAAACTTTATCGACGTTGATGCCTTCAGGATTGAAGACGCCGCCGTGGACGTCGCTGATCGCGGTGATTTTCGCGCCCATTTCATGCAGCGAGCGCGCGGCGTAGGAACCGACGTTGCCGGCGCCTTGCACAACGACGCGCAAATCTTTGACGTTGAGGCCTTTTTCCTTGGCGACGGCGGCGGTGATGTAGCTCACGCCGCGACCGGTGGCTTCGGTGCGGCCCAGCGAGCCGCCGACGGAGACGGGTTTGCCGGTGACGATCTGCGGCATGGAATGGCCGACTGTCATGGCGTAAGTGTCCATCATCCAGGCCATGGTCTGCGCGTTGGTGCCCATGTCGGGCGCGGGGATGTCGCGGTCGGGGCCGATCACGATCATGATTTCGGAAGTGAAGCGGCGGGTGAGGCGTTCGAGTTCGCCGTCGGAAAGTTTGGACGGATCGACGACGACGCCGCCTTTCGCGCCGCCGTACGGAATGTTCATCAGCGCGCATTTCCAGGTCATCAACATCGCAAGCGCTTTGACTTCCTCCATGCTGACTTCGTGGTGGTAGCGGATGCCGCCTTTGGCCGGGCCACGGTAAAGATTATGCTGGACGCGGTAGCCTTGGAAGACCTGCACTTTTCCGGTATCCATTTTTACGGGCACGGCGACTTCGAGCGTGCGCTTGGGGTGGCGCAGCATGGCGTGGATGTTGGGCTCAAGGTCGATTTGTTTGGCGACGTCGTCGAGCTGCTGGCGCGCCTGTTCCCACATGTCGTGGCGGCGCACAACTGCGACGACGGAAGATTCGGTGACGTGGATATGCGGCGCGCCGATGACGGAAGCCGGCGCGGTTTGTTTCAAACGCAGGAGCGCGGTGCCGATGGCTTTCGCCGCGGGGTGTTCGCCGGAGAGATCGACGAGTTGGACGCCGGAGGGCGGTTTGGTGGAGGTGTCAGGCATGATGCGGCGGGCTCCTGGGTGGGCGGAGCGGTGAATTTACAGTTTCTGAATGGAATCTTCAAGGGCGGGAACGGGGTGGGGAGTTGGGAGTTGGGAGTAGAGAGTGGACAGTGGAGATGGCTGCGCTCGCAGCTTTCACGGAATGAAAGATTTTCACTCGAATTCGTTTTCACTTTTTGGATAATCACGCAAACTTTTTTCAACATTTGGAGGATGAGACCATGATTCGAGCGGGCATTGCAATCGTTCTGGGGTGTGCACTTTTTGCAGGGAGCGCGCGGGCGGCGGAAAGCTGGGGCGACCGGCATCCGGAGGCGCGTGCGCGGCTGCTGAAGATTTTTGAAAACCACAAGGGCTTCCGCGAAGCGTTCACGGAGTGGACCAGCAACCATCACAAAGTCTTCCGCGAGATGACGGAGTTTTTGGTGAAGGACAACGAGCGCAACATAGAGGAATTCGTTCGCCATCGCGAGAAGAAGGACGAAGAGACGATCGCACTCGAACGCATCCACGAAAAACATCGCGACGGCCTGGCGGAATACCGCGTGTTTGTAAAGGAACACAAGGAAGCCGCACTGGCGCTGGTGGAACACGAGAAGGAAATCGAACATTTGGAGAACGTGGCGCGGCGCGAAGAGAAGTAACAAAAAAGGGACAGTCACAATCCTGTTCGGCCCTTGAATTGCCTCCATAGTGACATTGACTGACAAAGGCGAGTGTCGCGGGCCTGGGCGGCGCGTCAAGGATTTCGCGTGTTGCGGAGAATGCGGGTGGGCGTGCGCGTGTTGCGTGGAGGCTCCTACCGCATCAAGTTCCCGAGGGATTGCCGT
>DATGGK010000255.1:0-97521 GCA_035308565.1 Planctomycetota bacterium | reverse complement strand
ACTGTCGTCCTGAGTCCTGAGTCCTGAGTCCTGAGCGGGCTCAGTAGATTGCGAGATTTGTTACTAAGCCGTGCGCCTTCCCCTCACCCCGCGGGCGGGTACGCCCGTCGGCCCTCTCCCGGAGGGAGAGGGGATTTATGCGCAGTTTCCACTTTGAATCCAGCGCTCTTTACAGGGGCGAAGCACATTCGACGCTGTTACTCAGCACTCAGGACTTTCATTACGCGCACGCCGTTAACGCCGTCGCCCGAAAAAATAAAAATTCGCGGACGCCATGTATGCCTTATCGGACCGGCTGGCGATGCAGTCCAGAAATTTCAGCGGCCAGAGCAGCCAGCCGAGCGCGAAACGCACGGCATTGAAGAGGTAAAAATTCGAGAAGATCGATGCGGTCAGCGTCGGCACGATCGACACGTACGCCGAAAACGGTCCGCCGCTGTTGCCGGCTTCGATTTCTTCGAACGCGCTCATCGAATGGCGCAACCCGTCCAGCGTCCAGCGCCAGCGGTCGAGCGGATCCGGGTGCGTCGGAAACAAAAACGGCACAGCTACATAAACGTAGCCGCCCGGCTTGACCACGCGTGCGATTCCGTCGATGCACGCGCGCGCGTCGGCGACGTGTTCGAGGACGTAGGTGCAGATCACGGCATCGACGGAGGCATCGGCGAAGGGCAGGCGCGCGATGTCGGCGAGCAGATCGACGCCGCCGGCCGCGGGCATCGCGAGATCGACATTGAGCACGTGAGTGCCCCAATCCGCGCTCTTCGAACCCAGATTCAGCACGAACCCGCTGGACATTTTTTCGCGCACACGCGCTTCGCGCGCGCTCCGGCCGCGGTCGTAGACGGAGTTGGGCGGGATCAGCGCGCGAAAAAAACGGCTCTGCCGCACGGATGCGTGCGCGCTCTGGAAGGACTTTAGTCCAGCTTCGATCTGTGCGGCGCGCGATGGGGGATACAATTTTGGAATTCCATTCACATAGGAGAAAACCGCTGAACAAGCCGCGCACTGGAAAGCAGAGCCATCGACGCTCAGCGCCGCGCGGCAATCAGGACAGACGAGCGACCCCGTTGGAATTCTCGCTTTGATCGAATGAGGCGTTGTGGAATCCATATAAGGGAGCGGCGGCACTCCTGCCGCCGTGTGCCTTCCGCGCGATTTACGGCGGCAAGAGTGCCGCCGCTCCAATTATTTCCCTTCCACTTTCACGCCATCCGCCGTGACGCGCACCGAAAACGAGCGCGTCACGCGCTCGTTCTTCGAGGTGCCCAGCGATTTTAAAATTTCGCGCAAAGGATGAATGCGCAGCGGGACGTTGTTTTCCTTATAGGTAAATTCCCCGCTCGGCGATTTGCTGCCGTCGTGAATCCATTTCCCGGAGAGCGTCGCGCTCCAATCGGTCCCTTCGGCTTGAAATGCGCCGTCCTTGATTTCTTTGACAGGATCGCGCGTGAATTCACCGCCCAATTTCAGATCGGGCAGCGCGAGCTCGGTCAGCGTGCCGTCGTGCACGAGCGAGCCGCTTTGAATCCGCCATTCGCTCAAGCGCACGCGATTCCATTGGAGATTTTTGTCGAGCCAGACTTCGGCGTTGCCGCTGAGCACGAGGTCCGAAGCTGTCCATGGTTTAGTCGTGGCAAAGAGCGCGTAGAAAGCTTCCCAGAATGGATGAAAATCAACGCCGAGTTTGGTCCGCTCCGCCCCGCCGTAAACGATCTTCCCGCCGTCGTCGAATTTGACGTCATCGAGGCGCAACATGCGGCCATCGCCGCCAGCGAGACTAAAAAAACCACCTTTCGCGTGCAGCCGTCCGGAAAGCTGCTTCAAACCCGGCGGCAGCCATTCGGCCAGCGGAAATCCGCGCGTGTTCGCTTCGACTTCAAAATCCAGCAGCGGCGCTTCCTTCGCGGCGTCTTTCACGCTCAGATAATCAACGAGGCGCGTTTCCAAACGCCAGAGCGGCTTTCCGAATTCAAGCTGCTCGGCATCGCCCGGCCGCGGTTCGAGCGCCAGTTCGTACGTGCGCGAGCGGTCGTCGTTGCGCGTCACGCGGCCTTCGAAGCTGAATTGATTTCCCAAAAATCCGCGCAGCACGATGCGCTTGGGCTGATGCGACGCGTCGGTTTCGACGGAGCCTTTGAGCGACTCCAGCGGCGGCTGCTTCTTCCCGCCGCTGTAACCGGTGAACGCGCTGCCCGTGCCTTCGTCGCTGCTGAAATCGAGACGGCCTTCGGCCATGTGAAAGGCAATGCGCCCATGTTTGCCGCCTTCGCCGGCGACGATCTTGTCCACTTTCAGCCACGATTTAGCGCCGCTCATGTCGTCGGCGCCCAGCAGCATGCCCAGCAAAAATGGAATCGCCTCGCTGCTCTTGTCTTCGCCCGACGGCAATTTCAGCGAGAGATTCGAATAGCCCACTTCGCCTTCGCACGCGAATGGGTGCGCTTCCGTTTCGGGCTGCACGGCGACGTGCAGCGACGTGAGCATTCCTTCCGCGCCCATCTCGCCGCTGAAAAGCGCATTCACCAGCAGGCCGACTGGATCAAGTTTCGCCGAGAACGGATTTCTCTTTGCGGACAACGCCGCGCGCGTGTCGAGATGAATAGTCTGCCCTGTCACGACCCAGCGCCCGTCGCCAAGCGTCTCGACGTTCAATTCGAACGGATTGCCGTTCAGCTCGCGCATTTTGAAACCGCCGCGCAATTGTCCGGAGGGCGAGCGTTCAAGTTCGCCGTCGCAGCCGTTGAGCGCCAGCGGCGAACTGCCGCCGAGTTTCACCACGATGTCGCAGTCTTTGAATTCAAGCCGAGGCAAATCGCCGGATGCCTTCTGCTCGGGCAGTTTTCCAGACTGCAAAAAGCCTTCGGTCAGATCGATTGACAAGCCCCGCACTCCTTCAACCACGATGCTTTCGACGCGCGCCGGCCAGCCTTCCAGTTGCACGGACAGTCTTGGCACGACCAAATTCGAAAAACGCGCAACCGGCTTGTCGGCGGGCCACGAAAAGTCCGAGTGGCTCACGTCGCTGACTTCAATGCGGTTTCGGCGCCAGTTGAGCTCCAGCGATTTGTAAGTCACGGTCCCGCTGGGAACTTTGTTCAGCGCCCGCCGTAAGAATTCTTCGCCGCCGCCGGAAAGCACATAGCCGCAGAACGAGGCCAGCACGCAGACGATGCCGATGAGGAACATCAGCAGGCCCTGCCACGCATGAAGATAAAAGGAGATTTTCACAACGGCTCCGGCCCGTGGTGCAGGCGTCTCGCCTGCACGGTCATTGCGCGATTTTCCCCAGATGGCGCTTCAGGTCAAACAGATTCACTTCAAACCGCTCAAATTGGCGATATGCTTTGGCCGCTCAATTGAATTCGTGCAGGCGGGACGCCTGCACCACGAACGGCGGTGTCGCGCTTCGCGCGGCGTGCCGGCGGGACGCCGGCGGTACAAGGAGCATTGGCCTCGTTTTTGATCACAAAAGCCAACCCGCACACTTCAGGAGCGCTGCATGGCCGAGCACAAAATTACCGAGCTGATGGGTGATGGAATTTCACCGGAGCTGTCAAATTCCGTCCATACCATGATCGATGCGCTGCCGGTGAAGCTTGAAATCGAGCAGATCGATTTGACGCTCGAAAACCGCCGCAAAGACAAAAAGATTTACGATGAGGCGCTGGCCAGCATGGCCAAAACGGAAGCAGCGCTCAAATACCCGACGGCGACGGAAACCGAAAGCCCGAACAAAATCATCCGCGAGCGCTGCAAATTCTCGGTGATTCACCGCCCGTGCGTCACGATCCCCGGCGTGCCGACGAATTTCAAAAAGCCGATCGACATCGACATCGTGCGCGTCGCCACCGGCGGCACCTACGACGACGCCGGCCGCCGCATCGGGCTTCACTCCGCCGTCTCCGTGCGCGTGATCGAAAAAGAACCCTGCCGCCTGGCCGCGCGTTTCGCGTTTCAGCTCGCCGGAAAACGCGGGCGGTCCGTGATCAGCTCGTCGAAGTACACGATTCAACAAGCGACCGACGGGCTGTTCGAAGAAGCGGTAAGCGAAATCGCGCGCGGGTATTCGTTCATCAAACATCGCCGCGTGCTCTTCGACGCGCTGCTGGCGGAACTCAACATGCATCCGGAGAAGGTGCAGGTCGTGGTCTGTCCCAACGAATACGGCGATTTTTTGAGCGACGCCGCCGCCGGACTCGTCGGAAGCCTCGGCCTCGCCGACAGCGCCAACTACTCCTATAAGGAGGACGGCAGCGTGGCGATGGCGATGTTCGACCCCGCTGGCGGCACCGCGCCCGACATTGCGGGCAAAGACATCGCCAACCCGACGGCGGCGCTCTTCGCGCTCTGTTCGATGCTGATTTTTCTCGGCGAAGTCGAGACGGGCGAGAAGCTCAAAGCGGCAATTCTCGAATGCCTCGGCGAAGGAAAATCCACGCGGGATCTCGGCGGGGCACTGGGGACCGTGGCGTTTACGCAGGCGGTGGTGGAGAAATTCAAGGCAAAGTAACGAGATCCGTGGGGCGGGCTGCCAGCCCATTCCGCGCGACGAAAATGGACGGGCTGACAGCCCGTCCTACGCTATTTCTTTGGCGCCATCTGCTTGCGCAGTTTTTCAAGCGCTTCCTTCGTTGGAGTGCTCGAGGCATCGCCCGGCTTCGTGCCCAGACGCAGTTCTTCGCCATTGGTTGCGCCGTCGCCATCCGAATCTTTGCCGTCGATCTCTCGCACGACTTGATCGAGGTTGTTCTTGCCAAACTTCTGCAGCGCGGTCTGGTACTCTTTGCCGAACGCGCCGAGATTGGTTTTCTTCGGCTTCTCCGACCCTTTGACGTCATGGCAGGTCGTACACTTCGTCTCTTCGCCCAATCCATAGGCCGACCGGAGGTGCCTGAGAAACTCAGGCTTCGCCGAAACCGGCCCGCTGAGCACGACGATTAAACCGAGCGAGAACGAAACGAGCAGCACGATATTGCGCATGGCTGAGTCCTTGACGAGTGGCGCGATCTTGTTGGAAGAGACGCTACCATTAATATGCCTGACTGCGTGAAGAGTTTGTCGTGGCGCAAAAAAAGCGGGCCTCAATCAGCCCGCTCTTTCGCAAGTTTTTCAGGAATCGCGCAGGCGGGACGCCTGCGCCACGAAGTTATTTCTTGTGTTCGGCGCGGTACTTTTCCAACGCAGCCTTGTCCGGCGTGCTCTTCGGATCGCCCGGATTTGTGCCCAGCGCCATTTCTTCGGCATTGGTCGCACCGTCGCCGTCGCTGTCCTTGTCCATGATCGCGTTGAAGGCCTTCTCAAAGAGCGCCAATTCTTCCTCTGTGAATTTGTGTTCGTCGCCTTCCTTCTGATTAATGACCGTCTTCATGTTCGGATCTTTTTGAATGTCCTTGCCGTACGCGTTCAAATTATCCTTGGTGGCTTCTTCCTTCTTTTCCTTGTCGAAGTTGTGGCACAAGCGACACGTGGCGAGCTTGTTTTCAACCAGGTCCGGGCGCAGTTTCTTGATTTTGCTCAAGAACGCCTTCTGCGCAAAAATCGGTTCGGCCAAAAGCACGACAAGCGCCAACGCGACCAGCGCACCGACGGCGCGCCACGCGGTTTTGTGACTCTTCTTCATTGCTGAAATCCCCTTCCTCTCGGTAAAAGTGAATGACATGCCGCAATCAATCAAATTTGTTACCTGTAAAATTTACACCAAAGCGAGGCTTCGAGAAAGTGCCTAATTTGAGACGGCCCTTGCCGGTTGCTATTCATGGCGTATGGTGAACGTAGGAAGGGTTTTCGAGCCCGTCCGGTTGCGTCCGTAAAAATGGACGGGCCGGGAGGCCCGCCCTACTCGGAGAGTGCATCGCCCTTTTTCTGGTAACATTCACCGTCCAGCGGCGTCTAATTAAGCACAGTGCGCGCGCGAAATTGTGGTGCAGGCTTCCAGCCTGCATGGAACGAAATGCAGCCTGGAAGGCTGCGCCACGAGAGAGAATTTCCGAATGAATCGAGCTCTTCGGATTGCAATCGCTTTCATGCTAGTATTCGTGGCGGCGCGCGCTCACGTGCGCGCGGCGGAAGCGCCGTTGCCGCTCGACAAAACGCTGGCCTCCGTCTTCGAAACAAAACCCGGCAAACCGTGGGTCATTCCGTCCGGACAATCGCTCGCGTCGCTGTACCTCGCCGCGCCCAGCGGACATGTGTGGGATTTGCGCCCGTATCGCAAGCTCAGCGTGAAAGTCGAACGCGCCGCGCCGGCCGGCATGTCGGCGCAGTTGCGCTGGCTGGTCTACAGCCGCGTGGGCGGATTGTACTTGAGTCCGCCGACGCCACTGCCGTTGAGCTCCGTCGGCACTGTCGCGCTTAATCTCGGAGAGCTTGAACTCGCACCGGTTGGGCATCAACGTCCATGGGACGCGCTGGCCGCCGGCGAAGTGACGGCGGTCGAATTTCGCGCAGAATGCGTCGCCAATGTGCTCAAGACGGGCAACGACACGCTGCAGCTCAAGCTCTCTGCGTTGACGCTTGAAGCCGGCGCGGCGTCAGGCGCCAAACCGCAGCTTCTCGATTTGCGCCTAAGTTCCGCGCCGCCCAACAGCCGCGCGGTCGCCACGCTCTCGTTCCGCATCGATCCGCTGCCTGCCGATCCCTACGCGCCCACCGGCGCGGGAGATGTTCGCGTGAAATTGCCGAGCGGCGCGCAGGCGCTCGCGTTTCTGGATCAGGAGTTCGTCGATTCGAACGACGGCGCGGCAGTGCGGCCGCTGGCTGTGGGCGCACCGGTGTGGCGAGCGTTTTTGCCCGAATGGGATGGCGCGGGCGCGATTGAGCTTGTCAGCGGATCGAACACGTGGAAAATTCCATGCAGCGCGATGACACTCGAGGCTCCGCCAGCCGCAAAACCGCAAACGACGGGCACACAAGCAGAACCCACATCGCCCTCAATTCCCTTTGCAAATCGCGAACCGAAAGCGCTCGCGCATTTGCGTTGGGACACGCCGCTCGAAGCGTCCGCGCCATCGCTCGAATCCGATTGGACGGGCACTGGCGCGCTGTGGAAGCTTGCGCCCGAAGGCGATTGGATGCCGTTTGACGCGGCGTCGCTTGCGCAATTTTTCGCGTCGAAAAGAAGTCCGTCGGTTCAACCCAACGCGACCACGCTCGGACCAATTTGGCGGCCTGTCCCATTTTGGAATATCACGTGGGGCGGATACGGCGGCGCGCGCCGCCCGGATTCGGCACTGGCTCGGCGCATGGACGAACTGCTCGAAGCCGCGGCGCTCGACGGCGACGTGCGCCCGCTGGCGATTCTCGACGGCAACGCGCTGGATCGGCAGGGCGTCTTTAATTGGGCCAGCCATCCGCTGCGCGGCGCGCTCAGCGGCCCCGGCGAAATTTTCCGGACCGAAGAAGGTTTCGATTTCTGCGCGCGCTGGACGCGCTATTGCGTCGCGCGCTATGCTCATTCGAAAGCCGTCAACGCGCTCTGGATCACGACCAGCCTCAACGCGCCCGGCGCGTCCGATTTTCACGCGCGCCTCGCGTATTTGCTGCGCGATTGGACGCGCAACAGCGCAGCGCCGGTGATCGCCTTTCATCCGCTCGCGCGGCCGCCGAAGATCGTGAAGGACGTGGATACTTTTGACGAAGACCTGCGCCGCCGCCAGTCCGGCTGGATCGTGGACACGCGCTTTACGCGCGCGCGCGGAGGCATGGTCGAAGGCAGCGGCCTCGATGGCAGCCGCTGCTACGAATTGAGAGCGAACGATGCCAGTGTCGTCGATATCGCCGCGCAGAAGCGTTACGACATGGAATTCTCCAGCTACCGCACGCCGGCAAGCGACGATTTTTTTGCGTGCGACGCGCTGATGTTCGAAGTTTGGGTCCCTCCCGATGCGCCGCACGATCTGCGCGTGGGCGTGCATCTGCGCGACCGCGACGGCCAGTGGTACCAGACGCTGCTGCCCGGCATGATTCGTCCCGGCGATTGGACCACCTTCGCACTCGACATCAGCGCCGCCAACACGCACGGCCTCACGCCACTCAACCACCGCAAAATCTGGACGGCCTACACGCGCCAGCGCCTTCAGGAAATCGGCCTGCATGTGTACAGCACGCACCCGCGCTGGTCGGCCGGCAACGGGCGCATGCAGAATCTCACCGCGCGCTTCGACAACATTCGCGGAGTCAAGTTCCCGCAATCCTTCGCGCCGCCGAAAACGGAAATCGCGCTCTACAATCCGTATGCGCAGCCAGCGGCCCAGGCCGCTCATGTGCAAGATCTGGCCCCTGCGGCGCCGCATCCAAATTCAAAGCAATACGAACGCGGCGCGCTGGTCGAATACCACGTCAAAATTAATCGCGCGTTCGCCAATCCCTACGATCCGCGCGATTGCGATTTGACCGCGATTGTCAAGACGCCTTCGGGCAAAACCGTGCGCGTGCCGGCGTTTTTTAATCAACTCTGCCAGCGCCGCGAAGAAACGCCCGGCGGCGCCGAGATCGTCGAGCCGATCGGCGACGAATTTTTTACCGTGCGCTACCGCGCGCAGGAAGCGGGGCCGCACGCGCTTTCCTTCGAGCTGCGCACAGGCGGCGATTATAAGCGAGATAAAGAATGGGTCGCGGATGATTTATTCACCCACGACGGCCAAGGCCAGATCGCCATCGGGCGCAACTGGCCGTGGACGCAGTACGCGCGCCGCTACGCGGACGGACGGCGCCTTGTCGAAAAAGTCACCTTCGTTCCCGGCGCTGTCGCCGCGACGCTCGATTTGGGCGCGAGCGCTTTCACGGTCGTCGAGAGCGCCAAGCCCTTCCACGGATTTGTGCGCGTCGCGAAAGACAAACGCCATTTCGAATTCGACGACGGCACATTCTTCTATCCGATCGGCCCGTGTCTGCGCAGCCCCAGCGACACGCGCATTCCGTACCCGTCGCCGAAGTTCTCCAATTTCGAAATCGAGCGCATGGGCAAACGCGGCACGTATCAATTCGACGAGTATTTCGACGCGTTCGCAAAAGCCGGCATCAATTGGGGGCGCATGTGGATGTGTTCGTGGTGGGGCGCGCTCGAATGGCGCCGCGACTGGCCCGGCTATCAAGGCCTCGGCCGCTACAATTTGCTCAACGCCTGGCGCGTCGATTACATCCTCGATGAAGCCGAAAGGAAAAATATCTATTTGAATCTGGCCGTCACCAACCACGGCCAATTCACGCTGATGATCGACACCGAGTGGGACAACAATCCGTACAACTCGCAGCTTGGCGGACCGATCGTCATGCCCGCTGAGATTTTCACGAATGGCGACGCGAAGATCGCGCATCAGAACAAGCTGCGTTACATCGCGGCGCGTTACGGCCACTCGCCGGCGGTACTGGCGTTTGCGCTGTTCAGTGAAATCGAATTTACGGAAGAATACCAGCGCTACATTCAAATTCCGCACGGACGCCGCGGCGAATCGCAGCCTGATTTGCCTGCGCCGAATGTTGAAAGCTGGCATCGCGAAATGGCGGGTTTTTTAAAATCAATCGATCCGAACCATCACCTTGTCTCCACGCATTTCAGCCATCCCACGCGCGGCGAAAGCACGCTGATGGTGCCTGAAGTCGACATCGCCACCAGCAACTCCTATTCGATGTTTGAAGAATGGGGCGACGGAATCGGCGACGCGTCCTCGGCGCTGGCGCAATTCTGGGAAGGCAACGGCGAAGGCGGCCAGGTGCATGGCTTCCACATTTTCAACAAACCCGCGCTGGTCGAAGAGCAGGGCCGGAATTGGATGGGTAACAATTCCAAGCAGGACCTCGAAGCCGATCTGCACGCCGGACTGTGGGGCAGCATCTGTACGCCGCTCAGCGGCGCCACCGGTTATTGGTGGTGGCTGCACGTGCATCTTGAAAATCGGTACAGCGAATACAGCGCGCTGGTGAAATTCGTCGCCAACGAAGATTTCCGCGCCATCGGCGACGAAAAAATGCTCGAGCCGGTTTATGTCGGCAGATTAAAGAACACACCGTTGAGCGGGCGAGCCATGCGTTCTGACCGGCGCGTCTATGCGTGGATTTTCAATTATCAGATGCCTTACGCGCAGGATGGAATGGAAATCACACAGAACGCCAGCATCGCGATCAGCAACTTGCTGCCCGGAAAATACACTGTCGAATTTTGGGATACATACAAAGGAGTGCCGACCGGCACGCAGGAAATCGAAGTGACAAAAGTTAAACCGCGCGCCGAAATCAAACTGCCGCCAGTGCTGCATGATTTGGCGTTCAAGCTGAAGCCGGTAGAGAAGTGAATCAGCGTCCGTTGCTCTTTCTTTTGTGAATTTTATCGACCGCTATCCTCCTAATCCACGTCAATTCAAGCATGTTGAACGCGTCCGTCGGCCCGCATACGACGACCATCCTGCCGCTGGGAGACACTGAAAAATAATCCGCGGCCGGCACGCGGAACACCTGCCCATCTTTCAGATAAATCGTAAACGGAATAAACGGACTCGCATCACGAATTGCGCGGAGCTTCTTCGCAGTCATTGCCCACCTCCAATTTCGTCCCATCGTATTTGCGCATCTTCAAACATCAATTCGACATTTTCCCCCATCCGCGTTAAAAAACCCTCACGCAAGGAGGCCCGCGCCATGAAACGCCGCTTCCAGTTTCATCTTTTAACGCTCCTCATCTGCCAGCCGTTTGCGGCGTTTGTGCTGTATATTATTGTGCGTGTACATTCCAATAATCCTAATCCGCATGACGGAAGCAATTGGATCGCAACACTAATACTAATCTGTTCAATCGGTTGGTTCGCCCGCTGGACAGAATGGCTCATTTCACACTTGGAATGGCGGCGGCGAAAAAAAGTGTGGGAGCTGCGCGAAAAACGCGCACTGGAGCGATTCGACACGTACAATGCGTGGCGAAACAAAGTTCGCAACAGCCGGCCAAAATAGAGGACTCATGTTCAAAAATTTCAACCCCCACGCCATCGGCCACCGCGCCACGTTCGAGCAGACCGTCCAGTTGGCGCGCCAATTTGGCTTCGCGGGCGTCGATCTGGATTTGCCGTTCATCCGCGAAAAAGGCGTCGAGGCCGCCGGCGATCTGCTGGAGAAACACAACCTGCGCGTCGGCGCGTTCAGCTTAAGCGTCAAATGGCGCGACGCCGATTCCGACCGCGATTTCGCCGACAGCCTCGAACAATTCGTGCGCGACGCGAAGGCCGCCGCGGCGCTCGGCAGCACGCGCTGCCTGACGTGGGTGATGCCCTGTTCGGACGTGCTCGATTACCGCGACCATTTCATTCTGTTCGTTTCGCGCATGAGGACCGTCGCGCAGATTCTCAAAGGTTTCGGCCAGTCGCTGGGCCTCGAATTCATCGGCCCCAAAACGCTGCGCGTCTCGCGCAAGCACGGCTTCATTTACACGATGGACGGCATGCGCGCCGCCGCGTGCGCGATCGGCACCGGCAACGTCGGTTTTCTGCTCGACAGTTTTCACTGGTATTGCGCGCAGGCCGACAGCACCGACATTCTCGATTTGAATGCGGACGAAGTCGTCGCCGTGCACCTCAACGACGCCGTCCCCGGCGTCGATCCGAAAAAGCAGCTCGACAACCAGCGCGAACTGCCCGGCGTGGGCGTGATCCAACTCAACGAATTTCTCGCCGCGTTGAAAAAAATCGGCTATACCGGCCCGCTGACCGTCGAACCGTTCAATCAGCGCGTGCGCGAACTGCCGCTGACCGACGCGGTGAAGCTCGTCGCGGAATCGCTGGACAAGCTGACGATTTGAAGTGTGTTGTACCACGGGCTACTCCGGCAACGGCTTCCCCTTCGTCTCCGGCGCAAACCAGATAAACACCATCCCAATCACATAGACCAGCGTGATGATCGAACACGCCTTCGCGTAATCGTTGTTAAAATATCCCGTCAACTGGCTCTGCGTAATCGCGCCCACCGCGGCGAGAACCCGCCCCGAATTGAAACTCACGCCCTGCCCCGTGGCGCGCACGCGCGTGGGAAACAATTCCGGCAGATACAACGGCAGCCAGCCGTAAAACGCCGCCGTCGTCGCGCCGACGAGAAACACCATCGCCAGTTGTCCGCCGCTGAACGAACCCATGTAGTTGAATAGAATCTGGCACGAAATCAGCGACGTCAGGCACAGCACAAAATAGCCCTTGCGCCGGTTTAAAATCTCGCCCAGAAACGGCGCCACCAGACAGCCCAGAATCGCGCCGACCGACGAGCACAATTGCGCGTAAAGTTTATTGTCCGCGCTGCCGCCGGCGATCTTTTCGCCTGAGATCGTGTCGATCCACGGCGGAATCATCTGCGTCGAGCCCCACGTCCCAATCAGCGCAATCGACGCGAACAGAATTCCGAAGAGCGTCGCCTTCAGCAGCTTTCCCGAAAAAATTTCGCGCAGCGGCCGAGCCGTGGATTTCTGTACCGACTCCTTCCACTTCTCCGATTCAGGCACAAAGAATTGAATGAGCACCGTCAGCAGCGCCGGCGAAAGCCCCGCCAGCAGCACCCAGCGCCACGATGCTTCCGTCACTTTGAAAATAAACGACACGGCCGTAATCGACACGAAACCCACATTGGACGCCGCGCCAATCAAGCCCGCCAGCAGCGGGCGCTTATTTTCCGGCCAGCATTCCATCACCAGCGCCACGCCCAGCGACCATTCGCCGCCCATGCCCAGCGCCGCGAGAAAACGCAGTCCCCCGAGTTGCGCGGGCGTTTGCGCAAAATAGCCCAGCGCCGTGAAGCACGAATACGCCATCACGCTCAACATCATCGATTTTACGCGCCCGATTCTGTCGCCCAGCCAGCCGAAGACCAGTCCCCCGCACGCCGCGCCGATAAGAAACAGCGCCGTAATGTTTCCAATCCAGTGCGCCTGCGCTTTCAAATCGCCGGGCAACATCGTCGATAACGCCGGCTTGGCGATGATCGGAAAAATCCCCATCTCCAGCCCGTCGAACATCCAGCCCAGAAACGCGGCCAGCAGCACCATCCAAATCGCATTCTTCGATTTGGCGCGCGCGCTTTCAATCGGCAGCGGCACGGCCGCTTCAATCGCTTCCCCTTCCCCATTCATCGCGTTATTTCCCCACCTTATTAATTGTGTAATCCAATTCAGCCTTGATCGGCGTTCCGTCCGCGGCTTTCACATTCAGCGTAATGCCCATCTGCATCACCGGCTTCACGTCCGGCAGCGCCAGCGAGACCGTCTTCTTATCCGCGGAAATGTTGATGTACTGCACCGGCACGGCGTCGTGGCCGACTTCTTTGGGATTCGACGCCTTGTACTCTTTCGATCCGTACGCCGCCGAATAAAGATAATTCCACTGCTCGATCGCATAGTTCCCCGCGTCTCTGGCCGACTTTTCATCGAGCGCGCAGGTGAACGTGATGTCGATGCCGTGCGGGTGCGTCTTCACCGAGTACGGCATGTTCACCGGCTTGCCGGTGTAGCGCACGCGGCAGAATTCGCCGTCCTTCGCGCCGTTCGTCTGCCAGCCTTTCAGCCCGCACAAATACAACTGCCCGTCCACCGGATTGAATCGCGCGCGCATGATCCCCGATTGAAACGCGAGCGGGAAGCGCCACGTGCCGCCCTGCATCTGCCCGTCCACGTTCTCCGCCATCGCGTAAAACAGCCCGCACGTGCCGTACGACGTGTGCACCATCTGCCCGCTGAACGGCCCCCATTTGTCGCTGGTGATAAACGCTTCGCCGCCGCTGGATGTGTCGAATTTTCCGTTGTGCGGAATCCAGCACATGGGCTGATCGAAAGTCGCCGGAATCTTGTATTGGTGCGCCGGATCGGTCTTGATGACTTTGCGCGGATCGCCCGGAAATCCGAGGAACATGCCGGGCTTGACCCAATTGATTTTGCTCGCCGGCATCCAATAACCTTCGTTGTCCGAGCACACAATCTCGCCGTTCGGGCCAACCGCCATGCCGTTCGGCGCGCGCAAACCGTGCGCGACTTCCTCGATCTTGCTGCCGTCCTTCGAGATCTTGAAGATCACTCCGTGCTGCGGCAGGTTGATCTCGACCTGGTTGGCGTCGTTCAGAAAATAAAAATTGCCGTCCTTGTCCGTCCACAACTCGAACGAAAATGCGTGATAGCTGGGCGAGATGTTCCATTTGCCGCAGAAGTTTTCGTAGAAATCGGCCTCGCCGTCGTTGTTAAAATCGTGCAGCCGCGTGATCTGATCGCGCCCAAGCACATAAATGGTGTCGTCCACGATCTTCAATCCAAGCGGTTCGTACAATCCCGCCGCGACACGCTTCCACGTTAGTTTCGAATCCTTGCCGCCAATGCCGGTCACGCTCCACACGTCTCCGCTGAGCGTACACAGCGCCGCGCGATTCCCGTCGCTGTAGAAATCGAATCCACCCGGGCGCATCCACGAATTCCAGGGATTGTTCTCCGGCAGCGTAAAATGATCGACGACGTACGCGCCCGCGCCGCTGCCCATCTCGATCTGTGTCTCAATCGTCTGCGCCCAGCGCGCCGGGCCGCCTTTGATCAGCGCCGCCAAATCCGCCGGCTGATTCTTCACTTTGTCGAATGCCGCGCTGAACGCGCTTCCGTCGCCCGCGCACACGCCGACCATAAACACGACATCCTTGTCGTGCGCCTTCACGCTGACGCACTCCTGCGAGCCGATTTTCTCCAGCGCCACCACGCCCTTCGGCTCCGATGACACCGCCGCGAGCACGCCCGCCGCCTGCTCGCACAGCGCGAAATTCAGCGTCTCCTTCGACGGCCCCACGCGAATCGTGCGGGTGAAGGCGGTGTTTCCCGCCAGCGCCAGCGCGCCGGGCATGTCGAGCACGTCCGTGCCGTGCAGCGAGTACGAAAAAATCACTTTGTCACCATTGACGTAAAGCCCCTTGTACTTCGCGTAATCGTAAGAAAGCGGCCCGATGCCGCGCTCGCGTCCGTCTTTGAACTGCCCGCCGATTCCCACGCCCGGCCCCGGCTTCAACCCAAAGCGCAGCATGCCCACGCCGTCCGCCGGCTCGTCGCCTTTGTATTGCCCCGTGTTGGTCTTCGACCAATCGACGTACCCGCCCGTCCACCCCGCCGCGTAGCGCATCAAATCTGTGTCGAAGCACACCGCCGCGTCGGCGCCGATTTTGACGACGATGCCTTTGAGCGCGATGCCGTCCTTGGTTGCGTAGGCCTTGCCCGCATCGGGTCCCACGATTTTTGCGATGGTCGCGGAGATGAACGGGCCGAAGTCCATTTTGTCCACGCGGCTAGTCTTCGGCTTCTTCGGTTCAGTGGCCTGTCCAGCCTGAATGGAATGAGCGAGCAGTGTCAAGCAAAGCAATGCAAGCGATAGAACACGATGAGTCATGATCTTCTTTTTCCGAAGGGCCAGAGGCACGCACGTGAGTAAACGGCCTTCCATTGAGCGATACATAAAGCGCGTCCTCATTGGATAAACCGAGGACGAATGAAACAGGGGAAAAACACGTTTTTGGCTCTCAAGTGTTCGCCAATTCATTCCACCGGCAAACAGACTCGAAAGCCGGTAGGATAGACGCCATTGCCCGGCGAAGTTCGATTGCGTGCGGCGGACCGCCTGCGCCTTTCATCTTGTCCCATTACACTGCCGCGCAATACACGGAACGACCCGTGATCAGGCCCTCGAGGATCGTATTCCTGACCGTCGTCCTTATATTGTCCGTAATAATCATGGCACCATTCCCAAATATTCCCGTGCATGTTGCGCAATCCGAACGTATTTGGCTCGATCAATTTGAATCCATTAGGGTCGTAGATTACTGACGTGTCACCAGTGCTGAATTCTGTTTGAGTGCCCGCGCGGCACGCATATTCCCATTCCGCCTCGGTTGGCAGCCTCAAGCGAGCGCCTGAGTTCGCTCGCGCTTTTTCACAAAACGCGACGGCATCCCCCCACGAAATGTTGTGGACTGCTCCTATTGGCACCTTGAACCCACTCGGAACACCGCGCGTCACTACCACATACTGTAACTGTGTAATCGGGTCTTTTCCCATGAAAAAGGGTGTCGAAATAACAACCGGATGAGCAGGCTTCTCGTCATCGTCGGCGTGCGCGCTTAGTTCCATTGCGGCCTCATACTCCCGCTGCTTGATCGGCGCCAAATGCCACCGCGTCCCGCCCCACACCATCACGCTGCACGCCAGACAGAACGCCATCAGCCAGCGCAGCGAAAACGAAAAGCGCCGGCCGCGCAACTTGCGCACAAGCGGAATCGTCAGCAGCAGCAGCGCCAGCACCGCGCCCACGCCAATGTAAATCTGCGCGCTTCGCACCGTGATTTCCGGCGGCGACGCTTCCGGTGTGCCCATGGTAAAGCGCCCCGCCGGAATCAGCACCAGTTCCAAATTCACGCCGCTGCCGAGGTCGATTGTTTTCTCCGGCGCAAGTCCTGTGCGTGCCGCGTACGACGCCACGCTCTCGCGGCCATCCCAGAGCGGGTACGTGCGTTCGCTCGCGGTTGCGCCGGCGGCGAAGCTGATGAGAAGAAGCACTGCGACTAAAGCCGTACGATGCATCGGGTGCGCTCGGTCGTGATCAACGAAATTATATCTTCAATTCGCGTCGTTGCACGCGACGGTTGCTGGGTTGTGGGTGTCGCTTTTTCTTTTTGTGCTTGTGCTGATAGTACTCAAATGTCATAGGGGGAATGGGCAAAATGCAGTATAAAAGTGGAAGATTTTAGCAAAAATTCGCATTTCGATTTGTACGTTTATTCGTTTCGAATTTCTCAAATTTCAACTCATTGGATTCAAGGGGTTTGTACGGGCGGTGCGAAATTCGTACGCTTTGACTCTTGATTTTTCGAATCTCGATTCGTCTGTATATATAGAAGCGCAAATATGAACTTTGCAAATAGGCCCTATAGGGCTTATAGGGCCAATAAACGGCGGCGTCGCGAACTGGCGTTTTTTGGCGCGGGGTTATTTGTTGGCAGGCGATCGGTATGGATCGCGAGTATATCGAAAAACTGGCCGCTTACTTACGTGCGCGGCTCTGGCAGTTGGCGTCGTGCGGAATGGGCGCGCGCCGGGGAAGGAACCGATGGTGCATCTTATCGACGGACGCTGGTGGCGGACGGCTGGTAAGAAGGGGATCTCTCGCGGGCTCGTGGATCAATTTCTCACACCACGCAATACCGGCGCGGTGTCTTACGAAGACACTGTGCCACAAAGCAATACCGAAGTTGTTTCACGAACGGATCGTTTAGATGGAGCTTAACCACAGCACCTGAGCAAACGACCGGGCGGGTTTTCAGTTCGCACGACGCCACAATTCTTTGGGCGGCAGGAGTGCCGCCCCTCCAAATTGAGTTGCAAATTTCACTCATTCGTTAAGTGGTAATCCGCGACGAAGCGAATGGGCCAGTGGCACAAGCACGGGCTGAAAGCCCGTGTTACTTGGCGCTCATCAAAAACGCCAGCAAATCGCGTATCTGCTCCGGCGTCCACGTGTCGATCAATCCGTTCGGCATGATCGACAACTCCGTCAGCGCTTTCTTCGCGATGTCTGCGCGCTTGATGCTGATCGTCACGGCTTCGCCGTTGGTCACGCTGAGCGAATCCTCCGTCTCCGCCGAGACGAAACCGCTCACGCGCTGGCCGTCCTTGAGCGCGAATAAAATCTGCTTGTAGCGCGTGTCCACGACCTTTGACGGATAGACAATGTCTTCGAGAATTTTGTCCGGCGCGAAGCGGCGTGCGACGTCGGTGAGTTCCGGTCCCAACTGCTGGCCTTCGCCTTTGAACGCATGACAATTGATGCACTTGCCCGTTGTACGAAACAGATTCTTTCCTGCGTCTGCGTTGCCGGTTTTTTCTGGCGGATTGGCTTTGATGAACTCAACCAGCTTTTGAAATTTCGCAGGGTCTTGATAGCCGTCGCCCGAAAACACCGGGAACGTGCGCTTGTCGTTCTTGTAATTTTGCGCGTAGATTTTTTCCCAATAGGCGATCTGGTCTTCTTCTTTCGCGGGCAAATCTTTCAATGCTTTGTCGTCGATCGCCCATTTTTTCAACTGCGCAAGCGCCGCCGTGCGCGCTTCGTTCGAACGCGCCGCACACACAATCAACCCGTAATACACATTCTGATCTTCCGGGTCCTCCTTGAACAATTCCGTCACACGGTTGAGCGCGTCACCGGAGACGCCGCGGCTGGTCGAAGTCAAACCCAGCACCGCATATTTTTTCGCGTCCGCGTGTTTGAAATGCATCAGCAGTGTGAGGATCGTGTCGTACATCGGCGAGGTTTCGTCAAGCAGTCCTTCCAATTCGCGAAATGCTTCGTCGTTCCCCGCCGACGCAATTTTGCCGAGCAGCATTTTGCGCGCCTCCAGGCTTTTCTCTTTTTTGTACAAATCCACAATCGTCTTGACGCTTAATTCGCTGAAGCCCTGGACGCCCGCGGCGAATGTTTTCGCGCCCGGCGTCAGCGCGTTGAACGTGGCATTGCGCTGTTCGGCGCTCAAGTTTTTCGCGAGGCGCGAGGCGCATTGAGTAAGGTTGCCGGCGAACGAATAACCGTTCTCACCGGGGCCGGGCGCAGCGAGGAATTCGAGCATTGCGGCGGCCAATTCCGGCGTCCAGCCGTCGCGGATGTTCGCGGCGCAGCAGGCGTAATGAATGCGCTCGTCGCGCGGGAGCAGATCGTTCTTCAATTTCTCGATCAGCGGCGCGACGCTTTTTCCGTCGGCGATGAGACCGAGAATCTCCGCCGCATCCATGCACACGCGCGCATCGTCGTGCTGCAAGAGCGCCGCGCAGCGCGCGGTCAGGCGATCATTGAGGTCCGCGGGAATCGTTACGCTGAACGGCAGTGACTCCGGGCGTACTTTATTTTGCTCCGCGCCTTCGGGAATGTGCCGCTCGGCGCGCGCGAGCAACGCCAGCGCCACACCGCGCAGCGTCACAAGTGTCTCTTCGGCAGACGGTTTTGCATCGAGTAATTCCGCGCCCATCAACAGCATGCCTACAAAATTTCCCTCGGTTAAGCGCTTATTCGGCTCGCCGTTTTTGGGATTGACGATTCGAGGTTGTGACACTCGCGCGAGAGTCAAAAGCGCTTCAGCTTTGCCCATGGTAGACTTCAATGGAATCAACTTCTGTTCAAAGTTTTCTGGCGGTAACTGCGCCAGCGCGTTGCTCGCCGCGTATCGCACAAAACGATCGCCGTGCCCCAGCAGCGCGGCCAGTTTTTCCGCACTCGATTCATTTGGAAAGCGCATCAACCCTTCGCACGCGCGCCGCAGTACCCACGCGTCGCTGTCGTCGAGCATCGTCTTCAACGCCGCGTGCGCAACCACATCGCCGTTGAGCGACATCGCTTGCACCGCTTGCGCGCGCATGAAGGCGGATTTGTCTTTTGCCAAATCAAGCACTAGCTGCGTGTCGATTGTTTCGCCATCCATCGTCAGAAATTCGAGCGCTCGCCCGCGCAGCGCATCGCTGCGCGCTGAATCGTGCGCGACAGCCGCGAGCAGCTTCACCCACTCGGCGCCCGCAGCTTGTTTTTGCTTCGCAATGGCCGCGCGGCCAAACGCCGATTGGTACTGCGGCGTGTTGAGCGCCTGCGCGATCGGGTCGGCGAGGCCTTTCAATTCGTCGGAAGGGAAGACCGTCTTCATCGCCTTGTCGCCGGTGTAGCGCACGCGCACGATGCCGCCTTTTGCCGCGCGGCCGCCATAGCAGAAATACAGCGCGCCGTCGGGGCCGACGCTGCAATGCGTCACCGGAAAATTCGCGGTGCGCGCGACCATAAATTCTTCGGGATCGCCTTTCCACGTCGCGCCGTTGCGCTGCGGTTTGAGCACCAGAATGCGCGCGCGCGACCAGTCGCACAGAAAAATTGCGCCGCGGTATTCTTCGGGCAGCGCGACGTGGTTGTAAACTTCCACGCCGGTGGGCGAACCGCGCCCCACTTCGCTCATCGGCGGCGTGCTGTCGGCGAAATGATTCTTCCATTTGCCCGAACCGTAGCGCCAGCCGAAATTCGCGCCCCACGGCACGTGAATCACGCGCACGGGGCGGTACCAGGGCAGGCCGATGTCCCATTCCATGTCGCTGTCGAACGAGAAAATTTCGCCGGACGGTGCGAACGCAAAATCGTAGGCGTTGCGAATTCCGTGCGCGATCAGTTCCCACGATTTGCCTTCGGCGTCCGTGCGCAGAATGCGCCCGCCCGGCGGGCCTTTTCCGTCGAGAAATCCGCTGCTGCTTTGCAGCGGCAGCAGGTTGCCCCAATACAAATCCTGCTCGCGCACCGGCGAGGCGCTGTCCATGTATTTCATCGGAAAGGTCGAATCGTTTCCGAGCATGATGTAAAAATGGCCATCCGGCCCCTGCACGATCGCGTGCGGGCCGTGCTCGCTCATCGAGCCGAGCGCTTCAGGGCCAAGCTGCTTGTGGTAACTGGCGCGGCTGTTTTCATCTTTGAGCAGGCACATGTGGCCGTTGGCGATGGCGTAAATGTCGGTGCCGACTGCGCACAGGCCCTGACAATGCAGGCCCGCGTAAAAAACGCGATGGCCCGAGCAGACGCCGTTGGTTTCGTCGAGGATGCGAATCTCCGTCGGCCCCGCGCCGGCCGTGGCGGTGATGAGCTGCCCCTTCGCGTTGAAGGTCATGCAAAGCACCGACGAGGTGTCTTTGTCGGTGGCGTAATGATCGACGGCAAATCCCGGCGGCAAAGTGAAACTGTTGACGGGCAGATCTTCGGAATGGAGCAACGACGCGAACGAAAGCAACAGAACAAAAACGATGCGGCATTGTGACATCGAGAGCAATCCCATGTGGTGAATGAAAATTGAACGGTACGAATGATAGACGGCGAGCGCGATTCGTGCATCAATAATTATGCTGACGCTTTTGCGCGGCGGCGCAGCGCGCGAACAAACGCCATGTGTTCAGCGCTTTTGAGTCCTCGTTGAAGCACGCGCAGGACTTTGGCCGAATCGAATTTGAGCAACGCTTTTGTGTCGAGCCACAATCCGGGAAGAATGCGGCTGCGGACGATGCCGTTTTTGTCGGCGGCGAGGGGGACATAGGCTCCGTTAACAAGTTGAAACCAACTCCACGCGCGTTCTTCGGTTTGCCAGTCGAAGAATTCCTGCACGCCGGCGGAGCGATATTTCTCGAGTTTTTTGTGCATGTCGAGCGACTTCGTGCTGGCGGAGATTTCGGCAACGAATTCAGGGGGGCCATCGAGGTAGCCCTCCTCGTTAACAGCCGCGCTGCCACCGTTCTGCTTGTCGATGAATAACGTGGCATCCGGCTGCACGGCGCCCTCGCCAAGGTAAATCGTGGCATTCGTGGCGTGACGGACTCCGGGCGTGGCGCTGGCGTAGACATGAGCCCATGCCTGCACAGAGCCGTCGGGTCCCGCATGTTGGTTCACTCTCACGGGCGATGCCATAACGAAGACCACTCCATCGATGAGTTCAGCTTTTTTAATTTCAGGACACTGCTCGTAGCGGCGCATGAATTCGTCGCGGTCCATGTGGTCGCCGGTTTGCAGCAGATGCGGGCACGGTGAATCGGGTATGTACACAATGCCGTCGATGAGCTCGGCTTTTTTGATTTCGGGATGAGTTTCGTAGCGGCGCATAAATTCGTCGCGGGTCATTTTATCGCCGGATTCGAGCGTGAGCATCTTGGGCGCGCGCCGGCGCAACGGAGCGGGCCTATGGCGAATGCGGGCGGTGATAGCTTTCATGGCGCGTAGGATACATCAACAAGATTTAGCGGCAACGACAAACGATTCGAACCCGCGGCTCAGTGGGCCTGAAGGGCATGTTTTCGTTCTTTGCGTTTTGTGATGGTAACGGGCGCGGCTTCGTAAAGCGCTTCCGGCGCGATATCGGCGCCGTTTGGCCAGGAGACGGTGCCGCCGTCCAGAAAAAAGCGCCTAAAGTACGCCGCGTCTTTTAACGGCTCGAAGATCGGTCCCTTCAGCCAGTGCGAAAAATCGACGACCTTTTCCGCGCCGTCGTTGAAACGAACGTGGATGCAATAGTCCGCGACGTATTTTGCTTTGACGACTTCGGGTAGAAATTTCACGTCGTCTTTCATAGGAGAATTTCCTCCGCCACGCGAGCAGCTTCAGCGACATGATGAGGCGCATGTGTTAAGAACATATGGACCCCTGCACGAATCTCTTCCGCTGTGAAGCGTTCTGGAAATAAGTGGAGTGCAACCAGAAATGCGGCGTCAGACGACCAATCTGTAAGGTTAAATGAAATCTCGTCGAATTCAGCGTATCGCTTTTCCGAAACTTCTTCTTCGCAGAGCGCCATCGTTATGATGTGGTTGATTTCGTACGGGAATTTGTCCCCACGCAGCCGCTTCGCCCGCTCCCCTGCCAGTTCGGTAAAGATCGCGGCAACTTTTTCCTTGTAAGTACGAAGCGCTGTTTTGAATGCGTCGATCTCGTCCATCGCCTTTACTCCTACATATCTAAAAGCATCGGGCGCACCCATCCCTGAGCGCGCCCGATTCATCGTTCATCGTTCCGCATTCATCGTTCGCTCACAGCCCCATCTTCCCCGGACACATGATGTTCAAAGGATCGACGCCTTTCTTGATGCCGCCGAGGAACTTCATGCCTGCTTCGCCGAGTTCGACTTTCATGTACGGCGCAAGGCGCAAGCCCACGCCGTGGTGATCGTTGATCACCGCGCCGGCTTCGTGCGCGGCCATCGTGGCGTCGTGGATGATTTTGTCGTGCAGGGCGACGGCTTCGTCCAAATCTTTCGGGCCGACAGGGATGCCCCAGCGCGGATAAATCATGCTGCCCCATTCGTACCAGTGGCTCAAGTGCGTCTTCAAATGCAGGCCCCACTTGGGATCGACCGCGTGCTTCATCGCGTGCGTGACTTTGTTGTAGACGTTTTCGATGTGAGCGAAGTCTGAAACCACGTCCATCGTACACCACATCTGCGGCAGTTCGGGCGCGTAGGGCGGATGATAAAACACGTAGCGCTTCGCCCACCACGTCTCGCCGACCTTGCTGCCCAATTCCTGTCCGCCCAGCTTCTTGATGATGCCGTAGGCGACGTTCGCTTCGGCATCGACCAGCGAGGGATGATCGCCGTCGAACATGAGCACCATTGTGATGCCCTTTAAACCGGCTTCCACCGCGCGTTCCAGGCTGTGCAGCGCCGCGTATTCGTCGTACAGGCGCATGACGGCCGGGCGCAGGCCCGAGGTCATGATCTGCCGGCCGGCTTCGATGCCTGACGCGAGTTTTTCGAAGTGGAACGAGTTGAAATTGCGTTTCGCCGGAACGTTGCGCAGCTTGAGCGTGCACGCGGTAATGATTCCAAAAATGCCTTCCGCGCCGATTTGCAACTGCGTCAGTTCCGGACCGGCGCCGTGCTTCGGCACGCGCGGCAATTGCAGAATGTCGCCCGTCGGCGTGACCACTTCGCAGCTCAACACGTGGTCCTGGATGTTGCCGTACTTCGTCGAAAGGACGCCGGACCCGCGCGCGGCCAGGCAGCCGGCCACGCTCGCCCATTCGGCCGAGGCCGGGTAGTGCGTGAAGGTCAGGCCCTGCTTGTTCAGGTCTTCTTCGAACGTCTTGACGTAGTAGCCGGGTTCGACGGTGACAGTCAGGGATTTCTTGTCGAGATGGCGGATCTTGTTCATCTCGCGCAAGTTGACCATGATGCCGCCGCGCGTCGCGTCCGCCGCGCCCTGCACGCCCGACCCGCCGCCCATCGGCGTGACCGGAATCTTGCGCTCGTTGGCCAGCCGCACGATCGCCGCGACCTGCTCGGTGGTCGTCACGGTCGCCACGGCATCCTGGCGCGAAAGCGGCTTCTTGTGAAATTCGTGGATGTACGTCAGCCAGCTCTGGTCGCCGCTGAACTGCTTGCGGCCTTCGTAGCGGTCGAGCACGTTCTTCGGCCCGACGATTTTTCCGAGCGCATCGACCAGCGATTTCATCTCGGAATCGTTCATGATTTCAGACATCGTTTTTCTCTCCAGGTTCTGAGTTCTGAGCCCCAGCCTTGACATTTTTCGCAAAGATTCTAACGCCTACATGCACAAGCCCTACGAGGACGCAGAACAAGACAAATACAAATGCAATTCCGACTGGAACGCCAAGTACAAGGCCTAGCGCAAGTCCATAGCGTTCGCTAAAAAATGCTGCTCCGGCGGCAGCGCCGAAGCTGTAAAGGATGAAGCAACAACAATCGTAAAGAGTAATCTTCATTAACAGCGCCTTCTTCAGGGCATCATCGACTTGTCCACCGAGAAGTCGCGGTTCTTCACCGTCACCGGGCACTGTTCGAGATCGTGCACCGCGTCGATCAAATGATTGGCGAAGCGCGTGAAACAAATCTCACCTTTATAGGCGGCGCCGCGGAACGGGTTGCCCATGACGCCTGAATCGGTGAATTCCTGATGATCGAACGGGAAGTTGAAATACTGGTAGCCCTGGTAATCGCAGTCGGGCATGCCGTCGTTCTTCTTCCAATTCGGCCCGAGCCACTTCGGCGCGTGCGCGTGTTCGGCGATGGCGCGGTCCATGCGCACGAGCTTGGGGTTGTGGCAGAGACACTGTGACGTTTCCAATTCCCCCGCGTGCCAGCCTGGCGTCTCTTCCTTCGGGCCTTCGAGCACATCCGCGATCATGCCCATGTAGCGTTCGGCGTATGGCTTGTAGTAGCCGATGAGCGCGCCAGTTTCGTTGCGCAAGCGGCGCAGGACCGGATCGACGACCTTTACGTTCGAACCGTGTCCGTTGACGAAGATCACGCGGTTGAATCCGTGGTGAATCAGGCTGCGCCCGATGTCGTAGAGCAGATTCAAGTACGTTTCGACTCGCAGCGTGATCGATCCGGTGCCGCCGCCGGGTTCCTTCATGTGCTGCGGCGAGTAGCCCAGCCAGAGAGTGGGCGTGTAGAGAATGCCAGCTTTCTCGCCCGCGCGCTTCGCGACTTCGGTCGAACTGATCGAGTCGCAGAAGAGCGGCAAGTGGCTGCCGTGCTGCTCAAGGCTGGCCTTCGGCACGAGCACGGTGTCGGAGTACTTGAGGTATTCGCGAATGTCCGCGGCGGAGAGATCGCCCATGCAGTACGACGGGAAATGCTTGAGCGCGTCGAGCGTCTTGCGGCGCGGCGCGTGAGCCTGATCCTGATAAGCGGGCTTGACGTGCGCTTCCGCGCCGCTGGCGCCGGTTTTTTCCCAGGCAACGATGGGCTTCGCGCCGGGGGCGCGGGTGGATTTTGCGTCTTCGGTGGTGTGGCCTTCCATTTTCTGACTCCTTCGTTTTAGTAGAACGAAGCTCCTGCTCCGTTCGTTCGTCGATTCAAATCTGAGCGGAGCGGAGCTCCGTTCTACTTTACGCAAACAGCTCCGTCGCGCGCCCCAACACGACCTTCGCGAATTCCTGGTCGTTGATGTGCGCGTCCACTTCCTCGTACTCAATCTTCCGCGTCAATCCGTTCTTCAACTCCGCGCGGAACAGTTTGTCTGTTTCGGGATCCCAGAATTCGCCGTGCTTTCCGTTCTGATCCGTTTCGATGTTCGGAATCGACAGGCCGCGAGTTGGAACCACCACGCTGATTTTTCCAGTGGCGGCGTTGAGCTTTTTGCACATGCGCCGCGCGACTTCGATTTGTTCTTCGCGTGTCAATCGGACCAGCGTGAATTCGGGATTGTGGTAATGGCTCGGCCGCCCGCGCAGACGTTCGGGGACTTCATGCCGCGGGCCGACGACGACAAAATCGACGCAGCCGGGCACGATCACTTGCGGCACACCTTTGAGGCCCGCGTTTTCCATGCGGTCCGGCCCGCCGTTGTGGAACCCTCCAGCGACTTCGCCCGCCAGTTCGCTGAGCGTGTAATCGAGAATGCCGTGAAACAGATTCGCCTCAACCAACTCCTCCATCGCCGGGCCGCCGACGCCGTTGGCGTGGAAGATGACGATGTCGAAGCCCTTCGGCTCGATCTGCTTTTTGATCCACATCAATGGCCGCGTCGTGTTGCCCAGCATCGTCGCGGCGATTTGTTTGCGGTTGCCGATCAGCCGTTTCTTCTCCGAATCGTCGCGCTTTTCGTAGGCGTTCGCCATGCCCGCGATCGACGCTGCCACCGTATCGAAGATCGGGCACGAGACGACGTTCAAACCGAGAATATCGACAACCGAGTGCATCACGAAAATGTCTTTGGTGCCGATGAACGGCTCGAAGTTGCGCCGCCCCGACGCCAGCGGCGAGACAATCAATTTCGGAATGCCGACGGGCAGCGCCTTCATCGCCGCGGACGCCAGCACCGCGCCTTCCGCTCCACCGAGCGACACTACTCCGTGAATTTTCTTCTCCGCATAAAGCTGCTGCGCCACCGCGCGCACGCCCTGCAACATGCCTTCGACGGCTTTGCCGCGGCTGCCGGCATTGCGCAGTTGATCGATCGTGAATCCCGCCGCTTCGGCGACCATCTGCCGCGTGAATTCCGGCTTGATTCCATCGGCCTCACCTAAAATGCCGCTGTCCAATGCGAGCGTGCGGCAACCGTGAGCCTCGATCCGCTCCCGCAGGTACTGGGATTCGGGGCCTTTGGTGTCGAAGGTGCCGATGACGAGGACGGTTGCCATGCTTTATTTCCATTGCGAACGCGAAGCGTTCGCGCCGCCGTTGCCCTCTCCCTCCGGGAGAGGGCCGAGACGAAGCGAAGCGGAGTCCGGGGTGAGGGAATGGGCGCCGCACACGGTGTAAATCGCCTGCATCACTCCGTCAATGTTTCCAAAGACTTCAGTGTCCCAAACACGCACGACCTTCCAGCCCGAATTCTCCAGCCATTTCACGCGTTCAGCGTCATACGCTTCCTTTCCTGCGTGTGAATCGCCATCCAACTCCAACACAACTTTTCTTTCCCAACAGCAAAAATCGGCAATAAACGGACCAATAGGTTGCTGGCGGCGAAACTTCAAGTTTACAAATCGCCTGTCACGCAACGCGGCCCAGAGTTTTTTCTCGCTCGGCGTCATTTTCTGGCGCAACCGTCGAGCGCGATTTTTTTGCCGTGGTTTGATGCCACGCATGGCCGAGTCCTTTTTCGTGCGCCCTTTCCCTCACCCCGGACTTCGCTTCGCTACGTCTCGGCCCTCTCCCGGAGGGAGAGGGCAACGGCGGCGTTTCGCTTCGCGAAACTTACTTCGGTTCCACCGCCCGAATATGATCGTGCGTGCGCTTGAAATGCACGCTGTATTCTTCGTTGCTCATCACGTACCCGCCGTGATCCACAATGAACTTCTCTTCGGCCGCCGAGCCTTTTGTATCCGCTGAAATTTTGCGCGCGAAACGCGGCGAACACGGCGTGCGGTCGTTGGGGATCACGAATTCCGTCGTCAAACACCCTTCGTACCCGACTTCTTTGAGCGTCTTGAGCAGCGCGCCCCAATCCCATTTGCCGTCGCCCGGCGCGCGGCGGTTGTTGTCGGCGATGTGGAAATCGAAGAGGCGCTTGCCGACGTTGCGAATCGCCTGCAGCGGATCTTTCTCCTCAATGTTGATGTGGAACGCGTCGAGACACACACCGATATCGTCGCCGATTTCGTTGGCGAGGGCGAGCGCCTGGTCATGGCGGTTGAGGAAATTGGTTTCGAAGCGGTTGAGCGGCTCCAGCGCGATGCGCACTTTTTCTTTGCGCGCGTGATCGGCGATGGGCTTCAAGCCCTCGATGGCCCACTGCCATTCCTGCTCGGGACTGGCCATCGCGTTGATCTTGCCGACTTCCGACGGCACCAGCGTCAGCACCGTTCCCCCGAGTTCGTGGATCATGCTGATGCAATCTTTGACGTACTGAATGCTGCCGTAGCGCAGGTAATAATCGGCGTTGAGCAGGTCGCGGCATTTGATCATGATGGTGACCGCGCCCCAGCATTGAATCTTGTTTTTTTCGAGCGTCTTGCGGGTCTCGCCGAAGGGCTTGTACAAATCCGGCTCGCCCATGATTTCGATGCCCCAGAAGCCGCAGTCATGCAGCCGCTTGCAGGTCACGTCGAGCGGTTCGGGCCGCATCCAATTGTGTGCTGAAAGTCTGAACGCCATGCGCTGAGTCTCCTTTTATCGATTCCCAAGCCATGCCGGTGAGTCGCGATGAGCCGGCGAATGGCCTAGAGTGTTTCGCAGCCGTGCGTCTTCGATTTCCCATCGGTGCGACGCTTTTATACACCGATCAGCCACTCTTTCAATGCTGAAAAAGTGAATTTTCGTTAAATTTTGTTACATTCTGTTACGTTGTGCCGTCCCACGTGTCCCCTCACCCCGCAGGCGCAAACGGCCGCGCCTCTCGGCCCTCTCCCGGGGGGAGAGGGCAACAGCGTCACTTCCTGCGCCGCTTCAATTCTTTCACGCCCTCTTCCGTCACCAGCAGATCGAAATCGGTCAATTCACCCAGCGGATATGGCGCGATCAAATTTAGCTTGCTTTTGTCCACTGCAAGAACCTTCTTGGTCGCGCGGCTCACGAAGGCTAGTTTCATCGCGGCGCCTTCGGGCGTCGAATCGTACACCTGTCCGGTGTCCTGCATCAATCCAGCGCACGAGACGACCGCGAAATCGAAGCGCAATCCTTCGAGGCTTTTCACCGCTAGCGGCCCAACCAGCGAGCCCGTGCGTGGATGCAATTCGCCGCCGGTGATGGCCACGCGATAGCCCGCGCCGCGTTCGCGAAGCGCTTCGAAATGCGGAATGCCGTTGGTGATCACGAAGACGTTTTGGCCTTCGCGCGCGGCTGGCAATGTGTGGCAGATTTCGAAAACTGTCGAGCTTGCATCGAGCGCCAGATTGCGCGCGCGCGCCAGAATCGGCGCGAGATGCTGAGCGATGCGCGCTTTCGCGGCGGCGTTGGCGGGCTTGCGCTCGGTAAAATGCCGCGCGCTTTCGTCGTCCGTGCCGTTGCTCAGCGTCACCGCGCCGCCGTGGACTTTGCGCAACAGCCCAGCCGCGGAGAGCATCTCCAGGTCGCGGTGCACCGTCATGCGGCTGACATCCAGCAGCGCGCAGGCGTCGTTGACGGAGAGCACGCCCCGTGACTTGAGGGCGCCGAGGATTTTGGAGCGGCGTTCTTCGGCGAGCATGTCCTATCTATACACGTTCGCGATTCGTTGGGGAAAGGAAGATTGCGGGGAAAATGGGGCGCGAGTAGAGTCTGGTTTCCTTCAGTTCATAGTGGACAAACTTGGCACTGGATGAGTGCAACGAAGTGTTGGATTGGATCGATGAACGATTCCACTTCGGCGAGGATATGCGTATGCGAGTGCGCAAGAACCGCGCACACCACTTTGTAGAGCTTACATGGTACGGCGCGATTTCAAGGTGAGACCATGAACGCAATACATCCCCCCAAAAAGAGGACTCGCCGGGAAGGCGATAACTCCCCTCTGAGTCCAATTGAACAGAAAATCGCGGACCAAATCTCTGAGTACTATCGCCAATGCGAATTGTATGAACAAGGCAAGCTTGCCAAGCGGCCCAAACTGCCCGAATGCACGCAGCAGAAATACAAAGACATGTACGACGAGGAGTGAAAGATAGCTCATTCAAAACGTGTTGCCGCGTGGCCGCGTCCCAGCGCGCGCTATTTTTTGATTTTGCGCGAAACTCTTCCGTCTCCTAAGATTCCGCCATGCTTTCCAAAATCATCTCCGCCGCCGCGCAAGGCGTGGAACCGTCGCGCGTGGACGTGGAAGTCGATCTCGCCAACGGCGCGCCCAAGGAACAGCTCGTGGGCCTGCCCGACGCGGCGGTGAAGGAGAGTCTGCATCGCGTGCGCGCGGCGATGACCAACACCGGCTACACGTGGCCGTTCAACAAGCGCCTCACGATTAATCTCGCGCCCGCCGACAGCCGCAAGGAAGGGCCGATCTACGATCTGCCGATTGCGCTGGGCGTGATGGCGGCGAACGAAGAACTGCGCCACGACGCGCTCAACGATTTTATTTTTACCGGCGAACTCGCGCTCGACGGAACGCTGCGGCCCGTGAAGGGCGCGCTGCTGTTTGCGTCGCTCGCGAAAAGCCTCGGCAAAAAAGGCATTTTCGTTCCGCCTGAAAACGCGACCGAAGCGGCGGTCGTGCAGGAAATCGAAGTCTACGCACCGCGCACGCTGGCCGAAGCCGCGTCGATGCTCAACGGCGATGTGGCTCTGCAACGCGTGAAAGTCGATCTGAACGAATTGTTCGCACATGCCGAGCGGGCGCACGCGGTTGACCTCTCCGATGTGCGCGGGCAAGAACACGTCAAGCGCGCGTTGACGGTCGCGGCGGCGGGCGGACACAACATTTTATTGATTGGGCCGCCAGGTTCGGGCAAGTCGATGCTCGCGAAGCGCATTCAGTCGATTCTGCCGCCGTTCACTTTGGAAGAAGCGCTGGAGACGACGCGCATCTGGTCGGTCTCCGGCGAATTGAAAGCCAACGAATCCCTGATGACGACGCGCCCGTTTCGCGATCCGCATCACACCACGAGCTATCCGGCGCTGGTCGGCGGCGGCACCGATCCGCGACCCGGCGAAATTTCGCTCGCGCACAATGGAATTTTATTCCTTGACGAATTTCCCGAATTCGATCCGCGTGTCAAAGAAGCGCTGCGCCAGCCGCTCGAAGACCGCAAGATCACCATCGCGCGCTCGTCGGCGACGTGCGTGTTTCCGGCGAACATCATGCTCGTCGCGGCGATGAATCCGTGTCCGTGCGGGCATCACGGCGATCCGAAGAACGCGTGCCGCTGCACCGAGATTCAGATTCAGCGCTACTTTGGAAAAGTCTCAGGCCCGCTGCTGGACCGCATCGACCTGCACATCGAAGTTCCGCACGTGCCGTACGACGAATTGTCTAGCGAACGCAGCGGTTCGTCGAGCGCGCAGATTCGCGAAAAGGTGATGGCCGCGCGCGCGATTCAACACGAGCGTTTCGCCGGCACGCACACGCACAGCAACGCCGCGATGACCGAGCGCCAGTTGCAGGATTTCTGCAAGCCCGACAAGGAAGCGGGAAGTTTGTTGAAGAATGCGGTCGATGCGCTCGGCTTTTCAGCGCGTTCGTACAGCCGCATTCTGAAAGTGGCGCGCACGATTGCGGATTTGGAGAGCGTGCCGGCGATCAGCGCGGCGCATGTGAGCGAGGCGATCCAGTATCGGAATTTGGATCGGAAGGGGCATGAGTAGGAGCCGCATGTGCAAATCAGGAACGTGTATTCCATGCACTGGATTTCATTCGCGAAACTCTCTCTTATCTTAATCGCGTGCGCGTGCATCCGCGCCGCGGAACCCAATCCGCCGCTGCAAACTCCTGAAGATTCTCTCAAGAAAATCCACGTCCGCGATGGCTTCGACGTGGAACTCGTCGCCGCCGAGCCGCTCGTGAAAAGCCCTGTCGCGTTCGATTGGGATGGGCAGGGCCGCTTGTGGGTCGTCGAAATGGCCGATTATCCGATGGGCATGGATGGCAAAGGCAAGCGCGGCGGGCGCGTGCGGATTTTGGAGGACACGCATGGCGACGGGCACTACGACAAATCGACGCTGGTAGCCGACAATCTGAATTTTCCGAATGGGATTTTGACTTGGCGCGACGGCGCGCTGGTGACAGCGGCGCCGGATATTTTATTTTTGCGCGACATCCAGGCCGACGGAAAGGCGCGAGAGATCAAACCGATTTTGACGGGATTTCAGGAAGGCAATCAGCAACTGCGCGTGAACGGTTTGCGCTGGGGATTGGATAACTGGGTGTATTGCGCGAGCGGCGGGCATCACGGAAATTACGGCACGAAAACAAAAATCGTTGACTCGATTCATCACGCGGAAACCACGCTGGGCAGCCGCGATTTTCGATTCAATCCGGACACAGGCGCGCTTGATCCTGAAAGCGGGCCTGCGCAATTCGGAAGGAATTGCGACGACTGGGGCAACTGGTTCGGCACGCAAAACAGTTGGCCGCTGTGGCATTACGTGCTGCAGGATCATTATCTGCGGCGCAACCCGTACGTCGTGCCGCCCAATCCGGTGATTCGCCTTTCAGCGGAATCCAATGCGAAAGTGTACGCGGCGACGCAGCCGGAGAAGCGCTATCACACCTTCGAGCACGCGGACCGCTTCACGTCGGCGTGTTCCGGCATGATCGAGCGCGGAACGCTTTTTTCCGACGGCAGGACTCGCGCGTTCACGTGCGAACCGGTTCACAATCTGGTGCAATGCAACATTCTCGAAGAGGACGGCGTGAGTTTCAAAATGCACCGCGACGTGACCGAAGGCTTGGATTTCTTCGCGTCCGAAGACCACTGGTGCCGGCCGGTGATGGTGCGCAGCGGCCCCGACGGCGCGTTTTATGTCGCCGACATGTATCGCTACATGATCGAGCATCCGGAATGGCTGCCGCAGAACGGCCGCGACGAACTGCTGCCGTATTACCGCGCGGGCGAAGATTGCGGGCGCATCTACCGCATTTATCCGAAAGGAAAAAAGCCTGCGCCGATTCCGAAACTCGATGCGCTCGGCGATGCGGACCTGGTTGCAAAATTGGGCGATGCTTGCGGGTGGGTTCGCGATCAGGCGCAGATGATGCTGATTTGGCGCAACGCGAAGGATGCTGCGCCGGCGCTTGAGCGCATGTTGCAGGACGAGCGGCCTCTCGCGCGGCTGCACGCGGCCTGCACGCTCGACGGATTGGGCGCGCTGAAACCGCAGCATGTCGTTGCGGTGCTCGGGGACAAAGATGCGCGGATTCGCGTACAAGCATTGCGCTTGGCCGAATCGCAAGGAAGCGAGGAGGTCATCGTTGCGGCATTGAAACTCGTGGAGGATGAGTCTCCGAAGGTGCGGCTGCAATTGGCGAGTTCGCTGGGCGAGTGGAAAGATCCGCGCGCGGGCACGGCGCTGCTCAGGTTGCTTGAGCGCGATGCGGAAAACGTGTACATCCGCGGCGCGATTCTTAGTTCCGTGCTGCCACATCTGCCGACTTTGGCGCAGAAGGCTGCGACGCAAACCGATTGGCAGCATCCGCCAGTTGCGCCGCTGTTGCAGACCGCGTTGGGCGCGGGCGACACGGAGGCATTACGTGCCTTTATCAAATCAATTCACGCCAGCGCGGCCACCGATCCAATGTCTTCGGTGCACAGGTACGCCGTTTGGCTCGAAGCGCTCGTGGCCTTCAATGCGCGCCGCGAAAAGCCCGCCGCGCATCCGTTGGACACACTCGTGGAGGAAATGCGTCCGCTGGCGGAGTTGCCTTCAATCGCGTTGGGTCTGCTCGACAAAGACGGATTGAGCGGCGCGGATAAATCGGCGCTCGGCACGGTTGTTTCGCTGACACTCGCAAAGGATGCTGAATTGCCTGCGGCATTTTCGAAATGGCTTGAACCGAAATCCGCGCCGGACGATCAGGATCTCGCCGTGAAACTGCTGGCGCGCGTGAAGCGAACGAACACGCCGGAATTGCTATTGAAAGATTGGAACAAGCGCACGCCCGCGCTGCGCAATCTGATTCTCGACACATTAATGAGCAACGCAGCCTGGACGCGCATATTGCTTGAGCATGCAAATTCCGGCGCGGTGCCGCCGTCGTCGTTCGACATCCAGCGTCAGGCACGTTTGCGGCAGCATCCTTCGCAGCAGATCAAAGATTTGGCCGCGGAAGTTTTCGCCAATCGCGTCACCGCCGCGCGCGCGGAAGTCGTTGAAAAATACAAGCCGGCGTTGAAGCTCCAGGGCGATGCGGCGAACGGCAAGGAAGTCTTCGGAAAAATCTGTGCGGCGTGCCACCGCAAAGACAACGTCGGCAAAGATATTGGGCCGGATTTGCGCTCGGTGGCCGGCCACGAGCCGGAGAAACTGCTGGTCTCGATTCTCGATCCAAGCGCGAGCATCGAGCCGGGGTACATGGCGTGGAATTGCAAGCTGCGCGGCGGCGAGCACGTCTACGGCATCATCGCGACGGAGACGGCGTCGAGCCTGACGTTCAAGCTGCCGGACGGCACGACGCGCGACGTGCTCCGCGCGGACATCGCGGATTTGCGCAGCACGCAAACCTCGCTGATGCCGGATGGCTTGGAGACGATGTTGACGCCGCAGATGGTCGCGGACGTGATCCGCTATTTGAAAACGCCGTAACAGAAAACGAGGAACGATGAAGGATGAACGAGGAACTAGAAAGAGTTCATCGTTCATCATTAATCGTTATTTCTTGAAACTCTGCAGCAGCCGCCCAACGCAGTGATCGAGTTGAATGCCGTGCGAGCCTTTGATCAGCACGGCGTCGCCGCGACGCAAAATTTGCGCGAGTGTAATCGCGGCTTCTTCGGGCGTGTGCAGAAAATTAATTGCGAACGGATGCATGCCGCCGCTCATCGCTGATTTTCCGATGGTGGCAGCGAGTTCTCCGACGACTGTCAGGCCGGCGAGGTTCATGCGCGCGAGCGACGCGCCGAGTTCGCGGTGCTGCGCTTCGGATTGCGCGCCGAGTTCCAACATGCCGCCGGCGACGACGAAGCGGCGTTTTGCGCTGAGCGTGGCGAGTGTTGCGAGCGCCGCGCGGAAACTGGCGGGGTTGGCGTTGTAGGCGTCGTCAATCAGCGTCACGCCGCCGGCGCGGTGAATCGCGAAACGGCGTTCGACGCCTTCGAACGTCTCCGCCGCGGCGGCGGCGTTGTCGAGCCGCACGCCGGCGGCGAGCGCAGCGCCGATGGCGGCGAGCACATTCGAAACCTGATGCGCGCCCGGCATGTGAAGTTTGCACACGACACTCGTCTTCGCGGGCTTGTACGCCAGGTCGAAGCGCGCGCAGCCGTAATCGTCGATCTTGATGTTCGTCGCGCGAATGTCGGCGCGTTCGGAGAGACCGAACGAAAGCACGCTTCCGAACGCGGCTTGCTGCCACAATTCGAAGAATGGGTCGTCGGCGTTGAGTACGGCGGTGTCCGATGCTTCCTGAAATTTCAAGATCGCGGCTTTCTCCCGCGCTACGTTTTCGATGGTGTCGAACGCTTCGAGGTGCGATTCCGCCGCGCAGGTGATCACGGCAATCTGCGGGCGCGCGGCGGCGGAAAGCTGCGCGATTTCGCCGGGATGGTTCGTTCCGATTTCGAGCACGGCGACGCTGGCGTCCGTTGGGATTTCGAGAATCGTTTTTGAAAGACCGACGGCGTTGTTGAAACTGCCTTTCGCTTTATGCACGCGCCGCGCGGGTTTTGCGACGCTCAAGATGTGCGCGAGGATTTCCTTGGTGGTGCTTTTTCCGACCGAACCAGTGACTCCAATCCACAGGCACGACGACAATTTTTCGCGGTGAACGGCGGCGATGCTTAGGAACGCTTCGCGCGAATCATCCACCAGAATTGCGCTGGCGTTTTCCGGCAATTCCTTTGCGGCTTCTTCGCTGTCCACGAGCACGGCCGCCGCGCCGTGGCGTTCGACAGCTTCGCGGGCGAAACGGTTGCCGTCGAAGTTATCGCCGCGCAATGCGACGTAGAGGCCGCCGCGCACCGGTGCGCGCGTGTCGGTGAAGTGGCCGCGGATGAGCAGGTCGGGCTTGCCGTGCAGAATTTTTCCGCGGGCGGCGTGGGCTAGGGAGGTGAAGGATTCTTGAATCACAGAATAATTTCCGTATTGCGGGCGTTCAGCCGGCTAGCCACGCGTTCCCCTCACCCCGCGAGAGCGCAAACGGTCGCGCTCTCGTCGGCCCTCTCCCGGAGGGAGAGGGGAACTGCAACCACGGGCTAAAAGCCCCGTGGAACTTCACGGGCTAAAAGCCCGTGTTACTCGAAACGTGCTTTCAATGCGGCGCGGGCTTCTTCGACGTCGGAGAAGTGGCGCTTTTCTTTTCCGAAGATCTGATAGTTTTCGTGGCCTTTGCCGGCGATCAGCACGACGTCGTCGGCGCGCGCTTCGCGGATGGCCAGCGCGATGGCTTTCGCGCGGTCGGGTTCGACGCTGAATTTGTTTTGCTTTTGAATGCCCGCACAAATGTCGCCGATGATTTCGTGCGGGTCTTCCGTGCGCGGATTGTCGCTGGTGATCACGCCGAGGTCGGCCATTTCTTCGACGGCGCGGCCCATCTTCGGGCGCTTGGTGCGGTCGCGGTCGCCGCCGCAGCCGAAGACGGCGATCAGGCGCGAAGGTTTCAGTTCGCGCAGCGCGCGCATCACGCTGCGCAAGGCGTCTTCGGTGTGAGCGTAATCGACGAAGACGCGGAACGATTGCCTGCGCGCGGCCAGCGTCGCCGGCTGCAAATCGACGGATTCCAAGCGCCCCGGCACGCCGTCGAACGATTCGAGCGCGGAGACGGCTTCGTCAAATGTCGTGCCCAGCGAAATGGACGCGGCCAGCGCGCCCAGCGCGTTTTGAACGTTGTGGACGCCGACGAGTTTTATTTTCAATTCGCAATTTCCGAAGGGCGAAGCAATGTCGAAGAGCGTGCCGTGAATCGTCATCAATCTGATCGTGGCGCTGATCCGCGCGGCGGCGTCACCGCGCGTGGTGAAGCCGAGCACGCGGGCTTGCGTGTGGCGCGCAAAATACGTTGAAGCGGGATCGTCGAGGTTGAGAATCGCCGTCGCGTCGGGGAGCAAATTTCGGAACAGAATCGACTTCGCTTCGCGGTATTCGTCCATCGTGCGATGGTAATCGAGATGATCCTGCGTGAGGTTCGTGAAGACGGCGCAATCGAAATGAATTCCGGCGACGCGATTCTGGCAGAGCGAATGGCTGGAGGTTTCCATGAAGGCCGAATCGCAGCCAGAGTCGGCCATCGCGCGCAGGTAGCGATGCAGGTCGAGCGATTCTGGCGTAGTCAGCGGCGCTTCGATGATTTCGGAACCGAGATCGTATTCGATCGTGCCCAACATGCCGCATTGGCGGCCGCAGGATTTGAGAATGTGGCGCACGAGGTACGCGGTGGTCGATTTTCCATTCGTGCCGGTGACCGCGCCGAGGCGCAGACGCAAATCGGCGTGGCCATAGAACGCACGCGCGGCTTTTGCGAGCGCGAGGCGCGCGTCGTTGCAGATGAGTTGAGGCAGTTCGGTGAGCGGGTCGGGGCTTTCGCAGAGAATCGCCGCGGCTCCGCGCTGCGCGGCCTGGCGGGCGAATTCGGCGCCGTTGGTTTTTGTGCCGGGCAGCGCCGCGAAGAGATCGCCGAGGCGGACGCTGCGCGAATCGCAGGTGATGCCGGTGATGTCGATGGGGCGCTGGGTGTTTTGGACGAGTTTGCCGGAGGTGGAGACGGCGAGGGTTTCGAGTTTCATGTATGGCCTCAACTAAAGTGCGAGCCGTTCCCCTCACCCCGCGGGCCAAACAGCCGGCCCGTCGGCCCTCTCCCTGAAGGAGAGGGTATGGATGCGAACATTCATGGAGAATGCGGGGCGCATTCGTGGCTCAAATGACTGCAGCGAATTTCAGTGCTCGGAAACGGTCCGTTGCGCTCTAATCGCTTTCTCTTGTTCATCGGCGTTTCGGGGCGGGACATTGAGGAGAGTCAGGCCTTTTCGCAGCATTTCGCGCACCGACGGACAGGCCACGGTGCCGCCGTAATAGCCGGCGCCTTTGCGCGGTTCATCGACGGTGACGAGGCAGACGAGGCGCGGGTTTTCGACGGGCGCGAAACCGCAGAAGGAACCGATGTAAAGCGTGCTGCTGTAGGTGTGCGTTTGCGGATCGATTTTTTTCGTGGTGCCGGTTTTGCCGCCGGACGGCCATTCGGGCATGAAGGCTTTCACGCCGGTGCCGCCGGGCATCACGACGCGCGAAAGAATATCGCGCATTTCGCGGCTGGTGTGTTCGCTGATCACGCGGCGCACGGGCTGTGGGCGCAGCGTGTAGATTTCCTTGCCGTTTTCGTCGGTGACGCGCTGGACGAGGCGCGGGCGATAGAGTGTGCCGCCATTGACGACGGCGCAAAACGCGGTGGCCAATTGCACGGGCGTCACGCCGATTTCGTGGCCCATCGCGACGGAGTAGCGGCTGTCGGCGGTCCATTTGTTCGCCGGGCGCACCATGCCTTTCGATTCGCCGGGAAAATTCAATCCGGTGGGTTCGCCGAATCCGAAATCGCGGACGAAGTTGTACATTTCCTGCAGCGTGAAGCGCTGGCAGATTTTCGCGGCGCCGATGTTGCTGGATTTGATGATGACTTCGTCGAACGCCAGAAATCCATAGGCGTGCGAATCGTGAAGCGTGCGCTGCGGAAGACGCCACGCACCATTCTCACAGAAAATAATTTCGCTGCGACGCCAGCGGTTATGTTCCAATGCTTCGGATGCGAAAATGGTTTTGAACGTCGAACCCGGTTCGTAAAAATCCGTGAAGGGCCGGCAGCGGCGGCTGTCGGCGGGCGACGCGGCCGGGTTGCGCGGGTCGTAGGCGGGCGTGGCGGCGATGGCGAGAATCGCGCCGTTGGTGGGGTCCATTAGAATCAACGTCGCGGATTTCGGATCGAATTCTTCGTGAATCTGCGCGAGCTGTTCTTCGGCGAATTCCTGCATGCGCGCGTCGATGGTGAGTTCGACGGAACTGCCGTCGATTGGCGGATGCGCGCTGCCGGCGAGGATGTCGCCGTCCACGGCGATCAGGCGGCCCGAGGCGTCGCGATAAAAATGCAACGCGCCGGGTTGGCCGCGCAAGACGCGCTCGAGGCCGCGTTCGAGGCCTTCCTGGCCGCCGTCCATTCCGGCGTAGCCGATCAAGTGGCAGGCTAATTTTCCCTGCGGATAGGAGCGGACGAAGGTGTCCTCGAAGCCGATGCCGCGGATTTTGAGCGCGCGGATTTTTTCGGCGCGATCCGGTTCCATGTTGCGGAAGAGGTAAACGATGTGCGTGTCGTCGCGATTGATCTGTTTGAAAATCTGTTCCGGCGGCGCCCCTATTAATGGGGCGAGCTGCTTGGCGGCGTTATCGCGGTCGTTAAGCACGTGCAGATCGGCGATGATGTTGACGCGCGGTTCGTTCAGCGCGATTGGCAGTTGTCCGGCGCCCATGTTGATGAAGATCGGGCCGCGCTCCGCCGCGGGTCGCTGAGTCGCGACACTTTGCAGCGCCATTCTTTTTTTCCAATCGGCGCTTTGGAAAACTTGAATCTGCACCAGCCGCGCGCCGAGTCCCGCGAAGGCGAGCAGCAGCGCGGCGAAGAGAAATCCTGTTTTGACGCGCGCGGCCGTTCCCGCTCCGCGCGTTTTCACCCAGCCTTCGCAATGGCGGTGTTTGCTGCACGCGTGCGACGGGATTTGCGGCGGGTCGATCAGCACCGGGCCTTCGCGCTGAGCGTCAGGCGCAGGTGCGGCGGCGGGCGTGTTCAATTCGGGCGCGGTCATCGGCATTTAACGGTGATCCAAAGGCGGCACGCCGGGCAGCGCGGGAATCGTCGGCGCGGGCGGCGCGTTTTGCGGGCGGCGGTTGGCGGATGGAGAATTGGGATTTGCGGTCGGCTGCGGCATCACGGCGGTTTGCGCGCCGGGCGGGATGGGCGCCAGTGCCAGATGCAATTCAGCGGCGCGGTCCATCACGGCTTTGGGCGACTGCAGCGCGAGGTGTTCGTTTTTGCAGAGCTTGATTTGCGCGCGCACGCCGCGGATGTCTTTTTCGACGGTGGCGATCTGATAGCACAGGCCGACCTGGCGTTCGCCTTCGCGGACGGAGAGCAGGCCCGCGGCGGTGATGCCGCCGAGCAATAAGAGGTGGCGTCCGTTTAGCACGATTCCCCCCGGAGTCGTTGCCGCCCCTTGCGGTCGCGGCTCGTATCGCGTCATCTCACGGGCTAAAAGCCCGTATTACTGCGCGCAAAATTGCGCTTCGGCTGCGCGGGTTGGATTGCTCCTCTTCCGCGCTGGGCCGGATGAATTTTTGCTCCTGATAGAATCGGCTGGTTGCGCACAAAGCTTTAAACGCAACTTTCACGCGGCGGTCTTCGAGCGAATGGAAGGCGATTATGGCCAGCGTTCCGCCGGGCGCGAGCAGTTCCGGCGCGATGCGCAGGAAATCGTCGAGCGATTCCAGTTCGCGGTTGACGGTGATGCGCAGGGCTTGAAACGTTTTCGTAGCCGGATGAATGCGGCGGTGGCCGCGCACGCGCAGCGCGCGGCGGACCAGCGCTTCGAGTTTTCCCGTCGTGTCAATGGGATTGGTCTTGCGCTCGTTGACAATTGCGCGGGCGATGCGGCGCGATTTGTGTTCGTCACCATGCTCAAAAAGAATGTCGGCGATTTCTTCTTCGCCGTAGTCGCGCAGAATGTCCGCGGCGGTGCGGCCCTGCGAACGGTCCATGCGCATGTCGAGCGGCTCGTCGGCGCGGAAACTGAAGCCACGCGCGGGATCGTCGAATTGCATTGAGGAGACGCCGAGGTCGGCGAGGATCGAATGGGGCGGGGGAGCGTTGAGTTCGCGAAGGACTTCGTCGATTCGGCTGAAATTCGAATGAATGAGATGGAGCGTAACGGAATGTTTTTCAGCGAGCGGTGCGAGGCGCGCGCGCGAAATATCGAGTGCGGATACATCGGCGTCGACGCCGATCAGTGTTCCGCCGGGTCCGATTTGTTCGATGATCGCCGCGCTGTGTCCGCCGGCGCCGAGGGTCGCGTCTATGGCGCAATTGCCGGGTTTGAGCGCCAATGCGGCGAGCGTCTCGCGCGGGAGCACGCTGACGTGGGGCGGCGGGGTCAGGTCCAAGGTCCAGGGTCCAGGGTCCAAGGTCTAGGCACAACTCCAACGTCAGCGCAGCCGGCGACCTTGGACGTTGGACTTTGGACCTTGGACGTTCGCTAGACGCTCACCGCGAGGCGCTCTTCCATCACCGGCTCGGCGGCGATGGCGGCGCGCGTCACGCCCAGCAGGCTTTCCATGTAGCTGGAAAGGCGGACCTCGCTGAATTGTGGGCCCAACTGGCGTAGGCGCTCATGGCGCTTCACCAGAATATCCAGATCGTCGAGCTGATCCAATCGCATCGGTGTCGTCTCCCCGTACCGCACTAAATGTTCGTGTACCCGTTCGAAACTCGTAGCGCCCATGACTCCCTCCTCGCTCGTCGCGGCATCGCGCCGCGCGCGCCCCCATTAAATGTCCAAAGCCTCACGCATCGATTTCTTGAACTCCTCAGATTCTTCGGCCTGCTTCGCTTGATCCGCGTCGAATTCCTCTTGTGTCCAAAGCTGCAAATGTGTGTGCGCGGAGACGAAGAGCACGTCGTTGCTTTCGCCGCGCAGTTTTTTGGTGAAGTCGCGGCTGATCACAAAACGGCCCTGGCTGTCCGGTTCGACGGGCACGGCGCTGCGGGCCAATTTTTGTGCGATGGATTTTCCGTGACTTGGGTTGCTGGTTTTGGTATTCTCAAGAATCTGGTTGAAGACTTGCCGCGTGTAGAGCCGCCAGAAGGGCGTCTCGTTTAACGGCGGCGGAACGAGCATCAAATGGCCTTCGTCACTTTCCTCAACAATCTTCTTGAACGCTTTGGGCAGCGTGACTTGGTTTGTGCCGGTGGCGACTTTGGCGGGATAGGTGCCGAAGAAGCGCACGGGGTCTTTGGGCTTGCCGTGGGAGGGGACCGTGAGGGTCACCATTCCGTTGTTATCCGCGCTGTTGGACACTTGGATTCTCTTGGTTTCGCTAAACACCGCTTTTTTTCACTAATCAAACGAAGTATACCCCGCCAATGCGCCTTGTAAAGAAAGAAAATAGCGGGAGTTAGCGGAATTTAGCGGGAAGTAGATTTGTCAATCGGTAGTATATATCCATGAATTCAGCGACTACTAATTGTGGTTAGAGCGATCTTAGTCCGGTAATTAAGTGAAGATTTTTAAAAATATTTTTAAAATTCTGCTGAGTGCATTCCGAAATATTCCGATGATTCGTGTTCTAATTTGAGGTCACGAGATTCTCAAATTCTCGCCGACTCTGGACCGATGGGCTGCTAAAATTAGCAATCCAAGCCATGCAAATACACGATCCGGACTTTACTCTCACGCTCCCGGAAGGGGAATGGACGAACCATTCAACGCAGCAGTCGTATGAATTTTGCTTGGGGGAAAGGGAACAAGTTATTGTTTCGCGTCATTTGGCCCGAACGCCACTATCACAACCCGAGTTGCAGAAGTCAGTGATTGAGTTGTATCGCAAATACCTTAATTCAATTCAAACGAACTCAAATAACTCCTGCCGCTTTGATTCGCCGATTTGCAGCGATTCGCCTGGCAGATACGATGCGTTTCTTGGCGCTGAAGATATACGCCAGAACGTTCTTATGCGGATTGGGTTATTTGGTCGGTCTGAACGGATCGTTGTCGTTTCGTATTATTGCTATAGTTCGTCGCTTCCTGATATTTTCAAGAAGAGAGCAAGAGAGTTACTTTCGAGCGTGAAAGTTTCAGAGTGAGTTCTTCATCATTAACTCTTCTTCCTTACAATCTGCGTAAACGCCCGCGTCTGTTCTGTAATCGCGCGTTCGGTCGGCAAGCGCTCCATTGAACTCGCGCCGTAAAAGCCATTCACTTCCGCGCACGCATCGAGGATGTACTTCGCATCGTCGGGCTCGGCGATGGGGCCGCCGTGGCAGATCACCAGGATGTCTTTGCGCACGCCGCGCGCGGCTTTGGCGATTTCGCGGATCAGGCCGGCGCTGTAGTCGAGCGACTTGGCGGTCTTCGCGCCGATCGAACCTTTCGTGCTGAGGCCCATGTGCGCGACGAGAATGTCCGCGCCGAGTACCAACGCCTGCTGGCAGAGCACGGTTGCGAATGCAGCATGAGCCATGCCGACAACTGTTACGACAACGCGGTGATGGAAAGTTTTTGGGGGACGTTGAAGACGGAGCTGGTGTACCTGGAGCAGTTTGCCACACGCTCCCAGGCCAAAGCCTCAATCTTCGACTACATCGAAGTGTTCTACAATCGAAAGAGAAAACACAGTTCATTGAATTACAAAAGCTCCGAAGCGTTCGAGGCGTCTTGAACTGATTCGTTCAGGGTGTCCACGGAATGTGGGGAACATCAAAGACATCGAATGAATTCCTTCGTGAAGATTCGTGCGATTCGTTGTTTAAAAAGCTGTTCGCAGTAGTCAATCATTTCGTGGTGTACTTGAGCCTATGCGAGCAATTCTTTCATTCCTTTTTTTTGTGGTTCTCCCATTGGTGACCTACGCCGAAGATGCCCCCGATCTGGCGCAGATCACCTATTCCAACGGCGACAAAGCCGAGGGCGATTTCTCACTGACGCCCGGCAAGAATCTCGACATCTTCGATCTCAACAAGAAGAAGCGTTTCAGTGTCGCGGCGGAGGAAATCGTGCGCGTCTCGGTCAGCGTCGAAGAAGAAAAAATGGAGCAGGGTTGGATGTTTCGCGAGGAGGGATTGAAAGACAAAATCAAACTGCCGTTCACGTATCCGCTGCGGCAGTTGCTCACGGATATCACGCTCAACTCGGGCGCGGTGCTGCACGGCCATTGCAACGGCGTGTTTTATCTGGAGAAGGACGGCGATTCGAAGCGCTACCTTTTATACGCCAACCAGAAGGGCGAGAAGGGCCAGACGCTCAACGATATTCCGTACGTGAAGGAAATTGCGTTTCCGAACCGCAAAGCGGCGGAGGGGAAACTCGGCGCGATTAAGGCGCCGCCGCATACGGCGCTCTTCAGCGCCGAGCGCGAAATGACCTTCGAATCCCCGCTCACCGCGCTGGTGCCCGGAAAATACGACGCGATCGTTTTCCCGGACAAATTTCCGCAGCCGCACGGCCAGACGCCCTACAAAATCCGCTACGGGCTGAGCGGCGAGAACATGCCCGACGCCGACGTGAAGGCCATGCAGGCGAAAGTGGATTTGATCGAGAACTTTTTCACGAAGCAACGCATCGTCGCCGCTTTCAAAAATGGAAAGACGGTCTGCGCGCTGATGGAACTGACGCGCAGCGAAGCCAGCTACGACGCCGGAATCCGTTTCGCGCGGTGGGAGATGTGGACATTCGAGCCGACGCCGCAATCGTGGGACATTCGCAAGCGATTGTATTTGCATCGCGAGAAATTTTCGGACAAGGAGCCGCTGCCGGCGTTTGAGTATGCGCCGGACGAGAAGTTGAGAGCTATTTCTGAAAATTCGAGCGTAGAGTAAGGCGTAGCCAACCGTGAGGAGAGATGCAATGCGCTTAACAAAAATTGCCTGCGTGCTTGCCGTGGCGAGCCTGTTGTTGATGCAAGGATTGCCAACATCCGCTCGAGGCCTTGAGAATTGGCCCTACGAAAAGCTGATGAAAGAGTCCGACCTCATCGTGATCGCTAATCCCACCGCGGTCGAAGATTGTTCCGACAAGACCTCGGACAATCTGTGGAAAATCGAATTTCTCGGCGTGAACACCACGTTTAAAATCGAGGCGGTTTTGAAAGGCAAACCCGCTGCGGACTCGATCAAAGTTCTCCATTTCAAACTGCACGACGGACAACTTATCGGTAGCGGGCCCTTGCTCGTGTCGTTCAGGCTGAAACCAATTCGGCTGGACTTAAAAGACGCCCATGTAACACTCGGCGCGCCCGAGTACATGCTTTTTCTAAAGGCCGGAAACGACGGCCGCTACGAACCTGTTTCAGGCCGCATTGATCCCGAACTTTCGGTGCGCGAACTGTATCCGCCGCTGCCAAAAGAGGTGGAGCGAGAAGAGGGAAAGTAGCGCAATGGCCGCGTCAGATTATCCCGTTCCACCCAATTGGGTCACCGCTTCCCTGCGAAAAGGCCTCGTCATTCCCGCGCACCCGCTTGCGCTGACGCGCGCGCGGAAATTCGACGAGCGGCGCCAGCGCGCGCTGACGTGCTATTACCATGCGGCCGGCGCTGGCGGCGTGGCGGTGGGCGTACACACGACACAGTTTGATATTCGCAATCCGAAACATGGCTTGTACAACCCCGTGCTGACACTTGCGTCTGAAACGGTGTCGGCGAGCGACGCGGCGAGCGGACGAAAGACGGTGCTTATCGCCGGGATTTGCGGGCGCACGGCGCAGGCCTGCGCCGAAGCGCGCTTTGCGAATGAACTGGATTACCACGCGGGACTGCTCTCGCTGGCCGCGCTGAAAAACGACAGCGACGACGCGCTAATCGCGCATTGCAAAGCCGTCGCGCGCGAAATTCCATTGTTTGGATTTTATCTTCAACCGGCCGCGGGCGGACGATTGCTGAGCCACCGCTTCTGGCGGCGCTTCGTGGAGATTCCGAACGTTGTCGCAATTAAAATGGCGCCATTCAACCGTTATCAAACACTGGATGTCGTCCGCGCCGTCGCCGAATCGGGGCGTGCGGACGAGATTGCGCTGTATACAGGCAACGACGATCACATCGTCGGCGACTTGATCACCGAGTATGCATTCAAAACCGCGCGCGGAACGAAGAAGCTGCGGATTGTCGGTGGCCTGTTGGGACATTGGGCGTGTTGGACGCGCGCCGCGGTCGAAGTTCTGGAGAAATGCAAAAACGTGTACCGCCGGCGTCCCGCCGGCACGGGCCGCCGGGACGGCGCCCGTACACGTTACGCCGAGCTGCTCACGCTGAACGAACAAGTCACCGACTGCAACGCCGCGTTTTTCGATGCAGCCAACGGCTTCGCTGGCTGCATTCCCGGCATTCATGAAGTGCTGCGGCGGCAGGGGCTGCTGGAGAATGTCTGCTGTCTGAATCCAAATGAGAGGCTCTCACCAGGACAAGCCGCCGAGATTAGTCGCGTCTATCGCGCCTATCCGCAACTCAACGATGACGCATTTGTGAAGGAGAATCTGGACACGTGGCTAAAGTGAAATTGATTCTGGCAATCGTGTTTTTTATCTTTGCGGCGAGCGTGCTTCGCGCCGAAAACGCGTCCGCGCCCATGGGCGAACCGGTGCTGGAGCCGGCGACGCTGCATTGCCTCGGCGCGTATTGGATCGTCAAAGGCGACGACAACAAAAATGCTGTGATCGAAATGAGTTTTCGAAAAGCTGGCGCGGCGGAGTGGACCAAAAGCCTGCCCATGTTTCGCGTCGAAAAAGGCGCGCCAGAAGGCGCGTTGGTGAGCGCGAGCGACAACAAGGGGCGCAAAACGCTGCTGCAAATTCCGCGCGACGCGTGGCTCTTCGCGGGCAGCGTGGTGATGCTCGATCCGGACACAGAGTACGGATTGAAATTGTCTCTGAGCGATCCCGACGGTGGCAGCGCCGAGCGGATCTTGAAATGCCACACGCGCGCCGAACCGCGCGAACCGGCTGGGATGGTCAAGCGCCACGTGGCACCCGGCAGCGGCGGCGGCGCCGGAACGGCGGACGACCCTTTCAAGGGCCTCGCCGCCGCGCAAAAAGACGCGAAGCCCGGCGATTTGTTTTTGCTGCACGCGGGCACTTACGAAGGCGCGTTCGTTGTGAACCGCAGCGGCGAGCCGGGCAAGCCGATCATCTGGCGCGCGTTCGGCGACGGCGAAGTCGTGCTCGATGGCGGCGTGCATCTTTCTGAAAGCGATAAATTAATTCCCGGCAAGATGGTTCCAATCGTGCTTTCGGCGAAAGATGTTCACGATGTTTGGTTCGAGCGTCTCACGATTGCGCACGGCGACCGCGGCATCGTCTTGAACGGCAGTGCGCGCGTGGTCGTGCGGCGCTGCCACATTCGCGATATCCACAGCGGCATTACCGCCACGCGCAACGACAAGGACACCGTCCGCGACTTTTTTATTTCTGACAACGTCATCGACGGCCCGTTCCGCTGGGTGACGCCCAATTCAAAAGAATGGCACGAGCTGTGGGAGAAGTACGAATACCGCGGCGTCGAACTGACCGGCGCGGGGCACGATCTCTGCTACAACCGCATCCGTCATTTCAAAGACGCGATGGACACCTTTCCGTCGGTGCAGTGCGCAGCCATCGATTTTCATCACAACGAATGCAGCGAGTCGCTCGACGACGGCTGCGAGATGGATTATTCGGAGCGCAACACGCGCTGCTTCATGAATCGTTTCACGAATGTGTTTCAGGGCGTCTCCGTGCAGCCCGTCTTCGGCGGGCCGGTCTATGTTTTTCGCAACGCGCTGTACAACGTCTTCAAGGAGCCGTTCAAGCTGCACAACATTCCGTCGGGCGCGCTGTTCTTTCACAACACCGTCGTGAAGCTCGGCCCGCCGACGATGCTGGAGACGTCCGAAAGCCCGCACAATTGCGTCTATCGCAACAATCTTTTTATCGGAAGCTCGGGCAATTACGCGGCTGAGTACAACCCCAAAATGATCGATTGCGATTTTGATTACGACGGTTTTGGCGGCGGCCCGTGGAAGATGTTTTTCAAATGGAGCGGCGTGCGCTACGCGACGATCGACGACTTGCGCGAAAAAGCGCCAGTGTACAAGCACGCGGTGTTGGTCGATGCGGCGAGCGTGTTCGCGTCTGGTGTTCAAGCGCCGGCGAGCGCCGACACGCAATTCGAAATTGGCCTCAATGATCTGCGGCTGAAAGCCGGAACCGCGGCGATCGATGCAGGCGTCGTACTGCCGGGGTTCAACGACGGCTTCGCGGGCAAAGCGCCGGATTTGGGCGCGTACGAATTCGGGAGCGAACTGCCGCACTACGGGCCGCGGCCGGAAAAGTGAGACGTTCAATATTTCTCACGCAAAGGCGCAAAGGCGCGGAGAACGGAAAGGAATGGAGACGCCGACGATACGACGCATGATGGCGTCTGACATTCCCGATGCGCTGCGCTTGTGTGCGGCGGCGAATTGGAATCAGACGGAGGCCGATTGGCAATGGCTGCTCGCGTTTGAACCGGATGGCTGTTTCGCGGCGGAGTTTGACGGCGCGCTCGCGGGTACCGCGACGACGACTCGGTACGAGCCCGCGCGCGGGCCAGGATCGTTCGCGTGGATCGGGATGATGCTGGTCAATCCGGCGCAGCGGCGCAGCGGAATCGGATCGGCGCTTCTGTCGAAGTGCATCGAGTTTCTCGAAGACGCCGGCGTCGAGACGATCAAGCTAGACGCGACGGCGCTGGGGAAAAAAGTTTACGACACGTTCGGTTTTCGGGACGAGTATTTGTTGGAGCGCTGGGAAGGACCAGCGCAGGCGCTTGCGGCCGATTGCGCGCGCGGGTGCGAGATCGAAATGATTCGCGAAATGCAAATTGACGAGCTCAGCGCGTTTGATGCGCCGATTTTTGGCGCGCAGCGGCGGCGCGTTTTGCAGGCGTGGCGCGCGGCGTGGCCGGAATGCGCGATTGCCGCGCGCATCAACGGCGCGCTGGCCGGCTACGCCCTCGCGCGTCGTGGCGCGCGGTTTCAACAGATCGGGCCGGTGATTGGGCGCTCGCCGGAGATTTGTGAAGCGCTGCTGCGCGAATCGCTCGCGCGATTCCCCAGCGCGAATGTCGTAGTCGATTTGGCCGCGCAGAATTCCTGGACAAAGCAAATCGCCGAACGCTGCGGATTGAAATGCCAGCGCCCGCTGATCCGCATGGCTCGTGGGCCGAACGCGTCGCCTGGACAAATGGAACATGTGCTCGCGATTTGCTGCCCGGAGTTGGGGTGAAATGTTGCATTGTTCGAAACTTCGGTTGACTTCGCGCGTTTAGACCGTACGCTTTTCCGTACGAAATGAGGTGCATCAATGACAACGCTGAACGCCACCACCGCGCGAACTCGATTGTATTCGCTGCTTGAGGAAGTAGCGAGTTCTCACGAGCCTGTGCAAATCACCGGCAAGCACGCCAATGGCGTGCTCATTTCCGAAGAGGATTGGCGCGCGATTCAAGAGACCCTTTATTTATCGTCGATACCGGGCATGAAGGAATCGATTGTCAAGGGGTTGAAGACGCCAGTTTCGAAGTGCTCTAAGGAAATATCGTGGTGAGCTACAAACTGGCTTACACGCATCAAGCGGGAAAAGATGCGAAGAAGCTATCCTCCGCTGGGCTTGCCAAGAAAACGCAAAAGCTGCTGGAATTGGTGCAACGCAATCCATGGCAGACTCCTCCGCCCTTCGAGCGGCTGGTGGGTGATCTAAAGGGGGCAGTCTCGAGGCGAATTAATATCCAGCACCGCTTGGTCTATCAGGTGATTGAGGAAGCGAAAACTGTCAAAGTTCTGAGGATGTTTACCCATTACGAATGAGGCCAGAGCCTTCCTCCGCGCATTATCGGACCCTCCATTTTCCCCTAGTAAAATCCCCGCCGCGCGCGTCCTTTATGCGATTTCGGTTGATTTCAACGTGCGTTGACGGTAAAGAAGGACATCATGTCCCGAACTGTTCTGCAACTTTTGGCGATCTTCGCGTTGGGCCGCTTGCTCGCGAGCGCGGCAAAGGCGGAATCGGATGACGATTTGGCGCTCTGGGTCAACGAGGGCAAGTGGGCTCGCGGGCCGCATGCCGTCGAGTTGACTCCCGAGAAGCAGGAACTCAAGGCCAAGAAGTTTGAGAGCATCGGCGACTCGAATCAGGCGGCCGAGGCGTTCAAGCGGCTGGCGGACGAGTTCAGCGAATCGGATTTGGCCGAAGAAGGGCTGGTGTTGTCGGCGCGCAATTATCTCCGCGCGGGCGATTTCGCCAAATGCCGCGCTCAAGTCGATGAACTGCATCGGCGCTACGTGAATCCGACCTTTCTCGACGCAATGGGCGAAGTGGAGATTGCGCTCGGCCGCGGGTTCCTCGACGCCAAAGGCGAAGGCGGGACGTACACGCTCGCCAGCCGGCTGCGCAAAGCGCGCGCAATTTTTCAGAAGCAATTCGACACCGATCCGCAGGGGCGCTGGGCCGACGACGCGCTCTTCGGGCTGGGCAATTGTTCCGAAGTGGCCGGCGATTACACCGGCGCGATCAAGAAGTACAAGGAGATGTTGACGAAGTACCCGCGCTCGGAATTGCGCGCCGAGGTCGAATCGCACATCGCCTTCTGCATCAACCGGCGCCACCCGAATCCAGAGTATTCGGAGACGGAAACCGAAGACGCGCGGCAGCGCATCGCCATGGCCCGCGATGAAGCGAACATGGACAACGAGGAGCTTGATAAGGTCGCGCTGGAAGAGAACGAAAAGATGCTGGTCGAACGCATGGCTCAGAAGCGTTTCGAGCAGGGCATGTTCTACAAAATCAACGGGCATTACCGCGCGGCGGAAGTGTACTTCGAGCTCGTCAAAGAACGCTTCCCCAAGACCAAATCGGCGCCGAAGGCCAAGCAGGAATTGGACGAGATGCGCAAGCGTGGGATCGACAATAGTTTTTGGAATAAGGTGTTTAAATAGTCAAAATCGAAAGTCGAAAAAGCCGAAAGTCGAAAGTATTGACTTTCGACTGTTTCGACTTTCGACTTCGACTGAAACGAGGGGATGAATCGAGTGATGCGTTTTGATGGCAGAAAATCCTTTGTGTGCCTGGCGGTGCTGCTGCTGCTGTCGAGTTGCGCGTATACGACGCGGAACGCACTGCCGCCGCATTTGAAGTCGATCGCCATTCCCGTGTTCAAGAACAAGACGTACGTCAGCGACTATTCGCGCAAAATTGAAGTGGACGTGACCGACGCCGTGCGCAGTGCGTTTTTGCAGAACGGCGAGTTGGCCGTGGTGGGGCGCGAGAGCGCGGATTTGATTCTTGAAGGCGAAGTCACGCAGGTTGAGCGCGAGACGCTGCGGCAGGACCGTTTCGGCGAGGCCGCGGAAGTGAAGCTCGTCATCAAGGCGCGCATTTCAGTCTACGACGTGAAGGAAGCGAAGTACCTGATTCACAACGTACTGCTCTCGAACAACGAAAAGAAATCCGAAAGCGGCGTGTACAATCTGCGGCGCGGCGAATTCGAAAATATCGGAAAGCAGGACGCCGTCGCTGAATTGGGCCGCGTGATCGCGCACGCAATCACCGAGCGCTGGCCGTCTACAAAATAGGAGTCAGGAGTCAGGAGTCAGAAAGGCGTAAGGTTTTACCGCCGTTTTCTGACCTCTGACTTCTGACCCTTGACCCTGACCTCTGATTTCCTATTTCTTATTCAATTCCGCATTCACATTAATCTTCGAGCTGTACGTCACGTCCACGTTCCCCGCGAAGCAACTGCCGCCGAGATTAATCCCGATGCCCATTCCGGGGATCGTTTCCGGCGCAACGTTGGCATTCACGATCATCTTGAACGACTGCTTGAATTCCGATTTTGAAACCTTGAAGGTCAGGATCGTATTCGTCCCGATGTTCTTGGTTTGAATCGCATGTTGCGCGTCGTGATACATTCCATGCCCGTCCAACACGGCGTTGAAGCTCAGTCCGGCGATCTGAATCATAATCGGCTGGTGCGCCGTTTTGAATCCGGCGGGGAGACCCAGCAGTGTCACGGCAAAGGTCATCTTGTCCATCGGCGTTTTGTTAAACATCGCGTGAACGTGAAGCAGCGTGCACGACAGCGGCTGGACATTGGAAGTCGCCGTCTGAGTCGGATTGACGACGAGGACAACCTGGCGGCAGTTGCCGTCTTTGTCGGTGACGTGCGCGGTGACGAAGAACATGTCGGTCGTAGCGTACGTGTGCGAAACTTGAGTGCCGAAGCCGAAGCTGCCGTCGCCGAAGTCCCACGAAATGGCGGTGAGCACCCCGTCTTCCACGTCGGTGGCGCTGGCCGTGAAATTGAAGGACATGCCGTTCTGCACCAGCGTCGCGGTGATTGTGGGCGGGTTGCCGACGGCCGGCGCAAGCGACGTGCAATTGACGGGCACGACGTCGAGGCCGAGGTTTGCGGTCGCGGCGCCGCCGCAATCGTTGGTGGAGGCCACGACGACCGTGAAATGCCCGGGCGCGGAATACGTGTGCTGCGGAGCGGGTCCGCTGCCGGTTGAACCGTCGCCGAAATTCCACGTGTAGGTTTGCGGCCGGCCATCCGTATCGCTGGCGGCCACGGAGAAACTGACGGCTTGACCCTGCATGGCCGGCGAAGGCGATGCGACCGGCGCGGAAACAAACGTCGGCATCGGGCAGGGCAGCGGCACGATGGTGCTGGTGCTGGTGTTGTTGCTTCCATCCGGGTCGTACGTCGTGTTGCTGCTGATCGTCGCAGTATTGACGATGGTTTGATTGGCGGTGCCGACGGCGACTTTCGCTTGAACCGAGAGCGTCGCGGACGAAATATTGGCGACCGCGCCGACGGTCCATATTCCGCTGACGTTGTCGTAGCTGCCCTGGCTCGCGTTCGCGGCGATGAAGTCGAGGCCCGCGGGCAGCGTGTCGCTGATCGTCACGCCGGTGGCGCCATCGGGGCCTAAATTCGAGACCGTCACCGTGTAGCTGACGACGCCCAGTTGCGGCGGCGCGGCGTTGTCCACGGTTTTGACGACTTTCAAATCGGCCATGGGAATGTGCGTGGAGACGGTTGAAGTGTTGTCGCCCGGATTCGGATCGACGCCGTTGGTGTGGTCGTCGTCGATGCTCGCGGTGTTCAAGACGGATGTCGTTCCGGCGGGAATCGAGGCGTTGAGGTTGATCACGAACGTCGCGCTGCCGCTGGCGCCAGCGGCGAGATTGCCGATGGCCAGCGTGGCGCTGGTTCCGGCGACAGCGCCGTTGACGAGCGTCCAGCCTGCGTTGCTGCCGGCGCTGACGAACGTGCAGTTGGCGGGAACTGTTTCCGAGAGGAACACGCCGGTCGCGTCCTGGTTGCCGACGTTCGAATACGTCAGCGTGTAGACAAGCGTGTTGCCCGGCGCGACGGTCAGGCCACCGTCGGATTTGACGATCTTCAAATCGGGTTGGGCGTTGAGCACGTCGGTATCGGTGGCACTGTTGTCGTCCGGCGTGGGATCGACGCCATTCGAATGATCGTCATCGACGCTGGCAGTGTTGACGACTTGAGACACACCGGCGGCGACGGTCGCGTTGACTTTGACCACGAAGGTGAATTGCGCGCTGGCGCCCGTGGCGAGATTGCCGACGAGCAGCGTGCCGGACGAACCGCCTGTAGCGCCGTTGGCAAGCGTCCAGCCGACGGAACTGCCCACAGCGACAAACGTCGTGCCGGCGGGAACCGTTTCGGTGATTACCACACCGGTCGCGTCCTGGTTGCCGTGGTTGTTAACCGTGAGCGTGTAGGTGAGCGTGTCGCCCGGAACGCACGACAGCACGCCGTCATCTTTCGTGATCGCCAAATCCGGCTGCGCAATCAGCGTGTCGGTGTCGGTGGCGCTGTTGTTGAGCGGGGTGGGGTCGGCGCCGTTGGTGCCGTCGTCGTTGACCGTTGCAGTGTTGACGATGGTGTTCGCGCCGGCGGGTACGGTCGCGTTGATTTGCACGGCGAAATTGAAAGTGACGGTTGCACCGGCGGCGAGGTTGCCGATGAGCAGCGTGCCAGCCGTGCCGGCGGGGTCGTTGTTCGAGAACGACCACGATCCGGTGCTGCTTGCAGCGACGAAGAACGTATTCGCGGGAACGGTTTCATGAATGACCACGCCGGTGGCGTCCTGATTGCCAACATTTTTCACGACAAGCGCATACGTTAATACGTTGCCAGGCTGCGCGGTCGTGACGCCGTCGTCTTTGGTGAGGGTCAAATCAGGCTGCGCGATCAGCGTGTCGGTGTCAGTGGAAGTGTTGTTGCTCGGATCGGGATCGACGCCGTTTGAATGATCGTCGTCCACAGTGGCCGTGTTGACGATAGCGGCGACACCGGCGGGAACGCTGTTGTTCACGTGCAGGATGATGGTCCGGCTGACGTTTGCGCCGGCGGCAACGCTGCCGATCAACAGCGTGCCGTTGGTGCCCGCGGCCGCGCCGTTGACGAAACTCCAGCCCGCGGAACTTCCCGCAGCGACGTAGGTCGTGTTCGGCGGAATGGTTTCGCTGACAACAACGCCGGTCGAATCTTTCGTGCCGACGTTGCTGATCGTGAGCGTGTACGTGAGCAGGTCGCCCGGTTGAGCGCTGGCCACGCCGTCGTCCTTGACGATTTTCAAATCGGGGGCGTCCGTAAGCGTGTCGGTGTCCGTCGAGGAATTGTTTCCGGGCGTCGGGTCCGCGCCGTTGGAGTGATCGTCATCGACGCTGGCGGTGTTCGAGATTTGCGTGACGCCCGCGGGAACAGTGGCATCGACGTGGACGGCGAATTTGAGCGTGACGGTCGCACCGGCGGCGAGATTGCGGAGGATGAGCATGCTGGGCGTGCCCGCGGCGGCGCCGTCGGCCAAACCCCAGTTTCCGACGCTGTTGGGGAGATCGAACGTCGTGTTTGCCGGCACGGACTCCGCGACGAACACACCGGTGGCGTCCTGATTGCCGGTGTTGCGGACGGTGAGAGTGTAAACGAGCAGTTGGCCCGCGTTCGTCACCGCCACGCCGTCATCTTTCGTGATCGTCAGATCCGGTTGAGCGTTGAGCGTGTCGGTGTCGGTCGAAGTATTGTCCGCCGGATTGGGATCGACGCCGTTGCTGTGATCGTCGTCAATCGTCGCGGTGTTGGCGATCTGTGTTGCTCCCGACGGAACAGTCGCGTTGACGCGCACCGCGAACGTGCGCGTGATTGTCGCTCCGGCCGCGAGATTACCGACGGTGAGTGTGGCGGTGCTGCCCGCGCCGGCGCCGTTAAGCAGGCCCCAGCCCGCTGAACTGTTGGCAAGATCGAACGTCGTATTCGCCGGCACGGTTTCATTCACGAAGACGCCAGTCGAATCCTGATTGCCGACGTTGCTGAGCGTGAGCGTATAAATCGCGAGCTGGCCGGGAACGAGCGCGGCGAGTCCGTCGTCTTTGACGATTTTCAGATCGGGTTGTGCGACAAGCACGTCGGTGTCGGTGGCGCTGTTGTTGCCGGGCGCCGGGTCGGCGCCGTTTGAATGATCGTCATCGACCGTCGCGGTGTTCGCGATTTGCGTGACGCCCGACGGAACCGTCGCGTTGACGAGCACGGCGAATTTCAACGTGACGCTTGCGCCCGCGGCGAGATTGCCGATTGTGACCGAGCCGGACGTGCCGCCGATTGCGCCATTGGCGAAAGTCCACGCGCCGGCGCTGTTGGCGAGATCGAAGGTGGTGTTGAGCGGGACGGTTTCGCTGACGAAGACGCCGGTGGCGTCCTGATTGCCCACGTTGCTGACGGTGAGCGTGTAGATCGTCAGTTGGCCGGGGATCAGCGACGCGACGCCGTCGTCTTTGGTGATGCTCAGATCAGGCGCGGCGTTGAGCGTGTCGGTGTCGGTCGAAGTGTTGTTCGCCGGATTCGGATCGACGCCATTGGCGTGATCGTCATCGACGCTCGCGGTGTTGGCGATTGTGGACGCGCCAGATGGGACGGTGTTGTTCACGTGCAGGACAATTGTGCGCGTGGTGTTTGCTCCAGCGGCGAGCGAGCCGATCGCGAGCGTGCCGTTGGTGCCGGCGATTGCGCCGTTGGCGAAGGTCCAGCCGGCCGAACTGCCCGCGGCGAAGTAGGTCGTATTCGGCGGAATGGTTTCGCTCACAAAAACGCCGGTCGAATCTTTCGTGCCGACGTTGCTGATGGTGAGCGTGTACATCAGCGTGTCGCCCGGTGCGCAGGCGGCAACGCCGTCGTCTTTGACAATCTTCAAATCCGGCACATCGCTGAGCGTGTCGGTATCGGTCGAGGAATTGTTGCCCGGCGTCGGGTCAACGCCGTTGGAGTGATCGTCATCCACGCTGGCGGTGTTCGAAATTGTGGTCACGCCCGCGGGGACGCTGGCGTCTACGTGCACGGCGAATTTCAGCGTCGTCGTTGCGCCCGCGGCGAGATTGCCGAGCGTCAGCGTGCTGGGCATTCCGGCCACCGCGCCGTCGGCCAGGCCCCACGCGCCGACGCTGTTTGCGAGATCAAACGTCGTGTTCGCGGGCACGCTTTCGTTGACAACCACGCCCGTCGCGTCCTGATTGCCAACGTTGCGGACGGTGAGCGTGTAGACCAGCAGCGCGTTGGCATTGGTGACGGCGACGCCGTCGTCTTTGACGATGCTTAGATCAGGCTGTGCGGCGAGCATGTCGGTGTCGGTGGACGAATTGTTGGCAGGATTCGGATCGGCGCCGTTGGTGTGGTCGTCGTCGATGGTGGCCGTATTGACGATTTGAGTTGCGCCGGACGGAACGGTGGCGGTCACGCGGACGGCGAAAGTGCGTGTGAGGTTTGCGCCGGCGGCGAGATTGCCGATCGTCAGCGTCGCGGTACTGCCGGCGATGGCGCCGTTGGCCAGGCCCCAGCCGGGGGAGCTGTTGGCAAGATCAAACGTCGTGTTGAGCGGAACGGTTTCGTTGACGAAGACGCCCGTGGCGTCCTGGTTGCCGACGTTGCTGATCGTCAGCGTGTAGATTGTCAATTGGCCGGGGACAAGCGTGGTGAGTCCGTCGTCTTTAACGATTTTCAAATCGGGCGCGGCGTTGAGCGTATCTGTGTCGCTGGCCGTATTGTTGGCCGGCGTTGGGTCGAGTCCGTTGGCGTGATCGTCATCGACGCTTGCCGTGCAGAAAATGGTACCGACTCCGGCAGGCACTGTCGCGTTAACTTGGTACGCGATCAGCACCGTGGTGTTCGCTCCGGCGGCCAGATTGCCGACGTTGAACGTGCCGACTCCGCCGGCGAAACTCCAGCCCGGCGTGCTGCTGCCGTTGACAAACGTCGCATTCGCCGGAATCGGGTTGGTGATGAACACGCCGGTTGAATTCTGGTTGCCGACGTTGGAGACGACCAACGTATAGATTAGCGTTTGGCCGGGAACGGCGGTGAGGACGCCGTCGGTATTCGTGATGGTCAAATCCGGCTGGGCGTTCAGCGTGACGGTGTCGTTGCCGGTGTTGTTCGCGGGAGTCGGATCAGGACCGTTCGAGCCGTCGTCGTTGACCGTCGCGGTGTTGGCGATGCTGGTCACACCGGCGGGGACGGGGTTGTTGACTGTGACGACGAAAGTAAAGACCTGCGGGGCTGCGCCGGCGGCAACGTTGCCGATGTTGATCTGCGCAAGCGTTCCCGCCGCCGCGCCGTTGGGAAGCGGAGCGCCGCCAACCGTCGCCAGCCACGCGGAACTGCCCGCCGTCACAAACGTCGTGTTTGCTGGAACTGTTTCGTACAGCACCACGCCTGTGGCATCCTGATTGCCGACGTTTTGAACGGTCAGCGAATAAGTAAACGTCTGGCCGGGGACGACGGTGCCGCCGACGCTGTTGTCGGTTTTGATCACCGACAGATCAGGCGCGGCGCTCACGTTTACCGTGTCGGTCGCGGTGTTGTCGGCGGGATTGAAATCTGGGCCGTGCGAAGCGTCGTCGTTGACGGTGGTGGTGTTGGCGAGACTCACGACGCCGGACGGCACGGTGTTATTGACTTTCACCACAAACGTGAAGCTCAGCGCCGCCGCTCCGGCGGCGACGTTGCCGATGTTGATCTGCGCAAGCGTGCCGCCCGCCGCGCCATTGGGCAGCGGAGCGCCGCCAACCGTCGCCAGCCACGCGGAACTGCCCGCGGCGACGAAAGTCGTGTTGGGCGGAATGGTTTCGTGCAGCACGACGCCGGATGCATTGACGTTGCCGGTGTTTTTCACCGTTAGCGTGTAAGTCAGCGTCTGCCCGGGGACGACAGTCCCGCCGACGCTGTTATCCGTTTTTGTCACGACTAAGTCCACGTCTTGCGGCGTGACAGTGACGCTGGCGGAATTGTTGCCCGGTGTCGGGTCAGGCTGATCGACCGACGTAATCGTGGCGGTGTTGATCTTCGCGCCCAGCGTGTTGACGGTCGCTTGAATCAGCAGCGTGACGTTCGCGCCGGAATTGAGCGCCGGGACGCTCCAGGTTTGCGCGCCGGGATTGTATGAAGTGCCGATGCTCGGCGTGGCCGAGACGAAAGTCAAACCCGCCGGCAACGGATCGGAGACAACCGCATTCGTCGCGTTCGCAGGCCCATTGTTCGTCAGCGTGATCGTATACGTAATCGTCTGGCCAAGGATCGGCGTCAATGTGCTGGCGCTTTTCGCCAGCGCCAAATCAGTCTGCGGCAAAAGCGAATCCGTGTCGGTCGCACTGTTGTTGCCGGGCGTCGGATCGGTGACTCCGGCGGGCGGCGTGACCGTGGCCGTATTGGACACCGAGCCGGTGGCGCTGGGGTCGATGGTCGCCGTGGCCGTGTAAGTGATCGTGCTGCCTTTGGGCATGTTCACCGTGTCGTTGATGTTGCCGCTGCCGTTGGCCGAGAAGCCTGTCGCGCCGCCGGACTGCACCGCGGTGAACGTCGGACTGGTGAGGGCCGCCAGGAAAACATCGGCGACGCTCGCACCGATGACGTCGCTGGGGCCGGCATTCGTGACGACGATTGTGTAAGTCACAGGCGTGCCGGGAACAGCGGAGACGACGCCGTCAGTTTTTGTGATCTGCAAATCGGCTTGCGGGTTCGGCGTGTCGGTGTCGGTGCTCGAATTGTTCGCGGCGTTGCCGTCGGGAGTGGCCGTGGAAATCGTCGAAGTGTTGGCGAGATTGCCGGTGACATTGGAATTCACGTGAACGACCAGCGTAAAGACCTGCGGTGCGGCGCCGGCGGCGAGCGTGGCGCGCGTGGCGGTGATCGTTCCGTTCGCGCCGACGAGCGTGCCGTCGGTGCGAGTCCAACCGGCGGGAACGGCGAGCGAAACGAACGTCGTGCCCGCGGGCAGCACGTCGCTCATGCTCAAAGTTTGCGCGTCGCTCGGGCCGGCATTGTTGACGGTGATCGCGTAGCTAACGTTCGTGCCCGCTGTGTACGTGGCGCTGGAATCGTCTTTCAGGATCGACACGTCGGCAAGAGGCGCGGGTGTGTCGGTGTCGGTGCTGGAATTGTTGCCAGCGTTGCTGTCGGGCGTGGTGCTGGAAATAGTCGCGGTGTTGGCGAGATTGCCGGAGACGTTCGAATTAACGTGAACGACGAGCGTGAAAATTTGCGGCGCAGCGCCGGCGGCGAGTGAGGTTTGCGTGGCGGTAATGGTTCCGTTGGCGCCGACGAGCGTGCCGTCAGTGCGCGTCCAGCCCGCGGGCAATGCGAGCGACACGAACGTCGTGCCGATGGGCAGCGTGTCGCTCATCGTCAGGGACTGCGCGTCGCTGGGACCGGCGTTGTTAACCGTGATCGCGTAACTGACATTCGTACCGGCTGTGTACGTGGCGCTGGAATCGCTCTTGAGGATGGAGAGATCGGCCAGCGGCGCGGGCGTGTCGGTGTCGGTGCTGGAATTGTTGGCTGCGTTGTCGTCCGGCGTGGTGCTGGCGATTGTGGCCGTGTTGGCGAGGTTGCCGGTGACGTTGGAATTGACGTGGACGACGAGCGTGAAGATTTGCGGCGCGGCGCCCGCGGCGAGCGATGGTTGCGTGGCGGTGATCGTTCCATTCGCGCCAACGGCTGTGCTGTCGGTGCGCGTCCAGCCCGCGGGCAAGGCGAGCGAGACGAAAGTTGTGCCGAGGGGTAGCGCGTCGCTCATCGTCAAGGCTTGCGCGTCGCTGGGACCGGCGTTGTTGACGGTGATGGCGTAGCTCACATTCGTTCCGGCTGTGTACGTGGCGCTGGAGTCGTCTTTGAGAATCGAGAGATCGGCCAGCGGCGCGGGTGTGTCGGTGTCGGTGCTGGAATTGTTGGCGGCGTTGCCATCCGGTGTCGTCGTGCTGATCGTCGCGGTGTTCGCAAGATTGCCAGTCACGTTCGACGCGACATGTACAACGAGCGTGAGTACATCCGCCGGTGCGCCCGCAGCCAACGTTCCGCGCGTGGCGGTGATGGTGCCGTTGGCGCCGACGAGCGTGCCGTCGGTGCGCGTCCAATTGGCGGGGAGCGTCAGCGAGACGAAAGTCATGCCAGCGGGCAGCGCGTCGCTTACGTTCAGTCCCTGCGCGTCGCTCGGGCCCACGTTGTTAACAGTGAGGTGGTACGTGATATCCGTGCCGGCTGTGTAAGTGAGGCTTGAATCGTCTTTCACGATCGACACATCAGCTGAAGGCGCGGGTGTATCGGTATCGGTGCTCGAATTGTTGCCCGGTGTCGCGTCGGGCGTGCCGCTGGTGATCGTCGCGGTATTGGAGAGATTTCCGGTCACGTTGGACGCGACGTGAACGACGAGCGTGAAAACTTGCGCCGCCGCGCCCGCAACCAACGTAGCGCGCGTCGCGGTGATCGTGCCGTTGGCGCCGGCGAGCGTGCCATCGGTGCGCGTCCAACCCGCGGGGACTGCGACGGAAACCAGCGTCGTTCCTGCGGGCAGCGCGTCACTCATGGTCAGGCCTTGCGCGTCGCTGGGTCCGGCGTTGTTGACGGTGATCGTGTAGCTGACGTTTGTGCCGGCCGTGTACGTCGTGCTGCCGTCGTCTTTCGAGATGGAAATGTCGGCCAGCGGCGCGGGCGTGTCGGTATCGGTGCTGGAATTATTCGCCGCGTTCGAATCGGGCGTGGTGCTGGAGATCGTCGCGGTATTGACGAGATTGACCGCGAAGTTGGACGCGACATGGACCACGAGCGTGAAAACTTGCGCGGGCGCTGACGCGGCTAACGTGCCGCGCGTGGCGGTGATCGTGCCATTTGCGCCGACGAGCGTGCCATCGGTGCGAGTCCATCCAGCGGGCATCGTCAGCGACACAAACGTGGTTCCGGCCGGCAGCACGTCGCTCATGCTCAAGCCTTGCGCGTCGCTGGGGCCGGCGTTGTTGATGGTGATGCTGTAACTGACGTTTGAGCCGGCGGTGAAGCTGGCGCTTCCATCGTCCTTGACGATGGACACATCGGCCAGCGGCGCGGGCGTATCGGTATCGGTGCTGGAATTGTTGGCGGCATTGCTGTCCGGAGTGGTGCTGGAAATCGTCGCAGTGTTGGCCAGATTGCCGGTCTGACCGGACGGCACGTGGACGACGAGCGTGAAGACTTGCGCGGCCGCGCCGGCGGCCAGTGTCGCTCGCGTGGCGGTGATGGTGCCGTTGGCGCCAACGGCGGTGCTATCCGTGCGCGCCCAACCGGCGGGCAACGTCAGCGAGACGAACGTGATACCGGCCGGCAGCGGGTCGCTCATGGTCAGAGTTTGCGCGTCGCTGGGTCCGGCGTTGTTCACAGTGATACTGTAGCTGATGTTGTTGCCTGCCGTGTACGTCGTGCTGCTGTCGTCTTTCAAAATGGAGAGATCTGCGGAAGGCGTGGGCGTGTCGGTATCGGTGCTGGTATTGTTGGCGGCATTAGTATCGGGCGTGGCGCTTGAAATCGTCGCAGTATTGACGAGGTTGCCGCTGGCGTTCGACGGAACGTGAACCACCAGCGTGAAGACTTGCGGCGCGACGCCTGCGGTCAGCGTGGGGATCGTCGCGGTGATGGTGCCGTTGGCGCCGACCAGCGTCCCATCCGTGCGCGTCCAACCCGCGGGAAGCGCGAGCGAGACGAACGTCACGCCAGGGGGCAACGGATCGCTCAGCAGAACGGTTTGCGCGTCGCTGGGGCCGGCGTTGTTGACGGTGATGGTGTAGCTGACGTTGGTCCCGGCCGTGTACGTCGTACTGCCGTCATCCACGACGACAGAGGGATCGGCGCCAACAATAGGGAGCAAGTAGTCTTCGATTTCGCCGTGCCCAACCGTATCGGTTCCCGTCGGAGTGGTAATCAACGCATTATCCGAGAAGCGCAGGCGCAGGAAACTTTTTCCCGGAACAAGGCCGCTCAAGCCATTCCAGGTCAGCGTAACGGTCTGCTGCGACGCGCTGGTTGGAACATTGACCGTCGCACGTTCGCCGGCATCGAAGATTCCGTTGCGGTTGAAATCGATCCAGCCTTGCAGCGTATGCGCCGAACCGGTGTTGTTGAAGACTGAGACATTGACCGAATAAGTCGAGGCGTTGAAATTCAATTGCGGCAGCGGCAGCGTGATGCCGTCTTCGTCGTTGGCCGAACCGGAGTTGTTGAGATCGTCGCCATCGGCGTTCGGGCTATTCAACGGCGCAGGCTCGGCGTCCACAGTCAGTCCGATGCGGATCGTATTCGAAATGGCTTCGGCTGCCGGATCGCCCTGTTCGTAGCTTGCTGGCGCGTCGCCGAAATCGAAACGGTTGAGCGTGAAGGCGAAGATGGCATGTGTGTCGTTGGTCGTGTTGCTTTTGTTCTGATCTTTTCCCGGAAACTTGCTGATGATGGTGCCGGTCAAATCGGAATGAACGGTCGTGCCCAGATAAAACTGATCGGTTTGCGTGCTGTACTTCACGTGGCCGGCGCCGCGCAACAATCCGGTATCGCCCAGATAGTCGTTCTGGTTTCCGCTGATGTAAGTGGCGTAATCCTTGACTGTCAAAGCGCCGTTAAAGGTGGCGATGAAGATTTCGAGGCCGCCTGCCGCGACGCTGTTGAAATAGTTGCTCGTGGGCGACGTATTGAGCGTCGGAAAGCCCGCGCCCGTCGTTCCAAACGTGAGCACGCGGTCCTGCACCGCATCGTACGCCAGACCGCCGATCAGTTCGGCTGCCGTGCCGCCGATGTAGGTGCTCTGGAAACCGGTCCCGGCACTGCCGTTGATCGGAATGAACGAGACGAAGCAGTCGGACGTTCCGCCGCCGTTGGTGGTTTGCGATCCGGCCGCCGCTCCGCCCAGCGCCACGGTGGTTCCAGGGAAATTTGCGGAAGCGGTGTTTCCCGCGACCCAGAAACCGGTGTTCGTGGCCGTCACCAGACACGTCGCGGCCTTGTTGGCGCTCAGGCCATCGTCGGTGCTGCCGCCGAGGAACGAGAAGACATTGAACGTTGCAGGCTTTGCGGCTTGCTCATTGATTACGCCAATGAGCACCGTGGTGGTGCCGGTCAACGTGGCGTCCACCGCGTTCACCACGGCGGGATAAGACGCCGCCGTGCCGGAATTGGAATGAACCGCGAAGCACAGCTTGGTGTTGTCCGGCGTCAGCGCGATGGCGCAGAAATTTTCGGTGTTGTCGCCGCCAATGTAGGTCGCCCAATCGGCCACAGGCGTGCCTGCATTGAGCGTATAGCGGACGATGATGCCTTCCGAAGTGCCCGCAAAGGTCGTATCCAGTCCTGACCCAGCCGGAATAAGCGCTGGAATTCCAGCGGTAACCAAGCCGCCGACGTAGAAGCTGTTGTTGTCCACAATGGCCAGCGAGTTGATCGTCGAGAGCGCCTCCGGCTTGCCGGTATAGCTTTGAGTGGCGAGATTGGCGGAGTAAATCTGCAAAGTGCCGTCCGACATCGCGGCCAGCACGCGGCCATCTGGGAACAATTCCATTTCGGTGGGCGGAGTGGTATTTTGCTGATTGCCGTTGATCAGCGGCGCGCCGGTGCCGGTACTGGTCCAGGCGGTGATGTGCAAGCCGTCGGGACTAAAGCGGTAGATGTAATTCTGCCCGCCAGCGGTACCCTGCGAGAAGCCGGCGTTGACTTCCATGTAATTGGTGCCGCCCGGCCCATATGTTGCGTTTGTGCAAGTCTCAACCATCCAGCCCAGGCAGTACACGCCCGTCGTGTTGATCGCGATCGCGTAGAGATACGAATCGAACGGTGTGGTCGAATCGTTCAGGTCGAAATACGTCGCCCAGACCACGTTCGGATCGATCACAAGCGGCTGATCGTTAACGAGGTTTTCCGCAATGGCGTAGCGGATTTCAGCGGTGTTGTCGCCGGCAACCATGCGCGCGGTGACCGGCGCCTTCTTGCCGTCGATGAGCTGGTAGCTTTCCGGAATCTTGAACGACAAATCCTGGTAGCGCAGTTGGAGCGTCGCCGAACCGTCGTCGTTGAACGCGAGGCCGTCCTGGCCGTTGGCCGCGATGCGGATTTGCGCGTAGTCTTCGGCGCGCGCAACGATCCAGTCGAATTCCAGCGTGCCTTTGTCGGCGGAGTACAAGCGCAGATCAACGCCGTCGTAGACGTTGCGCAGCGTCACTTCGTTGAAGATTTGCGGATGCAGCGCCGTGCCGTTTCCGGTTTGATACGTGCCCGCCACGTCTGACGCGCCGCCCGGCTCAATGCTCCACGACGGATTCGATCCCGGAAAGCGGACATCGACAACCTGCCGGCCTTCGTACTCGCCTTTCGCGTTGACCTGCCGCGAAACCAATTGCAGATGGTCGTCATATACAAGCGTCTGCCCGAAGCTCGTGCGGAATCCGTAGCGGACGCCTTGCGGAAACTGCCCGGCGTTCTGCTCGAACCAGATTCGGTTCGTCGATTCGCGCACGACATTCTGAAGCGCGCGGCGCTGCTCGCCGTTTAGCGATGTTGCCTCCGCGCTCGCCCACGTTTTTGGAATCGCCGCGAAAAGTGCCACGGCCAGGATCGTTCGACATACCGACATAATGCGCTCCCTTTTCTCTCTTAAAAATGCTGATAATGTTGCCAGCGACCGGCCCGCGCTCGAATTGCAAATGAGCTGCCAAGCGCGACTCGTCGCATTCGTAACGTTGGTAAAGATTGGGTTTGTTAATGAAATGACGGCGATTGTTCTCATCGTTTTTCGATAGAAAAGCAAAACCGGCGAAACCCAAAACTTTCTAATTATCGGACTCTTCAGTAGCCTAGTCGCCACCATATATAGCTTTGCGGTGGCGTTCACAAATCGAGCACGTTGTGCATAGCAATTGAGAATCCAAGCTCGGGGCAAGCTTGCACTCGCGTTTGTAAAGCTTTTGTTGGATTGGAGAAAAAATATTATCGGCAGTTGTAACGGCAGATTTCAATTGACATTTTTCGCCAGTGACATGGCGGGAAATGACATAAATAGCGTTCGCAAGGAGCGGCGGCACTCCTGCCGCCGTTTGCCGCGCGAAAGGTTCCAAAGGGCGGCAAGGGTGCCGCCCTTCCTATCAATTTTTCCGCTCAATCCGCGCCATCCAGCGTTCCGTCAAACAGGCCGGATCGGTGATCGCTTTGAAGCCGAGCTTTTCATAAACGCCATGCGCGTCCAGCGTCATCAGGCACCAGTTGCGGACGGTGGCGAAATCCGGATGGTTGAGCGCGTAACGCACAAGCGCCTGCGCGAGGCCCTTGCCTCGGTGTTGTTCATCGACGAAAAAATCGCTGAGGTACGCGAAGCGTGTTTTGTCGGAGACGATCCGCCCGAAGCCGATCTGCTGCTTATCCGGCGCAAACGCGTTGAGCACCAACGCCGAATTTTTCGCGGCGTGGATGATGGTTTCCTTGGCGATGCCCGGCGCCCAATACGACGTCGTGAGCCAGCGCTGGACTTGGTCGAAGTCGGTGTGTTCGAGGCCTTCGATGATTTCGTAGCCGGTGTTCATGGCCTCTATTTTTCACGCAGAGGCGCGGAGGCGCAAAGGAAAAAACAGAAAAGTTTGCGTCTTAGCGGATAGGGCGGGATGTGGAAATTCGAGTGCAAGTATGGAACGCTGGTCTACGATCTTGGCGATGCAAAGCGACGAGACACACGTCCACGGCGGCAGGAGTGCCGCCGCTCCTGCGCGGCGGCGATTGCAATTCTCGCTGCGCACGCTGTTGCTGTTTGTGCTGTTGGCGGGGAGCGGCGCGGAGTTGTGGTGGAATTGGGGGCCCGTTCAGCGCGTGGGACGCGCGCAGCGGCAAGCTGCTCTGGAAATTTGAGCTCGAAGCGAATCACGACGGCGCGGGTGTGGCCTGGCTTCCTGAATTCTGGCTGGCCACATTTTTCGCGTGCGCGTTTTTATGGAGCGTCTGGCGCGACCGAAAAGCGCGATAGGATTCCCCCATGCGATTTCCGCGGATTCGGTATTCTCTGCGCACGCTGCTGCTGGCTTCGCTGCTGGCGGGCGGGATGATGATGGTGTGGAGGGTGCGGGAACCGTGGACGCTGCGGGTTTGGCCGATCAAGAGTTTACCTTCCAAAAAGGATGGTCCTGAGCCGCAGTTGCTTTTCTCGCAGAACGGCAGTGTCCTGCTGCTTCAGCAAGATTTGAAACCATTCTCGAACAGGCCGCCCATCTGCGTGTTGGATACAGCGACCGGTCACGAATTTGACCTCACCGGCCCATGCACGTTCGCGCCCGAGCGCAGATTCCTGATTTGTGACTTGCGCCAAACCAACGATCCGAAATTCGTTGTCTTCGATACGCTTGAAAAGAGAGTTGCCCGCGAAATTCCCGCGTCCGACATTTACGGAAATTGCCTCCTTTCGCCCGACGAACGCCTCATTTATTACGTGAGCTCCTCGCTAGATCCGACGCTCGCGTGCATGGTGCTTATGACTGGCGAGCCGTTATGGCACCGGCCGTTAAGCCGGGACATTGATTCCGTGGAGCTAAACTGGGACAACGCCGATATGGGCGTTCTGCAAGTAACAGTGAAAACCACCCGCTTTGGCGGCAGAAATATCGCCGACGCGGAAATTGACCGTGCGTTTCGTAATGAGCCCGGACGCACTTCCACCAGTTGGGAACTGCGCGACGCCGCGACCGGAAAGCTAGCCGACGCAACAAAATGGTTCAACCACAACAAAGCAGCGGAAAAAGAAATCGACGATATCGCGAAAACCAGCGCGCGCGAATTGGATGAAAAAATTGCAGTGTTCATTGCCGGCAAGTCGAACGTGCCGCCGCCGCCGCCAAGCGACCTCAAAACAAACCTCGCGCGCGACGGGTCATGGCGGTTCGTCATGAAGACGGATAGCGGCGCCATCACAATTTCGGATGCAAAAAACTCCCGCGAACTGTTTGTGCTGCATGCGCCGAACGCCATGCTGCGCGGACCTGTCGAAGTTTCCGACGACAAGCTGCGCATCGCCGAATGTTTCGATCCAAACTCACTCGCCATCTGGTCCCGCACGCGCCAGCATTTCGAATGGTGGGGCCTCTACGAGCGCCCAGAAACGTGGCTGGCCTTTGCACTATTGTCCGCGTTCTTGTGGAGCGTCTTGCGGGATTGGAGAACGCGGGCGGCGAAATGAATCGGTTATTGCGCGGCCTGAGTGTTTCAGTGACAATAGAAGCGGCGATTTAAAGAGGCTGGTCATGGGCGCTGCACTCAAACTTCATTCACCGCGCGTTGAACTAAAGACCGTTGACGTGCGCCGGAACGGACTGCATTTGCGCAACGGCGCGCCCAATGAGCTGCCGCGCCGGCTGTTCACGGTGGAGGAATATCATCGCATGGGCGATGCGGGAATCCTGAGCCAGGAGGAACGCGTTGAATTGCTCGACGGGGAGATCTTTATCATGTCGCCAATCGGGCCGATGCACAGCGGCCATGTCGATCGCGTGCAGAATCATTTCGTGCGGCAACTCGGAGACGATGCCATCGTCAGTGGACAGAACCCTGTGGTGACGGACAAAGTCTCCGAGCCGCAGCCCGACATCGCGATCCTGCGCCCGCGCGCCGATTTCTACACAACGTCGCACCCGATGCCGCGCGACATTCTGCTCATCATCGAAGTCTCCGACTCGACGCTGATCCGCGACCGCAAAAAGAAGCTCTTGATTTACGCGCGCAACGGAATTCGGGAATATTGGATCATTAATCTGCTGGAAGGAACGCTGGAAGTATATCGCGTGCCAAAGAAGAATGGCTATTTGGTCAAAAAAGTTCTCACGCGCGAGGATTCAATCGCTCCGCTCGCGTTTCCAAACAAAAAGATCGCGGTGAAAGATTTAATCCTGCCTGCCACGGAATAGCAACTGCCGCTTATTCTCATCCCGCTGCATCATCGTCGCTCGCCTGCTCCGCCGTCTCCTTCGCGGGCGTTCCGGCGTAGCGCTTGTCAAAACGCTGGCGGGCATCGGCGAGGAATCGGAAGACGCGTTCGCGCGCGGACTCGGCGCCGGGGGTGCCGGGGTGCGAAAGCTGTTCGATTTCCTGCGCAAGCGTAATTAATTCCTGCCCAAGGTCTTTGAGCGCTTTGCCGATTTCGACGGCGTTTTGGTCGATGATGTCGGTCCACATCGCCGGATCGCTGCCGGCCAAACGCGACATGTCGCGCAGACCGGGGCCGGAAAGATTCATCGATTTTTCGGTCTGAATTGTGACCAGCGCGGGCGAAAGCAGATGCGGTACGTGGCTGGAGCGCGCGAGCACGGCGTCGTGTTCTTCGGGCGAAAGTCTCGCGGTGGTCAGGCCGAGGCTCTTCCAGAATTCATCGACTTTGCGGTAGCTTTCGATGTCGGTGTGCTGCGTCGGTGTGATCACGCAGGAGGCGCCGTCGAGGTGGATCGTGTCAGAGGCTTCGATGCCTTTTTTCTCGCTGCCCGTGATCGGATGGCTGCCCACGAAATGCGCTTTGGATTTTAATTTTTGAATCAGTTGTTCGGCTTCGCGCACGATCAGCGTTTTGGACGAGCCAATGTCGGTGAGGATCGCGCCGTCGTGGCACGCGGGAAGGACGGCTTGCGCAGCGGCGAGAATCGAACGGACCGGCACGCAGAGGATCACCAGATCGGAATCGGCAACCGCCCCGCGCAGGTCGAGCGTGGCGTCGTCCACGGCGCCTTTGGCCATGGCTTTGTCGATGGTGTCGCGGCTGTCGGCGACGCCGATCACGCGCGACGCGCTGCCCTTGCGCCGAGCGGCCATGCCGATCGCGCCGCCCATCAGGCCCAATCCCACGATGCACAGCCGATAGACCACCACGCGCGGCTCCCCTCGTTACCAACTCATTCAAGATTCAAGGTTCAAGATTTACGAAACCTTGAATCAGCCCTCCATGCTTTTAGCGTCGCGCGGCGCGAAGTCAAGCGGAGTCATTCGAGGAAATCGCGCGGCGTGCCCAATCTGTCATTCGCCGATTGCCACGGCATTTCATCATTTTCATTTTGCATTTTTCAATGCTTGCGCCCAAACTTGTACCGATGATGTGCGGCTGGATGCGCCGTTCATTTTGAATTTTGAATTTTGCACTTTGAATTGAGGCCGTCATGCGCAAATTTCTTCTCACACTTCTCGTCTCCGCGCTTCCGTTTTTGGTCTGCCGTGCCGAGGACGGCCCCAAACTCCCCGACGGCGTGGACTCGTTGCCGCAAGACATGCGCGCGAAAATGGCCGATCTGCTCAAGAACGCGGAGAAATACCGCGGCTTGAAATGCATCCACAACGTACCGAGCGGCTCGCTGAAAGAAGACGCGCTGCGCGTCAAAATGAAAATGATGTTCGAAGAAGAATTGCCGCCCGCAAAAATGCGTCCGCTGCAACTGGCGCTCAAAGCGTTCGGCTCCATCCCGGAAAGCATGGACTTGAACAAATATTATCCCGAACTGCTCACCAGCCAGGTCGGCGGATTCTACGATCCGCGCCGGCAGTACCTTGTGCTGGTGCAGCGCGAAGGCGGCATGCTCGGCAAGGCCGGCGAAAAGCAATATGGCAAAGAAATGGCCGAAAAACTTTCGCAGCAGATGGACGACATCGCGATGGTGCACGAATTGACGCACGCCTTGCAGGATCAATATTTCGATCTGAAAACGTTCGCGATCACCGATCCGCTCTCCGACGCCGGCGCCGCGCGCACGGCGCTGATCGAAGGCGACGCGACGATGGTGATGTATGACTTTGGTTTGAAGATGAGGATCGAAAACATTCCCTTTGCCGACACAATTCTGGCCAGCCTGCTGAAAAACCCCAGCGACCTGATCGACGCCTCGCCGGACATGCCCGGCGCGAAGGAAATAAAGGAGGCGCCGGCGTACTTCCGCGACGGCCTGCTCTTTAGTTACCTGCAAGGCTACGTCTTCTGTCTGTCCGTGCGCAAAGCCGGCGGACAAGAATTGCTCGATTACGCCTTCACCAAAGATCCGCCGCGCAGCACCGAACAGATTCTGCATCCGGAGAAATGGCTGGGCAAGCGCGATGACCCAATCGAAATCACGCTGCCGGATTTGTCCGATTTGACCAACGGTTGGAGCAAGGTCGCCGAAGGCACGCAAGGCGAATTAGGCATCAAGATTTTCATAAACGATCACTTAAAAGATGCCGACCTGGCCGAAACCGCCGCGGCGGGGTGGGGCGGCGACAAATACGCCGTGTACGAAAAAGACGGCGCGTTGACGCTTTGCTGGGTGACCGATTGGGACACGGCAAAAGACGCGAAGGAATTTCTCGACGCCGCTTCGAAATTGGGCAAAGGCTGGCAGGCCGTCGCGGCCAACGAAAAACGTGTGACGGTCACGCACACCGCTGCCGACGCGGCGCTCGTCACCAATCTTCACGCAGCGCTCCGCACCGCGAAGGCCTCGACGCCGGAGAACACGCGCATCGACATCGCGGCCGTGCGCAAAGCGGGCAACAAAAACATCGCAAAAGCCGAAGACGACACAAACCCGCTGGACCTGCTCAAAGGTCTGTTTGGCGGCGATGAAAAAGCCGCCGACAGCGGCTCCGCGAAAGCGCGCGACAAAACCGATGATCTGAAAAACGGCGGCAAAAAACCAGAGGGCGAAGCTCCAAAGCTCACCGACAAGAACGGCGGATTGGATGTGGATAAACTGCTCGACGATCCCGCCGTAAAAAACGCAGTGAAGCAACTTGGCGGTGACAACGGCGTGGACGTGGGCGAAATGCTGAAAAACCCGGCGATGAAAGAAATGCTGAAAAGCATGTTGGACCAGAAATCGCCTTCCGGTTCCGTCTCCGCCGACGGCAAGACGTACACGAACACCGGCGTCGGCGTATCGCTGAAACTGCCCGATTCGGCGAAGGATTGGAAGCTGAACGGCAATCCCGGCCTGCCGATGGCGCTGCTGCTCGCTACCGGAACCGACGGCGGGCAGGTGATGCTGGCCACTCAAGCGCTGCCGATGCAAATGCCGATCGAAACCATGGGACCGTTCATGGAAATGGGCTTTAAAATCGCGCTGAAGAATTACAAATGTTTCAAGCAAGGCGTCATCGGCGAAGGCGCGTCCAAAGGGTATGAATACGAAATCAGCGGCGAAAGCAAGGAAGGCGGCAACAAAGGCGTGGCCACGCACATGCTCACGCGCTTTTACATGCGCGGCGGCAGCCTATTGGTCGTGACCGCCAGCGCCGAGCAAGACCAATGGACGCAGAATGAAAAAGCGATCAAAGACGTGCTCGACGGCATTAAACTGAGCGAGCCGAAAAAAGCGGATAAAACGCTCAAGGAATGAACTAGAATTCAAAATGCAAAATTCAAAATGCAAAATTGAACGGCGGCAAAAGTGCCGCGCGGATTCGTAATTTGTTGTATGCCAATCAAGCGCGCCGATCCGCTTCGGGGCTTGAACCCTTGAACCTTGAACCCTTGAATTTTCCTCCATGAACATCGTCCTTTCCGGCCCAATCGGTCTTGGTTCGCTTTCGGATGAAATCGTGCTCGCGGGCGTCTTGAAGCCACTGCTGGCGGCGAAACATCACGTCACGGTGCTGAGCGCCGATGCGGCAGCGACCGCGGAGATGCATGCGGGCATCGAAGCCGTCCACCTGCCGACGCCGACGAGCGTGCTGAGCACGCCGGCGGTGTGGAAAGCGCTGGACTCGGCGCATTTCTTCGGGCTGTGCGGCGCGGGCATGATCAGCGACAAAGGCAAAACGCCGGCGCGCGCGTGGCTGGGGCAGTTGGAATCGGCGCGGCAGATGAAAGTCACGACCGCCGTGATCGGCGCGGGCGCGATCGAAATCGAAAACCGTATCGAGCAAGTGCGCGTGCAGCGCCTGCTGCATCATTTCGCGGACGGCGTTTCCGTGCGTGACGACGCGTCGAAAGCCGCGCTGGTTGAATGCGGTTTGAACGCCAACCGCGTCTCATCCATCGGCGATCCGACGCTCGCGCTCTTCGACCAGAACGCGTTCGTAGTCCCGCCTGACGTAGCGCGCGTCCCTGGCGCGCCGGAGACGCGCCCTACCTCAACGCCCTTCCGCCTAAAGGCCGGACTACGAACACGCGTCGCATTCTTCTTCACCGACGGCATTCCCATGCGCCAGACCTTCGGCCCCGAACCGACGCACGCGCCCGCGCCGTTGGCCAGCGGACTCAACGCGGTGCTGAAGGCGTTGAGCGCCGAGAAGATCGACGCGCTCGTCTTCCACGATGCCTCGCGCCAAAACGTGAAGCTCGCCGAATCCATCGCTGACGGTGCTGAGAATGCGACGCTGCTGACCACGGAAACGCCAATCACAAAACTTCGCGCGGAAATGGCGTCGTGCTCCGCCGCATTGACCGACACTTTGCACGGCCTGCTCTTCGCAGCCGTTCACGGCGTGCCGGCGGTTTATCTCGCCGCGCAAACGGAGCGTCCCGCGCTAATCGAAAAACTCGGCTTGAACGCGTTTGTGATCGAAGCCACTGCGGGCGCGTTCGAGTCCGAGCGCGCGCTCGAATTGGTTCGAAACGCGCTCGCGAATTCCGATGCGTTGCGTGCGGCGATGACGGTGTCGCTGTCGGCTCTGGCGCGCAAGGAAGCGCAGAACGCGCGCATGGTCGAACGCTTGGTGCCCAAGCGCGATCGCCATGCGAAAGGCACGGCGGAATAACGGAAGTTACGAGCCGCGACCGCAAGGGAGCGGGAATTTTCGCACGATTGTCCGCTCCCTGGCGGTCGCGGCTCGTAAGTGGTCGCGCGGCGCGTTGTGACGTATCGGCCAAATGGCCACGCCTCAAAAAGAATTCAAAAAAATATTCGGACGTAAGCTTTTGTTCCGACAAAGCTTTGCGGCAAAAAAGGTTATTGGGTCAAGATTATAACAACGATAGCGCTTGATTTCCCCCCGGGGATGGGCTAAAAGACATAGGGTGAATCTCTTTTTTTGATTGCCGAAGAATCGTCTTTCGCTTCGCGAGGGGTGTTTCGTCGTGAAGCGATGGCGAGTAAGCGGTAACGTTGTGTCCAAAGTTAGCCGATAAATGTTCACCTTGCCGGCCCGAAAGCGGCGAGTCAGTGTGGGGAGTTTTTTATGTCGTTGGTCCTGAAAGTCGCATGTCCCAAATGCGGCTCTCATCAGGATTCGCCGCTCGGCGTGGAAGTGCGCTGCGATCATTGCGGCAGCGATTTCCGCGCGGTGGGCCACGGCGAAGCATCCACCCGCATCGTCTCGGTGACGCCCGACGATCAGGAGCATATTCCTTATTCGCAGCGCGTCACCGAAGTTCCCCGCAACACAATTTCCTCGCTCGTCGTCGCCGATCCCGCGTTGCTCGATGAAAAAATGTTGCGCGATTTGCCGATGAAAGACAATGCGCGCTTCGCCGGCAAAGTGCGCCTGATCAAGAAACTCGGCGAAGGCGGCATGGGCGCGGTTTACCGCGGCTTCGACGAATCGCTCGCGCTTGACGTGGCCGTGAAAGTGCTTCCGATTCCTCCCGGCGGAAAAGAACTGCATTTCGCCGACCGTTTTCACAACGAAGCGCGCCTTTCGGCGCAAATCAACCACCCCAATGTCGTGCGCATGCGCGATGTCGGGGAGCAGGGCGGCTTGGTTTATCTGGTGATGGATTTTGTCGATGGCCTCACCGCGCGCCAGATGCTCGACCGCAAAGGTTTCATCCCTGTTCCGCAAGCGCTGCAGATCGTCCACGACGCTTCGCTGGGCATGCAAGCCGCGCACGAGCGCGGCATCGTTCACCGCGACATCAAACCCGAAAACATTCTCGTCGCCAGCGACGGCCGCGTGATGATCACCGACCTCGGCCTGGCCAAAGGCGCTGGCACGCGCTTCACCGATTCGCTGCTCCCGATCACGCGCATGGGCCTGCTGCTGGGCACACCCGAATACATGAGCCCCGAACAGTGGGACATCGGCGCGTCCGTCACGCCGCGCTCGGATATCTGGTCGATGGGCGTGACGCTGTGGGTGCTGCTCACGCGCCGTGCGCCGTTCGAAGATGCCGATCTGGGGCAGCTCGCGAAGAAAATCAAGGAAGCGCCGCTGCCCGACATTCACGTCATTCGTCCCGACGTGCCGCAGCGCGTGGCCTCGATTCTCTATCATTGCCTGGCGAAGAACCCGCAGCGCCGTTTCATGAATGCGGCCGAATTAGTCAACGCGCTTACCCAAGCGATGCAGCGCCCCGACGAGGCCGACGACGATTTTATTCCCGCGTCCAGCCAGACGCTCGCTGCAACGCAAAGCGCTTATCAGGAATCGCGCGCGGCAAAAACGTCGAGCGCCTCAGCCGCGCAAAAGACGCATGCTGGACCGTACAAACAGCCAGCGCTCGCCATTCCCGCATCCGTCACGCAGCCGAAATCAAAGCCCGATGCCGCGCCGCGCAAGAAGAAGCGCTCGGCCACGCGCACCATTCTGCTCTGGGGCGGCCTGCCCGCTGCCGCCGCGTGTGCGGCGTTCGCGTTCCACCATTTTGTCGGTTTCAATTCGATCTTCGGCAAACCGCCCGACAACAGCAAGCTGGCCATCGCTGAAACTCAGCCGGCACCCAAAGCGCCTGACACCACGGCGAAGAAGGCAGCAGTCGTTGCGCCGGTGGCTGAAATTTCGCTCGACATCAGCGCGCCGCAGCGCGTAAAACCCGGCGACAAGGCCGTGCTGCATGCGACGCTCAATGGCGTGGCCGACGCATCGAAATACAAAATCGTGTGGAAATGCGGAAAGGACGAGCAAACAGGCGTCGAGATTCCAGCGGTCTTCGACGTGGACAAGAGCTTCGACGTATCCGCGCTGGATAACGCCGGCAAGGAAGTCGCCCATAAACAAATCGCTATCGAAACGGATTTGGTTGTCTCAGCACTTGAAGTCGCCGCCGAAGGCGCCAACGCGCCGTCGCATCTGGAAGGATTTGTGCGCGGCGGGCCGGGCGCGGACAAATTGGAATACCGCTGGTACGACACCAAGAATCCCACCCTGACGCTCAGCGACAAAACGGTCTTCGAACCATCCGGCAACGAAGCCGGCTTGAAGATGTATGCTTTCCAGGCGCGGCGCAAAGGCACGCGCGATTGGGCCGCGGCACCGTCCGACAAAGTCGCCGTGCAAATCCGCCCGCAAGTGCCAGCCGAATTCACGCAGGCCATGGCCAGCGCCGAAAGTTTCATGAAGAAGGCCGAAGCCGCCGAAACCGGCAGCGCCGCGCAAGCGGCTCTGGTGGAAGCGCAGAACGCCTTTGACCGCGCATTAGACCGGCTACCAGAGAACATCGAGGCGCGCCAGCGCAAAATCGAATGCATGAAACGACGCAAGGCGGTGGATGCGTACGTCAGTTTGATGGGCAAATCGCGCGAGCGATTATATGAAGCCGAGAAGATTGCCGCATCGATGCCCCATGATAAAGTCACGGCGCTTGAACAGGCGCTTGAGCCTCTTTACGAGGCCCAAACCACGCTAAGAACCGCTGAACTGCGCGTGTATCCGGAGTTATCGAGTGAAATCACGCGGTTGAAGAATATGAAAGAGAAATATCAGAACCTGATCGCGCAGCAGGAGATTGCGTACACCGAATACCAGACGCGCATCGACAAGGCAAGGCAGTTGACTGAGGACGCCGCCAAGTACGACAAGCTCTCCGATCAATTGCCGTACTGGGAAAAGGCAGTTGAAAGCTACCTGGCGCTGAAGCGCGACTATCCCTCGAAGGTCAAGGAATTCGAATTGTACATGGAACGCGCGCAGGAGAAGCGCGACAAGGCTTATCTGTACACGACGATCGGTATTCTCCCCGGCAAACCCGAAGACCCGATCTACAGAAAGCAAAAGGTCGCAACGCCGCCCGCCAAGGCGCTCGACACGCCCTCCGTTCCGGCCAAGGATAAAGAGCCTGGCCAACTCATCGATCCATAAAGCTTGTGAAAAATCAATAACCCCGTGGTGCAGGCGTCCCGCCTGCACGTGTTTTGCGGTCAGGAACGACGGCGCTCATTTCGCTGCATTATTCGGCGGAGCCGGCTTCGGCGGCGCGGGCGGCGGAACGTATGCTTTCGGCTGCGCGGCTTCCCATTCTTCCTTGCTCACCGTTTTCGTCCCGTGAATGAACACAAACGTGCCGCGCTTGTTGCCGACAATCACGTCCGGCAGTTTGTCGCCGTTGAGGTCGCCGGTCATCACTTGCGTGCCCACGCCGGAATCGTCGTCGATTTTGTACGGAATGAAATCCACTGTCTTGTCGGGGTTGCGCACGGTTTTGAACCAGTACAACACCGCCGGCCCCTGCGAATCCGGATCGCCGCTCGCGCCGTGCGCCCAATGCCGCTTGCCGGTAAGAATGTCCTTCACGCCGTCGCCATCCATGTCCACCAGTTCCAGCGCGTGCATCTGCGAAAATTTGACGCCATATTTATTGTCCTCCGGCTTGTCGCCCATGATCACATGTTTCGTAAACGTGATCTCGCCCTTTTCGTCCTTCTTGCCTTCGAACCACGCCAGGCCCCACTGGTGCGCGGCGAGACTGCACACCACGTCGTTGACGCCGTCGCCGTTCACGTCGTAAACCCACATCTGCGAACCGCCGTTGCCGAAATTCGTCTTGTGAAATTTCCAGACCGGATCGCCTTTCAAATCCGCGGGCTGTTCCCACCAGCCGTCCTTTTCGAGAATGTCGAGCTTCCCGTCGCCGTTTACGTCGCCCACGCCCAGGCCGTGCGTGAAGCGCTGCCAGCCGCCTTTTTGCGAAATTGGATGAAACGTCCACGGCTTGGCGGGGTCTTTCCAATCCGCTTCGAAATAACCGAAGAAGCCCTTCGAATTGCACACAATCTCCGGCTTGCCGTCGCCGGTGATGTCGATGAACCACGGCGATTCGTTGTCCACCACGTCGGCCACTTTGTGCCGCACCCACGGGCCGTCCTTGCCCTTCGGATTCTCGTACCACGACGCGTCCTCGCCGGGAAAGCCGAAAATCATAATGTCGTCCCATCCGTCGCCGTTGACGTCGTAGCCCCACGCGAAGAAGTTCTTCGAATAGTTCTTCTTGTCGAAGGGCTTCGACGCCGCATCTTCCATGAATTGATGCTTCACTTTGTAATCCGGCCCTTCGTACCAAAACGGCCCGCTGACGATGTCGATTTTGCCGTCGTGGTTGAAATCGCCATAGCCGGCGCCCTCGCCGAAGAACAAATCGCTCAGCACTTTTTTCTCAAATGTCTGCAAGACATATTTCTCTTCCGCGCGCAACGCCGCGCAGCCCAGCAGCGCGCAAACCATCGCCATCCGCAACAAGCTCATGATCGCTCCTCTGAAGAATTCGGTTGTGGTTCTTTCAGTCGCATACACCTCAGCCGGCGATTTCGCGTTTGCTCGCTGGAATTGGGGCGCGTAACATTTCAACTATGAATAATGATAGTACTCCCAACCTTGTAGTCTTGGCTGGTCCGAATGGCGCTGGAAAATCGACCGCTGCGCTCGTTTTGTTGCGCGGCGCGCTCCACGTCGATGAGTTCGTCAACGCCGACACTATCGCGCGCGGGCTGTCCGCATTCAATCCTGAAAGCGCCGCATTGGAAGCCGGTCGCACCATGTTGAAGAGACTTGACGAACTCGCCGCGGCGCGAGCGAATTTCGCTTTCGAAACCACGCTTGCCAGCCGTTCGTTCGCGCCGAAATTGGAACGTTGGATTGCCATTGGCTATCGCTTCCATCTCATATTCCTTTGGCTCCCCAATGCGGACCTTGCTGTCGAACGAGTAGCGAGCCGCGTGCGCGATGGGGGACATTCCGTTTCTGAGGAGATTATCCGCCGCCGGTACCGAGCGGGCTTGCGGAATTTTTTTGAATTGTACAAACCACTGGCTTTTTCGTGGTCATTGCTCGATAATTCAACAAAGAACGCCATGTCTCTCGTGGCCAACGGTGGGCAGACAATTGAGACGGCAATTGCGCTCCCGGCAGTTTGGACGAGCATCGAAAGTGAGTATGGCCATGTCACCTAAACCTAGGATCGATATCTGCGAGGCGTTCCGCCTTCACAAGCCAATTGTCGACGCGCTGCAGCAAGTGCCGCGACTCGCCGTGCGGCACCACCAGATGACAGGGATTCCGCTCGTGGAATGGCGCGACGGCAAAGTCGTGCACACCGATCCGTTCACCGGCGAAATCGTTCCTCCCCCCGATCCAGCTAAAGAGTTCACGCCGCTTCCTTACTGAATACGGAATCCATTCAATCGACGATCTATGGTGGCTCCGCCACTGCCCACCCATCGTTCCTCACTCCAATCCACACATTCGCCCCATCCGCAAAAAACTGCGCCCCCGTCTCATGCCGCCGTGCGCGCCATTTCGATTGGCCTTCCACTTCCAATTCGTACAGCGTCGTCTCGCCCAAAAACGCGCTGCTGCTCACGTGCACTTTCAGATTCAGTGCGGCCACACCGTCATCGAAATTCTGCTCCGGCCCCGCGAGCACCACACTTTCTGGCCGGCAAAACGCGAGCACCTTCGATCCCGGCTTCACGTGCTCGGGCAGCGCATTCGAATTCAGCGCCAGCGTCCCCGCCGCCGTCGCGACGCTCTTTCCGTCAGCCGCAAGCTCTCCTTCGAGCGTATTGATGTCGCCCAAAAATTCCGCGCTGAATCGCGTCGGCGGATTGCGGTAAATCTGCCGCGGCACGCCCAGCGCATCGACCTTCCCTTTGTTCAAAATTGCCATGCGCTCGGCCAGCGAAAGCGCTTCGCCCTGGTCGTGCGTCACGTACAGCGTCGTGATCTTCGTCGCGCGATGAATGCGCCGGATTTCCTCGCGCATCTCCCAGCGCAGTTTCGCATCCAGGTTCGAGAGCGGCTCGTCCAGCAGCAGCACGCGCGGGCGGATCACCAGCGCGCGCGCCAGCGCCACGCGCTGCTGCTGCCCGCCCGACAACTCGCCCGGCCGGCGTTTCTCGTAGCCGCTCAAGCCCACCATCTTCAGCGCCTCGTCCACGCGCGCGGCCCGCTCCGGCGCGGGCACGTGCCGAGCCTCCAGCCCAAACGCCACGTTCCCCGCGACGGTCATGTGCGGAAAAAGCGCGTAATTCTGAAACACCATCCCAAAATCGCGTTTGTGCGGCGGCACGCCTTTGAGGCTCCCTCCATTAATGGAGATATCGCCGCCGAAGTCCTCGATGAACCCCGCCACCGCCCGCAGCAGGGTCGATTTCCCGCAGCCCGACGGCCCCAGCAAAAAAAACATCTCGCCGGGTTCCAGCGACAAACTCACCCCGTCCAGCGCCGTGGTCTCGCCGTACCGGACGCGCAGATTTTCGATGCTTAGGCTCATGAGGCGCGCATTATAGAGCAGCTTCGACGCCCCGCAAACACGGAAGGCTTTCGAAACCTGCGCTCGCTCCCACGAAATTCGCTCCGCCTCCTTGAACAATCCCGCATTCCCGCTACGCTTCGCAGATAAAACTCTTCCGAAAAAAAAACCATGCCCACACTCCTCCTCAAATCCGGCCGCATCTTCGATCCCGCCACAAAACTCGATTTCATCGGCGACGTGCTGGTCGATCAAGCCACTGGTACCATCAAAGACATCGGAAAAAATCTGAGCGGCGACAGCGCGCTCGATTGCACCGGCAAACTCGTTTGCCCTGGCTTCGTGGATATCCACGTCCATTTCCGCGAACCGGGCAACATTGCCAAGGAAACTATCGCCACCGGTTCCGCCGCGGCCGTGCACGGCGGGTTTTGCACTGTTGTCGTCATGCCCAATACCGACCCACCGCTCGACAATCCCGCGGCGATTGCGTACCAATATCTGCAAGCGAAGAACGCCAACAAAGCGCGCGTCTTTCCCATGGGCTGCATCACCAAGGGCCGCGCTGGGCAGGAACTCGCCGAACTCGGCTTGATGGCGCGCGGCTCCGGCGCATCCGGCGCCGCCAGCGCTTCGAACTCCGGAACGCTCGCAAGCGTATCCAGCAGCGAGAATTTCGGCGCGGTCGCCTTCACAGACGATGGCGCCGCCGTGCCCGGCTCGCAGATCATGCGCTCGGCGTTCGAATACGCCAATGCGCTCGACCGCGTTATCGTCGAACACTGCGAGGATCACGATTTATCCAACGGTGCGATCATGCACGAAGGCAAAGTCAGCGCCGCGCTCGGCATCAACGGATACCCCAGTGCCGCCGAGGAACTCATCGTCGCACGCGACATCCGTCTTGCGAAACTCGCGAACTCGCGATTCCACGTTTCGCACATTTCCGCCAAAGGCGCAGTGGCCCTTGTGCGCGACGCGAAGGCGCGCGGCGAGCGCGTCACCGCCGAAGTCAGCCCGCACCACCTGCTGTTGACCGACGAAGGCTGCCGCAACTTCGACACGGCTTACAAAATGAATCCGCCGCTGCGCGAACAATCCGACCTCGACGCCTGCCTGAAAGGCCTGCTCGACGGCACCATCGACTGCTTCGCCTCCGACCACGCGCCCCACACCAGCGAAGAAAAAGCCCGCGAATTCGTGGATGCGCCCAACGGCATCATCGGCTTGGAGTCAAACATCGGCGTGCTGCTCACCAAATTGGTCGCCGCGCAAAAACTCCCGCTTGCGCGCTTCGTCGAAGCCTGGACCAGCGCCCCCGCGCGCTGCCTCTCTCTCGAAAAATTCGGCGTCGCCGGCAAGCTTGAAAAAAACGGCCCCGCCGACATCACCATCCTCGATCTCGAAAAAGAATGGTCGCTGGACGCCAGTAAGTTCAAATCGAAAGCCCGCAACTGCCCGTTCAACGGCTGGAAACTCCAAGGCGCGCCGGTGTGGACGATTGTCGGCGGAGTGGTGCACGAGGCGATCGGAATACGATAGTCGCGTATCTCATACGGAAGAAAGGACGATGAGCCGATTCACTTTTGAGGTCATTGAGGAAGATCAGAAAGTTATCGACTTTCGAGCAGCGCGCAGAGAGATTTGGGTGGAAATCATTTCGGAAATCGAACGCGCGGATAATTGCATTGTGCTCCGAAATCTGCATATTGACGGGGCTGGCGCCGGTACCTTGGGACTCAAAGGAATCCGCGATTTAATGCGTGATTTCTGTGCTGCGTTTGGTGTAAAATCATTGCACGTGTACGGAGCGCGTAGGACGACCGGGGCAAATCCAGGCTCGATTCCTGCTCCGATTTATTGCGAGGTCCGCGACAATGGTCAAACTCGTTTTGGCCGGCTGGAAGCCGGGGCTCAATAAAGTCGCGCTGACCAAGGCCATTCGGCAGCAATGCGAGTGCTCGCTCTCCGACGCCAAGTCGAAAACGGATCGGCTGCTGGACGGCGAGACCGTTGAATTTGCATTTGAAAGCGAGTTGAAAGCGCGCCAGTTTGCTCACGACGCCGAAACATTCGGCGTTAAGCGAGCTGCTTTTTCGACGTTGCAAGTGCCTGTTTCCGCAGCGATCTGACGTTTGGTCGTGATTTTTTCCTCCTCTGCGCCTCCGCGCCTCTGCGTGAGAACAAAAGCTCTCACCACCGGAAGTGCCGGTACGGATCGTCCATCTCTTCAGGCTTGTCGAGATAGAAACCATCCAGCCAGCGCTGCTCCCCCTTCGCCGCGGGAGAATTGAAACGTTCGAGCAGCGGCGTGTTCATCGCCACGCCCATGTTGCCCAATAGCCGCGCGAGCAGGCACGACGACCGCCGAAACGCGCGCTTCAAATTGTATTGCTTCGAATAATCGAACGTCCACGGTGCGAGTTGGCAGAAGACGACATTGCCCTTTTCCGCGCTCGCCAGCACGCCGTCGCCGAGAATCGATGCGCCGCCGCTCACGAGCGGCAATTCGCGCGGCTCGCGGCTGTGCGTGTCGGCGGGTCCGATGCCTGTGAACGGCGAACCTTTCCCCGGCGCATCGAAATACGCTACGATATGCTCTGTCTTCTTCATCGAAATTTTGCTTGGCAAAAACTCATTCGCCGCCGCTTCATCAAGCCCAAGCGCGATGACGTTGCCGCCGCTCTTGATCCAATCGCCAATCGCCGTTCCGTTCGCACCGACCGCGCCCGGCCCGATAATCAAGATTTCATCCGCGGGCGACTTCAGAGCCTCGTACGCCGCAAGCGTCACGCCCGCTTTTTCCAAATGATTGCGCGCCGCCGCATCGCCCAGATAAAACGCTTTCCTGTAGAACGGAGCTCCCGCTCCGTTCGGCGCCGCATTTGAACGGAGCGGAAGCTCCGTTCTACAGACATACTCCACAATATTCCGAGCCAAGCGCCGCGCGGCCGGATCGTCTTCGGTCCGCCCCGTCACGTCCATCTGGCAGAACAGCACCATGCCCTTGCCTTCGTGATATTCCATTAGTGGCGAGTATTGCAGACTGAAAGCGCCGTCGATGATCGGCAGGAAATCGCCGCGCGCCGGTTTTTCGATGAGCACCGACGCGACGTTGCCGCGATTGCCGCAGCGCCACAAGCGCGTCACGTCGATGCCGCACCATTTGACAAACGGCTCGCCGCTGAATTTCTGGCCGGTTTCGTAGCGCAACATCGGCGGCATGATCGTCGCCGACCCACGCCAGTCGCGCAGATTTTCGGCGTCCAGCCCCGCCAGCAGCGGATGGTCCGGCACGCGCTTGAACACATTTCGTAGCCCATACTCCTCTACTCGAAAACCAAACCGCTGCTCCAGCACCGGCGCCGTCTGTTCGAATACAATCACCTTCAACCCGTCGCGCACACGCGCCACATTCGGCCCCGGCCCGTCTGGCGTGAGCGCCCCTTTGCCGACGATCAGCGTGTCAAACGCCGCCAAATCCGCCGCGGCGTCCACGCTCTGGCCTTTGACGCCGAGCGATTCGAGCAGCTTCGTGGTCTCGCCTTTCGGATCGAAGATCGCGATTTTGCCCGCCGCTTTCGCCGGCTCAACTGGCGCCATGACGTGAATCGTGAACGCATCCGTTTGCGTTTCGCCAGTACTAAATTTTACAGTTGCCGTGATCTCGTACTTTTTGCTTGGTAGTTTGTCCGGAAGTTTAAAACGCATAGGTACGCGAAGTTGATCTCCTGCCGGCACGGTTAATATCTTTTGAAAAATGCCAAATAACCCAGATGGCTCGAGCCGAGCCCATTCGGAACCCAGCGCAAAATCTATTGCGCTATTGCATTCACACGTCGCCGTCTCGCGCGAATTGTTGATCAAAATCAACTGCTTCTCCACTGTCTCGCCCGGCAAAAAATTGTGATCCTTCGTCGTGAAATGCTCCGCCTTCCCGCCGATGTACGCCAGCAGCGGCTGGTTGTTTCGAATCAGCGCCTGCGCGCCGGGCAGCGCAATCCAATCGCTGCGCTCAAATGCCATGTCCATGCGCTGCATGCGCGGCTCGACAAAATCGGGACTGAAGCCTGGGTGCTGAATGCTTTCCCAATCGGTCTTCAATTCCTTGCGGCTGCGGTCCGCGCCGTCGCGCAATTTCCACAAATGCGCCGAGTCCCACGGCGAATTCCCCGACAAGCCCCACGTCCGAAACGCGCGCCAGTTGTCCGTTGTGTACAGCGCGTAAATTTCGTTGCGGTCGTCGAATTTGTTCGAGCCGATTTCGTTCGGATAATCCCAGCGGTGCCACAGCGCGTTCGCGCGGAACTGCTTCGCCTCGTAGCGCAGATTGGCTTTTTCAAACTCGCTGATTTTGAACGCGCGGTCGCCGAGGAATTGCGAATTCCATTCGGCGAAACAGAATTCCCACTGCACGTTCGCACTGCCGAATTCGCGCTTGCCGCGAAACCAGCCGCGGTACATCGACCAGTCCCACGACATCGGCGCGGCGTATTCGCAGGTGAACGCCGGCTTGATGCCTTTCGTGGACCAGTGTTCAAACCAGTCCGACATTTCCTGGATCGGCACCATGTTCGGATAGAAGTTGGCGTTCCACATGATGCCCAGATCGCCCGACGCGTGGTGATAAACCAGCCGCGACGGATCGAGCTTGTGAACGATCGCTTCCGCGCGCAGGGCCTTCGTTGAATTATTCTTCGCCCAGCCTTCGGGGCGCGGATCGGTCAGCCCGTCGATCAAATCCGGGTTCATGTCTTCGTTGTAGCCGGTGCCGTTGTGGCTCATTGAATAGAACACGACCGACGGATGATTCTGCGCCGCGCGCACGTAATATTCCGCATGGCGCGCATAGCCGTTCTTCTCGTCGGCGTCAGGCGCTTTCCAATCGTACTGCCCGAAATGCGGCTGCGAAAACGAAACCAGCATGCCCACGTCGTCCGCCGCGCGCAGCAATTCCGTGAAACTCAAATGCGTCCCCGGCTCGCAGCCGTAATTGTGCGTGTAGAGAAAATTGATGCCCAACGATTTGAGCCGCAGCAGAGTCTCCTTCGCGCCCTCATAAGTCGCCGCCGCCGCGCTCACCGACGCGTTGTCGTAGGGCACGCACGACAAATAAATGCGTGTGCCGTTCAAATAAAAATCACGCCCGTCGATCCAGAATTCACGGAAGCCGAAGCGTACGGGAAACTTCGTGTCGAGCGTCTTGCCGTCGGGCGCGAGCAAAGTCAAGCTTGCGCTGTAGTGATTTTGCGGAGTGTGAATATCCCAAAGCTTCTCAGGCTTCCATTTTTCTGCGATGGTAATGCGCCCTCTTATTAAGTCGCCGCTTTTGAATGCTCTCGTGAATTCTTTTGTGATGCCGGCGTCGTCTGAAATTTGAACGCGGAGCGTGTAATTGTCGTAGAGCTCAAATCCTTTCAACGCGAGGTCAAATGCTATCTCACCTTTGCGCACCGAAGTGTCAACTCTCGCATCGGCAATTTGTGGCCACGGAGTCGAAACCAACCACACATCCCCGCACAACCCGCGCCGCTCAACTTTTCCCTTCACCTCCTTCGCCGATGCCGAATCCGAATACGACATCATCACGCCTTTCAACGGCAACGCCGTGACGCACAGCGACAACACATGCTTGCCAGGTGCGCAGTGCGTCGTAATTTCCAATTCAGTCCCAGGAAAAAATAGTTCGCCCGCTTTCTTCCCGTCGATGTACGCATTTGCGAATGAATTGAGATACTCGATCGAGAGCGCAATTCGCCGCCCGGTCCAATCGTTGGGCACCGTCAATTCGCGCTGATACCACGCCGACGTGACGCCGCCGATGGCCGTCCCCTTCCACGCCGGATGCGCGTACAGCGTCTGCGAATCGCTTTGCATGTAATCCGTCACGCCCGGCCAACAGCCCGGCACTTTGAAGAAGCCCCAGTTTCCGGCGGGAACCTCTTTCTGATCGACGGCCGGTTGCCAGCGCCACAGCCCATTGAGGCACACGCGCTCGCGCATCGGCGTCTTTTCGCGAAACGCCTTTTCATAATCCCACACCGCCTTCACGCCCGCCGGCAACGGCGCGTCAGCCTCGTCGGCGCCAATCACGTTGAGTGATGAGAGAATAATTCCTATGGCGGCAATGACCGGTCGCCATTCGCACGATACTTGAATTCTCATTTTTCACTTCCTCATTAATTGAAATGAGAGGCGCATTCGCCTCTCACAACTCCCCACTCCCCACTTCCCACTCCCCACTCCCTACTTCTTTTCCAGCGCCTTCTCCACCGCCGCCACCAGTTTCGGGTCTTCTGGACCCGTTGCCGGATCGAAGCGGTCGATCACCTGGCCGTTTCGATCGACCAGAAACTTCGCGAAGTTCCAGCCGATCGCGCCTTTTTTCGCGCTTTCGGTCGTCAGATATTTGTACAGCGGACAGATGCCCTCGCCTTTAACCACCACTTTCGACATCATCGGAAACTTCACGTCGTAAGTGGACGTGCAGAACTTCTTGATCTCCGCGTTGCTGCCGGGTTCCTGATGTCCGAATTCATTCGCCGGCACGCCGATGATCGTCAAACCCTTGTCCTTGTACTTTTCGTACATCGCCTCGAGCCCTTTATATTGAGGCGTGTTGCCGCATTCCGATGCGACGTTGACGATCAGCAGCACCTGGCCCTTGTGCTGCTTGAGTTCGTAGGGTTTGCCGTCGATGCTGTCGAGCGTGAAGTCGAGCACCGATTTTTCCGCCGCAAATGCGGCGCACGCTGCAAGCGAAAGACAGGCGAGGACAAACGAGGCAGTGTGCATGAGAATCTCCGAGAGGTGTTTTCATTGGTGTACACCGCTGGCGGCGTTGAAATTCTCCCGCTCACGTCTGGAACGACTCGCATCGATGCGCATTCCAGCCATTGAAGCGAGGCATCCTTTTGGATACCATCGCAAAATCGTGATAAGTCCATTTCACTTTTTCGCGGCGGCATGCCCGGAAAAGATTCCACCGATGCGGTGAGAAAGAAACCATTATGAAACTGTGTGCGTGGACGATTCGCTGTTTCTTGCTCTTCGCTCTTGCGATCGGCGCTTGCCGCGCCGAAGACAAACCGCCGGCTCCGAAACCCGCGGACACCGCGCCGATGGCTCCGGCGGTGCTGCCTGGAAACGGGCTGGCGCAGCACGATTTTCTCTATGCCGGCGAAGCAAAGGAGCGCAAAGTATTCATCGTGAAGAAGGGGCAGATCGTCTGGACCTACGACGATCCCGCCGGCAAGGGCGAGATCAGCGACGCGGTGCTGCTCGGAAACGGCAACCTGCTGATCGCACATCAATACGCCGTGAAGCTGATTGCGCCGGACAAGAAAGTGCTTTGGAATTACGACGCGCCGAAAGGCACTGAAATCCACACTGCTCAGGCCATCGGCGCGGATCACGTGCTCTTTATCCAGAACGGTGATCCGCCGATGGTGAAAGTCATCGCCATCGCCACGGGAGAAACCAAAAAGGAATTTCCATTGCCGGTGGGAAATGCGAAGTCGGTGCATGGCCAATTCCGGCATGCGCGGATCACCGCTGACGGCACGCTCATGGTTGCGCATCACGATTGGACCAAGGTTGCGGAATACGATGCAAGTGGGAAAGAAGTCTGGTCTACGCCCGCAAAAGGCCCGTGGGCGGCGAATCCGCTGAAGAATGGAAACGTGCTGATCGTCGAAAGCACTGGCGTTCGCGAAGTGAACCGGAAAGGCGAGACGGCTTGGGCTTTGGCGCGCACGGACGTGCCGGACTGCAAGCTGCTCAATCTGCAACTGGCCTGGCGCCTGCCGAATGGAAATACGCTGCTCAACAACTGGGTCAATTCGTGGCAAAAACAATTGGACACGGCCAATCCTCCGGTGCAGGCATTGGAAGTGACTCCGGAGAAGAAAGTCGTGTGGGCGCTGCGTTCGTGGAGCGACCCGGCAAATCTCGGACCCGCGACGACGATCCAGATTCTGGATGAACCCGAGGCGCCGGAAAACGTGCGCTTTGGCGACATCAAATAAACGGCGAAAACGATGAACGAGAATCGATGAATGATGAATTAACTATTCACTCCTCCTCGTTCATCGTTCTCTTTGGAACTTCGTGAAGCAATAAAGCGCCTCGACGCGGAAATAATTCGCGCGAATTTTCAAAAAAATGTAGCGCGGCGGCGGGGCGCGCACACATGGATGATATGACTCCCGATACTCTGCTCGTTGACAAGGCCAAGGGCGGGGACCTCGGCGCATTCGAAGTGCTGGTACAGCGGCACCAGGATCATGTGCGCGCATTGGCCGCGTGGGTCGCGCCGCGCGCGGACCTTGCCGACGATCTGGCGCAGGAAACGTTTTGCGAAGCGTACCGCTCGCTGCCGAAATACAGCGGCGCCGGCGAATTCCGGCAATGGCTGCGCGGCATCGCACGAAATCTGGCGCGGCAGCAATGGGCGGTTTACACGCGGCAGACGCGCGTCGAACACGACGGTCTGGCGGAGTACGTCGAGAACCTCGCTTCGGCGCGCGACGACGAGCCGTCCGTGCTTTGGGAACAAAAAGTGGAGGCGTTGCGCGAATGCGTCAAACGCCTGATGCCGCAGAGCGCGCGGCTCGTGGAATTGCGCCATTCGCAAGGGCTGACCAGCGAGGAGATAGCCAAACTGGTCAACAGCCGCGCGTCCAGCGTGCGCACGGCGCTGACACGCATTCACGACAAATTGCGCGAATGCATCGTGCGATCGATGCGGCTCGGCGATTCGTCTCAAGCCGGCGGTGCCGGAGCCGTAGGCGGTGCCGGAGCCGGGGCTGAAGCGGAATGTTAGAAATGACAGACGACGAATTGGACGCATTGGTGGGGGGCTATCTCGAAGGCGCGCTGAGCGCCGCCGAGCGCGACACGCTGCTGGCTGAATTGCGGAACTCGCCGGCCGCGGCGGAGCGTTTCAAAGAGCAGGTGGAACTCAACGCAATGCTGCGCGCGTCGGCTCGTGAAAAAGAGGCCTTTGCGAAGGCTGTTCGCAAGCAGATCGAAACCGGCAGCGAGGCGCAGGCGCGCAAATTCTCGGGCACGACCATCAAAACGATCCGCGAAAGCGGCGCGGCACAATGCACCGCGGATGAAGGGCGAAAGAATCGGCGCGGACGGTTTTTGATTCTGGCACTCAGCGCTGCAGCAATGATCGTTATCGCTGTACTCGCGTGGAATTGGCAGAACGGCGACACCTCGAAGCTGCGCATCAAGAGCTGGGTGGGTTCGGTTTCGATCCTGCGCGGCGGGCGGGCGATTACCGCCGAGCGTGGGACGACGCTGCTTGACGGCGATACCATGAAGCTGGAGGGGATCGCGTCCGCAACGCTCGTTTACCCGGATAAAACGGAACTGGAGTTGAGCGCGTGGGCGGAGCTGAAATTTCTTGGGGGCGCCGGCGATTCGAACGCGAAATCGCTGCAGTTGAACGCGGGCACGCTCTCCGCGCAGGTCACGCCGCAGCCGGCGAATAGTCCAATGACGCTGCAAACGCCGCACGCGCTGGCGACGGTCGAAGGGACGCAATTTGAATTGAATGTGAAAGAGCAATCCACGCGGATCGAAGTGAGCGAAGGGCGCGTGCGCTTTGAGGACCGCATTCATCACACGAGCCAGGACGTCGGCGCCGGGCAAACCGCTGAAGCCGGCGGCGCACCCGCGGTTCCGGCGCCGCCCGCGCAGGCCGCCAAGAAGCCGGACAATTTTTAAAAATCTTCACAGATTTTTGAAGCGATTTCAAACCAGTTCTCCACCTGTTGATGACGCCCTGGCCCGGACGCTCCGAGTCAGGAGTCATGGGTCAACGTTCAATCTTTTTGGAGGATGTTTTCGATGCGTATTTTTTCTTATGCAGCTCTCGTTTTCGCCGTCAGTCTCGCTCTATCGGCCCGCGCCGCGACCGCGCTTCCCTATTTCGCCAATCCGTCGGGCGGCGAAATTTACTTCGTGGGGCGGACGATCGACGTCCATTTCAACACGCGGGTGAAAGCCAAAAAAATCCTGCTCTCGCTTAGCCGCGACGGCGGGCAGAACTTCACGGACCTTGGCATGATGGACGTCAAAACGCAGCTCTTCAAATTCACTGCCGCCGGGCCGGACTCGAACAACTGCATCCTGCGCGCGTCGCTGGATTCGACGCTTGTCAATTCAGATGTATTCACGATCGTAACAGTCAGCGACCCCGCCGCCATTCTTCCTCCCGCGCCGCCCGGTTCTGTCGCCACTGCCGCGCTCGCCGACGGCTCCGTGACCAATCCGAAGCTCGCGGCGCTGGCCGTTACGGCTGACAAAGTGAATTCGGGGCCGTCATCCGCCAAGATGGTGCTCACCGCCGACGGCAACGGCAACGCGGCGTGGGAGAGTATCGATGCGTCCGGTTTGACCGGCACGCTGGTGCCGGCAGTGCTGCCGAATTCGGGCGTGGCGGCCGGAAGTTACACGCGCGCGAATATCACTGTGGACGGCGCGGGGCGCGTGACCGCCGCGGCCAATGGCAACCCGGTGAACCTGGCGAGCGAAGTGACCGGCAAGCTTCCCGCAGCGAACTTGTCGAACTCCGGCGTGACCGCGGGCAGTTTTACGCGCGCCAACGTCACCGTCGATGCCACGGGCCGTGTGACGGCCGCGGCGAATGGCAACTCCGTGGATTTGAGCAGCGAAGTCGCCAACGTGCTGCCGATTGCCAATGGCGGCACCGGGTCGGCATCGAAGAATTTCGTGGACCTGAGCACCAATCAAGCCGGCATCGCCGGAAACAAAACGTTTACGGGAACCGTCGCCGTGACCAACACGTTCAGCGTCGAGCCGCGTCCAAACAATGCAGCGGCGGGAAATATTTTCATCGGCATCGGCGCGGGAAACTCAAATACGACCGGCGCGAACAATACATTCATCGGCCAGAACGCGGGAAATGCCAGCTTCAACGCGACGGGCAATACGTACATCGGCTTCAGCGCGGGCGCGGTGAGCACTGGAGTGGCCAACACGTTTGTGGGCAAAAGCGCCGGTGCGGCGACGACCACTGGAAGCAACAACACGTTTATCGGCAACAACGCGGGCCTCGCCAACAGCACCGGCGCCAGCAACACATTTATCGGGCAAGGCGCGGGGCCGGCGAACACGACTGGATCGAACAATGTTTTTCTAGGCGTCGCGGCCGGAACCGCCAGTACTACGGGAACGAACAATACGTTCTTGGGCACTCAAGCCGGACAGAACAACACCGTCGGCGGCAGCAATACTTTTGTGGGCCAGGGCGCGGGGTTGTCCAACACGAGCGCCGCGAACAATGCATTCTTTGGTACGGGCGCCGGCTTCACGAACACCACGGGCAACAACAACACGTTCGTGGGCACATTCGCAGGCAACAGCAACTCGACCGCCGCCAGCAACGCGTTCTTCGGCACGTCGGCCGGGCAGAACAACTCAACGGGCGGATTCAATACTTTTATTGGAGCAGGGACTGGCGTCAACAACACCACCGGCGGCAACAACACTTTCGTGGGCCAGGGCGTCGGCGGCTTCAACACCACCGGAACGCAGAATACATTTGTGGGCGTCAACGCCGGCGCGGCCAATGTGAGCGGCACCAACAACGCGTTCTTCGGTTTCGGCGCGGGGCAGGCGAACACGGCCTCCGGTAATACCTTCGTCGGTCCGTCAGCCGGCGCCGCCAACGTCGTCGGCATCAACAACGCGTTTTTCGGCATCAGCGCCGGCGCTGCAAACATCGTCTCTGGCAACACGTTTATCGGCGCGAGCGCCGGCATCAACAATGTCAGCGGCACGGGCAATGTCTTCATCGGCCTGGGAGCCGGCAGTCAAACGCTTTCGGACAACAACAACACAGCCATCGGCAACAATGCCGTGTGCGCGTTTGGCGTTACGAACGCCACGGCCATCGGCGCCAACGCGATGGCGAGCACGTCGAACTCCGTGGTGCTCGGCGATGGAAACTGCGGCGTCGGGATTAAGGTCAACATTCCCGTCGAAGAGCTTGAAATCGGCGGCAACGGCACGATCGTACTGCATTCGCGCAGCGCCGATCCCGCCACGCCGTCGGGCGGCAGTTGGAAACTCTACATCTTCGACAACGGCCTCGGCACCCGGCAACTGCGCATCAAAGGCCCGTCGGGAACGGTCAACACGGTCTTTACGCTCGTGCCATAATGGTTAGGTGGCATAGTAAAGGCTTCAATTCGCTGGCTATTGAAAATGATGGCGGGCGGAATGCACATTTCCGATTCAGACTGGCGTAACCGTTGCTCATGGATTAAGCGGCTGACGCGTTTGATGCGAAAAGGAACAGGTGTAGCGCGCGTTCGAATCCATGCGGGGGCGCTCATGAAAATCGTCATTCCCGGCGGAAGCGGGCAGGTCGGCACAATTCTGGCGAGAATATTCACCAGGGACGGGCACGAGGTTGTTGTGCTGAGCCGCACGGGCGGAGGGAATGTGCAGGCGGGCCGCCTGTACCACAAAGCGGCATCCGCGCCTTGGCGCGTGGTTGGATGGGACGCGAATTCACTGGGTGATTGGGTGCGCGAATTTGAGGGCGCGGATGCGATCATTAATCTGGCCGGGCGCAGCGTCAATTGCCGCTACAATTCCGCCAATCGCACGGCCATCAAAGCGTCGCGCGTCAACTCGACGCGGGCTGTGGGCGAAGCGATCGGGCGGGCGCAAAATCCGCCGCGCGTCTGGCTGCAGATGAGCACCGCAACGATTTACGCGCATCGCTTTGACGCGCCCAACGACGAAGCTACCGGCATCATTGGCGGACAGGAACCCAATGCGCCCGACACGTGGAATTTCAGCATTGATGTGGCCACATCGTGGGAGCGCGCCGCGTCCGACGCGCATACGCCGCGGACGCGTAAGGTATTGATGCGTTCAGCGGTGGTGTTGAGTCCGGATCGCGGCGGAATTTTTGATGTGCTGCTGCGGCTGGTGCGCTTTGGGCTGGGCGGGCGCGCAGGCGATGGGCGGCAATTTGTGTCGTGGATTCACGAAGCCGATTTCGTGCGCGCCGTGTACCATCTGATCGAACGCGAATCGCTGGACGGCCCCGTCAATCTGGCGTCGCCCAATCCCGTGCCGAATGCGGAATTCATGAGCGTGCTGCGCCGGGCCTGGGGCGTGCGGCTGGGGCTTCCGGCAAGCGCGTGGATGATCGAGCTCGGCGCATTTCTGTTGCGCACCGAATCGGAATTGGTGCTGAAGAGCCGGCGCGTCGTTCCAGGACGTTTGCTTGGCGGCGGTTTTCAGTTCCATTATCCGGAGTGGCCCGATGCGGCTCGCGATTTGTGTGAGAAATGGCGCGCGCGCAACTTTGGGTTAAGATGTTGCGGCCCTGCCCGCCGCGCTCCGCTTACGCTCACCGATGGGGGCGGCAATGACGATAAATGATGAGCGGTCTATTTGGAAATTAAGCGCGCGTCTCCAATCGCACATTAATTCATGCCTGACTTCCTGGTCATCGCCAACCCCACGTCCGGCTCGCGCGCCGCGCCCGCGATGGCCACGCGCGCCGCGGAATTGCTCCGCCAAAAAGGGCATTCCGCCGAGCTTAAAGTCACCGGCGCACGCGGCGACGCAAAACGCTGGGCGGCAGACGCGGCCGCTGCGGGCGTGCGTCACGTCGTTGCGTGCGGCGGCGACGGCACGCTGCAGGAAGTGGCCGCGGCGCTGGAAGGCAGCACCACGATTCTTGGCATTCTTCCCGGCGGGCGCTGCAACGATTTTGCGCACGCGCTCGGCATTTCAAAAAAAGATTCGATTGAAAAACTCGTTGGCATTCTTACGTCTGGTTCGCCACGCGCGATCGATCTGGGCGCGATGGGCGACAAGCGCTTCCTGACCGTGGCCACGCTCGGCTTCGATTCGGAAGTCAGCCGCTTTGTCGAAACGCGCAAGTTATGGGTGAAGGGCACGCTCTCGTACCTCTATGGCATCGCGCGCGTGCTGCCCGGCTTCAAATTTCCGCGCATGATTCTGCGCGGCGATTTCGGCACGCGCGACGGCCCAATGTTGCTGGCCGCGACCGGCAACACGCCCTGCTACGGCGGCGCGATGCACATCGCTCCGTCGGCGAAACTCGACGATGGCCTCTTCGACATCTGCGCCGTCACCAAAGTCTCGCGCGCGACGGTGCTGGGCATTTTGCCGAAAGTGTTGAAAGGCACACACACGACTCATCCGGCCGTGACGATGCTCCAATCGCGGCGCGTGGAAATTGAAACGCCGGACGGCCCGCAGTTCATCTGCGCGGATGGCGAGACGCTGGGGCAGACGCCGTGCGTGTTCGAGGTCAGGCCGGGGGCGCTGAGGATTTTGGCGCCGTGATTCCGATGCTGCGGTCTTGCCAGATGCTGAAGAGCAAAAGAGCGATGAGGGCCGCCGTCAGCCAGACGGCGGGCATGTGAGTAAAGCGAACCAACCGCGGCGGCGCGGCGAGGCTGCAATCGCGTTTTCCATCGGTTGGCCCACTTCCCCTTGTCATTACTGCGCATTGATAATCACCAGCGACAAGACCCAATCGTGCCCCCATGCCGGCGGCATGCAGCGCCATTCGCCGTTGGCGCCGGCGCGGATTTGTTCGGCGGCGCTGCGCTCGCCGGTGACGGGATCGAAGAACAGTTGCGTATAGGACGCGCTGGGGCGCAATGTCTTGATGAGAACTGCGCGCGCGGACAAACCGTAGACGAGGCGTTCGGTGTCGGCGCGGCCCAGGGTCAGCGGCGGCGGACCGGCTTTGCCGTCAAACGCGCCCCACGGGCCGGCGCCGTAGTGCGCGGCGACGAGCGCGGGTTTCCATTTGGAATCGTCGAAGCTGAGAGCGGTCCAATCGGGCGATTCGGATTTTTCAGCGAGCCACGTCGCGTCGGTGCGGACGCTCAGCGACGTTTTGTTTTCGAATTCAATCTCAAGCGTCGCGATCAGGCCGGCGGGGTTGGCGTTGAGCGGGCCGGGCGCATTTTCGGCGCGAATGGCGATGACGTTGCGCCCTCCTTTAATGTGGTTCGCGACGTCGATGGCTGCAGGCGCGCGCCAATCGGCGCCTTCGCCGATTTTTTCGCCGTTGAGCCACGCGCTGAATTTGTCGTCGGCGCTGATGTGCAGCGTGGCTTTCGTTGCGCGGGTGCCTTCGGGCGCGTCGAAGGATTTTCGAAAAAAGCGCGCTGCGACGGGCGCGTCTTTTTGCGGATCGCCTTCGGGATACCAGATCCAATCGCCCCAGCTTGTTTGGTCGGCCCACGCGGCGGCGCCGGGCATCGGCGCGAAATCCTGCCACGCGTAATTCGAAAAGAAGCGCTTGCCTGCAGCGACTTGCGACGAGCCGGGCAGTCGCATCGCGTCGTCCCACGCAATCACACCGTAGCTGCCGCCGTGCGGCGATTTGCCGTGCGGCTGCTCGCGGCGGTTGCATTGCCAGATGCCGTTGGCGCCGTAGGTGTGGCCGGCGGCGCCGCTCATCATGCAAATCCAAAACATCGCGCGCGTGAATTCGGCGGGCGTTTTGTCCATCAGCATTTCGTAGCTGGCCTCGCCGTTCAAGACGGGCATGGCCGGTGTCAAATTGTACGCGTGCTGCGCCGCGCGCAAAGTTGGCGCGAGCGCTTCGCGCTGGCCGTGCGGCGTTTGGAGCATGTCGAAATCGAGCAAGCTCGCGTCGTCAATCGCGCCGCGCGCGTTCAAATTTCCCATGCCGGTCGGGTGCGTCGTCAGCAATCGATGAAACGGATCGGTCTGCCGAATGAATCGCGTCACGTCCGTCCACGTGGCGACTTGTTTGCGGTCGTCGTAGGGAAAACCTTTGGCGAGGTACCAGGGCAGATTTACTTCGCCCGCCGCGCACCAGATCACCGGCATTGCGCCGTAACGCGCGATCAAATAGCGCCAGTGCGCTTTCGTTTTTTCAGCGCCCATCCACGGGAGAGAGTAGCCCCACGCGCCGACGATGCAGGGTGAAATGCCCTGCTCGACCAAGTGGCGGATGCGTTCGTCGGCTTTGTCGAAATACTCGGGGCGAATGCGCACGTAATCTTTTTCCCACGGAAAACCGGCTTCGTTGGCGCCGCGCGGGTCGAACGGATCCATGTCGGGATACAAACCCGCGACGATCTGCACGACCGTGAAGCCTTTCGCGCGGCGGTCTTCGGCGAGCTGCGCAAATTCATCGGGCCAATGCAGGCGCTGACAGAGGCCCATCCACCACGTGTCGCCCAGCCAGAAAAAGGGCGTGCCGTCGGCGTGAACGAAATGGCGTTTGTCGGCGGCGACTTTGATCGGGCCGTGCAAGTAGAGCGGATTCTCGCCGCGATACGCGACGATTTCGACGGAGCCAGTCACGCCGTGCAAGCCAGCGTCGCGCGAATCGTTGCACTCGCTTTTCCACGTGTGCGTGCCGAGCACGCTCGATGCGTAGCGCGCTTTCCAGCTATTCCCGCCGGCCCAGAACGCGGGAACGCGCAGTGTCGCGCTGTGCGGGTCGGTGAAGATTACATCGAGAACGACGGTGTTGAAGGGGTCGTCGTGATTCGACTGCGCGGTGAGGGGGATTTCGAGGGGGACGTTGGCGGGGGATTCTTCTTTTGATGCGGCGAGGGCGCAGAAAAATAATGGAAGAAGGATGGACGCGGACGCGAGTTTCATTTTCGTGGGGCTCGTGGGTTTGATTTATTGTGAGGGCGGGGGGAATAAATGGGAAACGGAAAAACGTGGTGTGAGGGTGCCACGGATTTGCGGTTGTTTGCAAATCCGTGCCGGACTTAACCAGCGCGCTGGCCTTTCAAATTCAGCACATTCGTTTCAGTTTCCGCAGTGCCTCTTTGTGTCCCTGCGCCGCAGCGCGCTCGAGCCACATTTTGCGGCGGCGGCTGTCGCGTGGGACACCGTGGCCGTCCTGGTAACAGAGGGACAGGTTCCATTGGGCGTGCGCGTAGCCAGCGCGTGCGGCACGTTTGTACCAATGCGCAGCTCGTTCGAAATTCCGGCGGACGCTTTCGCCTTCGTGGTACGAATAGCCTACGAAGCACTGCGCGTCGACGTCGCCGGCTCGCGCCGCGATGAGCATCCATTTGAACGCCGTGCGGCGGTTTTTGCGCACGCCGCTGCCACGAGCGTAGTATAGGCCTAGGTTGTACGCAGCATTGGGGCGTCCCTGGCGTGCGGCCAGCCGATAGAGGCGAACGGCTTCGTGCAGATTCTTCCGGACCCCGCGGCCGTGCGCTAGGAGAATCCCAAGGTTCAGACGTGCGCTGGAAAAACCACGTGCTGCTGCGCGAGCATACCAACTCACGGCCTCTTTAATATTGCGGCGAATTCCCTTGCCGTGTTCGAAGGCATAGGCAAGATTATACTGCGCGCAAGCATTGCCGCCCTTGGCCGCTTTTCGCAGCCAGTAAACCTCATTTTGCCGGTCCCGCGCCGTTCCGAGATCGTGATAATACTCGGCAAGCCAACATTGCGACGGCACGTGCCCGGCTGTAGCGCGGCGGCGCAGGTTGAAGAAGGAGCTTGAGCTTGCCACGACCTATTAGTGCTCCTTGAGAATGTAAACGATTTCATCGCGCACGTAAATTTAGCTGTCGAGCGTATGCAACCCTGATTGGCTGACGCGGATTTCGCGTGCGCTGAGTCGCGCGGCCAGGGCGTAGGCGGAGAAGAAGCTTTCCGGATTTACGCGGCCTTGCCAGGCGATGTCGAAGGCAGTGCCGTGATCGGGCGAGGTGCGCACGATCGGGAGGCCCATTGTCACGTTGACGCCGGTATCGAAGGCGAGCATCTTAAAGGGGATCGAACCCTGATCGTGGTACATCGCGATGTGGCAGCCAATGCGTTTGAGCGCGGCGGGGGTGAAGGCGGTGTCGGGGGGCAGCGGGCCTTCGACTTCCATTCCCTGCGCTTCGATCTGCGCGCGCGCGGGCGCGATGAGGCGCGATTCTTCGTCGCCGAAAAGGCCGTCTTCGCCGGCGTGCGGATTCAATCCCAGCAGCGCCAGGCGCGGCGGCGCGCCGCGGATGGCGGCGATGCTCGATGAGGCCAATTCCGCGACTTCGACGATGCGCGTTTTGGTCAGCGATTCCGGCACGCTGCGCAGGGATTGATGCGACGTGACGAACGCGCAGGCGATCTGGTCGCTGTAGAGCAGCATCGCGTAATTGTTGCAGTGCGTGAGGTACGCGAGCATTTCGGTGTGGCCGGGGAAATCGTAGCCGGCGAGGTTGAGCGCTTTTTTGTTGATGGGCGCGGTGACCAGCGCGGCGAAGCGGCCGGCGAGGCAGCCTTTGACCGCCTCCTCGATGTAGCGGCCGGCGGCTTTGCCGCAGATGTCCTGAATCTTTCCGGGCGTAACGGCGTTTCCGGCGAGCGAGCCGGGCGGGTCGTAGACGGCGGGGCCGTTAAGTGCCGCGGGCGCGGCGTCCAATAAGGTTGCGTCGAAGGTGAGTTTCAATTCGCGCGCGACACGTTTGAGTACGTCCGCGTC
>DATGGK010000254.1:0-27009 GCA_035308565.1 Planctomycetota bacterium | reverse complement strand
TGCCGCCGGCCGCGACCAAAATCACGACGATGAAGGTCACGACGGCGTTGCCCGAGCGCTTCTTGGCGATCTGCTGAATCTGCTGCTGCGCCTTGCGATTTGCCGGGTTGAGCGCGGCGATGTCTTTCCAGCAGTGAATCGCTTCGCCCAGGCGCCCGCGCTGCATGGCTTCCTGCGCGCGGTCCAGAAGCTGCTTTTCCTTGTCGCGCAGCATCGTGATTTCGTCGGTCATGCGCGCGATGGTGCGGTTGCCGGGGTCGGTGTCGCGCGCGCCGCGGTACAGCGCCAGCGCGCCGTCGAGATCGCCCTGTGCGCGCAGCGTCTGGCCGTGCTGAATGTAGGCTTCAACGATGCTCTTGATCGCCTGGGGATGGCCGGGGCGAATGTTTAGGATCGGCTTCCACGTCTCGATGGCCTTCTGGTAATTCTGTTCGAGATTGTATTGGTAACCTTCCTTTAAGAGGTACTCGATGCGCTGCAATTTGCCTTCGGCGTCTTTCAAACCAAGGCGCGCCTGTTCGCACGACGGATTGATTTTCAGCGCGTCCTCGTACGTGGCGATGGCTTCTTCGAGCCGCCCCTGCTTGCTGAAGGTGTCGCCTTGTTCGGCGAGTTTCGCGGCTGGGACAACGATGATGCGGAGTTGTTCGATCTGCCGGCCCAGGCCCTCGTCGCGCAGTTCCGGCGGCGTGCCGTCCCAGATTTTGATCGCGTTGTCGAATTGGCTTGCGGCGATGGCGTTGCGGATATCGTTGACGAGGGTGCGCTTGAGGGCCAGGCGGCTTTCGATGTCTTTGAGCAGATTGCGCAGGTTGGCGTCGTTGGGGTCGAGCTCGGAGAGGATGCGGCATTCGCGCTGCGCATCGACGAGCGCGCCCTTTTTGAGCAGAATGTCGGCGTTCTGGCGCCGCGTGGTCATCTCCGTTTCGACTTCCTGTTCGACGCGCTGGCGTGTGGAATTGTCGAGCGTGCTGGAATGCAGCGCCTGCATGTACGCCTTGAGCGCGTTGACGCGATCGCCGCGTTCGAGCAGTTCGTCGCCGCGCGAGACGTTGGCGTAGCCATCATCCATTGAACCCAGCGGCATCAGGTTCGGCACGGATTGCTGGCCGGGCAATGTTCCGCCCAACGCTTGGTTGAAACGCTGCTGCTCGGCCACCGCGCCGCCCGCGAACGCTGGGGCGGCCGGCATTCCCGCGCGCGAAGCCATGCCTTGGCGCCGCTGCGATCCGGAAATGCCGATTTGTACCTGCGCCGGCGCACCCTGCGAGACCGGGCGGCCATAATCGGTGTTGCCGCCGGGACCGAAACGCGATGGCGCATTGGAACGCATGGCCGACGGTTCTTCGTACGTAGGCGCGGGCGGCGCAGCACCGACTGTCGGGCCAACGTAAGTCTGATCGGCTTGTCCGCCGTTGCTCTCCATTTCATCGGCTTTGGCGATGGCTGCGTCGACCGATTCGATCACTTCGGAAAACGTCTGATAGCGGTGTTCGCGCTTCTTGGCCATCATCTTGCAGATGACGTCTGAGATCGGGCGCGGAATCGTGGGCAGCACTTCGTTGGGCGGAATCAAGGCTTCGTGCTTGTGGCGGTACATCGTGGACATCGCCGTTTCAGCTTCGAACGGCAGACGACCGGTGATCAAGCGATACCACGTTCCGCCGAGGCTGTAGATGTCGGAACGGCCATCGACTTTTTTCCCGTCGCATTGTTCGGGACTCATGAAAGCCGGCGTGCCCATGACCGAATCGACGGATGTTTGCGTGCCGGTGCCGTCGGATTCCTTGGCCAGACCGAAATCGGAAACCTTGATCTGTTGGCCCTTGCGCGTGACCATCAGATTTTCAGGTTTGATGTCGCGGTGGATGATGCCGACAGCCTGCGCGGCCTCCAGGCCCTGCGCGGCTTGGCGGATGAATTCAGTGGCTTCGCGCCAATCCAGGGCGCCACGCCGCTCGGCTTGCAATTCGGCGAGGCTCTCGCCCTCGATCAACTCCATGATCATGTAGTTGATGTTCTGGTCGGTGCCGACGTCGTAAACGGCGAGGATGTGCGGATGGTTCACACGTGCAATGGCGCGCGCTTCTTTTTGAAAGCGGCTGACGAAATTGACGTCGTTGGCGAGATGCGGCGCCAAAACTTTGACGGCCACGATGCGGTCGAGGGACTTCTGGCGCCCCTTATAGATCACACCCATCCCGCCTTGCCCGATGACGGAAAGGATGGCGCAGCCGCCGATGACTTGATTGATGAGTGGGTCGGACATAGGGACTTTCACTGTCTTGGTGGGGCAGACATTCTTGTCTGCCTGGGCTGGCAGACAAGAATGTCTGCCCCACCTGCCGATGTGTTAGACATGGAAGCGAGCGCCAGTCCTACCTTTCTATAGCCAAAATTTAGCTTGCGTCCACCGTTGCCAGGACGTGGCGCAAACACGTGGCCAGTTTGTCGCGGCACTGCCGGTAACGTTCGATAGAGCGCCCACCCGGTTCGGAAATATCATCGTTATCTTTGGAGATCAACTGAACACGATCCGACGAAAAAGGCATAAAGTCGATAATGCTGTCGCGGTGCCGTTGGGTCATGGTGAAAATCCAATCGGCGCCGTCCACCATGTCCGGCGTCAATTGGGTCGTGCGATGGTCCGAGATATCGATCCCGATTTCACGCATCACGCCGGTAGCATACGGATGCGCCTGCTGCCCCGCAACGGCCGCCGTCCCCGCGGAGAGCACGCGAATCGGCGCGGCGTCCAGCCGGAAATATTGCCTGAGTGCCGCGCGGCACAACCCTGCGGCCATGGGGCTGCGGCAGGTGTTGCCGGTGCAGACAAATAGAATCGTCGGCGCGGCAGCCTGGAGCACATCGACTTCGGAGACGGCGCCTTCGCGCTGCACGGCGACATTATCGTCGGTGACTTCGACCACGGTGGAAAGGCGGCCTTGCGGTTTGGGGTTGCCGTCGAGGATCAGCGCGATCTGGCCGTCGAAAGCCATGCGCACGTGCGCAGCGGAAAGTCCGTCGCAGACGGTGTGAATCCCCGCGGGGCCTTTCGACACGCGCAGCGTGGCATTGGGCGCGGAGAGGGGAAAGCCGCATTGCGAAAGTAGCGAGCGCGCGACGGGATGTTCGGGCAGGCGCAACCCGACTTTTCCGCCGCCGGCGCGCGGAACGACGATCGTCAGCGGGCCGGGCCAGTAAATGCGCGCCAATTTTTTTGCGATGCGCGACAATCCGCCGCCAAGTTCCTCAGCTTGGCGCATCGAGCCAACGAGCAGCGGATAATTCTTGCCGTCGAGTTTGCCCTTCACGCGCGCCAAACGCGCCAGCGCTTCCGGGTCGCGCGCATCGGCGCCGAGGCCATAGACGGTTTCCGTGGGAAACGCCACCAATCCGCCTGAGCGCAGAATCTCCGCCGCGTGAGCGATCTTGGTCGAGTCGGCGGTGCCGTCCAGTTTTACTAATTCAGTACGCATGACTTGCTCTCAACTTTTTTGCGACGCCTTCCCCTCACCCCGCGGGCGGGTACGCCCGTCGGCCCTCTCCCGGAGGGAGAAGGGAACGGCGTCGCGCGGAAAACGTCGCCCGTGCCGGTTACGATTTAAGCCGCTTCAGTGCCCTCGCCGCAATATCGTGCCTGTAGTGCCCGCCCGCAAATGAAATCCGCTCGCACGCCGCGTACGCGCGCTTCACGGCCAGCGGCAGCGTCGCCGCCGTCGCGGTCACGCCCAGCACACGCCCGCCGCTGGTTGCGATGCGGCCGTCTTTCATCGCAGCCGTGCCCGCATGGAAAACCTGCACGCCTTCGGCTTCTTGCAATTGGCCTTCCCGATTTAATCCGTCGATCGCGTCGCCGGTCGTGACTTTGCCCGGATAACCTTTCGCCGCCATGACCACGCACACTGCCGCTTCGTCGGCGAGTTGCAGATCGACCTGTTCGAGCTTGCCTTGCAGAACGGCTTCGATCACATCTACCAAATCCGCGCCGAGTCGCGGGAGAATGCATTGGCATTCGGGATCGCCGAAGCGGACGTTGTATTCCAAAACTTTAGGCCCGCCGTCGGTCACCATGATGCCGGCATAGAGCACCCCTTTATACGGGCGCTCCTCGCGGCGCAGCGCGTGCAGCGTGGGAACGAGAATCTCGCGAATGATGCGCCCTTCCAATTCCGCCGTCACCACCGGCGCGGGAGAATACGCGCCCATCCCGCCGGTGTTGGGACCGGTGTCGCCATCACCGACACGCTTGTGGTCTTGCGTGCTGGGAAGGACGGCGAGCGTCGAACCGTCGGTGAGCGCCATGACGGACGTCTCTTCGCCGCGCAGCGTTTCTTCGATGATAATGTTGCGGCCAGCTTCGCCGAATTCGCCGTCGATCATCGCCCGGGTGACGGCGGCGTGGGCTTCTTCGGAATTGGCGCACAGGATTACGCCCTTGCCCGCGGCGAGGCCGTCGGCTTTCACGACCATCGGCGCTTCGTGTTCCTTGACGTACTCGAGTGCGCGTTCGGCGTCTGAAAACGCGACGTAGTCGGCGGTGGGAATGCCGTGTTTGCGCAGTAGATTTTTGGTGAAAATCTTGGAGCCTTCCAATTCGGCACCGCGCGATTCGGGTCCGAAGCAGGGGATGCCCAATTCGAGGGTGACTTTATCGACGAATCCCGCGACCAGCGGCGCTTCCGGCCCGACGACGATCAAATCCGGCTTCTCGCGCCGCGCAAAGCGCAGCAGGCCTTCGATGTCGTCGGCTTTGATGGGTGCGGTTTCGACCAGCGCGCCGGATCTGCAGCGCGTCAGTGCGATGCCGGCGTTGCCGGGCAGGCATAAGAGTTTGGAGACGCGCGGGCTTTGCGCCAGTTTCCAGCAGAGCGCATGTTCGCGCCCGCCGGAGCCGATGACGAGGACTTTCATGGATGATTTGACTTCCTTTTCTTTCGAGACGCGAAGAAGGATATCAAATCCGAACGAAAATGAAATGCCGCGCGCAAAGAAATGCGTGAAACAAAATCGGATTTCGATGCCGATCGCGTTTGCGAGCGTCGCCGCCAACGGCAACGCGCTCTATTTCAGGCGCGCCGATTCCTCCGTGCGCCAAACCGAGGATTCGCCGGTCCGGCGGCTCAATGGAAAAACCAGCTACAGCTACCATCACCTCGGCCTCTACGCCTATCGCCGCCCGTTCCTGCTCAGCTACAAGAATCTTCCCGTGTCGCTCCTCGAAAAGCTGGAGCAGTTCCGCGCGCTTGAAGCCGGCTATGCGATCAAGGTCGGCATCGTTCAATCCAATCCGCCGGGCATCGACACGCCGGAGGATTATGAAGCGTTTTTGGCCAGGATGAAGAGTCCACCTTCGAGCGCTTGAGCATGCGGGCAAGGATACCGGAATGGGGAACGGCTCAAGGGAAGAGAAAGGGGCGAGGATGCGGCGACAAACTACGGCCGCTTCGAAACGCTGATGCGATATTGAACGCTTCCCGGATTGCTCCTGAAGTCTGCTTCTCCATCCATGCCCTTTATCCGCAACACTGCGTTGGGAATGTCCTTCTCAGCACGGTAGGTAAAGGGATGTTCGGCGGTCCCAGTCGGAACAACCGCGAGAACTTCGCCCAATCCGTCACCTTCACCTTTTGCTGCGACAACGAGCGCGCTGAACTCCGGCCTATTCGTGGAGTCAGGACTGTCGGTGGCTTTACGGCCATGCGCTTTCCATTTGCCGTCAACGTATTGAATAGAAATGGATTCACCTTTTTTCAGAACTCCAATTTCATACGCCGCCGTTGCATTCGCAGCGAGCGCGACTATTTTCCCTTCGCTGCTGCTCTTTGCCGGTTGTTGTTGTGGTTGTTGTTGAGTGAGTTTTGTGGGCGATGCCTGAACAAAAAAGAACTTAACTGTCTTGTCATCCCCACTGGATGCCAAAGTGCGTCCGTCTGGCGAAAACGCGAGGGACCTTACCGCCGCACTGTGGGCGGAGAATGAGGCGACCTCTTCGCCATTCGTTGAATTCCAAACTTTGACGCTTCCATCTTGGAAACCGACAGCAATCAAATGCAAAACTTGGTGAAATACAAGAGCGGTATTTTTGCCCGACGGGATTTCAATCAGCGTATTCCCTGTCGCCAAATCGTAAAGTCGCGACGTGTCGTTGCTACATGCGCCCGCGAGAAGCTGTTTGCCATCCTGCGACAATGACAGTGTTTCTCCGTTTAGTTTTGCACGCATCGTGGTGCTGCCTTCATCGTAAACTTCAAGCAGAGTGTTACCCCCCGGCGTGCGTACCGAGGCCACAATTGTCTTTGCGTCGGGAGTTAAGACCATCGTTCGGACATGCGTTCCGCCACCGGCTGCGGGAAATTCGATGGTGTACTTTTCAGTCGTTTTCGGGACATCGTACACTCGCAAGAAGCCGCCCACGGCCAGAGCAAGAACACGTCCATCGGCGGAAAGCCCCAGCGATGCGCCAGTCTTGCTGTCTCTTCCGGCAATTTGAACCACCTCCATGTTAGCGCGCAAATCCCATATCCGCGCGGCGCCCGATTCGCTGCATGATGCAACGAGCGAACCGTCGGCAGAGATTGAAATGCCGGTCACCAGTTTGTCGAGCGCAGTCAACGATTGAACCAACTGACCGTTTTGTGCGTTCCAAATCTTTACGATTGCCTCGTCTGTCGTAAAAACGAAACGCCCATCGCTCGAATAGAGCAGACAACGCGAAGCTTTTTTGTGCGGCGCGAGGCGGCCGTACTCCTTCCATGGCGCAGCGCCAGCGGGCACGAACGCAGACACAATGGGCGGAGGTAATGAATTTGATGCGGGTGAAACAGGCTGCGAAGCTGTAGGTGCCGACAATAACTTGATCCTGTTTTCGATCTTCATCTTGGCCAACCCTACGATTCCGGGAAGCGCAGTCTGATACCAGATGGCAGCGCGAGCTTGCATTGCTGCCTTTAATAACGGGGGCTGCTTTTCAGAGCTGTCGAACCAACTGTCGGCGAGTTGAGCCTGTTTGGCGGCTTCTATCGGCGGATTGAGTTCCTGGGTTGCCAAAGTTCGCAAAGTTTCATCACCACACTTCGAAAGAAGTCCGAATGCTTTCTCCGCGTCGCCTTGGATCAGTGCAAATCTTCCTGCGATCAAATTTGCGGGTGGATCGTAAGGGGTATCTTTCAGCGTCTTCGCGGCGGCTATCGCCGCGGAATTTTCTCGCTTCAACTCTTGGGCGCGAGCGACCTCTGCCTTGATAGTGCTGACAAAGGCCGGATCTTTGAGACTTTTCAACATGTCTTCGGCTTGGAGGGCGAACTTGGCTGAGAGATCGTAGTAACGTGACTCGCTCAATTCCTGGGAAACTTTAAGGTCCAACGTGGCCAATGCGGTGCTTGGGCCGGCGCCTCGCGCACTGTTTCAAGCCGCTCGAAATCCATGTAGAGGGCATCGAAGTTGAGCGTGAAATCGGCTTTCATTGCGGCGTAGGCTCGGACTGCGGCAGCGGGGTCGCCGGCAAGAATAGCGGCGTCGCGCGCCTCGCGCAGAAGGATGTATTCTGATGCGGGATCGGCCTTATTTTCCTGCGCTTGTTGCATCATCTTCGCATGCAGCAGGAGGCGGCTGGCTGGATCCGATTTTGCGAAATCGGCTTTGAATAGCTCTTTGAGAAGTTTTTCAGCTTCCTTCTGCTTGTCGGCGGACGGTATGGGTTGTGTTTTACCATCGGGGACAGGGGCGTTTGTATCTTTCGTGGGCGGAACTAACCGGGCGCCCGCGTTGTTCTGCGCGGCGACTTGTTCTTTCAGGCTTCGGTCTTGAGCGGTGAAACTTTGGTCGGTGCCTTTGAAGCGGTCGGCTACTTCAAAGTAGCGAATCGCGATAAGCAAGTGTTCATCCGGATGCGCCGCGGCAAAACTATCCGCCCGCTCCAACCACTTTTGCACATCTGCAGGCGCGGGCACCGTTTTCTCGACAGAGGTCAGTTTTTCTGCAATTTCAGCTTCACCAGCGTTCCTGAATTCCTCAATGTCCTTCAATGACATTTTCTTTTTGCACCAATACAGAAATGAATTCATTTCAACATTCTGCGTTTCATTTTTTGCTGCCGAATACAACACAGCGGCCTTTGCGAAACAACGCGCCGCAAGCACAATGGAATGTGGATTCGTTTCAGAATCTTTTAGCGCCGCGATGCCGGTCTCGCGCAACTGGTCGGCGTCCTCTCCGCGAATACATTCGCACACGAGGAGCGCAGAAAGGAGAAGTGGCAGGAAAATTCGCATGATAATTCCCCCGTGGATCAACTTAAGAGACAAAATAATAACCAATCCTGAACGAATTAAGAAGCGGAAATTGAAACCCTGAAATGCACGCTGCCGGCGGGAATCTTTTTTCCCAATGCGGACGCGCTGCTCCGGTGCGGGCCGGCTGGAAGCCGGCGCTCCGATCGGGTGGGCAATCGTGGAGAAGCTCGTGCGGGCCGCTGCGACACTTTTCCGGCAAGTGATATACGCAAACGAATCGGGATTGAGTTCGCCGCCTTCCCCAAGGGGCCTTTCCGCCAGTATTATATTGCTCCAAAATTCCGAAATGAAAAATGCTTTTTGGGCATTTTTGTGTGGACCTTCGCGCCGTTCCCCGCAAACTGGACCCGTCGTTTATGGTTCGTGGCGCATCCACCAACTCCGGGATTTCCGCTTAAATGGCCAAGCATATCTTCGTGACAGGGGGCGTCGTTTCTTCGCTGGGGAAGGGGATCACCACCGGCGCCGTCGGCATGATCCTCAAGCGCATGGGCCTCACCGTGCGCCTGCAAAAGCTCGACCCCTACCTCAACGTCGATCCCGGCACCATGAACCCCTATGAGCACGGCGAAGTTTATGTCACCGAAGACGGCGCCGAAACCGATCTCGACCTCGGCCACTACGAACGCTTCACCGGCGATTTCGTCTCGCGCGACAGCAATTACACAATGGGCCAGATTTATTCGTCCGTCATCGCCAAAGAACGCAAGGGCGATTTCCTTGGCAAAACGGTGCAAGTCGTTCCGCACACCACCGACGAGATTAAGAACTGCATCCACAGAATCGCGCAGCCTGGCGTGGATGTCGTCATCACCGAAATCGGCGGCACCGTCGGCGACATCGAAGGCGCCCCGATGCTCGAAGCCGTGCGCCAGTTCCGCCACGAAGCCGGCAGCCGCAACTGCATGTTCATGCACCTGACGCTGGTGCCGTACATCAAAGCTGCCGGCGAAGTCAAAACCAAACCCACGCAGCAATCCGTCGGCGAATTGCGCCGCATCGGCATCCAACCCGACATCCTCGTCGTGCGCACCGAAGTCCACCTCAACGACGAGACCAAAAAGAAAATCTCGCTCTACTGCAACGTGGACAAAGACGCCGTCATCGTCGAAAAAGACGTGGACCACAGCATCTACGAAGTGCCGCTGGCGCTGGTCGAGCAAGGCATCGACACGCTCATCGCCGACCGCCTTGGCCTGCCCGTGGGCCGCGCGCGCATGCGGGACTGGATCGACGTGGTCGATTCCATCCGCCACCCGGAGCACCACGTCAAAATCGCCATCGTCGGCAAGTACATGAAGATTCAGGACGCTTACAAATCCATCTTCGAATCCCTTGCCCACGCCGGCATTTACCATAAGACGAAAGTCGAACTTCTGCGCATCGAAGCCGAATCGCTCGAAAAGCGCGGCACGCTCGGGTCACTCGACGGCGTCCACGGCATTCTCGTCCCCGGCGGCTTCGGCGAACGCGGCACCGAAGGCAAAATGGTCGCCATCCGCCACGCCCGCGAAAGCGGCATCCCGTACTACGGCCTGTGCCTCGGCATGCAATTGGCCGTCGTCGAATTCGCGCGCAACGTCTGCGGCCTCAGCGACGTGACTTCCACCGAATTCAAGCCCGGCTGCCTCAATCCCGTCATCGACCTGATGCCCGACCAAGCCGCCATCGCCGTCAAAGGCGGCACCATGCGCCTCGGCGCGTACCCCTGCGTCTTAAAGGAGGGCACCAAAGCCTTCGCCGCCTACGCCCAGAAGCAGATCAGCGAACGCCACCGCCACCGCTACGAATTTAACAACAAATACCGCGAGCAGTTCCAGCAAAAAGGCATGACCTTCTGCGGCCTCTCCCCTGATGGCCGCCTGGTCGAAATCATCGAACTCGCCAGCCACCCGTGGTTCGTGGCCGTCCAATTCCACCCCGAATTCAAATCCACCCCAACGAACCCCCACCCGCTCTTCCGCGACTTCATCGCCGCCGCGTTGGCGTACGCCGGAGCGAAGAAATAACCGGGCAAAAGCTGCACGTCGTCCAGAGCCGCACGCTTCAGTAAGTGGCTTTGCCGCGCCCGATATGCAATCCTCACTTCACGCCCATTCGCGCATATCCGGGTAACTTTATTCAAGCACCACCATGAGCAACCGGTAGACGGCAGGTTTTCCACCGAAATTCAATACCCGTCTCCGGTGTATATCCTCCCATCCAGGGAGATTTTCCATGTCCCGCCTTGCATCCGCCTTGCTGATCCTCTGTCTCATCATTTCATCCGCGTGCTGCGCGGAGCCTGAGAGAAAATTGCGCATCATTGTTTTCGGCGCGCATCCTGACGATTGCGAGCTCAAAGCCGGCGGCGTCGCCGCGAAGTGGGCGGCAATGGGGCATCAGGTCAAGCTGGTTTCGGTCACCAACGGCGACATCGGGCATTGGCAGATCAAGGGCGAGGAGTTGGCGAAGCGCCGCACAGCGGAGGTGAAAGCGGCGGATAAAGTGCTGGGCGTGGAAACGGAAGTACTGCCGATTCACGACGGCGAACTCGAGCCGACGCTTGAAAACCGCCGCACGATCACGCGGCTGATCCGGCAATGGCAGGCCGATGTGGTCATCGCGCACCGGCCGTGGGATTATCATCCGGATCACCGCTACGTCGGGGTGCTGGTGCAGGACGCGGCGTACATGGTGACCGTGCCGTTCTTCTGCCCCGAAACGCCGCCGCTCAAAAACAATCCCGTTTTCATGTACGCGAGCGATGGATTCAAAAAGCCGTACCCGTTCAAAGCGGACGTGGTCGTGTCGATCGACGACGTGTTCGACAAAAAACTCGACGCGCTGCACGAACTGGCCTCGCAGATTTACGAAGGCGGCGCCAACGGCAGCGCCGAGTTTGTCAGATCCGTCCCGCCCGCCGACGCGGTGGAAGCGCGCAAAGCGTGGCTCAAGAAATCGCATTGGGCGCGCTCGAATATGCTGACTGCCGAGCGCTTCCGCGGCGATCTGGTGAAATGGTACGGCGAAGAAAAAGGCAAAGCCGTGCAATACGCCGAAGCGTTCGAAATCTGCGAATACGGTTCGCAGCCGTTGCCCGACAGGCTGCGGGTGCTGTTTCCGTTTTTTGAAGCGAAAAAATGATTCTCACGCAGAGCCGCAAAGGCGCTTTCGTAGTCCCGCCTTTAGGCGGAATAGCTTGGACTCGAAACGCGGCGTGAATTTCAAACCGGTGCCTCGGTTCGAAGCCCTTTCCGCCTAAAGGCGGGACTACAAGCAAATTCGATTCAGCCAGCGCGCCGAAAGTCCGATAATGTTCCTACGGACACATTTTTTTCGGATGAGGATCACGCTTATGATTCGGCGCGTTGCAGTGTTTTGTGTTGCCGCTCTGGTGGTGTTGCAAATTTCGCGTGGCGTGGCCGGCCACGTCGGCGCGCGGAATGTGGACCCGCTGCAAGTCACCGAAAGTTCCGCGGTTTTTTCGAAGAGCACGGGGCAGTCGGTGCTTTATGCGAATCTAATTGTGCCGCGCAGCGACTCGATTGAGGGCAGCACGCTAATCTACGCGATCGGCGACGCGTCGGTTTTGCTGACATTCAACAATAAGGGTATGGCAAAAACGGCGGGCGTTAGCGCGTCACTCCGGCTTGGCAAGCCGACGTGCCAATGCCCGGACGGCAGCCACCAGGCGAAGCTGGTCGTCAGCGTGAAAGGGTCGAAGGTGAAGAAATCGGTGCTGATGCAAAGCAGCGGAAGCACGCCCACGGTCGCGAACGTGCAATTGGGATTCGAGAGCGAGTCGCTGGAATTCGAAGCGCCGTTGATGGTGAGGAAATAGGGGTCAGGGGTCAGGGGTCAGGAGTCAGGAGACAGGGGTCAGATTTACAACCGCTGACTCCTGATTCCTGATACCTGACTCCTGTCTTTAATGTTTTTCGCCGAAGAATTCCGGCAGTTCATCCTCGCGGATAATCTTCAGGCCGCGCTTTTTGATGTTCTCGATGAACGTGTCCTCGGGCGCTTCGCCAACGACGACGTAATCGACTTTGCCATTGATGTCGGTGGCAACCACACCGCCGTGATCCTGGATGTAATGCGCCAGCAGTTCGGGCGTGCGGTTGCGGGTTTTTCCGGCGATGAAGAAGACGCTGCGGCCGGGCTGGATCAGCTTGCCGCGCAGCAGTTCCTGTTTGCGCACGCGGCGGTCGAAGTACGCTTCCATCTCGTCTTCCGGCATCGTGTCCGCGCCATACTTTTTGGCGTCTTCCAGCGCCGCCAGTGTGGATAGTTCGGCCTTGTCTTCGTCCTTCAGACCCTCCTTGCCCTTCTTTCCGCCGACACGGTCAGCCACCAAATCCAGGCGGTTGAAGCCGATGCCGGTCACGACGACGTTGACGTTGGGCGTCATCGTATCGGAAAGTTTGCAGCCGTTGCGTTCGATCAGGCGGCGCAGGTATTCCTTGCGGTAGGTGCGAACGGTGTCGGCGATGTAGAAGGTGAGCGGGCCGATATTGACGTCGCGCAGCGTCTCCAATTCGGCGCGGTTTTGCGCGCGGAATTCCTTGTCCGAGACAATCGGAATGAAATCGGGGCTGTAGATCCAATCCCCTTCCGTCACGGGCGTAATCTGCAAGCTCAAGTCCGACGGCGGAACCGAACTGGTCGCCGCGTTTTCGCGCGCATTTTCGGCGGCTTCAAGGCCCTGCTCGCGCGCGATCTTCTCCAGGCGCATGCCTTCGATGCGGTCCTTCACCGACTTGCGTTTTTCAAGCTTGATCGCGTCAGTGTCGTCCGGCCCGCCCGCGGCGAGGATGCTGTACTGATACTCCGGATTCGTCGGAATCCAATGCGTCACCGGATCCCAGCGATTTTCGCGCGAGCCTTCGATCAACATGCATTTGGACGAAAGCGGGCCGGCGTCGGTTACTTCCAACATGCCTTTCTTCACCAATTGGCGGTTGGACGCGGAATAGATTTCAAAGAGCATGCCTTTGCGTACGCCCTGCGCCGCGCCCACATTGATCACCGCCGTTTTGGCGATGGTGTCGGAGGAAATGATCTCACCCTGTTTGACCGGCGTCTTGACTTTGCTGTATTCGCGCGTGAGTTCGGTGATTTTGTTCTGCGTCTCTTCGTGCTCATAACGCACGGCTTCGAGTTCCTGCGCGTTCTTGGCTTTCGCCTGCGCGATCTTTTTCATTTCCGTTTCGTGGTTCTGCACTTCCTGGTCGTAGTCGGCTTGCGCGGCGGCGATTTTTTCTTCCTTTTCTTTCTTCTGGTTGCGCAAATTCTCCAGTTGCTTGTTCAAGTCGTCGCTCTGCTTGACCCAATTGCCGTAAAGTTCTTCCCAGGCTTTCTTCGCGTCTTCCTTCCACTTCTTGGTCACTTCCGGTTCGAGCTTCTCATATTGTTCGACGCGCTGCTTCATGCCCGGATCGGAGATGTCGGGATTGTCGAGCTTCTTTGCGGCCAGCGCTTCAGCCTGCGTCACCAGCACTTTCAAGCCTTCCTGTTCGTCGTTGACCTGGTATTCCAAACCTGTCTTTTTGTTGCTCTCGGTGCCTTTGAGCACGCGGTCCAAGTCGATGGCGCGATCCTTGAGCACGGTGAGCAGGTTGCTCTTCTCGTTCAATTCCATGCTAGATTTGAACCAGAAGCCCAGCGCGACGAGCATGAGCACGAAGAAGAAGATCATCAGCGAGTAAAGCAAGGTTTGGCGGCTAGACATCGTTAATCCTTTGTTTTAAATTCATCGTTCATCGTTCATCGTTATCAGTTGTTATCGAGGAAGCGGAACAATTCCCATTCGAAAATCACCGGAATGCCCAAATCGACGGCTTTTTTGTATTCGGGATCTTCTTCAGGATGCTTCTGCGCGATGACGTAGTTGACGTTGGTATCGACCGCATCGACAATTTTCGCGCCGTAGCGCTCGGCCACGTCCTTGATCTGCCCGGCCGAGTAGCGGATGGCGCTCTTCTGGCGCTCGCCGACCATTTCCTTCGAACCGGCGATGTAGAAGACCAACCGGCGGCCGGCTTCGAAGAACGGATTCTGCACGTAATCGCCTTCCATGATCGGGTTGTTGATTTTCTGCCCGGACATCACCACGCGCCCGCCGGTCATCGGCTCAGCCGAACCGGTTTTCTTGCCGCCGGGCGAGTACGGGTTGTAAACAAACTCCGGCTGCTCGGCGACGTAATTGGTGAGTTCGTCGCTGGGCAGAACCATGGGCCGCTGGATCACCGTGCATTCCGACGATGTCGGCCCGGCTTTGACCACTTCAATATAGGCTTTGGTCACATGCTTCTTGCCGGGCTCGATCGAAAAGACTTCGAAGCGAAATCCGTTCTTCACGCCCACTCCGGAGCCGATGTCGATCACCACTATGTTGTTCACCACGTTGGAGAGCACCACGTGGCCGTCGATGCGATTGGTGATGTCGCCGCGCACTTCTTCGCGGGTGGTCAAATCCGACAGGATGGCTTTGGCATCGCCCAACTGAGATTTGACGTAGTTCATGTCCTGAACATGGCGCTTGGCCGCAACATCGAAGTCCGCTTTCTTGGCCAGCGTATCGGCTTGAACCTTGGCTTTCTTGGCGGTGAGTTCCTCGACTTTCTGTTCCATCTCGGTGCGTTCGCGCGTAATCTCGGCTTGGATGGCGTCGCTGACTTTTTTCTTTCCCGCGCTGACAGTTGTGCCCATGTTCTTGGCCTGATCTTCGAAAGCCTGGCCTTCGGCTTTGAGCCTGTTGCGCGCTTCCGCCGCTTGAACGTACGCCGCGCCTTCGCCGGAGTAATACGTGGCATCCTGTTGGGCCTTGGCGAGCTTCTCGCTCAACGCATCCTTTTCGACTTGAAGATCGTTGATTGAACGCACGGTTTCATCGATGTGGTTCTGCCGCTCGTCGATTTGCGCTTGAAGCGGCTTGCCATCGCCGGGGTCGATGGTCTTAAAATTCAAGTAGGCCATCACGCCAAACACGATCGAGAGGATCGCGAGCACGATGATGGCCAGGATGACACTTAAATCGCTTTTCATGCAGTCTGCCTTTCCAAACGGACACGAAGGCGCTCAAAGGCGCATCCAGCCGCAACGCAACAATCTCGTAATTTCGAGACTTTAGGCGTTTTTCGCGCGGCTGTCAAGAAAGTTTGGAAGACAGGAGATGGGAGATTAGGAGGGCAGCGCCGTGCAAGCACTTCCCGTTAGCTTACCGCAAAGAATTCTCCTAACTCCTATCTCCTATTTTCTCAAATACGGCACCATCGCCTCCGCAGACTTGTTCTTCAGTCCGCGTTCGGGCCAGAGCAGCCAGAGGCGGCGTTTGGCCTCAGGCTTGGTGATGCGGATGTAGCGCGGGCTGGGGGTGAGCGTGTTGACGATGGTCGATTGCGGGATGAGCGCGACGCCCATGCCCACGGCCGTGTAAGCTTGCAGCGAATCGAAATGATCGGCTTCGAAGGCGGCCTGCATTTCGAATCCCGCTCGGCGGCAGAGGCTGATGGCCAGGTCGCGGAATTCGGTGTTCTCTTTGGTCACGACGAACTTTTCGTGCGCGGCGTCGGCCAGCGGGATTTCGCTGCGCGATGCCAGCGGGTGATTCTCCGGCACCGCCAGCAGCAGTTGTTCCTCCAGAATCAACACGCGCATCATGCCGGGAATCGGATGCATGGCCTGCGTCACGCCCAGATCGAAATTCCCGGCCAGGACCAGATGAGGAATGTCTGTGCTGATGCGTTCTTCGAGCACGATGTCGATGCGCGGATGATCGCGTTTGAAGGCGGCGATTCGAGGTGGTAGAATAAACACCGTTGCCGACGGCGGACTAACGATGCGTACCGCGCCGCGCGATGAACCGCGCAAATCCGCTGCAACATCGTCCGCCTCCTGAAGCGCGTTCAGAATCTTCTGGACGTAGGGCAGCAGGATGCCGCCTTCCGTGGTCAATTCGGCGCCGCGCGGACGGCGCGCGAGCAGTTTGAGGCCCAATTGTGTCTCAAGGCGCTTGATTTGCTGGCTCAACGCAGGTTGAGCGACGTGGCAATTGTGGGCGGCGCGCGTGAAATTCTTCACTTTCGCCACTTCGGCGAAGTAACGCAAGGGGTTCAGGTCCATGAGTTTAAATTATCCATAAGCTTTGATTATCGTTTCGAGTAAAACCATATACTTTTATTTATGGCAATGCAAGTTAAGATTCGGTCGTGGAACGGAGCTCCGCTCCGTTTTCGAAATGTAGAACGGAGCTCTGCTCCGTTCTGGATACGCCCCGAATTTTGAACGGAGCGGAGCTCCGTTCTACTTGCGTTCCCGAATGCTGAACGGAGCGGAGCTCCGTTCTACTTAATTGCGTTAAGGAGTTCCGCCGTGCCTGTTGCCACTGAAGCACCGCCAGCCAGTTCAGCCAAGCCGCGCAAGCCGGCCGAGGCCGAGAAGCTCATCGCCGAGCAGCAGCAGGAGGCGACCGACCTCTGGCTTCACCTTTATAAGGAGATGCTGCGCATTCGCCGCTTCGAAGAGCAGGCATTCCAGCAGTACCAGAAGGGCACCATCGGAGGGTTCTGCCACCTTTATATTGGGCAGGAGGCCGTCTGCGTCGGCGCGATCAGTTGTCTTGAAAAAGGCGACAAAGTGCTCACCGGCTACCGTGACCACGGCCACGCGCTGGCGATGGGCATGCGCGCCGATTCGTTGATGGCGGAGCTTTTTGGAAAGGCGACCGGCTGCGCCAAAGGCAAAGGCGGCTCGATGCATTTCTTCCACAATGAATTGGGCATGATGGGGGGCAACGGCATCGTCGGCAGCCACATTCCCGTCGCGACGGGCGTGGCCTTCGCGCAGAAATACAAGAACGAGAAGAACGTAACGCTCGCCTTTTACGGCGACGGCGCGGCGCAGCAAGGCGCGGTGCATGAAGCGATGAATCTCGCCGGATTGTGGCGGCTGCCGATTATTTTCGTGCTGGAGAACAACAACTACGGCATGGGCACCGCGGTCGATCGCTCAAGCTCGACAAAGGATCTCTACAAGCGCGCGGTGGGCTACAACTTCCCAGGCGTGACGTGCGACGGGATGGATGTGCTGGTCGTTCGCAAATGTTTCTCCGAAGCGATCGCGCGCGCGCGACACGACAACACGCCGACGTTGATCGAAGCCAAGACATATCGCTACCGCGGCCATTCCATGTCCGATCCCGCCGCCTACCGCACGCCCGAAGAAGTCGATCTGAAAAAAAAGGAAGACCCCATTTTGATGCTGAAAGCCGAACTGCTGCTGCGCCGCGTACCCGATGCGCAGCTCGCCGCAATCGACGACGCGGCGAAACACGAAGCGATGGAGAGCGTGGCGCACGCGCAGGCCGCGCCGGAACCGGAACTGGTGGAACTGGCGCGCGACGTGGTCGCGAACCCGTGGGCGGCGAATTTGCTGCCGAAAGTGGAGATTTAGGAGCGGCGGCACTCTTGCCACCTTAAACGCTCGGCGGCAAGAGTCCCGCCGCTTCTACTTCAACCGCTCGAACAAAGGTAAGCGTCAGGAATAAGGAACGAAAAATGGCACTGGTCGAATACCGCGAAGCGTTGGGGCAGGCAATCGCCGAAGAGATGGAGCGCGACGAGCGCGTCTTTCTGATGGGCGAGGAAGTCGCTGAATACAACGGCGCGTACAAGGTGTCGAAGGGGCTGCTGGCGCGCTTTGGCGCGCGGCGCGTGATCGACACGCCGATTTCGGAACTGGGTTTCACCGGAGTCGGCGTCGGCGCGGCGATGAATGGACTCAAACCGATCATCGAAATGATGACCTGGAATTTTTCGCTGGTCGGCGCAATCGATCAGATCATTTCGAACGCCGCGAAGACGCTATATATGTCCGGCGGGCAGTTCAAATGCCCGATGGTGATTCGCGGGGCGGGCGGCGCAGGCGGGAAGTTGGCGTCGCAGCATTCGCAATCGTTCGAATCGCTTTACGCGCACATTCCTGGACTGAAGGTCGCGATGCCGGCGACGAGCGCCGACGCGAAGGGCTTGTTGAAGACGGCGATTCGCGACGAGGACCCCATCATTTTCATCGAAAGCGAAGCGCTGTACGGCAAGAAATTCGAAATGCCAGAGGGCGAAATCCTGATTCCGTTCGGCGTGGCCGACGTGGTGAAGGAAGGCTCGGACGTGACCATCGTCGCGCACTCGCGCATCCGGCATGTGGCGGCCAGCGCGATTCAAAAGATCGAAGCGGAATTGCAGATCAGTTGCGAACTGATCGACCCGCGCACGCTGCGTCCGTTCGACATCGACACCCTTGCCAAAAGCGTGGCGAAGACGCACCGCGTCGTGATCGTCGAAGAAGGCTGGCACTGGTGCGGCGTGGGCGCGCAGATTGCGGACAGCATTTATACGCACTGCTTCGACGACTTGGACGCGCCGATTGTGCGCGTGGCGTCTCTCGACGTGCCGATGCCGTACAATTCGAAGCTGGAAGCGGCGGTGCTGCCGAACGTGGAACGGATTATCGCGGCGGTGAAGAAGGTGACGTACAGGTGATCGTTAAACGTAACACGTTAAATGTTACACGTTTTTGAGGCGAGTGTAGTGCCTCGCACCACGCAACGTTTAACATGTAACGTTCAACGTGTAACGATTGAGGAATCGACATGGCAATCGAAGTCCGCATGGCCAAACTATCCCCCACCATGGAGACCGGCACGATCAACCGCTGGCTCAAGAAGGAGGGGGATACCGTCCACTCCGGCGACACGCTGGCGGAGGTGGAGACGGACAAGGCGTCGATGCCGTTGGAGACGTTCGACGACGGCGTGCTGCTGAAGATTGTCGCGCAGGAAGGCGCGACGGCGAAGATCGATGAATTGCTGGCGGTGATCGGCAAGCCGGGCGAGGATATTTCGGCGGCGCTGGCGAAAAACGGCGAGGCTGCGCCGACACCGGCGAAAAAAGCCACCACGGCGATGCCCGCGCCGGCTCCGACCGGCGCCGCGCCGAAACCGCCTGCGCCGGCCAGTGGAGCGAAAGCGGAAGCGCCAGCGGAGAAGCCTGCGGCGGGCGCTGCGGTTGAAACTCACGCGGAACAAGCGCTCTCAGCGGCGCAAGACGGTCGCGTCAAAGCCAGCCCGCTGGCGAAGAAACTGGCGCGCGAGCGCGGCATTGATTTGGCAAACCTCTCGGCGAGCGGGCCGGGCGGGCGGATTGTCGTGCGCGATCTTCCGGAAGGCACGGGCGCCGCGGCGCCGGCGGCGGGGATGGCCGCGCCGGTGCCTGTGTCGGCGGGACCGGGCGAAGACATTCCGCTCAGCAATCTGCGCCAGACGATTGCCAAGCGCTTGTTGCAAAGCAAGCAGACGATCCCGCATTTTTACTTGTTCGCCGAAGTCTCGATGGAGCGCGCAATCGCGTTTCGCGATGAACTCAACGCCGCCGCCGAAAACGAGCCGCGATCGCAAAGTAACGAGCCGCGACCGCAAGGGAGCGGGCAAGAAGGCGGCGTCAAGATCAGCTTCAACGACATCGTGATCAAAATCGCGGCGGCGGCGCTGGCCAAGCATCCGGAAGTGAACGCGGCGTTCAACACCACGTCGATCAAGCGCAACTCGGAGATCAACATCGCCGTGGCGGTCGCGACGGATGCGGGGCTGTACACGCCCGTTCTGCGCAACGCCGACCGGCTGTCGCTCAAGCAGATCAATCAGGGCGTCAAACAGCTTGCGGTCAAAGCGCGCGAGAAGAAATTGAGCGCGGCGGAACTTGGCTGCTCCGGATTCACGATTTCGAATCTGGGCATGTTCGGCGTGGATCACTTCTTCGCAATCATCAATCCGCCCGAAGCGGCGATTCTGGCCATTGGCGCGATCCAAAACAAGCCGGTGGTCAATGCGGCGGGCCTAGTCGTCGCGGGCAAGACGATGGGCATTACGCTCAGTTGCGATCACCGTGCGATTGACGGCGCGGTCGGCGCGAAGTTCATGGCGACGATAAAGGAATTGCTGGAGCATCCGGCGAAGCTGCTGCTATAGACTATTTATTGCTCTCCGGTTCTCATCAAAATCTCAACGTAGAGAGCCACCCCACCAATTCCGTTCTGCACTTGTGCCTAAAATCGCTCGAATTTGCGGCGGTTTTGAGCTGGCACGAATAAATATGCGTTAAGATTACCGGACGAACAGACACGGGGAGGGCAACCGCATGAGCACGCGACTATTTATTGCTCTTTCGATATCGCTTGCATATCTTGCGCCGAATTGTTTCGGCGAAGAGACGTTCAAGTCTCGAAGCTTGTCGAGCACAACCACGGCCGCGTCAAATGTCAAGACGACGTTCAGCGCCACGGCAAAGCCCATCACGCTCACGGCGTCCGTCTCGGCGTCGGCCGCGACGGTCAATGAGGGAACCGTCACTTTTTTGATCACGCGGGACGGCAATAACGTGGGGACGGCCGTTACCGCCACGGTCGCCAATGGCGTCGCCAGCGTGAGCTACGTGCTGCCCGGCGGCAGCGCGATTGACGACGGCTACTCAATTCAGGCGACTTACAGCGGCACGTCCAATTTCGCGTCCAGTTCGAACAACGCCGACCTGACCGTGACGGCGATTGCGCCGGCGATCACGAGCGCGTTGAGCGCCAGCGGCGTGGCGGGCGTGCCTTTCAGTTACACGATTCAGGCGACGGGATCGACGCCGATCACGTATAAGGCCGAACCGATGCCGGCGGGATTGTCGCTGACGGGCGCCGTGATCTCCGGCACGCCGACGACGGTAGGAGCGACGAACGTCAAAATCACGGCGATCAATTCAGGCGGATACCAGAGCCGCACGCTTACGATCACAATCAATCCCGGCGGCGCGCCATCGATAACCAGCCCGCTGGCGGCGACGGGGACGCTGGGCACGCCCTTCACCTACATCATTACCGCGACGGGCGGCGCACCGATCACGTTTGGCGCGACGGGGCTTCCATCCGGGCTGGCGTTCGACGTGCCGTCCGCGACCATTTCCGGCACACCCGCTGCAATCGGGATATTCCCAATTACCCTGACGGCCGTCAACATAAGCGGCAGCGACACACAAATCCTGAGCCTGACGCTCAATCCATCCGGCGCGCCGACGATCACCAGCCCCCTTTCGGAATACACGCAGGTCGGGTTGCCGTTCAGCTATACGATCACGGCGTCGGGCGCTGGGCCGATTACGTTCGATGCGTCAAACCTGCCGGCGTGGCTAACCTTCTCGAATGGCGTGTTGAGCGGCACGCCCGCGTCCGGCGATATCGGGATTTCGCAGCCGAGCCTCACGGCATCGAACGCCAACGGGTCGGACGTGGAGCAGCTTACGATCACCGTTGCGCCGACGATCACGGACCCGCCGGTGGTCACCGACATCACGCCGTCGCGCAATCCCGTGCGCACGAACACGGACGTGTCGTTTACCGTCGAGGCGGTCGCGCCGTCGGGCCAGCCGCTGACGTTTTCGTGGTTCTTTTTCTTCAATGGAGCGCAGGACGGGCCGCCATTGGCTGGGGACACGGTGTCGCGGACCTTTACACAGGCCGGCTCGTACACGGTGGTGGCGATTGCGTTTGATGGCTTCAGCAAAAGCGCGAGTTTCATGAAGATCGCTGTGACGCTCGACCCCAATTCGGGCGCGACAGCGCCGAACCTGGTCACCGGACAGACGGCGATGAATCCGGTGGCAAACTTCGGGATTTCGGTGCCGGAGAGCCTGGGCGGCGTGGTGAACTTGGATTTGCGGAACGGGAACCCCAATCCGCTGGCGACGTTCAGCACGCGGCTGCCGGGCGTGGCGGCGACGTTTGACGGCGCGGCGCTGGCGGACAAGTTCAGCACGGCGCAGATTTTTGTGGTGGAATCAGTCATGTCGGTGCCCGGTGAAATCGACCAGAAAGCGCGGATCATGGTTCCAGTCAGCGCGGCAGAGGCCGGCGCGGCCGCGCCAGTGGACGACCGGACCACGACGGGGTTGACCGATCTGGCGATGAACGGCAAATTCGGATTTGGCGCGACGCTCGATACGTTCACGCTCAATGGCACTTTTGACATTCCATCCGGCATAAAGCTCAGCGATGGATTAAGCTTTTGGATTGGGATGAGCAACGTGACGACGTCGGCGTTCATGACCTCGAAGGGCGAGGTGCGCGGGTTGAAAGCGCCGTTCAAGAAGATTCAATTCAGGCTGCCGAAAGTGGACAAGACGACGGGGATGACTATGAAGAGCGGGACGGCGAAAGTGTACCTGTCGATGAGAGGCGCGGACTTGAGCGCGATGGGATTCGACACCGACGGGATCACGCGCCTGCCAACGAAGACGACCGCGCCGCGGAACATGCAGTTCGCAATGGTGCTGGGCGGGATTCCGTATTACATGCAGGCGCAAGTAAAGTTCAGTTACGATCCGAACACGGATTTTGGGACGGTGTCGGGGAGGTAATTCTTTCACTCAAAGGCGCAAAGACGGCGCAAACGACGCAAAGAGCGGGGAAGGGAAATACCGAGAATTCTTTGCGGTCTTTGCGACTTTGCGTGAAACAAAAAACGGAGGCCTTGCGGCCCCCGTTTTAAATCGACGGACGAAGAGAAGGTCAATTACGCAGCCTTCTTGTGCATCTCGGTCACTTCGATGGTTTTCTTGTCTTCATCGACTTTGCCCTTGATGACCCAATCGCCACCCTTCTTGAAGTCGGGGGTGACCTTGTCGCCCTTCAGGACGTAGACCTTGTCGCCGACCTTGGCCGCGGCGCCACAGCTCGTCGCACCCGTGTCCTTGCTGTAGGTGCAGTGCTGGCAACCGACGGTGCCGGTCACTTCGGTGTCATCGGCACGAGCCGAGCTCAGAACGAACGCCAACGCGAACGGAACAACGAAGAATAAAGCGCGCTTCATGGAAGCGATCCTCCCACATCTTTTGCCACTTGTGAATCTTTCTGGGGATTCACTTATGCGGCGTTGATTCCTTCGAGTTTAACGGGTCTCGAAGGACACCCGGTGATGCAAAACTGATGATTCGTTCTTACTAACAGATGCATCTATGTACTCCAAATATTCCATTTTTCAACCAACATTCTGGGACGTTGCACCGCCAGCACGGCGCAAGCCTATGGTTATAAATAAGTTATAAAAAATGAAGCGAAGGCCATTTTTCCACTTTTCGGAGCGGAAAAGCAGGCTTGGGAATGACGGCGCCCATCTACCACGCCGGCGAAACCCCTTTTCCTCGCGCGCCCGCTCCCTCCACAATCCCCTTTACCATCGTCACCAATTCCTCCTCCGTAAACGGCTTCGCGATAAACCCGCGCGCGCCGTACTCCTTCGCCCGGTCGCGCTCCGATTCGCGTACCGTCACGAAAATAAACGGAATCGCGCACGTCCGCGCGTCCTGCTGCAAGCCCTTCGCGATCGCAAAGCCGTCGCTATCCGGCAGAATGCAGTCCAGACAGATCAAATCCGGCTTCAACCTCGCGGCCAGTTCCACGAATCCTTTCCCATTGCCCGTCGAATGGACCTGGTACCCTGTATGCTCGAAACAGAATTGCATCATCGAGGCCACGGCCGCGTCGTCTTCAAGCACCAAAATGCGCCGAACCGCAGCCCCACGCGGTTCCGGCGAAAGGGAGGGTGGCGGCTGCGCGCTCACGCCTTTCTCCTGTTTGCGCAGGGTGAACGTCACCGACGTCCCTTTTCCCAGCGCACTTTCGACTTGGATCGTCCCGCCGTGCTGTTCAACAATCGCTTTGACGATCGACATCCCCAGGCCGGTTCCTTCCGCGGCGGTGTTCGAGGCGTCAGCGCGATAAAATTTTGTGAAAATCCGCGCCATCTGATCGGCGCTCATCCCAATTCCCTCGTCGCTCACCGCGATTTTCAGCAGCCCGGCCTCGCTGGATACGACGACGCGCACCTCGCCGCCGTTGGGCGAATACTTGGCCGCGTTGCTGAGCAGATTCTGCAAGACCTGCTGAATCTTCTGCGGATCGCAGAACGCCACCGGCTCCGGATCGTCGGATTTCACCGAATAGCGATGCGCCCCGCCGCGCCCGCTGAAACTCTCCACCACGCCGTTGGCCATCGCCAGCAGATTCGTGGGCGAGCGTTTGAGCACCATGCCGCGCCCGCTTTCGATGCGAGCCAGATCCAGCAAATCGTTGACGATGTTCGCCAGGTTCGCCGCCTGAGCGTTCACCGTCGCCAAGACGGCCTTGCGTTTCTCCTCCGACATCTCGCGCGTCAGCAGCAGTTCGCTGAAACCCCGGATCGACGTGAGCGGCGTGCGCAGTTCGTGCGCCGCCGTCGAGAGGAACTCCGTCTTCATCCGGTCCACTTCGCGCTCGCGCGTGACATCGTCCAGAGCCGTGATCACACCAGTCGGCTCGCCGTTGCGGTCGCGCACGATCGACACGCCCGCCCTCGCCACGCGCGCCGCACGCCCGTCGCCGCCGCTGAGCATCACGTCGAATTTGTGGTGCGGGCTTGCCGCCGGCGTTTCGATTCTCGCCTCGTCCTCGCGAGCGCTCAACGCCGCAGCAATGTGCGCGGGCAACACGGAATCCGGCAGCGTTTCTTCAATCGCTTTGCCCTCCGCTTTCGTAAAGCTCACACCCAACAAATTCTCAGCGGTTTTGTTCATCAAAATGACGCGGTGCGAGAGGTCCGTGACCAGCAGCCCGCTGGAAACGGCATGCAACATCGCCGCCAGGCTCGCCCGTCCCTGCTCGACATCGTTGAGCGCTTCTTTGAGAGCCGCGTTGACGCGCCGCCGCTCCGTCGTGTCGCGCGCCGCCGCGTAGATCACGCCCTCTTTGGGCGCCGGCGTCGCCGACCAATCCAGCCATTTGTACGAACCGTCGGCGCAGCGGTACCGATTCTCGAAACTCACCGTCGTCATGCCTTTTGATAGGCGCGAGACTTCGCGGCGCGTCGGCTCAAGATCGTCGGGGTGAATGAAACTCTCAAACGGCTCGCTCAGCATTTCTTCAGGTGAATGCCCCAGCGCCGCCACAAACGCCGGATTCACGCGCTTGAACTTCCCGTCGAATCCCGCAACGCAAAGCATGTCGCGCGAGAGATCGAAAAACCGGTCGCGCTCCGTTTCCGCGCGCAGGCGCTGCTGAACATCTCTGAGCATGAACACAAACGCCAGCGCCCAGATGCCCACCGCGACAAGCGTTCCGGCGACGATCACGATGTTGGTCTGGCGAATGCTCGCGTTGAGGTCCTCGTTGCGTTTGGCCAGCAGCGCGTCCTCGTCCTGCGTGATCGCCTCCGCAACCATGCGAATCTGGTTCATCAATTCGCGGCCCGCGCCCGTGGCAAGCTTGTCGAGAGCGGCCTTGGCATCGCCCACTTTACGCAAACGAATCAGTTCCAAATTGTATTCAACTTTGTTGTGGATATGGACCGACAGGGTTTTGATGCGCTCCTGTTGTTTCGGATTGTCCCCAGTTAATTCGCGCAGTTCCGCGATATCTTTATCCAAGTCCGCTTTGTTCGATTTGAACGGCTGCAAATAATTCTCGACGCCCGTCGCGACGTAGCCGCGCGTTCCCGACTCAATGCGCTGAATTTCGGTCAGCGTGTCGGCCAGCACCTTATCTACTTTCAGCGTGTGCGCGACCCAATCCGAACTTTCGACAAGCTGCCGCGTGCTGCGCAGCGCCAGCGCGCCCACGAGAATCAGAAGCACCAGCGAAGGGGCAAAACGCACCGCGCTTCGTCCCAGAATAGCGGATTTCATCAAACGGGTCCAAGAGGTGGCAATAGGCCGCGAATAAATTTCGCGACGAGTTTAACGGGAAATGCGGATTTGTCCATTTTGTCTGGGCGATCTTGCGCGCGCGACGCGTGCTGTCCCATAGGACCTATAGCGCCTATAGGCCGTATGCGCGGGACTGGCCCAAATTGCCCTTCGCCAAAATTTCGGAAGGACTCACCCCCGCTCCCCCGTCTCTCCTCATGGACCCGCTTCGCCGCGCCCGACGAGTCTTGCCCCTCGTCGCGCCGGCGAGTATAGTGAAGCGCTGGGCGCGGCATGGGCTGCGCGACTATAAATGGAGGAGTGACATTGAGCGCTTTGCACGAACGTACTTTGGTCATCGTCAAACCCGACGGCGTCGCGCGCGGTTTGACCGGCGAAATTCTGGCTCGTTTTGAAAAGAAAGGCTTGAGCATCGCGGGATTGAAAATCATCAACGTGGACCGCGCCACCGCTGAAAAACACTACGCCGAACACGCACAGAAACCATTCTTCGGCAGCCTGCTGGGGTTCATCGCCAGCGGCCCGGTCGTGGTGATGTGCCTCGAAGGCAACGGCGCCATCGGCGTCGTGCGCGGATTGATCGGCCCGACCTCGGGATTGAAAGCGCCGGGCGGAACGATCCGCGGCGATTTTGCGCTTTCGGGGCAGAACAATTTGATCCACGCCTCCGATTCGCCCGAATCCGCGGTGCGCGAATTGGCCTTGTGGTTCAAGGAAGGCGAATTGCTCCCGCTCGGCAAAGGCAGCGGCAGCGCGGCACACGGGTGGATTTACAGTGCCGATGAACGAAAATGAACTGCAAACGAGGAATGAGGAACGAGGAACGAGGAATCGCGCGCGTTTGTTCATTCCTCATTCATCGTTCATCGTTTTTCTTAGGAGTGCACCATGAACGCAACGAAAAGTCTTTGTCTCCTCGCCGCGGTTATTTGCGGCGCATGTCTCGCCGACACCGTTTT